>JAKLJY010000179.1 GCA_023150895.1 Myxococcota bacterium | reverse complement strand
GTCCCGCCGGTGCCGCCGCGCCCGCCCGCGCCGCCGGCCCCACCCCGGCCGCCGCGAACCGTGGTGTCCCGGATCACGGGGTTGCCGCCGACGATGAAGATGCCGAAGGAACCGCCCCCGGCGCTGCCGCCCGTCGCCGCCGTGCCGCGACAGCCCGCACCACCGCCACCGCCGCCAC
Source organism: Myxococcota bacterium (assembly GCA_023150895.1). Lineage (GTDB taxonomy): Bacteria > Myxococcota_A > Bradymonadia > UBA7976 > UBA1532 > CAINDO01. The sequence goes on along the minus strand of JAKLJY010000179.1, from coordinate 14,825 downwards.
CCCCGCCGCGATCGGCGTTGCAGACGCAGCCGACGAAGAGATCGCAGGGCACGCCATTGCAGCTCGTGCAGGACGTCGTCCCGCCGCCGCCGCTGGCGCCCCCGCCGCCCGCCCCGTGGGTGCCGTTCGCCCCGGCGCCGCCCGCCGAGCCAATCCAGACCCCGGCCGCGACCATGCCGACGCCGTTCCCCGCGCTGCCGTCCGCGCCGGCGGCCCCATTGGCACCGTTGTTCCCGTTGCGTCCGGCGATCGAGCACCCGGTTCCGACCGCGGCGCCGCCGGCGGTACCGCCGCCGCCCTGGCTGCCCGGCGAACTGTTGGCGCCGTTGTAGCCCCCGCGACCGCCCGCGCCGCCGGCGTTGCAGGTCGAGCTCCCGGCCGAACCGCCGTTACCGCCGTTCGTCGTCCCATCGCCGCCGAGCGCACCGACACCGCCGAGGCCGCCATTGGCCCCGTTGGTGCCGTCCGAGCCCGCGGTGCCAGCGGCGCCGTTGCCGGCGTTTACCGTGCAGTTCGCGATGATGAGGTTGGCGTTGCTGTTTCGCAGCACGACCGCATAGCTCGACGCGCCCGCCGCGACGGGGGACGCGCCGTTCAACGTGAACCCCTGGACCTCCGTCGCGAGCGTGATGGCGTCCGCAACGATGGCGCGCGGGTTGCCATTGATGGTCGTCGGGTTGTCGGCAAGGCTGCGCGACCAGTTCTGCGCCCGGTTGTAACCGCCGAAGACGCCGATGCCGTTGGCGAGGACGACCTCCTCGGTGTAGTTGCCCGCCGCGACGAGGACCTGGTAACCCGCGCCGCGAGAGGCGGCCATCGTCACGCCGGCGCTGATCGTCCGCAGGGGGGCGCCCCGCGTGCCGGCGGCGCCATTGTCGCCGTTCGAGGCGACGAAAACCGCGTTGGCGGCGACGCCGTCGATGCCGTCGCAATTGGCGTCGATGCCGGCCGGATCGGGGATGTCGGCTGCCGAGATGAAGTTGCAGCGATACTCACACCCGTTGGCGAAGTCGCCATCGAGATTCCACCAGCCATTCGCGCACCCATTGAAGGCGCAGGCGCTCGCCTGACAGGCCGAGACGGTGTTCGGTCGCGCGCAGCTCGTCCCGCAGCGACCGCAGTTGGCGGGGTCCGAGGTCAGATCGAACCCGTCATCGACCACGCCGTCGCAGTCGTTGTCGATGGTGTCGCAGATCTCGTTTCCGTCGTTGCTGCGCGTGCACGCGTACTCGCAGCCGTCGCCCGGCTGACCGTTCAGATCGACCCGGCCGGCCGCGCACGATGCGACGACGCAGTCGCCACCGACGCACGCAGGGACGGCGTAGGGCAGGTCACAGCGGTTGCCGCATCCGCCGCAGTGGTTCACATCGGTGTCGGGGTCGAAGCCTTCGTCGTTCCCGCCGTCGCAGTCGTTGTCGATCCCGTCGCAGATCTCGACGCCGCCGTTCGTCGGCGCGCAGGCGTACTCGCAGCCGTTTCCGGCCAGACCGTCGAGATCCCAGTGATTGCCGACGCACGCGGCGAGCTCGCACGTGCCGCGGTCGCAGACGGGCACCCCGAAGTCGTACGCACAAACGACTCCGCAGGCACCACAGTTGGCCAGGTCGACGTTGAGATCGAACGTCTCGTCGACCGCCCCGTCGCAGTCGTCGTCACGACCGTTGCACAGTTCGACGCCACCGTTCGCGACGCTGCAGGCGTATTCGCAACCGTCTTCCGAGAGGCCATTCAGGTCGACGTGTCCCGGATCGCAGGCCCCCATTCGGCAAACGCGCGCGACACAGCTCGCGCTCGCGTCGGCGAATCGGCAGGCGACGCCGCACGCGCCGCAGTTGTTCACGTCCGTCGCGAGGTCGAACGTCTCGTCCACTTGACGGTCACAGTCGTTGTCGACCCCGTCGCAGCGCTCGACGCCACCGTTGCTCGGCGCGCACCCGTACTCGCAGCCGTCGGCCGGATCGCCGTTCTGGTTGAGGAACCCGCCGAGACACGCGCCGAGGCGACACGTTCCCCCCTGGCAGCTCGCCTCGGCGTTGGCGAAGCTGCACCGGGTCTCGCAGGTGCCGCAGTGGTCGATGTCCGTCTGCAGGTCGTACCCGTCGTCGACGATGCCGTCGCAGTCGTTGTCGATGCGGTCGCAGGACTCGTTGCCGCCGAGCGTAAGGGCGCAGGCGTATTCGCAGCCGTCGAGCTCACCGTTGCGGAGGTCCCAGAAGCCGGCGTTGCACGCTTGCATTCGACAGACGCCGGCCTGGCAGGCCGCACCGGCGTTCTCGAAAGCACAGGCATTGCCGCAACGACCGCAGTGGCCGACGTCCGTCCCGAGGTCGAAGTCCTCGTCGGTCAGGCCGTCACAGTCGTTGTCGACGCCGTCGCACGTCTCGGCACCGCCGTCGCCGGCGCAGGCGTACTCGCACCCGTTGTCCGGATCGCCGTCGAGATCGAAGTGCCCGGCGTCGCACCGGAGGACCCCACATCGTCCTTCGACGCACTCGCCCCGGGCGTTGTCCGGCCGACAGGGCGCGTCGCAGGCGCCGCAGTGGTCGAGGTTCGACGAGAGATCGAAGGTCTCGTCGACCCGCCCGTCGCAGTCGTTGTCGCGTTCGTCGCACTGTTCGGTCGGATCCGCGTCGGGCGTGCACGCGTACTCGCAGCCATTCCCGGCGTCGAGGTCCGCGTCCACCCAGCCGAGGTCACAGGCGGCCATGGCGCAGCTCCCGGCGACGCACAGGGCGCCGGCATGGGAGAACTCGCAGAGGATGCTGCAACCGCCGCAGTTGAAGGGGTCGATGTCGAGCGCGAACCCGTTGTCGACGACGCCGTCACAGTCGTTGTCCAGGCCGTCGCAGATCTCCTGGCCGTTCCGCGTCAACTGGCACGCGTATTCACAGCCGTTCTCGCTGCGTCGGTCGACGTCCCAGAATCCCGGGCTGCACGCGCCCATCCGGCAGAGACCCTCGACGCAGAGCGGGGTGGCATCCGCGTAGGCGCAGGTTCGGCCGCAGGCGCCGCAGTGCCCGATGTCCGACTGCAGGTCGAAGTCGTCGTCGACGACGCCGTCGCAGTCATTGTCGACGGTGTCGCAAATCTCGACGCCGTCGTTGCTCGGCGCGCAGACGTACTCGCAGCCGTCGGCGGAATCCCCGTTGGCGTCGACGAAGCCGGGCTCGCACTGGTCGAGCGCGCACTCGCCCCGGTCGCACCGGGGCACGCCGTTCAGATACTCGCACGTGCGGCCGCAACGACCGCAGTGGTCGACGTCGGACTGGAGGTCGAAGGTCTCGTCGATGAGGCCGTCGCAGTTGTTGTCGATGCCGTCGCACTGCTCGACGCCCTCATTCGTCCGATTGCAGGCGTACTCGCAGCCGTTGGCCTCGTTGCCGTCGACGTTCCAGAAGCCGGCAAAACACGCCGCGAGCGCGCAGTCGCCCACGACACAGGCCGGTGCCCCATTCGGGAAACCGCAGACGACGCCACAGGCGCCGCAGTGCGCCGGATCGTTGTCGAAGTCGAAGTCGTCGTCGGCCTCGCCGTCGCAGTCGTTGTCGAGGGCGTCACAGGCGCGCTCGAGGTCGGCTTCGTAGGTGTCCTCGGGATAGGGGCACATCCACTGACCCGCTCGGCAGGCGGGGGTGGTCCCCTCGCACACGCCGACCGCGAGGCATGCGAAATTCTCGGGCGCGACGACGCCGTCGTCCGGGACCGAGTCGCAATCGTTGTCGAGGGCGTCGCAGATCTCCGTCGCGCCGGCGTTGATCTCGCGATTCGTCTCGTCGCAGTCGATGCCTGCGCAGTCCTCGCCGAGGCCGTACCCGTCGCCGTCCGGATCGATGCAGGGCTTGCAGGTGTCCGACGTCGGCTGGCACTGGCGGCTCACGACCGCGCCCGCGGCGTCCGTGACGTCCCGGCAGTCGAACCCCTCCGGGCAGTCCGCGCGCTCGCAGTTCTGACCGCAGTACGTCGACGCGCCGATTTGCAGGCAGAGGTCCTGTCCGCTGCCGCAGTCCGCATCCGTTCGGCAGGGGAGGCAGGGCACATGGCGCTCGGCGATGCAGATGAAGTCGCGATCGGCGCCGGAGTTGCCGACCGGATCGCAGCTCCAGCCGGCGGGGCAATCTTCGGCCGTGCCGCACCGCTCCGTGCAGACCCGCTCACCGCCGGGGGCCGGGACGCAGTAGCCGCTGAGGCAGTCGAGCCCGTCGGTGCACGGCGCGCCGAACTCGCCGGGGGCCGGGGCAGCGTCGGGTTCCGGGGTCGTCCCGCCGCCGCCGCCACCACCCGGACCGCCATCGTTGGGGCGGCCGCCGGTGCCGTCGCCCCGGACGTCCTCGGCGCCCGGCAGCATGTCCGTCTGCGCGTCGCGGCCGCCGCCGACGTCCACCTTGCCGCCGCTGGCGACCGAGCCGTCGCTACACCCGGCGACGAGCATCGCACCGAGCGCGACCGCGAGTGACTTCCTGGTCATGCAATTCCCCCGAATCCGTTCAGTTTCGATGAACGTCCGCGACCGACGCACGCCGGCGCGCGACCATCCGGGGAGTATAGCCTCGCTCGTCAGTCCGTTTCGATGGTCGCGAGGGGCTGACCTTCCGTGACGGCTTCGCCTTCTTTGACGAGGATCTCCGTGATGCGCCCGGCATCGTCCGTCTCGACGGGCATCTCCATCTTCATGGACTCCAGGATGGCGATGATGTCGCCCTCGCCGACCGTGTCGCCCACGGCGACCTCGATCTTCCAGACGGTTCCGGTGATGTGGGCTTTGATGTGGAGCATGGGGGATCCTGGGCGACTCAGGTCTTGCGGTTGGCCTTGACGTACCGCTCGAGCCAGCCGGTGTCGTAGTCGGCGGCGGCGAAGGTCTCGGTGGCGAGAATGGCTCGGAGGAAGTCGCGGTTGGTCGTGAGGCCCTCGAGACGAAGTGTTTCGAGCGCAGAGAGGGCGCGCGTCGTCGCTTCGGCCCGATTGGCGCCCCGCGTCACGAGCTTCGCGATCATGGGGTCGTAGTACGGCGTCACGTCTGTCTCCGGCCCGACCCCCGTATCGAAACGGACGCCTTCACCCGTCGGGGGCTCGAACGCTCCGATCCGACCGGGCCGCGGGACGAAGGACTTCTCGGGGTCCTCGGCATACAGGCGGCACTCGATCGCCGCGCCACGAATGACGAGCTCATCCTGAAGAAGGGTGAGCGGCGCGCCCGCCGCAATCTCGAGTTGCCAGCCGATGAGGTCGACGCCCGTGATCGCCTCGGTCACCGGGTGCTCGACCTGCAGGCGCGTGTTCATCTCGATGAAGTAGAACGCCCCGTCCTGGCCGACGACGAACTCGACGGTGCCGGCGTTGCGGTATCCGATGGCGCTCGCCGCTGCGAGGGCCGCGCGCGTCAGGCCGTCCCGGAGGCCGGGGGTGCGCTGCACGAACGGTGAGGGGGCCTCTTCGATGACCTTCTGGTGCCGCCGCTGAACGCTGCACTCGCGCTCGAAGAGGTGCACGCCGTGTCCGTGGTGGTCGAACAGGACCTGGACCTCGATGTGGCGGGGGCGCTCGATGTACTTCTCGAGGTAGACCGCCGCGTTGCCGAAACTGCTGCGGCCGCGGTCTCGGCAGCTCGTGAGCGCCCGCGGGAGTTTCTCCGGGCTCTCCACGATGGCCATGCCGATGCCACCGCCGCCGCCCGCCGCCTTGACGAGGACCGGATAACCCAGCGACGCCGCGATCGCCGCGGCTGCGGTGTCGTCGTCGACGGGACCGTCGGAACCGGGGACGACGGGGCAACCGGCCGCGCGGGCCGTCTCTCGGGCGCGCGCCTTGTCGCCCATGGCGTCGATGGCCTCAGGCGTCGGACCGATGAAGACGAGGCCCGCCGCGGCGACGCGGCGCGCAAACCCCGCGTTCTCCGAGAGGAGCCCGTAGCCCGGGTGAATCGCTTCGGCGCCCGTTTGCAGGGCGGCTTCGATGACCGCGTCCTGGTTCAGATAGCTCTGGGCGACCGGCGCAGGACCAATCGCGACGGCTTCGTCGGCCAGGCGGACATGGCGGGCGCCGGCATCGACCTCGGAGTGGACGGCGACGCTGGCCACGCCCCGCTCGCGCAGGACGGTGGCGATGCGGCACGCGATCTCACCGCGGTTGGCAATCAGGACCTTGCGAAAGGCTGGCATGGGCGGGCCTGTTAGCACACCCGGCTCGCGGTTGCCAACGGACGGGTGTAAAGGAAGCGCATGCGCCACTGCCCCGGGTGTCAGGCCACGATCGACACCGAGCCGCCACCCGTCGTCTGCCCCGCGTGTGGTCAGGACGCCCCTGCACGCGGATTCCCCGAGGACCCGCTCCTCGGCACGACCGTCGATGGCCGGTATCGCCTCGAGGGTCGGCTCGGCGCCGGCGGCATGGGTGTGGTGTATCGCGCCCGGACTCGGGACGGCCAATTACGGGCGGTCAAAGTCCTTCACGGGTGGCTGAGCCAGTCGGAGGACATGGTCCGTCGCTTCCGCCGGGAAGCTCGGGCCGCCGCTCGCCTCCACGGTCCGCACGCCGTCCGCATCGAGGCCTCCGGCGAGCTGCCCGGCGGGGCGCTCTTCATTGCAATGGAGCTCGTCGAAGGGGAGTCCGTTTCGCAGCGCTTGCGGCGGGCGGGCTGGTTCGAGGCACGGGACGGCCTGGAGCTGCTCGCGCAGGCCGCCACCGGCCTCGCCGAGGCCCACGAGGCCGGCCTCGTCCATCGGGATCTGAAACCCGACAATCTGCTGCTCGAGCCCGTCGAGGGGTCCCCCGGATTTCGGGTGAGGATCCTCGACTTCGGCATCGTCAAACACCTCGACGCGAGTCTGGGGACGGTCGGTCAGACCGCGACCGGCCGGGTTTTCGGGACGCCGGAGTTCATGTCGCCCGAGCAGGCCCGGGGCGCAGTGGACCTCGATCATCGCTCCGACATCTTCAGCCTGGGGGTGTGTGCGTATCTCTGGTGGACGGGCCAACTCCCGTTCAGCGGGCCCAACGCCCAGGCGATCATGATCGCTCGCCTGACCGAAGACGCGCTGCCGATGAGCGAGGTCCGGGCCGGGCGTCGTTTTCCGGAGGCGCTCGACGCGCTGGTGGCGCGGATGCTGGCGCGGGACCCGGCGGAGCGGTGGCCCTCGATGGAGGCGGTCGCTCGGGCGGCCCGCGAAGCGCTCGCCCATCTCCAGACCCCAGCGGCGGACGTCCCGCAGACCCGCCCGGTGACGCCCGTCGCGCCGCCCCGCCGGCGATCGACGCCGGGGCGTGGGGTCTCGGGGCCGAACTCGACGGCTCGCCGGACGCTTCGCGTCGGGCTGGTGGTGGCGGCCTTCCTCCTCGCGATGTGGGGCGTCGCGTGGATGCTGCGACCGGCCTGACGCCACCCGCCTGCGCGTCTCAGAGGCCCGTGAACATCGAGTGGAAGTGGGGCTCGATCGCCTGGGGGGCGACCGCGCCGTCGTATCCGTACTCGCAGCGCATTCGACCGACGAGGGCGTTGCCCAGCGTTTCACAGCGCCGCTGAGCGAGGCGCCACCACTCGCCCGTGGCCGTGAGCGTCGCCGACCCCTGCGCCCCCTGCGCCGTCACTTCGACACGGAACAAATAGGCACAGCGCCGGCGGGCTTCCGCCTGTTCGCCCGCGTCGCCTTCCACCGTGATGGCCAGCGGGCCACGGTAAGGCGCGATGAGGCTGCGTGCCCAGTCGTTGCCTTGCGCGTCGGGCGGGACGTAGCAGTAGCGCTCCGTCCGGAACGCGTCGGCGCGTCGACCGGCGGCATCCAGTGCGATGCCGCGCTCGACGAGGCGGGCTTCGGCGGCGCGCAGTGCATCGCCGGCGGCCTGGCGAACCGCGACGGGCCCGCACCCGACCGCCGACGTGAGCGCGAGCGCCCACACCAAAAAGAATCGGAGGCTCATAGCTCGAGCTGCTCGCCCATACGCGGGCGGTCGCGGTGAAAGTGCTGGTAGGCCCGGGCCGTTGCGACCCGTCCACGGTGCGTTCGCTTGAGGTAGCCCTCTTTCAGCAGATAGGGCTCGTAGACGTCTTCGATGGTGTCTTTTTCTTCGCCGATGGCCGCCGCCAGCGTCTCGAGGCCGACCGGGCCACCGTCGAACTTGTCGATCAGCGTCAACAGCAGGCGACGGTCCATCCGGTCGAAACCGACGTCGTCGACCTCGAGCTGATCGAGCGCTCGGGCGGCGACGTCGCTCGTGACGACACCGCCGTTCCATACGTCGGCGAAGTCGCGGACGCGTCGAAGCAGCCGATTTGCGATGCGGGGCGTACCCCGTGCGCGGCTGGCGATGGCCAAGGCGCCGTCCTCGGCGAGATGGATCTGCATCAGCCGCGCGGAGCGTGTGACGATCAGGACGAGCTCTTCGACGGAATAGAACTCCAAGTGCTCGACGATGCCGAAGCGGTCCCGCATGGGTGAGGTCAGGAGCCCGGCCCGCGTCGTCGCGCCGATGAGGGTGAACGGTTTGAGCTGAATCGGGTAGCTGCGGGCGTAGACGCCTTCACCGATGACGACGTCGAAACGGCGGTCTTCCATCGCCGGATACAGGTTCTCTTCGACCACGGCGCTCAATCGGTGGATCTCGTCGATGAAAAGGACGTCGTGCTCTTCGAGATTGGTGAGGATGCCGGCGAGATCGCCCTTCTTTTCGAGGGCCGGACCGCTCGTGACGTGCAGACGGACGCCCATCGCGGTGGCGACGATGTTCGCGAGGGTCGTCTTGCCGAGGCCGGGCGGCCCGCTGAGCAGGACGTGGTCGAGGGCCTCGCCCCGGCCGCGCGCGGCGGCCACGAAGACCCGGAGGTTGTCCTTGGCGCGGGCCTGACCGACATATTCGTCGAACTGAGCCGGGCGGAGATTGGCGTCCGCCAGGCCACTGGCCTCGGACGGCGCGGGGGCCGGATCGACGAGGCGGTCGGCGGGCGCGGGCGCATCGGAGGACGTCGACGAGGCGGGGCGGGCCATGACCGAGATGTTCCCGAATTCTGTACGGATGTCCAGTGTTATTGCGCGGGGAATTCGCTATCATCCCGCGCCTTTTTCGGGCGGGGTCGCTAACGGCTCCGCGAACGGTCCGGACGGAGTGACTTCATGAGAACAGATACCACGACGCGCACATTTCGGCCCGAGGCGGCCACGCGCTGGTTCCTCGGTGCGGCGTTTGGTCTGGCGATGGCCGCCCCGGCGGCCGCTCAGAACATTCAGAAATTCGAGCCGGCGCCCGGCACGACGAACTACGTGACCGTCGACGGGGCTGCGACGGCGCCGCACCTGACGTTCGTTCCGTCCCTGTGGGTCAACTACGGCAAGAACCCGCTCGTTCTCCGAAACGACGGTGGTGGCATCCGGCAGAAGGTCGTCGAGCACCTCGTCACGTTCGACGTACAGGGCATCCTTGGTCTCGGCGACCACTTCGAGCTCGGCCTCGATGTGCCATTGCACTTCATCTCCGGTGGTCAGGTCCGCTCGACCGAGCTGAACCTCTTCGTCGACGATCCGTCGGGATTCGCCCTCGGCGACGTCCGGTTCTTGCCCAAGTTCCAGCTCTTCGGGCCGAAGGCGCGGCGCGAGGACGGCTTCGGCCTCGCGCTTGCCGCCCCCGTGACGTTTCAGACGGGGGACGAGGACCGTTTCGTCGGCAGCCGGATGCTCACGCTGAATCCAGAGGCCATCGCCGAACTCCGGATCGAGATCCTCCACCTCGCGGCCAACCTCGGGTTCAAGTGGTACCCGGAGAACGACAAGGTCGGCAGCCTCGAGGTCGGCAACGAACTCACGTATGGCGCCTCTGCGGCGGTCGGCCTCGGGTCGCAGGATCTCTGGCTCATCGGCGAGTTGTTCGGCGCAGGCTCCGTCGAGCAGGTGCAGTCGGGTAGCAAGAACAGCCCGATGGAGGCCATCCTCGCATTTCGCGCCTATACGACCCCCGGGATCATGATGACGGTCGGCGCCGGCCGCGGCCTCATTCCCGACTACGGCGCACCTCAGTTCCGGGTCTTCCTCGGCGCGGCCTACCAGAGCGAAGCGTCCGATCGTGACGGGGACGGTCTGCTCGACGATGACGACAATTGCCCGGACGACCCCGAAGACAAGGATGACTTCGAGGACTCGGATGGCTGTCCGGACCCCGACAACGACCGTGATGGGCTCGTCGACGCCGTCGACCGTTGCCCGAATGATCCAGAGACGCGCAACGGTTTCGAAGACGACGACGGCTGCCCGGACGAGGTGGAAGAGCCGGTCGTGGCGGCGCCCGTCGAGAAGGACTCCGACGGCGACGGCCTGCTCGACTCCGTCGACAAGTGCCCCAACGAACCGGAGGACAAGGACGGCTTCGAGGACGCGGACGGCTGTCCCGATCCCGACAACGACCAGGACGGTATCCTCGACACGGCGGACAAGTGCCCCAATGAGCCCGAGACCATCAATGGTGTCGAAGATGACGACGGTTGCCCCGACCAGGGACCGACGAAGGTCCGCATCACGAAGGACAAGATCGAAATCCTCGACAAGGTCTTCTTCGAGACCAACAAGGCGGTCATCAAGCCGGTGAGCTACGGCATCCTCGACCAGGTGGCGACGGTCATGCGCCACAACCCGGACATCACCCGGCTCCGCGTCGAGGGCCACACGGACAGCCGCGGCAACGACGCATTCAACCTGAACCTCTCCCAGAAGCGCGCCGAAGCCGTGCGGGCCTACCTCGTGAAGCAGGGCGTCGAAGAAGGTCGCCTCGACGCGCGCGGTTACGGGGAGACGGTGCCGGTCGCCGACAACAAGACGGCCGCCGGACAGGCCGAAAACCGGCGCGTCGAGTTCCGCATCCTCGAGCGGGTCGAGCGCTGACGGTCACTCAGCCGTTCAGGCGCTTCAGCGCCTCGCGCAGGAGCCCCTCGAAGCTCGCCTCCGTGCTCTCTTCGGTCAGCTTCGCCACGAGGACCTCGACGTCCTTCGCCCGATAACCGAGGTTGCACAGGGCGCTCTGGAGGTCCTCGAGGTGTGCGGTGCGTCGAGGCGGTGGGGCGGCGCTCCCGAGCGTGAGGCGCGAGAGCTTGTCGCGCAGCTCGAGGACGAGGCGCTCGGCCGTCCTCTTGCCGACGCCGGGGATGCCCGACAGCTTCTTCAGGTCGCCATCGACGACGGCACGCGCAAACGCCTCCGCTTTCAGCCCCGAGAGACAGGCGAGCGCCAGCTTCGGGCCGATGCCCGTCACGGCGATGAGCAGCCGGAACAAGGCGCGCTCGTCGGGGGTCCCGAACCCGAAGAGCGCGATCTGGTCCTCGCGCACGTGTGTGTGAATCCACAGGGCGCAGGCGCCGCCCTCGGGCGGCAGGACCTCGAGGACCGTCAGCGGACAGTGGACCTCGTAGCCGACACCGCCGACCTCGACGAGGACCGACTCGACCTGTTTGAGCGCAAGCGTGCCGGAGAGCCGACCAATCATGGAGTCTTGCCTCGGGGGCCAGGGGGGACGGCCACCGGGCGCGCCGTCCGCCGTTGAGATTCGACCAATGCGGCCAGGGCCGCCTGGGAGCGTGCACGCCCTGCCGAGCGCCGAGGGGGTACGGGCAGGTCGACGGGCAAGGGAAACGCCAGGTGCTGCGCGTGGCAGATCGCGACGGCGACCGCATCCGCCGCGTCGGCCTGCGGAGGGTCCACGAGCCCGAGGCGTCGCGACACGACGAGCTGAACCTGCTGCTTCTCGGCCCGCCCGGTGCCGGTCACCGCCTTCTTGATCTGCTGCGGCGTGTATTCGGCGACCTCGAGGCCGGCCCGGCCGAGACCCGCGAGGGCAACGCCGCGCGCCTGTCCGAGCACCAGGGCGCTGCGAGCGTTCTTGTGCTGGAAGATGCCCTCGACGGCGGCGCACGTGGGGCGGTACACGCCGATGAGCTCACCGATGCGGTCGAAAAGCACGGCGAGCCGGACGGCGAGCGGCGCCGACGCGTCGAGAACGATGACGCCTTTGTCGATGGACGCGAGCCGAGGGCCTTCGACCTCGACGAGACCCCAACCGCAGAGCCGGGAGCCCGGATCGACGCCGAGAACCCGATGGGGCGCGATCCGGTCGGCGTCGGGGCGGGGTGAGCGGGGCTCGTCGGGCATGCCTCTCCGGGTGCGCGTGGAGGCCGCCCCGTAGCACGGCCGGACCGACGGGACAAGGCTCGGTGAACGCGTTGAGCGGTTGATCCGGGTCGCCGGCGAGCGCAGGATGCGCCGCGGCGCGGACGGCGCCCGGAGGGGAGGCGGACCTCATGGCACGACCGTGTCGAGCGCTTGTCTGGGCGCTGTGGCTCCTGGCCTGTGGCGGGCCGACCCGTCCCACGGTGACGGTCGAACGTGTCGGCCCGCCGGTCGTCGCGAGCCCGCCGGTCCCACAGGTCGATCGGGGGACGGCGCGGGCCTTCGTCGCGGCCTCCGGAGAAGACTTGCCGCGCGGCGCCGCGGCGGCGGGGGAACCCGGGGACCTCGTGCTCCGTAACGACCGGCTCGTGGCCGTGATCCGAGGGGCCGGGCACCGCGGGCGCGTGGCGCCCACCGGTGGCCACCTGATCGATCTCGCGCCGGTCGACACGGACGACGCGCTCGGCGAGGCCGCGCTTTTTCTCGATCCCGACGGACGCGCGTTGCCGTTGCTGACCGAGGTCGGGGTCGCCCGCGACGGTCGTGACGGTGGGCAGGCGATCGTGCGCGCCGCCGGACGCGATGCACGCGACGAACAGGTACAGGTCGAAGTCGACTATGTGCTCGAGAGCGGGACGGACCGCCTCCGGATCATGACCACCGTCACGCACCGCGGCCGCAGCCACTATCGCGACTTCGTCATCGGGCACTGGATGAGCTGGGGCGGGCTGAGTCCGTTCGTCCCCGGCCCGGGCGGTGAACTCGCCGGCCAGCGAACGCGCTCCCCCTGGGTCGGGGCGGACGCTCCGCGCGGCGCGCTGCTCCTGAGCGGGGTGGCCGGCCTCGTGGAGGCGACCCACGGGCGCGACTTCAGCCAGGTCGTGGAACACCGCGTTCACCTGACGCCCGGCGCCGTCGTGGCCTGGGAGACATCGCTTCACGTCGCGCGCGAGGGCGGCATCGCGGCCGCCGAGAGCATGCTCCATGCGGCGCGCCGGACGGTGACCGGTCAGGTGCGAGGTGTGCTCCGCGAGAAGCGGCGGCAGCGAACGGTCACGGACGGGTGGGTGCTGGTCGGGGCACGCGACGGCAGCTGGGTCACGCGCGCCCGGACCGGCAGCCACGGCGAGTACGTGCTCGACCTCGAACCCGGTCGACACCGCCTGGTGGCGGTCGCCGCCGGCCGGCTGCCCGCGCCCCCCGTCGAGGTCGCCGTGACCGCCGACGGTTTCGTCGAGCAGGGTCTCGAAGTCGACGCCCCGGGCCGCCTACGGATCCACCTCGCCACCGAAGACGGGCTGCCCTTGCCCGGCCGGGCCGCGCTGGTCGGCCGGGGCGCAACGCCCACCCCGACGCTGGGGGCCGCCGCGGGGATGCCGCTCGCAGGCAACTTCATCCACCTCGTCACGGGACGCTTCAACGGGCGCCTGACGCCGGGCGACTACACGGTGACGCTCGGCGCCGGCCCGGCGTTCGGCCAGGCGTCGCGGCCGATCAGCGTTCGCGCGGGGGAGACGACGCGGCTCGAGGTCCGCCTGCCGCGGGCGTTCGACCCGTCGGGCGCTCGGGCCGTGGACCCCCGGGTGCATACCATCCACGGCGCCACGTCCGCCGCGACCGCCAGCGCCCGGGCGCTGAGCTGCCTCGTCGAAGGGGTCGGCGTCATCGTCGCGACGGACGAGCGCGCGGGCGAGGCGTGGCCGAGCCCCTCTCCGTGGCCCGGCCTCGTCACGCTGCGCGGCCTCGAACTCCAGCTCGCCGACGCGCGCCTCGGAGCGCTGCCGATGTCGAGCGTGCCCGTCCTGCCGGCGGCGCTTCCGACCACGGCGGCCGGGGCGTTTCCGTTTCTCGCGGGTCTGCCCGGCAGTCCACCGGTCGCGGTCTTTCGTCCGCGCGCCCGGGGGGTGGGCTACTTCGAGGTCTTCGGGTTCGACCCCGCCGCGCCTGCGCTGCCCCGGGGCGGTTTCAGCCTGGCGTTCGACGCCCTCGAGGTCCTGTCGAGCGGCCTCGGCGCGGACACCGACCGCGCCGTCGCGGACTACCTCGCGCTGACGGCGCGGGGTCGGCGCGTCGCGCCGTTGGGGGCGTCGGGGGCCGATGACCTGGCGGCGGAGGTGTGCGGAACGCCGCGCACCTGGGTCTTCGCCGACGTGCGCGACGCCGCCACGCTCGAAGCAGCCCTCCGGCGCGGCGCGGTGACGGCCTCTGGAGGACCCCTCGCGCGGGCCCTGCTCTCGGAGGACCGCCGCGAGATCGTGGTCCGGATCGCCGCGGCCGACTGGAATCGACCGCAGACCGCGGAGTTGCATTCGGACGCGGGACCGCCGATCCCCGTCGACCTCGGTGTCGGGGCGGGACCGCTCATGGTGGAACGGCGAATGCCCGTGCCCGCCGGGGCGACCTGGGTCGTCCTGCGGACGGACGGTCCTCGAAAAGCGAATCCCCTCTACCCCGGCGGCGTTCGGCCGCTCGCCGTCACCTCGACGCTGCTCGTGTCGGAATCGGCCCCCGGCGGCGCGACCACCGACCGCTGACGGGCGTCCCTGAAGCTCGGAGTTTCGCCTCGGGCGCCAGTGTTGACAGTGTAAACATCGACTGCGTAGGATGCCGGCCCATGGTGCGTCCTGACGAAACGATTCGACCAGCCGTGAACGCGGACGACCGTGTCGTTTCTCGCTGCATCGTTCC
>JAKLJY010000178.1 GCA_023150895.1 Myxococcota bacterium | reverse complement strand
GGGCCCGCCGTCCGGACGGTTCACGGCGCTGCGCCCGTCGCGCTGGCGTTCGACGGTCTCCATCTCGGAGATGCGCTCGTCGTGTACGACGCCGAGGGGGGCCGCCGGACGCAGACCGGCCGCTTACCCTTCACGCGGGCGAACGCGGTGCTCGGGTCGGGCGTGCTGCGGGTCGAGACCGCCGGCCGCGTCCACCTCGCCTGCGCGGGAGAGGCAGCACCGGCGGCGTGGTCCCTGGACGCCGGCGAGACGTTCGCGCCCGCGGCGTTCACGTGCGGGCACGGGGCGCGCCGCACGGCCGCCCTTGCCGACGGGCGGGTCTTCGCGCTGCTGAGCGACGACACCCTCGGGCTTGGTCGGTCCGGCGATGCCGTGCTGACGCCGAGAGCGCTGCCGGGGCGCGTCGAGGCCATCGCCGTGCTGCCGCCGGTCGTCCTCCTCTTCGGCGACGGGGTCGCCTGGCGGTCGGAAGACGACGGCGAGACGTTCGTGCCGGTCGACCGGCCGGCCGACGGCCCGCGGGTGCGCGAGGCCCTGTTTCTGGCCAAGGCGCGTGTCGTGGCCGTGGGTGACGCCCCGGGCGGGCCCCGTGGCCCGGGGGTGATGGTCAGCGAAGACGGCGGGCGCCGGTTCGTCGTGCCGACCGAGCTTCCGCGCCATACGGGCGCGCTCGCAGCCGTCGCAAGCCACGACGCCCACCTGCTCGCCGTCCCGGTGAACCCGGGGGAGGCCGTCTACAGCGACGACGACGGCCGCACGCTGCGGCTGCCCCGCGGGCCGGCCGGGTGGGTCGGCGCCGTCGTGGCCGCCCGGGGGGGCTTCGTCGCGTTGCGTGCCGCCCCGACGCTGGGGTTCGCGGCCGACGTCGCCGGACTCGGTGGCGTCACGCTCCCGGCCATCGACGCGGTGCCGTTGCGGGACGCCGTTTTTCCGCACCCGCGCCTCGGGCTCGCCGTCGACGCCGCCGGGCGGCTTCTGCGCAGCATGGACGGCGGCCACACCTGGGGGCGGGTCGCGGGGTCCGTCGTGCCTGATCTTCGCGGGCTCGCCCGCGCGGACGACGCCTATGGCCTCTGGCTCGCCACGGCCGAGGGTCTCGCCGTGGCGCAGTCGCCCGGGGCCGCGTCCCGCCGCATCGCACGGCCTTGCCCGGAAGCGCGCCTGAACCCGCTCGCCGACGGCTCGGTGGCGGCGGCGTGTGCGGACGGTTCGTGGCTGCGCCTGCGCGCGCCCGACGACATCGAGGCGCTCGGTCCCGCCCCGGGTGGCGGGTCGATCGCCGCAGCGATGCCCGCCGACGGGGGCGCCCTCGTGGTCCTGGAGGCCGATGGGACGCACCTCGCGCTCGGTCGGGCCGGTCAGCCCTGGCGACGCCGAGCGGTGCCCGTCCCCGAGGGGCGCCGTGCCGTCGCCCTGGCCACGGACGGGGGGGCGCTGCTGGTGGTGCTCGACGACGGCCGGCGGTGGGTGCTGAGCCGGTTCGACGGCGCGTTCCAGGCACGGGGATCCGCCCTGGCGGCGGGCGAAGGTGTCCGGGCGGCGCTCGCGCTGCGGGGGGGCGAGATGCTCTTCGCGACGACGGCGGGCGTTCTGCGGGTCGACGGGGAGGGCCGGACCACCCGCATCGCACCGACGACCGACGTCACCGCCCTTCGAACGACGGGCGATGGCGGGCTCGTCGCGCTCGGGCCGAACGCGACGACGGTGCTGACACCGAGATGACTGCCAGCGGACCGGTCGGTGACCGGTGGACGACCGGGAGGGCAAGGGATGGAGACGAGGACGACGGAAGCGAGGATTGAGCTGGAGGCGTTCGTGGGCGGGCTCGTTCACGCGTTGAACAACCCCCTGACCTACGTCCAGACGAACCTGACGAGCCTGCGGCGCGACGTGCGCGACGTCACCGAGCTCGTCCGGGCGGTCGACGCGCTCCTGCCGCGCCTGGGATCGGAGTTCGCCGACGAGGCCGCGCACTTGCGAAGCCTCCGCGCCGGGCTGGCCATGGAGAGGCCGGACGAGCTGCTCGATGGGTTGATCGCCGATTGTCAAGACGGGTTGCGTCAGGTTCAGGTCTATCTGCGCGCCACCCGGCAGGTCCCCCGGACGCTCGCGACGCCCGACGGGGTCGGAGAGACGTTCGAGCCACAGGCGTTGCTCCTGCCCCTCGTGGAACGGCTCCGCGCCGCGCTCGGTGCCGCCGCCGCGCTCGACTTCGGGGGCGAACCCCTCTCGCCGCGGGAGGGGGTGGGGGACCGGTGGCGGGTCGTCTTCGAGGCGGTGCTCGAGAACGCCCGTCAGGCGCTCGCCGGCGGGCCGGGGCGACGGGGGGGGCAGCGCATCCAGGTGACAACCGGGGCGGGTCATGTCATCGTGGACGACGACGGCCCGGGGGTGGCCGAGGCGCTGCGCGAACGGATCTTTCTGCCCTTTTTCACGACGCGTCCCGGCTCGGTCGGGCTCGGGTTGGCGGTGGCGGCCGCCAGCGCCCGGGCAGAGGGCGGGGCCGTCGAGCTCGCCCCGGGGCGCAGCCCGCTCGGGGGAGCGCGGTTCGTGGTCCGGCTATCGGGCGTCTGAGGGGCTCGGGGAGGGAACCCACGGCATGGTCAGCACCCACACTCATGCGACGGATGCGGCGACGGCCGCCGGACGCGCCACGGTGCTCGTCGTCGACGACGAACCGCACACCCTGTCCGCCGTCGCGCATCTCCTCCGGCGGCGCTACCGGGTGCTCGGCGCGCCGCTCGCCGAGCGGGCGCTCGAACTCCTCGCGGTGGAGAACGTGCACGTCGTGCTCTGTGACCAGCGGTTGCCCGACATGCCCGGTGACCGCCTCGTCGCCGAGGTCCGGCGGCGGTACCCGGACACGGTGCGGCTGATGATGACGGCCTACTGGGACCACGCCGCGCTGGCCTATGCGGTCAATCACGGGCAGATCTTCGGCTACTTGCGCAAGCCGTGGAACGACGAGGAGCTCGAGCAGGCGGTCGAGTCCGCGGTGGCGTTCGCGAACCTCTCCCTGGAGAACCGCCGCATCAACGACGCGCTCCGGGCGTCGAACGAGCGTCTGAGCCGGGTCAACGCCGAGCTGCGCCACTTCACGCATGCCGTCGCACACGACCTCAAGGAACCCCTGCGCACGATCCTGGCCTATTCGCAGTTCCTCGAGGAGGACCTCGGCCCTCAGGTCTCGGGGGACACGAGCCACTACCTCGAGGGCATCGGGCGCTGTGCGGGGCACCTGCGTCGGCTCATCGACGACCTCCTCCAGGTCAGTGAGCTCGAGCACGTCCCGCCTGCGTTCAGCGGGGTTGCGCTCGACGAGGTGCTGCGGCACGTCGCGGGCCTGCTCGAGGGCCGCATCAACGAACGCGGCGCCCGGCTCGAGGTCGCGGCGCCGCTCCCGGTGGTGCACGGCGACTTCGGACGCCTCGTCCTGCTCTTTCAGAACCTCGTCGCCAACGGGCTGAAGTTCAACCAGTCCGAGGTTCCGGTGGTCTCCATCACGGCCGAGGGGTCGGCCGCCCCGGAACGCGCCGTGGTGCGGGTGCGGGACAACGGCATCGGGATCGCGCCCGAGCACCAGGAGAAGATCTTCCACCTGTTCCAGCGGCTCCACAACAAGAGCGAGTACCCGGGGACGGGCGCCGGGCTCGCCATCGTCCGCAAGATCGTCGACTCGCATGGCGGGGGCATCCGGGTCGAGTCGGGGGATGGGAAGGGGGCCTCGTTCCTGGTCGAGCTTCCGCTCGGTGGCGGCGCCCCCGTCGCCTGACGCCCGCCCGCACGACAGGCGGTCCCGCGGCGCTTGCGCGCTGCTTGGGTGACAGTTCGCCGACGGGCACGTATCATGGGGGCAACGCGACCCGGAGCCCTGTGTGAAGACGAAGGCGTACAAGCTGGCAGCCGAGCTCGGCCTGCATGAGCAGTCCGTGCTCGACTGGCTCAAGTCGAACGGTTACCCGAACGTCCGCCGGGCCGACACCATCCGGGCCGAGGTCGTTCAGGCCGCTCGCAAGGCCCTCGCTCGGGGGGCACCGCCGCCGAACGCCGCCTCGTCGAACCTGCGTCCCTCGAAGCCCCCGCCCCGGGGGAGCAGCGCACCGCCCGCGGCGGCGAACCCGCCGGAGGATCTGCGGGTCAGCTTCGCCGAACTGCTCGAGGCCCACCTCAGCACCGCCAGTGCGCCGACCCGTGAGGCGGAGCCTGCCCCCCGCGCGACCGGGCCGCTGTCGCCGATGCCCGCTCGCAACACGGGCCCGCTCCCGGCGGCGGCACCGCTGCCGACCGACGCCGAGATTCGGGCGCTCCGCGCCGAGGAAGCCCGCGACGCAGCCCGCCGCGAGGCCGACGAGTGGCGCGTGCGCTTCAACCGCGCCCGCAGCGAGCGCGACGAATTCGCCGCACAGGTCAAGGCCTGGGGGCCGCAGGTGGAGACGCGCCCCGCGCTCGAGGCCGAGCGGGCCCGCCTCGCGCAGGAGGCCGCGTTGCTCCGGCAGCGCCTCAAGGCGGTCGACGACGAGCGGGCGACGCTCGAGAGCACCTGTACCGACCTGCAGGAGGAGCTCACCGAACTCCGTGGCGGCCTGACCGCTCTCGAGGCCGTCGAGGACGACCGACGGCAGGTCCAGGAGGAGCTCCAGGCCGCCGTGCAACGCGAGATGGCCTGGCGCGCGCGGGCGCTCGAGCTCGAACGGGCGGCGTTGCTCGGTGGGAGCCTCCAGGCCGCACTCTCGCGAGCAGGCGTCTCCGACGTCGCCGATCAGGCCGCGGTCCTGCAGGCCGTGCTCGGCCACCGCGACGGCGCCCTGGCGCTGCTGCGCATGCTTCGACCGACGGACGCGGACGGTCTCGGCCGCCTCATCGCCGAGCGCGTGCGGCGGGTCTGCGTCGACGCCGTGTGCAACCAGGTGGCGGGCGCCCTCGACGCCTTCGTGCTGCGGGTCGATGCGGAACGGGAATGCACCGTCTGCGCCGGCAGCGAGGAGCGCCGATGGTTCGCCCGGATGGCCCTCGAGTGCGATCGGGCGGGGGTCCGCCGGCTCCTGGTCATTGGTGGCCCGGACGCCGTGCACGAGCAGCTCCGCGGCCTCAGCCAGGGGCACCGGATCGACTTCCGACTCGTGTCGGCGAACGACGATCTCTTTCCGGCGCGTGTCCAGGGGCGGGTCGAGGGCGCCGATCTCGTCGTCCTGTGGGGACCCGGGGTGGTCGAACCGGCGGTGAGCGAGCCCTACGCGCAAGCCGCGGCGCGCGAAGGTCGCCCGGTCGCGCACGTCGTCGGCGGGCGCTGTGGCGTCCTGCCCATGGCGCGGGCGGTCTGCAACCGTTTGACGCGCTCGCTCGTCCTCATGACGCTCTGACGCCGGACCCCGGCCCGAACGCGAACGAAAGCGCCGCCCCCGCCGCATGATGCAGCGCAATCCGGCCTGTGTCCGTATCCTCGAGAACCTCGAGCGTGTCATCTACGGCAAGTCCGACACGCTCGGCCTCCTTCTCGTGGCGCTGCTCGCCGAGGGGCACCTTCTGCTCGAGGACGTCCCCGGGGTCGGCAAGACGACCCTGGCGCGCGCCCTGGCCCGTTCGCTCGAACTCGAGTTCAAGCGCATCCAGTTCACGCCCGATCTGATGCCGGCCGACATCGTCGGCTCGTCTCTTCTGCGGCCGGCCGAGGGCACGTTCACGTTCCAGCCGGGCCCCGTCTTCACGCATGTCCTGCTCGCCGACGAGATCAACCGCGCGTCGCCGCGTACGCAGTCGGCGCTGCTCGAGGCGATGAGCGAGCGGCAGGTGACGACCGACGGCGTGACCCGACCGCTCGCCCGTCCGTTCTTCGTGCTCGCCACGCAGAACCCGATCGAGGCCCACGGAACGTATCCGCTGCCGGAAGCCCAGCTCGACCGGTTCTTCATGCGCCTGCGGCTCGGCTACCCGGCCGAAGCGCAGGAGCTCGACATGCTCTACGGTCAGCAGACGCAACATCCGCTCGAGTCGCTCACGCCGGTGGCCTCGGCCGATGCCCTGCGCGACCTGCAAGCCGCCGCGCGGGCGGTGACGGTCGAACGCTCGGTGGCTCGCTACGTGGTTCGGCTGGCGCAGGCCACGCGCGAGCACCCGGACCTCGCCCTCGGCGCGAGCCCGCGGGGGACGCTCGCCCTGTTTCACGGGGCGCAGGCGCTGGCGTTTCTCGCGGGACGGACCTACTCGACACCCGACGACGTGCAACGCCTGGCCGAGCCCGTGCTGGCGCACCGACTCGAGCTGCGCCCGCAGGCGCGTTACGCAGGTCGGACGCCGGCGCAGGTCCTCGACGAGATCGTCGGCCGCGTGCCGGTGCCGACGTGAACCTCCGGGAGCTGAACTACATCCTGATTCCCAAGTCCGGCTTCTCCGTCGAACGTTGGGAGGCGAGTCGAGCCGGGCGGCTGCTGCGCCCGTTCGTCGAGGTCTTCGCGTCGGCGACGAGTGAAGGGCAGGGGCTCTTCGTCGCCATGCTCGTCACGGGCGCCGCGGGGGTGGACGTCAAGTACTCGCACCTCTACCTGGTGTTCAGCGGGCTCTTCGGGCTGCTCGTCGCGGCGCTGCTGCTGCGACCGATGGCCGCGATCCGACCGGGTGAGCTGCGCGTCGGCGTATCCCATCCGCCCGCCGTGGTCTCCGGTGAGGCGCTGACCGTGACGATCGAACTCGAGAACACGGGCACACGACCCCTCCATGCGCTGCGGATCTCCGGGCCCTTTCTCCCGTGGGACGGTCAATGGGACGGCGCGCGGCCGGCCATCGCCGCCCTCGCTCCGGGCGAGACGGCGCGACTGCAGACGCGCGTGAGATTTCTCGTTCGCGGCGCGCGGCACCTCGATCCGTTCGGCGTGGCGTCCATTCGTCCGCTCGGCCTCGCGCGGGGCAACCGTCGCCCGACGCCGACGCTGCGGTTCACCGTCCTGCCGCGCGAGGTCCCCGTGCTGTCCATGCCGTTGCCGCCCTGGCAGGTGACGGCGCCGAGTGCGTCTTTTTCCCGGCTGCAGACGGTCGGCGACGGCGAGGAGCTGCTCGGGGTGCGACCCTATCGGGCCGGAGATCGCCTCCGCGATCTGCACGCGCGCGCCTGGGCGCGGCACGGCGAACCCATCGTTCGGGAGATGCGCGCCGAGCGGCGAAGGCGCGCGCTGGTCCTCGTCGACGTGACGGGCGGTGAGCGCCGGGAGACGGTCGACGCCGCGCTGGGTCTGGCGATGGGGGTCACGACGTACCTCGTCCGGCAGCACGTCGACGTCGAGCTCGTCGGGCTCGGGCGCCATCCGCTGGCGGTCCCGGTGGGGGAAACGGGCGCGGGGCTGGCCCTGGCCTTCGAGCGACTCGCGCAGCTCGACGCCGGCCCGGCCGTCGATCCGGCGCTGGCGCCCGCGACGGTCGCGACCCGGTTGCGGGTCGGGGCGGCCCACGTCATTCGCGCCGTGGGCGGCCAGGGGGAGGGCCCGTCACTGACCGATATGCTCGCCATGCACGTGCCCGCCGTGCGCACGTATGCCGTGCGCCGCGCACCGCGAGGCCCGATGCCGGTCGCAGACGTCGTGTTCGACGAGGCGACGCTGGCGGCGCCCGGCGGTGTCGTCTTGTGAGCGACGTGCCGGTCCCGGAGCCGCGGGCCGCCCGGGTCTGCCAGACCGCGGCCCTGATGGTGCCGTGCAGCCTGCTGGCGGCGCAGCCCGGCATGGCCGGTGTCTTCGGGTTCATGGGGGCCATGGTGTTGCTCGTCGTGACCTGGCGGCCCCGGCCCCGACGCCTGACGCCGGTGGAAGAGGCGCTGGCGCAGCTCGTCGTGATCGCGGCGGTGACCGGACTCTTCACGATCGCAGCGCGGGGCGTAGGCGAGCGGGCCGCCTTCGGGCGGTACCTCACCATTGCGATGCTGGCACTGGCGTTGCCCCGTGCGGCCTTCATCCCGACCCGCGGGGCCCGCATCGGCACGCTCGCGTTCGGACTCCTCGCCCTGATGGGCATGGCCCGCTCGGTGGGCCCGGTGACCTTCGGGGCGGCGACGGGGGCGTATCTGCTCGCCGCGCTGGCCGCGGTGGTCCAGGCCGATCCGGGCATGGGTCCGCTGTCGAGGCACCCCCGCGGGCTGCTGTTGCCCTTCGGCCTGGCCGGCGGGGTCGCCTTGGGCATCATGGGGCTCCTCGGCTGGGGGTTGCCGGCGGCGGAGCCCGTGGTGACCGAGTACCTCGAACCCTACCTGGGGGACGGCGAGGTGGGGACCTCCGGTTACTCCGAGGGCAACGTGCGTCTCGACCGCCTGCGCGAGATTCAGACGTCCGACGAGGTGGTGTTGCGGCTCGAGGGGGCGCCGTTGAGCCGCCTGCGGGGCCAGGTGTATCGCCAGTACCACGGTGCGGTCTGGCACCCCATCGCCGCGTCGACGCCGTTGCGGTTCGCCGGCCGGGACGGGCGGCTTCTCCTCGCCCCCGCCGCGAGCGATGGACCGTCGCGCGGGCGGACCGAGGTGGAGATCGTCTCGTCGCAGGTCGGCCGGACCGTCCTGGCCCCCCTCGAGACCCTGGCCCTGGAGGGACTCCCCGACACGACGGCGCTCGACACGGCGGGCCGCATTCGCGTCCCGGCGGACGCCGATCTCGCCCGGTATGCCATCATCGCCACGGAAGGCGCCGACGCCCCGCAACCGGGGGAGATCGACGAGGCGGACCTCGCGCTCACCACGGCACAGCGGGCCTGGCTCGTGCCGTATGCCGACTGGATCGGGTTGCCGGCGGACGGGCGCCACCCCGCCGTGCTCCTCGAACGCCTGCGCCGGGCGTTGGCCGGGTTTCGGTACACCTTGCAGTTCGACGAAGAGAGCGCGACGGCTCGGGAGCCCGTGCGTCACTTCCTCGAGCGGTCGCACGCCGGACACTGCGAGCTCTTCGCGTCGGCGGCGGTGCTCCTGTTGCGGGCGCGGGGCGTGCCGGCCCGGTTCGTGACGGGCTTCCGGAGTACCGAGTTCAACACGGTCGGTGGGTACGGCGTGGTCCGCGGGCGCGACGCGCACGCCTGGGTCGAGGTCTACGTCGACGGACGCTGGCGGACGTTCGACCCGACGCCGTCGGCCCGCCTCGACGCCGAGCGCGGCGCCGGGGCGGGCCCGTGGGGGCAGCGGCTCGACGTGGTCGCGCGGGCCCTCTCGCGGGCCTTCGTGCGCTTGCAGAACCTCTCCGCCGGAGAACTCTGGGCCACGGTCGGCCTGATCGCGGCGCTCTCGGGCCTCTTCGTGTTCGTTCGGCGGCGCGCGTCGGCCCGGGCGCGCGGCCGCGCCGACGGGGTCGAGACCGAGCGGTACCCGCCGCTTCTCACGCTCGAGGCGGTGCTGACCCGGCGTTCGGTGCCGGCGCGTCCGCCCGGGCGCACGCTGGAGGCGCAGGCCGCGGAGCTCGAACGCCTCTCGCTGCCCCGGGCGGCGATGCTCCTGCGGGCATGCGCGGCGCTCCGGTACGGCGGCGAAGGCGACGAGGCGGCCTTGCGGCGGGCCATCGAGCGCTACGTGCGCGAAGGCGAGACGCCGACGGCTCAGCGATAGTCGATGTCGAGCGGGGCGGTCGTGGTCGGTGACGGGGGCGGGCGGGTCTTCGGCGCGGTCGCGCTGCCCGGGGACGTGGGGCGCGGAACGGTCGGGCGAGCCGAGGGGGCCGGACGAACGCCTTCCATCGGCAGAACGCGCACGTCGCCGAGCCCGGGAAGCGTCGTGGCGCCGAGCGAGAGGGTCTCGCCGTCGACCGTGAGGCGGTCGGCCACCCGCTCGGCCACCACGGCGGCCGCGATGGCCCGCATCAAACGACCCCTCGCTGCGTTGGCTTCCAGCCCGGCGGCCATCCGGACGGCCAGCTCGGGCAGGCCGAGGCGAGCGAGACCGCGGGTGACGAGCAGGCCCGCCGCGACCTCCTGCGCGAAGAGGGCGCCGACGTCGAGGCCCCCATCGGGCAGGGGAAGGGGCCACGTCGCGGCCTCGTAGGTGCGCCCCAGATCGACGTCGACGAGGCGGGTCGCCCCGGAACGCACGCACGCGGCCAGGGCCAGGTGGGCCGCGAGCGCCGCGTGGGGACGCCCCCCGATGGCGGTGCGGAGCGTCAGCCCCGGTGTCTCGCCCTCCGTGGTCGGGGCGAGTCGCTGCGTGACCGTCGGGCCGAGCCAGGTGATCTCGGTGGCCAGCTCGCCGCCGACGCGCGCCGGCGCGAGCGTGGGCGTGCGCCCGTTGCGGCCGGTCAGGCAGCCCAGCAGGTCCGGCGGCGCGGGCAGGTCCCGCGGGCCCTCCGTGCGCCACGTCAGCACCGGGCCCGCCAGCGGGGGGGCATCGCTCGCCGCGGTAGACGCGTCGGCGGGGGCCTCCCGGGGCGCGCCGGCCGCGGCGTCGGCGTCACCCGACGCCGGGGTTCGAAGCCAGAGGCTGAAGGCGGCCGCCGCCGCGAGGCCGAGGCCGACGGGCGCGACGGTCCCCGACCGCGTGAACGCCCGGCGGCGGGCTCGACGGGCCATCGGCTCAGTCGCCGCTCAGGTTGGGAAACACACCCCCGACGGGCCCGTAGTGGACGCCCAGAAAGTTGCCGCCCGGGGTCAGGTCGACGTGGAAGTGGTTGTCGTGCGCGGCGTTGTAGTTGGGCGTCAGCACGATGTTGAAGATGCCCCGCGCGAACATCTGTTGCCCGAACTCGTAGAGGAACCGCCCCTCGCGGGTCTGGGGGTCATCGGTGTGCTCCCAGTCTCGCTCGACGTTGTAGGTCGTGCCGTCGGACGTCCGAAGTTCGTGGATGTCGATGGCGAGGCCGAGCCCGTGCATGCTCAGCGAGTCCGTACCGGCGATGACGCGGCAGTTGTAGGTGCCGATGTGAACCAGCTCGACGACGTCGAGCTCGCGCAGGTAGGCCGAGAGGTCGTCGAGGGCGAGCGCGAGGTGGCAGCCCATGAACATCGGCGTCGGCTCCGCCTGATCGACGTAGCGGTAGTCGACCCCGCCCACCGGGCTGCGCAGCCGCAGCGCCCCGACGACGTCGCAGGTGACCCCGGGGGCGCCGTCCGGTTGGTCCATGGGGTTGTCGGCGGCCAGGTAGTCGAGGCGGCGGCGATTGAGCTCGGCGGCGCACGGATTGTCGCCCGGTGGCGGCCCGGCCTCGCCCGGAAGACAGACCTGTCGGGTCACGCCCGCCTCGTTGAAGCGCGCGGCCTGTCGGCAGCCGTACCCGGGTCGGCAGCCGGTTTCGAACGCGGCGTAGTCGCACTGCTGCACGCACGCGCCGCCGCCCGCCACCAGCTCCCCGACACAGAACGTGACCGACGCGCCCGCCTGATCGGGACAGAAACGGTCGCAATCCTGGCTGCACATCCCGTTGGGGTAGCCCTCGTCGGCGCCGAGGCAGAACGCTTCGGCGAAAGTGCAGTCGGCGTCGACGGCACAGCTCGCGCCGATGAACCCCACGTTGCCCGGCGCATCGCCCGGCGGGACGTCGGGCGGCGGTGGCTCGACGGGGCCCGCGTCCGGATCGGGGTCCGGCGGAGGGCGCACGCCCGCATCCGGCTCGGGGTCCGGCGGAACGGGGCCGCCCGCGTCGGCCTCGGGGTCCGGCGGCCCGGGAAGGCGGGCATCGGGCGCCGGGGCCGGCCCGGGGCCGGTGGTGGCGTCGCGACGGGGCCCGCCCACGGAGGGGGGCTGCGTCGGGGGGCCGATGGGCGTCGAGCCCCCCGGCTCCGCGTCCGGGGTGTCGAGCGCGACGAACTCCGTCTCACCGTCGGCGGGGTCGGAACAGGCTGCCGCGGCCAGGGCCGCCAGCGCGGTCAGGAGCGCGAAGGTGGGACGGACGCTCATCGGGCACCTCCGAGGAAGGCGGTCATGACCGCGGTCATCAGCGCGGGATCGCGACTGCCGGCCATCTCGCGGATCGAGTGCATCGACAGCATCGGGTTGCCGACGTCGACCGTCGGGACGCCGAGCCGGGACGCCGAGATGGGGCCGATCGTCGTGCCGCAGGCGAGGTCCGGCCGGTTGACGAACTCCTGACACGGGACGCCGAGGTCGGCACACAGCGAGCGGAACAGGGCGGCCGTCGTGCCATCGGTGGCGTACCGCTGGTTGTCGTTCGTCTTGATCACCGGGCCGGCGTTGAGGCGCGGCATGTGTTCGCGGTCGTGCTGCTCGGCGTGGTGGGGATGGACGGCGTGAGCCATGTCGGCGCTGATCAGGTGACTGCGGGCGACGGCGCGGCAGCGGGGTTCGTCGCCGCCGGCGAGGCGGAGCATCACGTCACCGAGGAAAGGACCGTCGGCGCCGCGGGCGGTGCCGCTGCCGACCTCCTCGTGGTCGAAGAGGGCGATGACCGCCGTCGCGCGTCCGGGGGGCGTGTCGATCAGCGCCGTCAGCGCGGCATGACACATGGCCTGGTTGTCGAGGCGCGGGGCGAAAAGAAACGCGTCGTCGACCCCGCCGAGGGCCGGCGGGAGCGTGTCGTACAGACAGAGATCATGGCCCCGGACCTGTTCGGGGCGTACGCCCGCCGCGGTGGCGAGGGCGGCGATCACGACGTCCCGCGGCGTGCCGCTTGCACCCTCCGGCCAGAGCCCCAGCAGGGGCGCGAGGTGCTGGTGTTTGTTCAGCACCAGCCCTTTGTCGTTCACCTCGCGGTTCAGATGGATCGCGAGGTTGGTCACGCGGGCGCGGGGCGCGTCGAGCCGGATGAGCCGCGATTCGAGACGGCCTTCCACGTCGACGACGATGCGCCCGGCGAGGCCGAGGTCGCGATCCGTCCACGTGGCGAGCAGTACGCCGCCGTAAACGTCGACGTCGTAGAGCAGGTAGCCCTCTTTGGCCCGGGCCGGGCGGGGTTTGAGTCGCAGATTGGGCGAGTCCGTGTGGGCGCCGACGAGCCGGAAGCCGCCCTCGGCCGGTGCGACCGCGCCGCCGCGCCAGGCGATGAGCGAGCCATCGCCGCGGACGCAGTAGCGCGCGGCGCCGGGTTCGTGGCCGAACGTTCCGGTCTCTGTGACGGGCGAAAAGCCGGCCGCCTTCAGGCGGGTGGCGGCCTCGGCGACACAGTGGAACGGGGTGGGCGAGGCCTCAATGAATGAGAGCAGATCGAGGGCGGTCTTCATGGCGCGGCAGCATACACCCGACGTGCACCTCGGCGCAGGCGATTGCGGGGTCCCCGCGCGCGGGCGTATACCTGCGCCTCGTGAACACACCGCTCTCCGAGAAGCTCGTCCCCTTCGGCACCACCATCTTCAGCGAGATGACCCGCCTCGCGCAGGCCCACGGTGCCATCAACCTCGCGCAGGGGTTCCCCGACTTCGACGGGCCCCCCGAAATCATCGAGGCCGCGATCGGCGCGCTTCGCCAGGGCGAGAACCAGTACGCGCGGTCGCAGGGCCACCCGCAGCTCGTGCGCGCCGTCGCCGATCGGTACCGGCGTCACTACGGCTTGCGCTTCGACGCGCTGACCGAGGTCGGCATCTACAGCGGCTGCACGGAAGGCCTGATGTCCGCGATGCTCGGGTTGCTGAACCCGGGGGACGAGGTCGTGCTCTTCGAGCCGTACTACGACAGCTATCCGGTCTGCGTGGCGATGGCGGGCGCGCGGGCGCGGTTCTGCACGCTGCGCGCCCCGGACTTCGCGTTCGACCCGGTGGCGTTCGAGGCGCTGATCACCCCACGCACCCGCCTCGTCGTCCTCAACACGCCGCACAATCCCACCGGCAGGGTCTTCACCGCCGACGAGCTGCGGGCGTTCGCCGAAGTCTGCGTGCGACACGATCTGCTCGTCCTCGCCGACGAGGTCTACGAGCACCTGACCTACGCACCCCACGTTCACGTCCCCGTGGCGACCATCCCTGGCCTCGCCGAGCGAACGCTGACGCTGTCGAGCGCCGGCAAGACGTTCTCGCTGACCGGCTGGAAGGTCGGCTGGGGCGTCGGCCCGGCCCCCCTCGTGGCCGCTGCACAGGCGGCGCATCAGTTCGTGACGTTCGCCACCGCGACCCCGCTGCAGGCCGGCCTGGCGGCCGCACTCACGGCCCTCGACGACGGGTTCTACGAGCGCCTGACGGCCGAGTACACCGCCCGCCGGGACTTCCTCGTGGCCGCGCTGCAACGCGTCGGATTTCGCGTGCGACCCCCCGAAGGCACCTATTTCATTCTGTGTGAGCTCGGCGACGTCTGGGCGGGCGACGATCGTTCGTTCGCGCACCACCTCGTCACGGAGATCGGCGTCGCGGCCATTCCGCCGAGCGTCTTCTACGGCGCCTCCGACGAAGGGCGGCGCCTGATTCGTTTCGCGTTCTGCAAGCGGGACGCGACACTGACCGCCGCTGCGGAGCGTCTTTCGCGCCTGCGGCCGGCGGGGGAGGCATCGGCATGACACGCATCGTCGGCGTTCAGATGGACCTCGCCTGGGAGGCGCCCCAGACGAATTTCGAGCGGGCCGAAGCGCGCATCGCCGCTGCCGTGGCCGGCGGGGCTCGTTTCGTGGCCCTGCCGGAGATGTTCGCGACGGGCTTCTCGATGCGATCGCAACCGATGGCGGCGCATGCGGACGCGACGATTCACTTTCTGTCGGCGCAGGCGAGGCGGCACGGCATCGATCTCGTCGGCGGCTTCGCCGACCCCTGTCCGGCGCTCCCGCGCAACGCCGCGGCGCACTACGGCCCCGACGGCGACGAGCGGGCCCGGTATCACAAGATCCATCCGTTCTCGCTCGCGCGCGAGCAGGAACACTTCGGTGGTGGGGATCGACTCTTCGTGACGACGGTCGACGGGCTGCGGATCTGTACGGTGATTTGTTACGACCTCCGGTTTCCGGAGATCTTCCGCGCGATGGCGGACCGGACGGACGTCTTCGTCGTCATCGCAAACTGGCCGGAGGCGCGCCGGGATGCCTGGTCGACGTTGCTGCGGGCGCGGGCCATCGAGAATCAGTGTTTCGTGCTCGGCGTGAACCGCGTCGGCGAGGGCAACGGCCTCGTCTATGCCGGCGATTCGGCCCTCGTCGGGCCGCTCGGCGACGTGCGGGCACAGGCAAGCGCCTGTGAGGCCCTCGTCGGCGGCGAGGTGACGGCCGACGAGGTGAAGGACGTGCGGCGCCGGTTCGGATTCCTGGCCGACCGGCGCCCGGACGTCTACGCGCGCCTTACTTGACGCCCTTCCACACCCAATAGCGGGTCCCGTCGGCGGCCTCGCGGGCCTCGTAGGGAATGTCGATGCCCTGCTTGGGGGCCCAGCGGGCCATCGCGCCGGTCAGACCGCCCATGGCCTTCGGCCCCGGGAGGTTGAGCTTCTCGACCGCCTCGTGGACGGTGAGCTGGCCCTGCTTCTCGAGGAGTTCGAGGAAGCGGCGGGAGTTCTCGGGGAGGTTCGCCACGTAGTTGCGCCACTTCTCGACGGCGGCGCTGTTGGCCTTCGGGGCGGGGGCCGGGGCGGCCGGGGCGGCGGCGGCGGCGACGACGGCCTTGGGCTTGCGGCCGGGGCGACCCTTGACCGGCGGGG
>JAKLJY010000177.1 GCA_023150895.1 Myxococcota bacterium | reverse complement strand
GAGTAAATCCGGCGGCCCTCGCGGGTCCCGCCGATGCGGCGTGCCCCGGCCGGGGCTCCTGCCCCGGGTTTCATCCAACGGCGTGGCCCGAAGGGGCATGGGCAACTCCTGAGGCGGGTTCAGCGCCGCAACTCGGGCGGCACCTGCCAGCGGTCGGCTTCGGTCGCCAGCATCGCGCGGCGCTCCCGCAGGCGGCCGAGCTGCTCCGTCTCGCGCTCGAGCAGGCCCGGCGCGACGGCGAGCTTCTGGGCGAGCTGCGTCTTGATCTGCTCGACGAGAGCGGCCTGGCGGGCGACATCGCCGTCGAGCTGGCGGAAGCGGTCGGCCCATTCCCGCCCCTTCAGCTCGCCGAACATCGTGTCGGGTCCCGGCGCCGAAGACGCCGCCGGCGCACTCGCGGCGGCCGTGGGCGCGGCAGAGGGCGGCGCCGTCGCTGCCGGCGGACCGATCTCGGTCCCCGCCGACCGGCGGCCGCCGAGGCCGGACGCCACCACCCGGAATCGGGCGTCCGGGGGGAGCGGCGGGCGCCGCAGCGAGACCGGCAGCACGTGGAGTCGGAGCCCGTCGACGTCGCCGCCGATGATGGCTCGGCGGGCCGCCACCCCGACCTCCTGAATGAGCGGCGAGTCGGCGGGGGCAATCTCCCCGAAGGCGCTGCTCACGGGGGTCACCGACTGCCGGCCGTGGCGCGGGTCGCGATCCGAGGCGCTCTGCTCGACGCTCTGGAACTCGAAGTCGATGGGGGCGTCGACCTGCGGAGGACCGCCGAAGGACAACACGCCGAGCGCCCCCTCGCACGCCCCCTGCGCGGGGTCGCAGGTGAGCGCCAGAAGTAGTCGCTTTTCGGCCGTGTCGTAGACCTCCGGGGAGGCGAGGCGAGCCTCGGTCTCGGCCCGCTGGCGCCACACCGAAAAGGCCGGGCTCGGTGTCCGGGGTGCCCGGATTTCGCTGAGCAGGCTCTCGGCCGATTCGACGAGCGTATTGGCGGGCACGGCGAGGCCGGGGCCGGGCGCCCCGCCCTGACCGGCCTGCCGCTGGACCAGCACGCCCAGGACGAAGCCCTCGCGGCTGAAGACCGGGGCCCCCGGTAGCTCGACGGCTGGCGGCGCGGCGCGGTCGAGCTCGATCGAGAAGAAGAGCCGGGCGCCGCGCCTTGCGTCGGGTCGGAGGACTCGGCCCCGCGCGAGTGTCACGCCCTGGGACCCCGGGGCGCCCACGAAGACCGGCGCGCCGGGCTCCACCCCCGTCACGTCGCCGAGGCTGACGGTGAACGCCGCGGGCGCCGCGAGCCGGAAGAGCCCGAGCCCGTTGCGGTCGTCCCGCCGGACGAGCGAAGCGCGCCCGCGCTGTCCGCCCTGCACCACGTCGAGCCCGCCGGCGCGGTCGACGAGGGCGAGGGCCGCAATGAGCCAGCCGTCGCGGTCGACGACGACCCCGAAGCCGTGCCGCCCGGCGTTCTCGACCTCGACGAGACCCCGCAGCACGTCGAGCGGGGCGTCGACGCCCGGCGCCGTCGGTGTGGCGCTCGGCGCGGCCTGGGCCGCCCGGGCCGCCTCCTGCGCCTCGCGGGCCCGACGTGCCTCTCGCTCGGAGTCGACGAGCAGGTAGACGCCGACGGCGAAGACCAGGAGGGCCGGCACGACGAGCCACGTCCAGTCGAACCGGAACCGCGGGGCCGGGCCGTGAAGCGGGGCCGCGTCGTCTTCCTCCACGGCGATCTGCACACCGACGTTCTCGAGGTCATGGCGCACGCGCAGGGCCTGGGCCTCGGTGAGACCGCTCATGACGGCCGCCGGGAAGTGTCGGAACCGCTGTTCGAGGCGCTCGCGCGTCACCGCCTTGGGCTGGCGATGGAGAACGTACTCGACGAGCCGCTGGCGCGCGGTTTCGTCGACGATCCCGAGCGCGCCGACGCGATAGAGCCAGGGCTCGCCGCAGGCCGGACACCGGCGGCCTTCGCGGTCGCGGCCCCCGCCGCACGCCCGGCAGGTGACCCGCGCGTCGCCCCGCGGTGGACGGACGATGCGGGGCATCGGTGTCGGTGCGGGCGCCGGCGCCACGACCGGGGCCGGGGGGGAGGCGGTGGCCACGACCTGGTGGCACTCGGGACAGAGGGCACCGGCGAGCCCGTGGCGCTCGAGCAGCGTCACGGTCGCCCGGCAATGGGGGCACTGCACGGCCACGGCGGGTCGCCTTTCCCTCTCGGCGCGCGGCGCGCGCCCTGCGGTGCGGTTCGACCGCCGAGTTTCGAACGGCGGCGACCGGCGGTCAATTTCCCCTCGGGGGACGACTCGGCGTTTTCTTTCGGGTCTGCGAGGTCGGTTGTATCTTCGGCCCGTGGATCCCCGAACCGCGCTCGAGCATGTCCTGGGCCTCGCCGCCCGGCTGAATCGCGAATCTCCCTTCGAGGGCGGGGCCGGCGAGCTCTGCGGCAAGCTCGCGCTGTTGTCCGCGGCCCGCGGTCTGGCCTTGTTCTCCGTCGAGATGGGCGCGGCCGAGGCCGAACTCCTCGGCGCCTACGGGCTCGGTCTCGAGTACGTGCGGCGTTTTCCGCCCCGCGAGCGCCGGGCCCTCGCGCAGCTGCCGGGCGACCTGCGGGAGGCGCTGCGCCGCCTGGAGCCCGTCGTCGTTCAGGGCCTCGCCGACGACCCCCGGACCCTCTCGCTGACGAGCGTCGCGCGGCAGGGTCTGTTCGACGTCACGGTCTCCATCCCCGTCCTCCTCGAACGCAACGTGCAGGGCGTGCTGCACGCGTTCTATGCGGGCGCGCCTCCGGCCGGGCCCGTCGAGCTTCTCGGCCGCCTCACCCCGCTGCTGTCCGACGCCATCGCCCGCGACCGCCTGCGGACGGCGCTGGCGGGCGCGGGGCGGGGCGGCGCCGACCTGGCGGACGAGCCGCTCGGACTCTACTCGCGGGCGCAGATCGAGCGCCTGCTTCGGCACGCACATGCCGCCGCGGACCGCTACGACGGGATCTACTCCGTCATCGTCTATGCGCTCGACCACCCGGACCGTCTCACGCTTCGCTACGGCACGGCCCTGGTCGACGAGGCGGTGTCGCAGCTCGCGGCGTGTGTCGCCGAGGAGAGCAGAGGCAGCGATCAGGCGGGGCGGCTCGGTGAGGCATCCGTGCTCGTCGTCATGCCCCAGACGCTCGAGCGGGGTGCGTTTTCCCAATGCGAACGCACGCTCGTCCGGTTCGGCCGGCGGGTGTTTCGCCACGGCGATGCCCGGCTGCAGCTCAGCGCCAGCGCGGGGGTCAGCTGTTTTCCCGAGAACGGGGCGCTCGACGCCCAGGCGACCGTGCGCTCCGCGGAAGCGGCGATGCGGGGGGCCCTCGGCGAGACGGGGCAGCGCATCATCGCAATCGCGGCAAGGGGCGCCGCGGCGCCCGGCGCCTGAACCGTCGGGCGGGTCTCAGGCGTCCGCGAGCGAGCGGGCGAGGCGCTGCCAGGCGAGTTCGTGCGGCTCGCGCTCACAGGCGAGGCGGGCCAGGTGTCCCGCGGTCCGGCGGCAGCCCATCTCGGCTTCGCTCTCGGCGAGCGCCGCGAGGGCTTCAGCGGAGCGGATCGGCGACTGCAACGCCTCGTGCAGATGTGCCACCGCCTCGGCCGGTCGCCCATCGGCGAGGAGCGCGCGGCCGAGCATCAACGCGTAATCGGGCTCGCCACCGGAGAGGGCGATGGCCCGGCGCAGGTGAAGGATGGCACTCCCGGCCTGCCCCAGGGTGAGGTGCAGATCGGCGAGGCGCGCGTGTGCGAGCTCGCGCTCGAACTCCCCGTCCTGCGTCAGGGCGAGCACCTTCCGGTAGAAGGACACCGCCCGCCCCCGGCGCCCGCCGCGGGAGTGCCGCTCGGCCGTGTCGAGGAGGTGCCGGAGGCGCGTTTCACGGATCATCGTCATCGGGTCGAGCGTCCACCCGATCGCGCGAACCGTCAAATTCCGGGGCGACCCCCGGGTCAGATCAGGACGACGAGGAGCGCGAGGCCGACGGCGAGCATGACGGCCGCGGCCATCGTCCGGAGGCACGGCGTCAGGTCGATCTCACGGCGCTCGGCGAGGACGCGCTCCCGGTGCGTGCGGGCGGCGTCGAGCGCGTCGAGCGCGGCCCGGGCCGTGGTCGTGGCGCCCCGGTCGACGGGGAGCGAGAGGCCACGGCGCAGCACCTCGTGTCCGAGATCCATCAGCGCTGCGCGCCGGCGCTCGCCGAGGCGAACGACCTCTTCGGAGGCCTGCGTCGCCCGAGACGCCAACGAGGCGACCTCTTGGGCCCCCGCCTTGCGGACGAGGCTCTGCTCGTGCTCGACGGCCGCTTCCTGCCGTCGCCCGGCGTCCACGGCTCGGCGTCGCTCATCCGCCTGCGCCTCGAGCGCCTGGCGCTGGGCTTCGACGCGCGCACGATCGGCGACGACCCCCGCCTCGCCGTCCTTGGCGGCGCGCGCTTCCACGGCGGCCGCCTGGCGACGGGTGTCCTCGAGGCCTCGTTCGAGCCGTCGCAGCTCCATCTCGTGTGGTCGGTAGCCCGCCCGGACTTCGGCGAGCCGGGCGTCGAGCTCGGAGACGGCGGCCGCGGTGTCGGCGGTCGCGCGCTCGGCCGCGGCCAGGCTCTCCGCTTGCCGGACCTCCAGCGCGCGGGTCTCGGCCGCGAATCGGGCAAGGGTCGCGGCGAACGCCGAGATCTCCGCGTCTTCGGCGCCCGCGGCGGCGTTCTCCGCGGCGACGGCCGCCTCGCCGAGCGCCGCAAACGCGGCGTCCCGAGCGTCGCACGCCGTCCGCACGGCGACGTCTTCGGCCGCGACCCGACCCCGCCAACCGCGGAACCACTCCCAGGCAGCCAGGGTGTAGGCCCAGTGTCCGCGCACGCCGATCGGGGCCGGCAGACGGGGTCCGCGCTCCGGGGGGGGCGCCTCGGTCTCCGCCGCGCGGGGCGCGGGGATGACCGGGACCGGCGGTGGCGGGACATCCGACCGCCGCCGGGGGTCGAAGGCGAGCTCCAAGGGCTCGTCCTCCGGAGGCGAAGCCATCGGGCTCAGCGACCCCGCTTCAGCTCGATCAGGACCTGCTTCGCCACCGCTTTGAGGGTGTCGAAGACCCCGACACCCGTCGTCGCCACCGCCTCGAAATCCGGCACGTTGGTCGGGTTGATGTACTGCTTGAGGTAGTCGAGGTCGATGGCGTTCGGCAGGTCGCGCTTGTTGTACTGCACGACGTAGGGCAGGGCGTCGAGGTCGTAGCCCTGCTCCTTGAGGTTCGTCCGCAGGTTTTCGAGCGACTCGAGGTTCGCGTCCATGCGCTCGGCCTGCGAGTCCGCGACGAAGACCACCCCATCGACCCCCTTGAGGATGAGTTTGCGGCTCGCGTCGTAGAAGACCTGCCCGGGGACCGTGTACAGGTGGAAGCGGGTCTTGAAACCCCGGATCTCACCGAGGGAGAGGGGCAAGAAGTCGAAGAAGAGCGTGCGCTCCGTCTCCGTCTCGAGCGAGATCATCTTGCCCTTCGCCTCGGGGTTCGTCTTGGCGTAGATGTACTGGAGGTTGGTCGTTTTCCCGCAGAGACCCGGACCGTAGTACACGATCTTGCAGTTGATTTCGCGGGATGAGTAATTGATGAAGGACATGGTGCCGACCCGCCCGCTCAGCCGTCGCCGAAGAGATTGTCGATGTCGTCGTCGGTGATCTCGGAGAACACCGTCGACCCGGTTTCCGAAGCCTTCTGGTGGATGACCTCGAAGATGGCGGCGAGCTCGATGCCCGCCTTGCGCACCCTGAGCCGCACGAGCCCGAGGCTCGACCGCTCGTCGAAGATGATCACCAGGATGACGCGCTGCCCCACGAGCGAGATGTGGATGTTGTCCTTCTCGCCTTCGTGGAACTGAATCGCGAACTCTTTTTCGCCGAGGAGCTGCGCGAGCCCGCCGGTCGCCGCAATGTTGCCGGCCGTGAGGCTGGCGAGGGAAGTCGTGTCGAGGTCGCCCGTCTCGCCGCTGTTGGCGAGCAGCTGCCCGTTCTTGTCCACCAGGAACACGGCCTTGGCGGCCGCGTCACGGTGGAGCTGATCGCAGATCGCCGTGATCTGCTTGAACTCCTCTTCGAAGAGGACCATCGGCGTGGAGCTCATCGGACAAGAACCTCGTTCTGGCGCTGGCTCGGGCGAAGAGAGGAAAGTCGGATCGGCGTGACGGGACCTGCCAGCGCCGGGGAGCGAACGTAACATCGGCCCGGGGAATCGACAAGAACTGCGCCGGCGAGCGCTACATCTCGCGGCGTGCGCTCAGGGCGCGCCCGAGGGTGGCCTGGTCGGCGTACTCCAGATCCGAGCCGACCGAGACCCCGCTGGCGATGCGCGTCATGCGGACGCCGAGGGGACGCATCAGGCGCTGGATGTAGAGCGCCGTGGCCTCGCCCTCCACGCTGGGATTGGTGGCGACGATGACCTCGTCGACCCCGAGCGCGACGCGCGCGACGAGCTCCTTGAGGCGCAGCTGCTCGGGACCGACGCCGTCGAGGGGCGAGATGACCCCGTGCAAAACGTGGTACCGACCGCGGAATTCGCCCGTGCGCTCGATCGCGAGCAGGCTCGGGACGGACTCGACGACGCAGACGAGGCGGTCGTCCCGGCGCGGATCCGCACAGAATCGACAGGGATCGGCCTCGGTCAGGTTGCAGCAGACGGAGCAGAACCGGACGCGCTCGCGCACGTCCGCGAGCGCCGCGGAGAGCTCACGGGCCACCTCGGGCGGACCGTTGAGCACGAAGAACGTCAGCCGCGTGGCCGTCTTCTCTCCGATGCCGGGCAGGCGGGAGAACGCCAGGACGAGGCGCCGGATGGGATCCGTGGCCGACGCCATACCGGGCGATCAGCCGAGGCCGGGCAGGTTGATGCCGCCGGTGATCTTCTTCATCTCGGCCTGGCTGTGCTCGAGGCTGGCCGTCAGGGCCATGTTGAGCGCGGCCGTGACGATGTCCGAGAGTTCGTCGAGGTCGTCCGGGTTGATGGCCTCGCGGGTGATGGTCAGCTTCTTGACCTTCTGACGGCCGTCGACCGTGACTTTGACGAGTCCGCCGCCGGCCGCCCCCTCGAACTCCGTCTGCTCGAGCTGATCCTGCAGAGACTTGATCTGGCCCTGCATGCGCCGGGCCTGAAGCATGATGTTTCCGAATCCACCGGCCATGGGCCTGCTCCTGGAAGCGTGACGGGCCGCGGATGCTCGCCCCGGGGGGCGGCATTGTCAACGGGCGACGACGCGCTCGATGGACGCCCCGAGGACGTCCACCGCCATCAGCACCGCCGGATCGCGCCGGGCCGCCTGGATGCGAGCCTCCCGGTGTTCACTCTGCAGGCGTTGACGCCGGGCGTAGATCGTTTCGCCGGTCAGGTTTTCGTCGCGCTCGGCGCAGCGCAACAGCTCGAGCCGCTGCGACCGCCCGGTGCTGCGACGGAGGATCTGTTCGAGCAGCGGCGTCGCCGGCACGACCTCGCCGTGGGTGTTCTCGGGCAGCGCCAGGACGACCTTCTCGTCGTCGAATGCCAGCAACCGAGCCCCGAGCTCGAGCTCGGCGCCGAGGAAGCTGTCCACCTTGCGGATGTTGGCGACCCACGTCTCGAAGTGGTGCGCAGGGGGCGCGCCGTCGAAGAGGTCGATGGGCGTCGCGTCCTCCGAGGGCACCGACGTCGACGCGGAGGCCTCGTCCTCGAACCGGAGCCCCGGCGGCGGCACGGACGTGTAGGCCCCCCCGACGCAGCCCGCGCCGGAGGGCGACTGCTCGGGATCGACGCAGGCCGGGACATCCGACCGCACGGGCGGCGCCGAAAACGCCGACTCGGGCGCCGGAGGCGGCTCGGCGTCGGGTTCGGTCACCGGGCGCAGCGCGGGTGCCGGCTCGAGGCCCGGACGCTGCGCAGGCGCGGCATCGACGGCGGCGTTGCCGTCGACGAGCAGGGCGGCCGCCGCGCCGAGGGTCGACAGGGGGCGCGCCGGTGCGGCCGCGGTGGCCAACGGGGCCTCGGTCGTCCGCGGTACCAGCGGGGGCGGCGCCTCGGCGCGGGGACCCGTGGGGGGGGCCGTCGGGGCCTTCGTCGAGCCGGGGAATCCGGAAGCGACCGGTCCCCCGGCCGTCGGGAAGCCCCCCCCGCCGTCGTCGCCACCGCCGCCGGCCAGGCGCGCCTCGAGTCGCGCGAGCCCCTGCAGCACGTCGCCCAAGGGCAGCGTGCTGCCCTGCTCGCACAATCTCAGCAGCACCATCTCGAGCGCGAGCTTCGGGAAGGGTGAGCGCCCGATTTCGTCGGCGCCCTGCATCATCGCCGAGAAGAGCCGGTGCAGCCGCGCCGGCGGCTGGTCGCGGATGAGATCGGCCATCTGCTCGACCTCCGCGTCGGGCAGATCGACGAGCCGCCCGGGCTCCGCACAGACCTTGATGACGATGAGGTCCCGCAGGTGCTTGACGAGCTCGCCGGCGAACTTCTGAAGGTCGATGCCGAAGTGGAAGAGGTCCTCGACGAGCAGCAGCGCCCGCTGACTGTTGCCCTCGAGCAACGCCGCGGTCAGATCGGACAGGATGCGGCGATCGGCGATGCCGAGCACCTCGCGCACCTGCGCCTCGCTGATGCGCGTGCCACAGAACGCGATGACCTGATCGAGCAGCGAGAGCGAGTCGCGCATGCCGCCCTCGGCCTCGCGCGCGATGTGGTGCAGCGCAGCGCCCTCGACCTCGACCCCCTCCTTCGAGGCGATGCGGCCGATGGCGTCGACGATCTTCTTCTCGGGGATGCGCTTGAAGTCGAAGCGCTGGCAGCGCGAGAGAATCGTCTCGGGAATCTTGTGCGGCTCGGTCGTCGCGAAGACGAAGAGGACGTGGGCCGGCGGCTCTTCGAGCGTCTTCAACAGCGCGTTGAAGGCCGCCGTGGTGAGCATGTGCACCTCGTCGATGATGTACATCTTCCGCTTGCCGCGGGCGGGGACGAACTTCACCGACTCGCGGATCTCGCGGATCTGCTCGACGCTGTTGTTGCTCGCGCCGTCGATCTCGAAGACGTCCGTCGAGGTACCGCCGGTGATCTCGACGCAGGCCGGGCAGGTGCCGCAGGGCTCGGTCGTCGGACCGGACTCGCAGTTGAGCGCCTTCGCCAGGATGCGGGCGCATGAGGTCTTGCCGACGCCGCGGCTGCCCGTGAAGAGCATCGCATGCGCGACGCGGTCCTGTTTGATGGCGTTCTGGAGCGTCCGGGTGACGTGCTCCTGACCCACGACGTCGTCGAAGACGCGGGGCCGCCATTTCCGTGCGAGGACCAGGTATGACATGGGGCTGCGCGGGCTCCGGACGGGGCGGTGGGCCGGGCACTGCCCGCAGAAGGTCGACGGCCGGGACCCGACACCCCGAAGGCCCCGCTACCGTTGCTGCCTTCCGGCCCTGGCGGGGTTCACGGGCTCCGGTCGTCGGGCCCGGCCATCATAAGAGCTCGTCGTCAGGCCGGCGCGGCGGAGAGGGAGGGATTCGAACCCTCGGTACCCTTTTGGGGTACATACGATTTCCAGTCGTACACCTTCGGCCTCTCGGTCACCTCTCCAGGTGCCGGACCGACGCGAGCGATAGGGGCGGAGAGGGTGGGATTCGAACCCACGGTGAGTTGCCCCACACTTGATTTCGAGTCAAGCGCCTTCGGCCGCTCGGCCACCTCTCCAGAACTCATGGGCGACGCTCTTCAAAGTCGCCCTCTTCGTTGTCGAAAGAACCTGCGAAGCTGCTCCGTGCAGGCTTCGGCACACACACCGCCTTCCACCACCAGACGGTGGTTGAGGCGGGCATCGACGGGGATTGCGTAGAGGCTCGTCACGGCGCCGGCTTTGGGATCCGTGCATCCGTAGACGAGTCGACCGATCCGGGCGTTCACCAACGCGCCGGCGCACATGATGCACGGCTCGAGAGTGACGTAGAGCGTGCTGTCGAGCACGCGCCAGTACCCCACGTTTCGTGCGGCCTCGCGCAGCGCGACGACTTCGGCGTGCGCGGTGGGGTCGCCCGTCGTTTCGCGGAGATTGTAACCGCGACCGACGATGCGCTCACCGACCACGACGACCGCACCGACGGGGACTTCTCCTCGTCGGGCGGCCTCGTCGGCCAGTTCGAGGCAGAGGCCCATGTAGTCGATGTCGCTGTGCACGGGCGCCGAGTAGAAAAACGATGGCCCGATCCGGTTTTTCCGGATCGGGCCTTGGCGCAGTCGGCAGGATTCGAACCTGCGACCCTCGGTTCCGTAGACCGATGCTCTATCCAGCTGAGCTACGACTGCTTGGGATTCGGGCGGAGAGAGAGGGATTCGAACCCTCGATAGCCTTTTGGGCTATGACGGTTTAGCAAACCGTTGCCTTCGGCCGCTCGGCCATCTCTCCAGCTCAAAAACGAGGGGCTCTCGGCGCGGTGGACCGCGACGCAAACCCGACGATGTCAACGAACCTGTCAAGGGCGGAGGAGGTAGGATTCGAACCCACGGCGGGTTTCCCCACAACGGTTTTCAAGACCGCCGCCTTAAGCCACTCGGCCACTCCTCCAGAACCAGAGGGCGTTGGCAAAGCTCGGGCTTTGTACCGACGCCCGACCTGCGTGTCAAATCATTTCTGCCGACTCCGGCTCGATGAACGCGTCGCCCCGCATGAACGGGCGCAGGACCTCGGGGATCCGGACCCGGCCGTCCGCCGTCTGGTAGTTCTCGAGGACGGCGACCACCGTGCGACCGATGGCGAGGCCGGAGCCGTTCAGGGTGTGGACGAGCTGGGGCTTCTTGCCCGCCTCGGCCCGGAAACGGATCGCGGCCCGCCGGCTCTGGAAGTCGCGGAAGTTGGAGCAGGACGAAATCTCGCGGTAGGCGTTCTGCCCGGGCAGCCAGACCTCGAGGTCGTAGGTGCGGGCCGCGGCGTTGCCGAGGTCGCCCGCGCAGAGGTCGACGACCCGGTAGTGCAGCCCGAGGAGCTGGAGGATCTTCTCGGCGTGGCCGGTCAGCTCCTCGTGGGCGCGCGCCGAGTCCTCCGGCGTCGTGAACTGGACGAGCTCGACCTTGTTGAACTGATGCTGGCGGATGAGCCCGCGGGTGTCCTTGCCGTAGCTGCCGGCCTCGCGACGGAAGCAGGGCGTATAGGCCGCATACCGAACCGGCAGGCGCTTGCCGTCGAGGATCTCGTCGCGGTGCAGGTTGGTGACCGGGACCTCGGCCGTGGGCACGAGGAAGAAGCCGTCCTTCTCCATCTCGAAGGCTTCCTCCCGGAACTTCGGGAACTGGCCGGTGCCCTGCATCGACGTCGCGTTGACCATGAACGGCGGCAGGATCTCGGTGTAGCCGTGCGCCGTGGTGTGCTGCTCGAGCATGAAGTTGATGAGCGCGCGCTCGAGCCGCGCCGCCCCGCCCCGGTAGACGGTGAAACGCGCCCCGGTGATCTTGACGGCGCGCTCGAAGTCGAGCAGGCCCGTTTTCTCGCCGAGCCGATCGTGCTCGAGGGGCTCGAAGTCGAACACGGGCTTCTCGCCCCACACGCGGACGACGGGGTTCTCGTCGGCCGACGCGCCCTCGGGGACGGCATCGTCCGGGAGGTTGGGCAGGTAGAGCGCCCGCTCGTCGAGTTCGGCCTCGACGACCTTGAGCGACTCCTCGAGGACTTTGATCTCGTTCGCGACGGTGCGCATTTCGTCGCGAAATGCGGCGAAGTCGGGGCCCTTCTTGTCCGCCGTCTTCATGGCCTCTTCCGCCTTGCCCTTGCGGTGGCGCAGCTCGTCGCTGCGCTGAATGAGCTCGCGGCGGCGGCGATCGAGGGCAAAGACGGGTTCGAGGTCGATGCCTTTGCCGCGGCGCGCGAGGCGGGCGGCGAAGGTCTCGGGATCCTGGGCGAGGAGGCGGATGTCGAGCATGGCGCGCGTTTTAGCAGGCGCCGGGGCGTTTGTGAACCTCGGGCCCCAACGGCGTGACGCAGCGCCGCCCGCTACCGGTTCAGGTCTTCCAGA
Source organism: Myxococcota bacterium (assembly GCA_023150895.1). Classification (GTDB taxonomy): domain Bacteria; phylum Myxococcota_A; class Bradymonadia; order UBA7976; family UBA1532; genus CAINDO01. The sequence goes on along the minus strand of JAKLJY010000177.1, from coordinate 3,661 downwards.
ATCTCGCGGGCGGTGCCGGCGAGTTCACCGCTCGGCGCCAGGTCGAGGTAGGCCTTGCAGACCGACTTGGCGAGCGCCTTCTGGCCTTGCCCGTTGTAGATCTCGCAGAGACGGCCGACGGGCTCGGGCGCCTTCGGATCGAGGTCGCGCGCACGCTCGAAGTCGCCCTTCGCACCGGCCACGTTCTCCGAGAGCATGCGCAGATTGCCACGCTTCCAGTAGGCGGGCCCGTACTTCGCGTCCTTGCGGGTCGCCGTCGTGTAGTGCTGCTCGGCCGTCTTGGGCTCGGAGATCTCGTAGGTGTCGCCGAGCGCCGTCCAGACCTCGGGACGGCTGTCGTCGCAGTCGAGGGCGACCTTGAAGTCCCCCTGGGCGCCCCGCCAGTCCCGGGTGCCGTCGGCGACCCCCTCGAAGCGGAGTTGCCCGCGCCGGTAGTGGGCGTCACACAGGAACTTCGGCAGCTTGCGAAGGTTCTCGTTCTTGATGTTCTCGGCGACCGTCGAGAACTCCTGATAGGCGGGCTTGGCCTTGCCCGCGTCGAGCAGCGCGCGGCCGAGCCAGTAGCGGTACTCGTTGTTGCCGGCCTCGTCGTCGCTGGCGAGCTGAAACTTCTGGACCGCGACGGCCAGGTTCTTCTGCTCGAAGGCCACGCGGCCGAGGTAGTAGTGGGCGGCGGTGAGCTTGTTGGCCACTTGGGCCGCGAGGGTCAGGCGTTCGGTCGCCTTGGGATAGTCACCCTTGGCGAAGTAGGCCGTGCCGGCGGCGAGCAGCGTCTTGGGCTCGTTGGCCTGCCGCGTCAGGGCATCTTCATAGCTCGCGACCGCGGCGTCGAGCTCGCCGAGCGCCTGCTGCGCCCGACCGACGTCGTACGCGAGGTCCTCGTGGTAGTCCGGCCGCGCCTGCAGCCCGGTGAGCTCCTTCATGGCGCCCGCGGCGTCGCCCTTGTCGAGGAGCGTCTGGGCGAGGTGGTGCCGCGCCTTCAGGAGCGTCGGTTCGAGGCGAATCGCTTCGCGGAAGGCCCGCTCGGCGGCGGCGAGCAGGGTTTCGTCCTTGCCGCCGGCGAGCCGCTGCTTCAGCTCGCCTGCGCCGTAATGCAGCATGGCGCTGCTCGGTTTCGTCTCGAGGGCCTTGGCGAGGAAGTCCGACGCCTCGCCCACCTTCGCCTGGCTGACCAGCAGGTCGGCGATCCGCAGGTAGGCTTCTTCGAACTTGGGATCGATGGCGAGGGCCTTGTCGTAGGCGGCACGTGCCTCGGGGTAACGGCGGCGCCGCATCTCGGCATCGCCGATGGCGCTCTGGAGCGCCGCCGACTGCGGGTAGGTTTCGGCGCCGGCGGTCAGCTCGGCGAGGGCCTTGTCCGCGTTGTTCAGCGCCTCGTGGCATCGGGCGATCGAGATGACGATCTCGGGGGTGCCGGCCCCGGCGGCGCGCAGGGACTCGAACTGAATGAGGGCCTTGTCGTAGGCCTTGGTCGCGAAGTGGCGTTCGCTCAGCAGCTCGACCGCTTCGAGGTTGCGGGGGTTGGCCTTGATCGCTTCCTCGAGGCTGCGGAGGGCGACGTCTTCCTGGCCGCGGCCGATCTCGAGCCGCGCCCGCAGGACGATCGCGGAGGAGCGGTCGGCCGGGGTCGCGCGCTCGGCGGGCATCGAGAGAATCTGCTCGACGAGCGCCGACGCGCGGTCATTGGCCCCCGTGTGCAGCTCGATGCGAGCGAGGGAGACGGCGACGGAGGGCGTGCCGGGGGCCTTCTGGAAGACGCCCTCGAGGATCGGCCGGGCGTTCTCCATGTCGCCCCGCCGGACAGCCGTCTCGCCGGCGAGTCGCGCGGCGGAGAGCAGGGTCGGATCCAGCGTGCGGGCCTTGTCGAAGGCGGCGAAGCTCGCGTCGAGGTCGTTCTTCAGACGCCAGGCGTGCCCGGCGAGGTATTGCGCGCGCGCGTCGGTCGGGTTGGCCTTGGCGAGTTCGATGGCCAGGGCGAGCGCCGCGCCGTCGGAGTTGGCCAGCGCGGCGGCCAGACGGGCCCGCTTGCCGGCGGGGGTGGCTTTCGTGGCGTCGTCCAGTTTGCCGGCGAGCTCGGCCGAGCGACGAATCCACTCGTTGTTGCCGGGGAATTCCAGCGCGCCGAACGCGTACAGCTCGATGAGATCGAGCGTCTCGGCGCCGGCCCCCTCCCCCTTCTGCTCACGCGCCGCGATGGCCGTCCGGTACCCGGCGACCTCGGCGAGCGTCGCCTCGCCCGGTGGGAGAAGGCCCGGGGCGCTGCCTGCGCCCGACGGCGCAACGCTGACGGTGGCGGTGGGCGCGGCGGAGGGGCTCGCCACGTTCATCGACGGGGGCGCGGAGGGACGGGCCGCGACCGGTTCGTCGCCACCGGTCAGCAGGTCGATGCCGAAGGGACCGACGCCGTCGATCAGGCTGGTCACCGCACCGATGATGCCGATCCCGGCGACGAGGCCCCCGGCCAGCATGAGCTTGCGTTTGCGGTTGGCTTCCGGCGGCACCGGTCGCGCGAGCGCGTCGCCCTCGAGCTGATCGGCGAGGCCGCTCTCGGCGAACTGGCGCGCCTCGGCGTCTCCCGGCAGGTTCGGGAGGTCTTCGCCGACCGGGGCGACGAGCCCGGAGAGTTCGGGCACGCCGGGCAGGCCGGTCTCGCCGCGAACACCGGGCAGGGCCGTCTCGCCGCGGACGCCGGGCAAACCGGTCTCGCCGCGCGTGCCGGGCAGGCCGGCGACGCCGCGCGGTCCGGGCAGGCCGGCCTCGCCCCTGAGCCCCGGAAGGCCGGCTTCACCCTTGAGACCGGGGAGACCGGCCTCGCCCTTGAGGCCGGGCAGGTCCACGGTGCCCCTGAGCCCGGGGAGGTCCGCGGTGCCCCTGAGGCCGGGGAGATCGACCGCGTCCCGGAGGCCGGGCAGATCGATGCCGCCGGACGGTGCGCGCGGCGTGACGCTCGTCTTCGGCGCCGGGAGGTCGCTGAGATCCGTGAGGCCGCCGGCCGGCACGGGCGCGCTCGACGCCGCCTTCGGGGCGGGCAGGTCGTCCGGGAGATCGTCGAAGAGGTCCTGCAGGCCTGCGGCGGGGCGGGCGCCGGTCGCGGGCGGGGCCGCCACCGCCGGACGCGAGCCCGTGGCCGGGCGGGGCGGCGCGACCGCGGGGCGGGCACCCGTGGCCGGTGGGGGGACGAGCCCCGGTGCGCGGTCCGTTTTGGGCAGATCGCTGAAGCTGAAGTCGAAGTCGTCCGGCTCGGCGCCGGCGTTCGTCTTCGGCGCGTCGGAGAAGCTGAAGTCGAACTCCCCGCCTGCGCTGCTCTTGGGGGCGGGTGGCGGGCCGGCGGCCGGCTCGACGGCCAGACCCGAGAGCCCCGGAAAGCTCGCCAGCGGCATCCACGAGCGCTGGTCGAAGGAGGCCGCTTCCGTCCCCGTCAGGCGCCCCTGCAGAACGAGCTCCCGCGCCTCGTCGGGACTGAACGGGCCGAGGATCCGGCCGTCCGCCGCCCGGACGAAGAGGTTGCCCGTCTGGGCGACCGTCGCGCCGAAGGCGTCCGCGGGGTCGTGGTCGTCGAGGTCCTCGATCTCGTCGACGAGGTCGACGGAGACCGGCCCCGCGGCGCGCATGGGGGCGGCCGGCCGAGGGGGCGGGGGCGGCGGAACCGCCGGGGCGGGCG
>JAKLJY010000176.1 GCA_023150895.1 Myxococcota bacterium | reverse complement strand
GGGCGGTACACGAATTCAACCCCGGGGCCTCACGGGGATGGGGGGGGGGTAGGCAAATCTCCCACCGATCGGGACTGCCGGGATGACCCCGACCTTTGCTTTGGGCGGGGGAGTCTTGTAACGTGCCGCGGAATCTACGCCTTCCGGAGCACGCAATGAGCCGAAATCTCTGGTCTTTCGTCGCAGCGAGCGCCCTCGTCGCCGGGACGGCCGCCGCGCAGGACATCCAGAACTTCAAGCCCGCGGGGGGTACCTGGAACTACTTCAGCGTCGAGGGTGCCCGGGTCATCCGCCACGAGCACGTCATCGTGCCCTCGCTGGTGATCAACTACGGGCACAATCCGCTCGTCACCCGCAAGGGCGGTGAGGTCGACGACACGGTCGTCGCGAACCTCACGACGGCGGACATCATGCTGACGACCGGGTTCCTCGACCACTTCGAGCTCACGCTCGACCTCCCGGTCAGCCACGCGAACGGCGACCTGCTGAAGCAGAGCGGCAACGACGGGTTCGGCCTCGGCGATGTCCGGCTCGTCCCGAAGATTCGTCTCTTCGGCCTCGAGAAGGACCACGGCTTCGGCATCGCCATCGCCGTGCCCTTGAACTTCCCGACGGGCGACGCCGACAAGTTCATCGGCGCCGATCAGTTCACCCTCAACCCCAAGCTGATCCTCGAGGCCCGGGCCGCCGGTCTGAGCTTCGCGGCCAACGGCGGCGTGAAGGTGCGCCCGGACAAGCAGGCGGTCTCGGGCACCACGCTCGAGCTCGGGACGGAGGTCACGTACGGCGCGGGCATCGGCATCGATCTCGGCTCGGACGACGCGCTTCTGCTCGCCGAACTCTTCGGCGCGACGCCCGTCGCGGACGTGTCGAGCGACGCGAAGGCCAACCCCCTCGAGGCCCTCGCCGGCTTCCGGTTCTTCACCGATCCCGGCGCGGTCTTCACCATCGCCGGCGGCACCGGCATCGTGCCCGACTACGGCTCGCCGACGTACCGCGTCCTGTTCGGGTTCGCCTGGCACGACCGCAACTACGATGCCGACAAGGACGGGCTGCTCGACGAGCAGGACAAGTGCCCGGAGGATCCCGAAGATCGCGACGGCTTCGAGGACACCGACGGCTGCCCGGACGTCGACAACGACAAGGACGGCGTGAACGATGCCGTGCAGAGCGCGCACGCCGACGAGGACGGCATTCACGGGTACGAGGCCGGCCCCGACCGCTGCCCGCTCGTGCCCGAAGACAAAGACGCCTTCCAGGACGAAGACGGCTGCCCCGAAGAAGACAACGATCAGGACAAGATCCTCGACGTCGACGACAAGTGCCCCAACGAGCCGGAGACGCTGAACAACTTCCAGGACACGGACGGCTGCCCGGACACCATTCCCGATACCGACAAGGACGGTCTGCTCGATCCGCAGGACAAGTGCCCGACCGATCCCGAGGACATGGACGGCTTCGAGGACACCGACGGCTGCCCCGAGCCGGACAACGATCGTGACGGCATCCCCGACGTCTCGGATCGCTGCCCGAACGAGCCCGAGGTGGTCAACGGCGTCGACGACACCGACGGTTGCCCCGATCAGGGCCTCGTGAAGCTGACGACCACCAAGATCGAGATCCTCGAGAAGGTCTTCTTCGACACCGCCAAGGCCACGATCAAGCCCCAGAGCTTCGAGCTGCTCAATCAGGTGGCCTTCGTCATCAAGAGCAACAAGCGCATCAAGGGCATCCGCGTCGAGGGTCACACGGACAACCGCGGCTCCAAGAAGTACAACATGAAGCTGAGCCAGGCCCGCGCGGACTCCGTGTTGCGCTACCTCGTCGGCCAGGGCGTCGACGCGGGCACGCTGGAAGCCGTCGGCTTCGGGCCGGACGTGCCGGTCCAGGACAACCGCACCGAGGCCGGCCGCGACGCCAACCGCCGCGTCGAGTTCGTCATCACCAAGCAGGAGTAGTCACGCCCATGGCCAAAACGCACTTCAAAGGCGCCCCCGTCGAGACCAACGGGGCGCTGCCCGCCGTCGGCAGCAAGCTGCCCGACTTCAGCCTCGTCCGCGCCGATCTCGGCACGGCGACGCTCGCGGACTACGCCGGCAAGAAGCTCGTCCTCAACATCTTCCCGAGCATCGACACGGGCATCTGCGCGATGTCGGTGCGGGCCTTCAACGCCAAGGCCGGCGGCCTCGAGAACACCGTCGTGCTGTGCATCTCGAAGGACCTCCCCTTTGCCGCGAAGCGCTTCTGCGGCGCCGAGGGCCTCGACAAGGTCGTCACGGGCTCCACGTTCCGCGACGACGCGTTCGAGAAGGCCTACGGCCTGCGTCTGACGGGCTCGCCCCTCGCCGGGCTGCTCGCGCGCGCGGTCATCGTCACCGACGCCGACGGTGTCGTGCGCCACGTCGAGCTCGTGAACGAGATCACCACCGAGCCCAACTACGACGCGGCCCTCGCGGCCCTCTGAGGCACGGGCCCTCAGGGCCTCGGCGTCTCAGTCGTCGCGCTTTTTTTCCAGCTCGCCGCCCCCGCGATGGGGGCGGATGGCCTTCAGCGTCAGCCCGATGCCACCGCCGAAGAGCAGGAAGATGAGCAGCATCTCCCACAGGGGCATCGGCCGCATCGACAGCGAGAGGCTCGAGAGCACCTCGAAGAGAGAGAAGCCGATGCCGCCGACGACCAGCAGCCAGCCGAGCGGGTTGCGGCCGTTGTAGAAGACCAGGACGAATCCGATCAGCACGGCAATCAGGGTGAGGCCGCCGTGGCCGCCCTGCCAGAACCGGCCCCATCCGGAGTGCACGGTGATGCGGTCGGTGAGGACGTAGAAGCCGGCGGCGGTCATCAGGACGCCGGCGACGAACTCGCCGAGGCCTCCGCTGGTGCCACCGACGTCTCGGGATCGACTCATGCTTCGAGGTCCTTTCTTGGCGCGCGTCGTCGACACGAGCCGCTGAACGCCGCCGCGGCCAGAACGATGGCGCCCCAGAGGCCCCCGGCGGCGAGATCGAAGCGCTGCGCGCCTCGCTGGCTGCACCCGCCGGACTCGGCGGGAACCGATTGCCCGGACCCCGGGAGACACTGCCAGCAGAGGTCGTCGTCGGGGATGCCACCGACCGGGCACTCGCCCGACAGACGCTCCCAGTGTCCGACGCCCCCCTCGTGTCGGCGACAGTCCGCATTGGCGAGGGGCAGGCAGTGATTGCACTCGTCGAACGAGAAGCGCTCGTCGTCCGTGCAGCCCGTGCGCCGCTTGCACCGGCCCTCGCCCCCGTCCGGCAGGTCGCACCCGTCGCCCGGCGCCAGGCCCCGGCACGGATCGCCACAGAGAAGACACTTGTCACAGGCGGGGCAGCCGGCGACGACGTGGTCCGCGCAGAGCGTGTCGAGGACACAAGCCCCGTCCCCGTAGCCCGAGAACTGACACGCGTCGCCGTCGGAGAGCCCTTCGCACGGCAGGTAGGCGGCCGGGACGTTGGCCGAGACGGGGGCGGGCCTCGAGACGAGGGCGAGGGCGAGGGCCGCACAGGTGGCGGTCCGGCGGGCGGTACGCGGGAGGTTCACGGTTCTCTCACATCGATCTCTGACGCTGAGGGAAGGCCGGCACCGGAATCCGGGGCGAGCGTGAAGTAGAACGTCGCGCCGGCGTCCGGGGCGGCCTCGGCCCAGACACGCCCGCCGTGGAGGCGGACGACGCGTTGAACGGTGGTCAGACCGAGGCCCGTCCCCGGAAACGCGCGCTCGTCGTGCAGGCGCTGGAAGGGCTTGAAGAGCTTGTGCGCGTACTCGGGCGCGAACCCGACGCCGTTGTCGCGCAGGAAGAACGTCGGCGGCCGACGATCGGCGAGCACACCGAACGTCAGCTCGGCGACGTCGCGACCCTGCGAGAACTTCAGCGCGTTGGACACGAGGTTTTCGAGGGCGACGTGCAAGATGGCCGGATCGGCCGTCACGACGACGTGCTCCGGGGCCGTGAGATGCACCACACGACCCGGATGGCGGCGCACGTACTCGGCCACGAGCGCGCGGAAGGCCGGGACGAGATCGGTGGTCTGCAAGTCGAGCTGCGCCGATGCCGTCCGGGCGAAGCGCGTCAGCGCCGTCAGGATGCCGTCTTGGCGGACGACCGCGCGGCGGGTGCGATCGAGGAGCTCGAGGGCGTCCTCGGGCATGCCGGCACCGTGCTCGGTGAGAATGAGCGAGACGAGGCCCTCCACCGTCCGCAAGGGGCCGCGCAGGTCGTGGGCGCACGCCCGGACGAAGGCCAGCATCTCCTCGTTGGCCAGCATCAGCTCGCGCGTGCGGAGGTCGACACGGTGTTCCAGCGTCTCGTTGAGCGTGCGGATGGTCTGTTCGGCCCGGTGGCGCTCGACCGCGTAACACAGCGCCCGCCAGATCTGGTCACCGTCCGTTCGGCCCTTGATCAGGTAGTCCTGTGCGCCGGCCTGCACCGCACCGACCCCCGTCGAGACGTCGTCCCGACCCGTCAGCACCACGACGGGCAGCGCGACCGCCTGTTGCGAGACCCGCGCCAGCGTCGCGAGGCCGCGGGTGGGGCCGAGATCGAGGTCGAGCAGCAGCGCGTCGAAGCGCTCGGAGGCGAGGCGGGTCAGGGCCCCGTCGAGGGTCGGCTCCCAGAGGAGCTCACAGTGCGCACCGGGGACGTCCTCGAGCGCAGCCCTCAGCAGGCCCTCGTCGCCGGGGTTGTCCTCGACGAGCAACACCCTCAGCGGGGCGTGGATCAACGCGGCCTCCAGTGCAGTCGATGGTCCGGATAGTGCGCGCGGGGCGCCCGGTCGGCAAGGGGGCCGGTGGGGGGGCGCTTTCGACGAATCGATCCTTTTCAGCGGGTCGGGCGAGGCGTAGTTTCGACGGGGTGCCACTGTTTTCGGGGGCGGTCATGGTGGAACGAACGGTGACGTGGGGGAGCGCGACCACCTGGGATTCGGCCTTGCGAGCGGCCGGGCGGGACGTCTCGGCGGCGCACGCTGCGGGTGCACCGGCCGTCTGGGTGTTCACGGTCGGCGAGCCGCCCCCCGAGCGGGCCGACGTGGGTGAACTCTATGTCATCGGGGTCGCCGGGACCGAGGTGGAGGCCGAGCAAGCGCGTGCCCTCGGCGTCGACGAGGTCGTCAACGCGTGGACAGTTTCGGTCGTCGAGGCCGTCCGCCGCGGGCACGCCCTTCTCCGCCAGCGGGCGGCACTGCGCGAGACGCGGGTGGAAATCGAGGCGATGACCCGGGCCGCGCAGCATCGCGAGGCGTTTTTCGCGCTGTCGCTGGACATGCTCTGCATCGCGGACATCAACGGCTACTTCCGACAGCTCAACCCGGCGTGGTCGCAGCTCGGCTGGACGTTCGAGGAACTCTGCAGTCGTCCGTTCCTCGACTTCGTTCACCCCGACGACGTGGCGTCGACGCTGGAGATCATGGGCAAGCTCACCACGAGCGACTTCTCGACGATCTCGTTCGAGAACCGTTACCGCTGCAAGGACGGCAGCTACCGATGGCTGCTCTGGGCGTCCCGCACGAGTCACGACGCGGTCCACCCGGAGGACCGCCTGTACTACGCCGTCGCGCACGACATCACGGAGCGCAAGGCCCGCGAAGAAGAGCTCCGGCAGCAGACCGAAAAGCTCGCACGCTCGAACGCCGATCTCGAGCAGTTTGCGCACATCGCGTCCCACGACCTCCAGGAGCCCCTTCGGATGGTCACGAGTTACGTTCGGCTGCTCGAGAAGCGTTACAAGGGTCACCTCGACGAACAAGCGGACAAGTACATCCACTACGCGGTCGATGGCGCGCTCCGGATGCACACGCTCATCAACGACCTGCTCGCCTACTCCCGCGTGACCTCCCAGGGGGTCTGCCTCGTGCCGGTGGACGCCGGTGCGACCCTTGCGCGGGCGCTCGACGATCTGCGCGGGGTCATCGAGGAGTCGGGCGCCGTCATCGAGTTCGACGCCCTTCCGGTCGTGTCCGCCGACGCCGGGCAGCTCCGGCAGGTCTTTCAGAACCTCGTCGCCAACGCCGTGAAGTTCACGGAGCGCGGCCAGCCGCCCCGGATCGAGGTCCGGGCGGTATCCGAGCCGGGCGCACCGGGTCTCGTCCGCATCACCGTCGCCGACCGGGGCATCGGCATCGAGAAGCACCACTTCGAGCGCATCTTCGAGATCTTCCAGCGCCTGCACGGGCGGGGGGTCTATCCGGGTACGGGCATCGGGCTGGCCGTCGTCAAGAAGATCGTCGAGCGCCACGGCGGCCGGATCTGGGTCGAGTCCGAGGTCGGACACGGGACGGCGTTTCACTTCACATTGCAGAGGGCAGGAACATGACACTGAAATCCGAGTTGGGGACGCCGATTGAAATCCTCCTCGTCGAGGACAACCCCGGCGACGTCGATCTCACGCTGGAGGGGCTGAACGACGCGCGGGTGCGCAATCACGTCAGCGTCGCCTGTGACGGCGAGGACGCCTGGGCGCGTCTCACCCGCGCGGCGCCGTACACCGACCACCCCCGGCCGGACCTCGTCCTGCTCGACCTGAACCTGCCCAAGCTGGATGGCCCCGGCTTGCTCGCCCGCATCCGAGCGACGCCGGAGTGGGCCACCCTGCCGGTGGTCGTGCTCACGTCCTCGGCCGCCGAGCGGGACATCGTGCGGACCTATACGCTCCATGCCAATTGTTACGTGACCAAGCCCATCGACCTCGATCAGTTCATGGAGGTCGTCCGCTCGATTCAGCACTTCTGGTTGACGGTGGTGCGTCTGCCCACCTGACCCGAGGGCTGGCGCGGTTCTTGCGATGTCGAGCGGCATGAAGACTCGACTCCGCCGCCGCTGCCTCTGGGTCCTGGCCGCCTTCTCCCTTGTCGCTTGCGAGACGCCGCCCGCGGGCGACGGCGAAGACGCCGGCCCGCCCGAGGGCCTCGCGCCACTGCCGCCCGCCTGGGACGTGGACGCCATGTTCCAGGCGGTGCCGACCCCCGCGCCTGCCACGGCGGCGCCCTCCGGGGCCCCGAGCGCATCGCCGTCGGCGGCACCCGCCCGAGACATGGGTGCCTCTGGCGCCGAAGCCGACCGTGGCATCGAGGTCTCGCCAGAGCCGGCGCCCGACCCCGAGGGGGCCGGCGGGCAGGGCGGCGATGCGGGCCCCGCGGGCGGCGGTGGCGCCCCCGCGCCCGAGCCTCCGCCCCCCGTCGTCGAGGACGCGTGTGGTGGGCTCGCGACCGCCTGCGAGACCTGCGCCTGCCGACTGTGTGCCGCCGAAATCGAAGCGTGCGCCGCGGATGCCGCCTGCCAGTCGTTGCTCGACTGCGCGCGGCGGACCGGCTGCACGGGCATCGATTGCCTCGGCAGCTGCGGGCCCGAGATCGAGGCCGCGGGTGGCCCGCTCGGCCCCGGGGTGGCACTCGCGCAGGCCGTCTCGACGTGCAACGACGCGCGCTGCGGCGCGGATGAAGCGCTTTGCGCCGCCCGCGATCCGGGGCCACCCGAGCCGCCGCCCGCCGAGCCGCCGCCGCCCGCCGAGCCGCCGCCCGCCGAGCCGCCCCCGGCCGAGCCGCCCCCGCCCGCCGAGCCCGATCCCGTGCCCGACGTGGCCGCGTGTGCCGTCTTTGAGGGTGACCTCGATTGCGGGCGGGGGGTCACCGGCGACGGGGAGGCGTTCTGCGAGTTCTACATCGAGAGTGACGGCGACACCTGCGACGAGGTGTGTCGCGCGGCCGGCACGGCCTGCCTCGACGGTTGGAGCGACGCGGACGACGACTGCCGCACGGACGACCGCGTCGGCTGTCGGGCCGGCGCTTCCGACCAGATCTGCCGCTGCGCCGCCCCCTGAGAGGGGAAGCGTCAGCCGACCGGGCGGCCGAGATCCGGCGGCAAGAGCGGTGTCGGCGTCGTCGAACACACGATCCAGAGCTGATGCGCCGCGCGGGTCGCCCCGACGTGGAGCAGGTGGCGGCTCTCGAGCGCATCCGGGTACTGCTCGGCCGTCGCCTCGAGGAGCACCACGTAGTCGTACTCCAGGCCCTTGACCTGGTAGACGTCCGTCACGTCGACCCCCGGCGAGAAGTCGAAGTTCTGCTTGTCCACGCGCCGCAGGTGGCTGCAATCCGCCCGCTCCAGCGTGCGGTAGTACAAATCGGCGATCTCGGGCGTGCGGGCGACGAGGCAGACCGAGCAGTTGCGTTCGCGTCGGCGCAGGTTCTTGAGTGACTCGGCGAGGAACGCCACGGCCTCGCCCTGCTCGGCGAACCGGAACAGCTCCACCGGTGCGCCATCGCGGGCGTCGCGCCCTTCCGGGTTGACGTTCAGCGGCCCGAGGACGTGCCGCGCGAGGGCCATGACCTGCCGCGTCGAGCGGTAGCTGATCGACAGGGGGGGCAGCATGTGGGCCTGCACGCCGAGCTCGCGGACGAGGACGTCCCAATCGTCGAACCCGTTGTCGAACCAGATGCGCTGCGCGGTGTCCCCGGCCAGCGTCACCGGACCGCCCGGGCGGACGCAGTCGAGCAACACCTTCAGCGACAGCGGCGAGAAGTCCTGGCTCTCGTCGACCATCAGGTGCTCGAACATCAGGCCGCCGCCGTTGGGGCCGGCCATCGTGCCGTACTTGAGCTGACACAGGCGCAGCAGGATGGCCATGTCGTCCACGTCGAGCTTGCCCTGCAAGTCCCCGGCGTCGAGATCCTGCCCGTCGATGGCCGACCGCCGGTCGGCGTCGATGTGGCGGTAGTCCGGCGGGTCGTCGGACTGTTTGGCGACCGCATCCACGAGCTGATCGAGGGCCCAGTCGTAGGGCTTCTCGCCGGCGGCGGCGAACCCGGCGGCCAGCCGCGCCTTGTCGGTCAGCAGCGAGGCCCAGGTCTCCACCGGGTCACTCAGCGTGTCCATCGCCTGCCGAATCGCGATGCGCAGGTCGCCCCGATGGCGCGCGACGTCGGGGGCGGTCTCCACCCACTTCTCGAACGCCCGCAGCCGGGGCACGGGCGCCAGGTTGCGCCGCTGCACCCAGGCCTTGACCGCCGGCTCACCGCCGAGCTCGCCGAAGACGTCGTCGAGGGCCCGCGCTTCGGCGGCGACGGCCTTCTCGAGCATCTTCAGCAGGGCGGGGTGGCGCTTGAGGCGCCGGGCCTCGCTCGGCGTGTCGTCCGTGCGCTTGCGTTTCGCCATGCGGGGCAGCACGCGCCGCAGGTTCTCGAGCGCGAACTTGCCGAAGTCGACGATGGGCACCCCGGCGACGTCCAGCGACGGCAGCACCTGCGCGATGTAGCGTGCGAGCGCGGCGCCGGGCGTCACGATGCACATGCGTTTCGTGACGTAGCGTTTCGGGTCCTGAAAGTGCAGCCAGGCGGCCCGGTGCAGGCCGATGGTCGTCTTGCCGGTGCCCGCGCCGCCGCGAATGACGACCACGCCCGAGCGCTCCGTCGTGATGGCGGCGAACTGTGCGCGGTCGATGAGGGCGGTGATCTCGGTGAGGTGGTGGTCCACCCCGCGCGTCTCGGCCCGGCGCAGCTCCGGTGCACGCAGGGCCGTGCCCGCGCCGCCGGCCAGGCGGCCGACCTCGACGGTGACGGGCCCCCAGGTGTCGTCCGGCAGGCGCACCCACTGCACCTCGCCGACCCGCACCCGCACGAGCCGACCGCCCTGAACGGTGACCGTCCGGCGCGCCTCGACCACCCCGGCGCGGATGTTGCCGCCGAAGTCCTCCTCGTACTCGTCGCCCTCTTCGTAGCGGTAGAAGATGCGTGAAATCGGGGAGTTGCGCCAGTCGGTGATGTGCACGCCGAGCTTGGGTTCGATGAAGGCGCGTCGGCCGATGAAAACGTCCGTCACCCGGTCGCGCTCCCGCAGCCGGACGTGAGCAAAGTAGGGGTTCTGGGCGTCCGCGGGGATGCTGCGCCCCCGGCCGGCGGCCTCCCGGAGCGATGCGAGGCGGGTCATGTGCTCGACGAGGGCGGCATGGTCCTCGGCGCGGGCTTCGGCGAGCTCGTCCCGCAGGGCGATGAGCTCGCGGTCGAAGTCGGCGGACTGCGACTCGGCCGCGACGAACTCGGCGACCTTGCGTTGCACGGCGCGGAGCGCGGCTTCTTCCTCGGCGATGATGGCGGGCCAGTTCACGGGTCCCTCGGCGTCTCGGGGGCAGAAAAAAGGGCCGCGGGTTCTACCACGGACGCCCCCGAAAAAAAAATGCACGCGGGGTGCACTGGTCCCCTTGCCCCCCCCGCTGCGGGGATTACGTTGAATTTGGTTGCAGGCAGCGAAAAACGCCGGCTCCCGGACGCACCTTCCCCGCATGTTTTGCGGAACTCGGCTCGCGAGTGGCGAGCGAACACTCGAGAGGTCGTCCCGCCCGACTTTCGCCGACCGAACCCCGGAAGGAGCCGGGAAAACTCCTTGCAGGCGCCGCTTCGGCGACGCCCAATTCAGAACGCCGCGAGCGCGGCGCGAAGGCGCGTGCCACGGACCTCAGCGGTCCGCATGACACGCGCCTTTTTGTTTGGTTCAGGCAGCGTCCGCCCGGGTTACGCTGTGCCATGTCTCGCGTTCTCGAAGAGCTCGTCGCCCTCCTCACGCTCGAACGCATCGAGGAGAATCTGTTTCGTGGCCAGAGCCAGGACCTCGGCTGGGGCACCGTCTATGGGGGCCAGGTGTTGGGTCAGGCCCTCGCCGCGGCGTCGATGACCGTGCCCGAGGACCGCGTCGCCCACTCCATTCACGCGTACTTCCTGCGCCCGGGGGACGTGCGGCGCCCCATCGTCTACGACGTCGACCGCATCCGTGATGGCGGGTCGTTCACCACTCGCCGGGTGGTGGCGCTCCAGAAGGGGCAGCCCATCTTCAACCTTGCGGCGTCGTTTCAGGTGCCCGAGCCGGGCTTCGACCACGCGGACGAGATGCCCGACGCGCCCGATCCCGACGCGCTGCAGAGCGAACAGGCGCTGCTCGCCGCACAGCTCGACCGCCTGCCCCGGGTGCTGCGCGAGCGCGCCCTGACGGAACGGCCGCTGGAGATGCGGCCCGTCAACCCGTCGCCGAACCCGCTCGCCCCCGCGCCGCAGGCGGCCCGCAAGATGGTCTGGCTGCGGGCAGTCTCGCGCCTGCCCGACGATCCGGCGTTGCACACGGCGCTCCTCGCCTATGCGTCCGACTGGTCGCTGCTGACGACGGCGCTCTTGCCCCATGGCGTGACCTGGCTGACCCCCGGGATGCAGGTCGCCAGCATCGACCACGTCATGTGGTTCCATCGGCCGGTGCGCATGGACGAGTGGGTGCTCCACGTCATCGACAGTCCGTCGGCGCAGGGCGCGCGGGGACTGGTGCGGGGCCGCATCTTCACGCGGGACGGTCGACTCGTCGCCAGCACCGCCCAGGAGGGCCTGATGCGGCTGCGCCCCCCCACGCCGTGACCGCCGCGACGCCTGCGCATCCGGCGCGCGCGCCGTGGCATCCGTTTTCCCGATGAACCTGCTCTACTCGTCGGCCGGACTCGCCTGCGCCGCGCTTTCTCTCCTCGCCTGCGGCGGCGCACCCGCGCAGCCGGTCGGTCCTGCGCCTGCCGCCGCCCCCCTGGTGGGCGACGCCTACTTCGCGGCCCGGGCCAATGTGCTCGGCCTGAGCCCGGAGGCGGCGCGGGCGCGGGACGCCGGCATTTCGGAGTCGACCCCGCCCGAGGCGGCCCCCGACGCGATGCTCGCCGCCAACGCCGCCGCCGTCTGGACGTCGCTGTGCGCACAGTGCCACGGGGCGACGGGGCGCCTCGAGGGCGTCCCGCCGACACCGCCCGAAGCGCCGCGCCCACGTGAACTCGGCACCACGGGGATGGCCATGGGCTTCTTCTTCGGCGGGGACAAGATGCGTGCCGGTCTGTATCGGAAGATCGCGTACGGCCAGCCGCCCGCCGACAAACCGAGCCCCATGCCGCCGTGGGCCGGCACGCTCTCGCGGGAGCAGATCTGGGCGTTGGTGGCACACATCGAGGGGCTGTAGACCCCCGTCGACCGTGTCGCGTGGTACGCTCGGTCGCGATGAGGTCGACACTCACCCGACGCCGCCTGCTGGCCGCCTCGCTGACGTTCGCGCTGGGCTGCAGCGAGGGTCACATCGCCGGGTCGAACGCGTCGCCGGGGTCGGGCGGCGGGGGCGTCGGGACGCCTCAATCGGGCGGGGGCGCCGGAGCCGTACCCGAGGACGACGCCGGACGCCGACCGGACCTCGGTGGGACGCGCGTGGACGCGATGCCACCCGCGGCCGATGCGACCCATGCGGGCGGGGACGGCGCCCTGGGTGATGCGATTCCGGGGCGACCCGACGCGTACGCCGCTCCCGCGGATGCCGCTCCCCTGCCGCCGGCGGTGCCGATCGACGCGGCCCCCGGCCGCTGGACGCCCGTGATGATCGACGGCATGACCTGCGCGGACGGGACACCGACCGGTGTGGCCGTGAATCCCGCGCCCGAGGCCGCCGGCGCGCCGCGCGTGTTCATCTACCTGATGGGCGGGGGCGCCTGCTGGGACGAGGACTCGTGTTACGACCATCCCCGCGCGGCGTCGATTGCCGAGCCGGCATTGCCGCAGGCCTTCGTCGGCAGCGACCTGACCGGCGCTCCCTTCTTCGACCGCGGGCGGGTCGACAATCCCTTTGCGGGTGATCACCTCGTCTTCGTGCCCTATTGCACGGGTGATCTGCACGCCGGAGACCGCACGGCCGTCTATGGCGGGCGCCAGACACGACATGCCGGTGCGCGCAACTTCCAGCGGCTCGCGGCCCGGCTGGCTGCCGCCTGGCCGGCAACGACGCGCGTCGTGCTCGCGGGTGGCAGCGCCGGCGGGTATGGCGCCGTCCTCAACTGGGACCGCGCGCTCGACGCCTTTCCCCGGGCCCGGGTCGACGTCGTCGACGACTCCGGGCCACCGTTTCCGCCGCCCCACTTCGCGCCGGCTCTCCTGGCGGACTGGGGCGGCGCCTGGGGAATCGCCGCAACGGTGCCCGCCGATTGTCCGACCTGCGCGACGGACCTCTCGGCGCACGTCGCGTTTGGCCTCGCGCGGGCGCGGGGAGGCCGCATCGGGCTCTTGTCGTCGGTCGGTGATGCGGTCATCGCCTCGTATCTGGGTCTGGACGCCGTGGGCATCGGTCGGGGATTGGCCGCCCTTGCCCGCACCGCACCGGCCGGTTACGGGGCCTTCCTCGTCCCCGGCGACGGGCACGTGCTGCTCGGCGGCCCCTTCATCGCCGGGGGACAGGACACCTTCGGTTGGCTGACGCACATGCTCTCGGACGATCCAGCCTGGGGCAGCGTCGGCCCGGATGAACAACCCCCGTGCGACGCGCTGGCGGACTGCGCGGCCTGCGCCGTCTGCGCGGCGCAGAGGCCCTGTGCGGACACCTACGCGGCCTGCAGCGCGGTGTCGGGGTGCGTCGACGCCGTGGTGTGTGCGCTCGGCTGCCCGGCCGCGGATCAGAACTGCATCCTGGCCTGCGCCGCGGCGAACGGGGGGGCGACCCCGGCGGCCGCGGCGCTCTATGGCTGCGTGCGGTGCGACACGTGTGCCGCGCGTTGTGGGGCCTGCCCGTAAGGCCGTGCCGCCGCTCCGCCCGCCCGCGCCCCTGCACGCGGACGTTGCGCGCGAACGTGAAGGCGCCGAAAGTAGCGCGTCATTTTCGTCTCTTGCGCTTCTCTTTCCACGATTCGTGAGTGATGCCGCCGTGAGCACCGCCGAGACCAAGTCCAACTTCATTCGTCAGATCATCGACGCCGATCTCGAGAGCGGCCGGCACACCCGGGTCGTCACGCGGTTCCCGCCCGAGCCCAACGGTTACCTGCACATCGGTCACGCCAAGTCGATCTGCCTCAACTTCGGCCTCGCCCGGGACTACGGCGGGACGTGTCACCTGCGCATGGACGACACGAACCCCGAAACCGAGGAAGAGGAGTACATCGAGGCCATCAAGAACGACGTCTCCTGGCTCGGCTTCGAGTGGGGCGAGAAACTCTTTCACGCTTCGGACTTCTTCGAGCAGATGTATCAGCTCGCCGTCGGCCTCATCCGGGACGGCAAGGCCTACGTCGATCACCTGACGCCCGAGGAGATCAGCGAATACCGCGGAACGGTGCGCGAGCCGGCCCGCCCGAGCCCGTACCGCGATCGCAGCGTCGACGAGAACCTCGACCTCTTCACACGCATGCGGGCCGGCGAGTTCCCCGACGGACACTGCGTCCTGCGGGCGAAGGGTGACCTCGCGTCGCCGAACATGAAGCTGCGCGATCCGTTGCTCTACCGCATCCGCAAGGCGTCGCACCCGCGCACGGGGGACACCTGGTGCATCTATCCGATGTACGACTACGCGCATCCCCTCGAGGACGCTTTCGAGCACATCACGCACTCCATCTGCACCCTGGAGTTCGAGAACAACCGCGACATCTACGACTGGGTGCTGGACAACACGCCGGTCCCCGCCCGGCCGCACCAGTACGAGTTCGCGCGGCTGAACGTCGGGTACACGGTGCTGAGCAAGCGCAAGCTGCTGCAGCTCGTCAACGAAAAGCACGTCGCCGGCTGGGACGACCCGCGCATGCCGACCATCGCCGGCATGCGGCGCCGGGGCTTCACGCCGGAGGCGATCCGCAACTTCTGCGACCTCATCGGCGTGGCGAAGGCCAACAGCTTCGTCGACATCGGCAAGCTGGAGTTCTGCCTCCGCGAGGACCTCAACCTGCGCTCGCCCCGTTACATGGCGGTCCTCGACCCCATCGAGGTCGAGCTCGTCGGGTGGGCGGCGGATCGCGTCACGATGATCGACGCGCCCTTGTGGCCGGAGGACGTCGGTCGCCCCGGGACGCGCCCGCTGCCGCTCGGCGGGCGCGTCTTCATCGAGCGCGAGGACTTCGAGCAGACCCCGCCGAAGGGGTTCAAGCGCCTCTCGCCCGGTGCGGCGGTGCGCCTGCGCTACGGGCCGGTGATCCGGTGCGACGAAGTCCTGCGCGACGAGACCGGGCGCGTCGTGAAGCTCCGCTGCGCCGTCTTCGAAGGCGACGCCGCCGAGGCGCCGCGCGTCGAAGGAACGATTCACTGGGTGCCGGCGCACGCGGCCGTCCCCGCCGAGGTCCGCCTCTATGACCGCCTCTTCAGCGTCGAGAAGCCCGACGCCGACACCAGCGGTCGGGACTGGCTCACCTTGCTGAACCCGGAGAACCTCGTCGTCGTGCGCGGCGCGCTCGTCGAGCCCGCGCTCGCGGCCCTCGGCCCCGGCCAACACGTCCAGCTCGAACGCACCGGGTACTTCTACACGGATCCGAAGGACACCCGGCCGGGCGCCCCGGTGTTCAACCGGGTGGTCACGCTGCGGGACTCGTGGGCCAAGCGGGCGACCGTGGCGGCGAGTCCGGCACCGAGCGTCGTGCGGCCGGCCGCAACGGCAGCGGCGGACACCGGCAAGGCGGCGCGCAAGTCCCGCACGACCCTGCGCGCCGAGGCCCGGGCGGCCGAGCCCGCCCTCGCCGCCCGATACGACCGCTACCTGGCCCTGGGGCTCTCCGCCGAGGACGCAGACGTTCTCACCGGCGCGCAGGACGTGGGCGATCTCTTCGAGGCGGCGCTGTCCGTGTACGGCAACGCGACGTCCATCGCCCGGTGGGTCGTCAACGAGGTCCTCGGCGCGGCGAAGGACGCCCCATTGTCGACGCTCGCGCTCGATGCCGCGGGGCTCGCCGGGCTCGTGCGCATGGTCGACGCCGGCGACATCTCCAACCTCGCCGGCAAGGAGGTCCTCGCGGAGCTCGTCGAAAAGGGCGGCACCGCGGTGGAGATCGTCGAGCGCCGCGGCCTGCGTCAGGTGAACGACGCCGCGGCGCTCGGGGCCCTGGTCGAGGCCGTCATCGCCGCACACCCCGACCACGTCGCTCGGTACAAGGCGGGCAATGCCGGTCTGCTCGGCTTTCTGACGGGGGCGGCCGTTCGCCAGAGCGGGGGCAAGGCCAACCCGCAGCAGGTGCGCGCATTGCTCGAGGCGGCCCTCGCCGGCTGAGCGCCGGTCTGCCTCGACGTGCTCGGTCCGGCGTCGTGCATCAGGCCCCTGGGGCTCAGAGCTTCTCGTACGTCGGCTCGGGGGCCTTCGATTC
>JAKLJY010000175.1 GCA_023150895.1 Myxococcota bacterium | reverse complement strand
CGCTCGCCGCCGCCGCGCTCGCCGCCGCCGCGGGCTTCGCCGCCTCTTCCGTCTTCTTCTCGCAGCCGACGATCCCGAGAGCAAGGGGCGCCACCAGCGCGGCCACCGACAGATTCATCTTCACACCACACCTCCAGCGTTGTTCTGCACGCGGTCGGACATCGGCCGGCGAGCGGCGCGGACCATATCACCGCGTCGGAGGTCCGGCTACGGGGCACGTGCGGGGATTCAGACTTCGACCGGCACCCGCGAGACGAGCCGCGCCCGGTCGGCCGAGAGCGCACACCGGTAGGCGAGGATCTCCACGCCCGCCGCGGCCGCCTCGCGCAGCGCCCGCCCATAGGCCGGATCGATCGCGTCCGCCGGGGCGACGACGCGGGTGTCGTCCCGCCCGGCGCAAAAAACGAGCACGCCCCGATGACCCGCCGCGACGACGCCCATCAGTTCGCGCAGGTGCTTCGCCCCGCGGGTCGTCACCGCGTCGGGAAAGAGCGCGCGCCCGCCACCGACCCCCATCGTGGCGTTCTTGACCTCGACGTAGGCGAAACGGTCGCCGAAGCGCAGCCGCAGGTCGATGCGAGAGTTCTCCACGCCGTACTTCACCTCGCGTTCGACGGCGTCGGCCCCCGCGAGCTCGGCGAGGGTGCCGTCGAGCACCGCCGCCTCGACGAGGGCGTTGGGCCGCTGCGTGTTGACGAGCACCCGCGCCGGTGCGCCCGTGTCCGCGTCGACTTCGAGCATCTCCAACGTGTAGCGCAGCTTGCGCGCGGGGTTGCCCGAGTCCGAGATCCACGCCCGTCCGGCCGTCTCGACGCAGTGCTTCATGCTGCCGCTGTTGGGGCAGTGCACGGTCAGGGGGGGGTCGCCCGGACCCCCGCCGGGGGGGTCGACGTCGGCGAAAAAGCGCTGGTAGCGGCGACGGAAACGGGTTTCGAGGAGGGCAGGGCGAAATTCCACGGGCGCCAACTTGTGCTCGGCATCAACCGGCACGATAATGATGTTATATAAGCGGGCAACCTGTGCCCGCCCCATTCGGCCATGGACGGCTCGACTCTTCAATCCCGGTGAATCTCCGGGGACTGAAGCAGGCCCGACATGACGCTGCGCATCAACACCAACAAAGAGTCGCTGAACTCCCTCGGGGCGCTCCAGCGCAACCAGGGTCTGCTCAACAAGGCGTTTCAACGGCTGTCGAGCGGGCTGCGCATCAACTCGGCGGCGGACGACGCGGCCGGCCTCGCGATCAGCCAGCGCTTTACTTCGCAGGTGCGGGGGCTCACGCAGGCCATCCGCAACGCCAGCGACGGGGTCTCCCTCACCCAGACGGCGGACGCGGCGCTCGGCAACAGCCAGGACGCCCTGCAGCGCATCCGCGAGCTCTCCGTGCAGGCGGCCAACGGCACGCTGACGGACCAGGACCGCCAGAGCATCCAGGCCGAGGTCGACCAGCTCACCGACGAGCTCGACCGCATCGGCGGCACGACGACGTTCAACGGCAAGAAGCTCCTCGACGGCAGCGGCGGCAACCAGAGCTTCCAGGTCGGCGCCAACGCCAACGAGACGGTCAGCACCCCGAGCATCGACGTGCGGGCGAGTGCCATCGGCCGCGCGGCCATCGTCACCAGCGGGCAGATCGACGCCTCGGGCCTGCAGAACGGCGAGCTTTCGGTCAACGGCATCGCCATCCGCGGCACCACCGCCGCAGACGACACCGTCTCGAGCACGCAGAACCAGGGCAGCGCCATCGCCGCGGCGCGGGCCATCAACGACTCGAGCTTCCTGACGGGCGTCACCGCGTCGGTCAACGCCACCGAGGTGTCCGGCGGCGCCGTCGGCGGCGGGCAGCTCGACTCGAGCAATACACTCACGATCAATGGCACGGCCATCACCTCCGTCGACGTCAACCCGGACGACGCCGGCGACGACCTCGTCGACGCCATCAACGCGGCGACGGACGAGACGGGCGTCACCGCCAGCCGCAACGAGAGCGGGGGCATCGACCTGCGCGCGCAGGACGGCCGCAACATCGACGTCCAGACGACGGGCAACGCCGCGGCGATCACCGGCCTGAGCGCCGGCACCACCACCGGCACCGTCACGCTGACGAGCGAGAACCAGTTCTCGGTGGGCGGCACGGACACCGCGGACGCCGGCCTCGCCGCAGGCCTCTACGGGGTGCGGGCGGACAGCGCCGCCTCGAACATCGACGTCTCCACCGTCGACGGCGCCAACGACGCGCTGCGCACGGTGGACCGCGCGCTCGGCGAGGTCAGCCGCGCGCGCTCTCGCTATGGCGCGCTGCAGAACCGCTTCGAGAGCACCATCAGCAACCTCTCGAACGTCGCCGAGAACGCGACCGCGGCCAACAGCCGTATCGCCGACGCCGACTACGGGCAGGAGGCCGCCAACCTCATCCGCGCCCGCATCGTCGGCCAGGCCAACATCTCGGTGCTCGCCCAGGCCAACGTGTCCGGGCAGATCGCGCTGCGGCTCCTCGGCGGCGGTTGAGTCCCCTCGCGCCCCGGAGCGCGCCCTTCGCCGAGACGCCCGCCACCGCCGTGTTCGGTGCGCTCGTCACCGCCTTCGGACTGCGCGCCACCCTCGGCGGCCTGCTGTGGGCCGCCGCCGGCCTGCGGGGCGTCGCCGGGCCTTCACGGGCGGCGCTCGCACGGCACACGGGCTGCCCGCTGCTCGCCGAGGCGGCCGTGCTCCCGAAGACGCCGGCCGCTACAGGTCTCGTCGAAGCCGTCGCCCTCGACCCGGCCCTGCTCGGTGACCTCTACGCGGCGGCGCTCGCCGGCGGAGAGCGCAAGCGGCGCGGCGCCTTCTACACCCCGGCCTGGGCCGTCGAGGCCGTGCTCGACACCCTGCCGGCACTCGCCGACCACCCGGGCGGTGTGCTCGATCCCGCGTGCGGCGGCGGGCGGTTCCTCGTGGCCGCCTATGCCCGGCTGGCGGCGCACCTGCCCGCCCCGGACGCCCTGGCGCGCCTGCAGGGCCTCGACGCGGATCCGGTCGCCGTCGCCCTCGCGCGGGGCGCGCTGTTCCTGACCGCGCCCCTGTCCGAGGCCACCGACGGGCGCGGGGTGCCCCACCCTGCCGTCTCCGCCGTCACCCCCGGCGATCCGCTGACGGCCCACGGCACGGCCGACGCCCCCGAGGGCAAGGGGGTCGTGCTCGGCAACCCGCCCTACCGCGGCGGGCGCTTCTCGCCCCTCGCCGCGCTCTCCCCGGCTGCGCGTGCGCGGTTCCGGGTCGCGGAGTATCAGGTCGACCCTTACCTGCTCTTCATCGAGGCGGGCCTCGCCGCGCTGCGCCCCGGCGGACAACTCGCCCTCATCGTGCCCAACGCCTTCATGAGCAACCTGCGCACGGGTGCGCTCCGGCGCCTGCTCGCCACCGAGAACCGCGTCGAGGCCGTCGTCGAACTGCCCGCCGAGACGTTCGGCGCGGGCGTCGAGACGGTCATCCTGCGCGTCACGCGGGGTGGTCACGCCAGCCCCACGGTGCCCGTCCTCGCCGCAGCGGAGCGCGAACCCGTCCGCACCGCCGGCACGCTGCACCTCGACACCGCCGCCCCCGCCGCGCCCTGGGCCCTGACCCGCCCGGACACACCCGTCGTCCCCGCGCTCGGCCACGCCGCGGGCCGCTTGGGCGACGTCGCGGAGGTCACGCGCGGCATCAACCCGTATCACCATACCCGCCACACCCCCGACGAGATCGCCCGGCGCATCCACCACGCCGACCACCAGGCCGGTCCGGAGTTCACGCCCGAGCTGCGCGGCCGTGATCTGCAGCCCTTTCGCCTCGCGTGGAACGGCCGCCACTGGATTCGCTGGGGCCCCTGGCTCAAGGAGCCGCGCGACCCCCGCCTGTTCGAGGGCCCGCGCCTCCTGGTGCGCAAGATTCTGGGCGAGACGCTCGTCGCGGCGTACACCGACGCGCCCTTCCACTGCGATCAGAGTGTCTACATCGTCAAACCGCGCCCCGGACAGCCCTGGCCGCTGCCCGCCCTGCTCGCCTGGCTGAGCAGCCGGCCCCTCGCGGACCTTCTCCGCGCGCGCCACCAGGAGCACGACCGCCTCTTTCCGCAGCTCAAGGTCGCCGAGCTGCGCAACGCGCCCTTGCCCCCCTGCCCGCCCGACGCCCCGGCCGTCACCGCGCTCGCCGAACGGGTGACCGCGTTCCTGGCCGCGGGCGCCCCGGAGGCCGAACGCCCGGCGATTGACGCCGCCGTGCGCGCGCTGTACGAGGGCTCCTGAACCCCCAAGCACCAGAGCGAGCCCCATGGCCCTGTTGACCGAAGGCACCCGCATCCCCGCGTTCACCCTCACCGACGATCGCGGCCGTACCGTGACCGAGGCGGACTTCGCCGGCCGCACCGTCGTGCTCTACTTCTACCCCAAGGACGACACCCCCGGGTGCACGCGCGAGGCCTGCGCGTTTCGGGATGGCCTCGAGGCCTTCGAGGAGCGCGGCGCCACCGTGATCGGCATCAGCGCCGACGACGTCGACAGTCATGTCCGCTTCCGCGACAAGTACGAACTCAACCATCCCCTGCTCGCCGATCCGGCGCACGCCGTCTGCGATGCCTTCGGGGTCTGGGGCGAACAGACCTGGCGCGGCCAGACGTTTCTGGGCATCGCCCGCACGACGTTTCTCATCCGCGACGGTGTCATCGCCAAGGTCTATCCCGACGTCGACGTGACGGGGCACGCGGAGCGCATTCTCGCGGATCTGTGATCGGGGACGCGTGGGTCAGCTCTCGGGGTCGAAGCCGAAGGCGCGGAGTTCCTGCGGGCAGCGGCAGGCCGTCGCGAGCTTGGCGGCCCACAGGACGGCGGCCTCGCGCGAGGGCAGGCGCAGGACGCAGAAGCCGCCGTCGAGCGCCGCCGTCTCGGGATGGGTCCCGTCGGTGACCGAGGCGTCCGCGGCGACCCGGACCAGGGCGAAGGCGCCGTCGATGCCACCCCCAAAGACGTAGACACCGGCGGCTTTCGCCTCGCGGATGACCGCGCGCGCGGCGTCACCGACGGCAGCGAGCTCGGCGGCGGGGACGTCCATCGCGCGGGCGGGAAACGAGATGAGGTAGTGGTTCATCGGGTCTTCGTGAGCGGTTGCGGGGGGGGAATCGTATCGCGTCGAGGGTGAACGCGCGCCTACGGCACGATGTGAAGCGTGTACGCCGCGCCGGGCACCGGGTCGAGCAGCCGGACCGCCCGACCCGTAGGGCAGTCGGGCGCGTCTTCGAGGACGAAGTCCGCGGCGGGGACGGCGACCCCGTCGCGACGGACCTCCACCGACTCGCCCGGCCCGGGCTCGAGGGCGAGACAGAAGAGGCGCTGCACCCGGACGAGCAGTCGGTTGATCGAGGCGCCGAGCTCGAAGCCGTCGTCGCAGATGGAGAGGGCGTCCTGCGCCCCGCAGTCGACCGCGTCGCCGCAGAAGGCGAGACCGAGTTCGCGGTATCGTCGGCCCGTGTAGGCATTGCCGGCGTCGGAGACGCACAGCGGGAAGGCTTGCCCCGTGCAGACCCCTTCCGGGCAGCAGCGCGGCGCGTCGGTTTCGGGGTCGAAGTCCGGCAAGGTCGGATCACACCCTTCCTCGGGCGAGCCCTCGCGCCAGCTCAGCGGTTCACCCGATGCCAGGGCGCCCGCCGGACCGACGAGCGGCAGCACCTGCACGTCGAGGGCGCCGCGCGGTTTGAGGCTGCGCAGGAAGTCGACATAGTCTGAGACGGGGGTCAGCGCGTCCGTCCGCCAGACACAGTTCGCGTTGTCGCTTCGTTCGATCACACACCGCGCCTGGAAACAGGTCTCCGGGTCGAGACCGTCACACTCCCGGGCGGCGCACGCCTGCGGGCCCTCCGGGCAGAGCGTCGGGTCGTCGAACGCATCCGGCAGTGTGTCGGCGTCGGCCCCGTCGGCCACGCCGTGTCGACAGATGGCGCGACGCGAAGCCGCCGGATTCCCTGCGGGGTCCGAGCAATCGGGCTCGTCGCTGAGCACGATGACCAGGAGGCCGGCGTCGGGCCGCAGGAAGGCCGGGTCTGCGGCGCACGCCTGGTCGAAGACGCCGTCCCGGCAACACGCCGCATAGAGAGAGCGCTGCGGGCCGTCACACGAGAGCGCGAGGCGCATGGCCTCGAGGCCCTTCTCGAAGCCATCGCCCATCGTGCCGAGGGTGACGAGGCAGCCCGTGGCGGCCGCCAGCAGCTCAGCCGGCGCGCCGTCGGCCGCCCGCAGGACGCTCCCGTCGAGCTCGACCGCGGCGAGCACCTCGGTGCAATTCGAGGTATCGGGTGCATTCGGCCCCCCCGACGACGGACAGGTCAGCGACAACTCCGGGGCCGTCGGGCGCACGAGGAACGTGCCGCGGTCCTTGTCGGCGCGGAGATCGGTGCTGACGACGGCAAAACGGAGGTCGAGCTGAGAGAGGCCGGGGCTCGCGGTTCGCAGCGCGGCGGCCAGTTGCCCCTGCTCCTCGCACATGGAGCCGGAGTTGTCGACGACCACCAGGACATCCATCTTCGGCCGTGTCGGGACCGTGATCTGCTGTTCGCGGAGCGCCGGGCCGGGGTCGCCCCCCCCGTCGGGCCCCGTCTCGTCGGCAGGCAGGCAGCGGCCATTGTCACAGGCCGTGCCCGCCGGACACTCGGCGTCCGCTTCGCAGGTGGCGATGCACACCGGACCCGGAGGCGGTGCGTCCCCGCAGGCCCGGACGGTGGCCGCGTCCCCGGGCGCAGCGCACACCGCACCACGGCCGGCGGCGGCCTCGCAGGCGGCGTCGTCGGCACAGGTCACCGTGCAGAGCCCGCAGACGCAGGCGGCGCCCTCGGCGGCCTCGCAATCCGCGTCCGTCGTGCAGGCCGACAGCCAATGGGTCTCGCTGCCGACGCTCCCGCCGACGGGGGTCAAAGGCGCCTTCGAGCAGCCGAAGGTCAGCATCGCCGAGAGCGCGATGAGACCGACCGTGAATTCATGGAACGTCATGCGTCTTCTCCTTCGTGCGGCGCGTCGCCGCCCACTTCTTCTTCAATCACGGTCTGCCCACAGTAGAACAGGTAGCGCGTCGCCTCCGGCGAAAGGCCATGTTCGGCGTTGTGGGCGTCGACGCGGGCCCGCAGCTCGCCGAGCCGCGCCCGGGTCGTGGCGAGCAGCGTCCGCACCTCGTCCTCGGCGGGGTGCCCCGGCCACACGTCGAAGCCATAGGTGCTGCCTCCGCAGGCGTCGTTGGCGCGACTGCGCGTGGCCCCCTGGCGCAGCTTGCGGCACAGCGCGCTGACCATCGCCTGATAGTGATCGAAGACGGCGGCCTCCCAGCCCACCGTGGCACCGATGGGAATGACACAGGTGTCGCATCGCCACCGGGCGTCGTCCGTCCGTTGGACACGGCCGTCCGCGGCGAGGCGCACGAGCGCGCGTTCGACGGCCTCGGCCTCGAGCTTGACGGCGGCGCTGATGGTGACGGCGTCGCACGGGCCGTAGCGGTTGACCGCCACCCACACCAGCGCCGCCTCGCTCTGCGCGGGATCGCCCGCCAGCTCGGGCCCCTCCTCCTCGGGGCGGGCGGCCCGGTAGATCACGCGCTCACCGCGGCCCGACCGGAACACGAGCCCCGTGTCGACGAGATCGCTGAGCACGCCCTTGACGGTGTCCTCGTCGTCGTTGCGAAAGCGCCTCAGGACCTCGGCCCGGCTGACCAGGCTCTTCTCACCGATGTAGCGATGCACGGCCTCCCACAGCGTCTGCCCGCGGTCGGTGGCGCTCTCGTTGAGGCGCTCCAGGCGGGCGTGATAGGTGCGCAGGGCCATGCCGAACATGTCGGCGATGACCTTGCGCCCCACCCCCTGCGCCCGCAGCTCGCGCACGAGCTCCAGGAAGACCTGATTGGCAACGTGGGCCAGGGGGGCGCGAATGCCCGCACTGGTGGCCAGGTGGGCCACCAGCACGGTGGTCTGACGCACGACGGCGTCGATGAGTGCGTTGACGTTCATGGTTCACCACTCCGCACCAGATCGCGTTCGTAAGACAAGATCAGTCGCGCGCCCGGGGGCACGGACGTCCCCAGATGCAGGGCGCGACCGCTCGAGCAGGTCTCGTTCGGTTGCACGGAGAACGCCGTCTCGGACAGCTCCGTGGGCGCACAGGTTCCGTCCGGGCAGGACAGGCGAGCCCGCAGGGTGCCCGGCACGGGCCGGCCGGCCAGGCAGGTGGCGGCCAGCGCGTCGGTGACCACGGTCAGCAGCGCCTCGAGGGGACCGGCGAGGTCCCCCTCGCAGAGCGAGACGCAGCGCGGATCGTCGGCCGCCGCGCAGCCGAGCCCGAGATCGCCGAACGCGTCCGCCAGTGCCAGGTAGCGCAGCCCGGCCCCCGCGTTGCCGAAGGCCGAGGTGCAGGCCGAGCGGGGCGCCCCCTCACACCGGCCGTCCGGGCAACACGCCTCACGCACGTCGTCTGACCCGGCGGCGCCCTCACAGGCCGGGTCCGTCGCCACGAGGGGCAGCGATGCATGCACCGTCGCGCCGGCCTCGGTGGCCTTCGGGGCCCCGGTGAAGGCCGCGACGATGAGTCGGCGATTGGGATCCCGTTTCAGCCCGACGAGGAACCGACGGTAGTCCTCGACCGGCGTCAGGCGCTGCGGGAACCATTGGCATGTGTTGAGTCGGAGGTTCGTGTCCGGGTCTCCCGGACGCGCCGTCGACCCGCAGAACTGGGCATGACACGCCGCCGCGTCGAGTGTCCCGCACTCGGCGGCGAAACAGGCCGCCCGGTCTCCACCCGGGCAGTACTCGGGGTCGTCGTAGGCCGCCGGGATGCCCCGGGCATCGGCGCCCTCGATGCCGTGCCGACACAGGGCACGGATGGGCTGCGCGGCGATGTCGCAGTGTCGGGCGCGGCACGCCGTCGCCCCCTCGCCCGGCGCACAATCGCCGGCCTCCGGCTCGCCGGTGCGACAGATCGGCCGAACCGCCCGGGCAGGGTTCGCCGCCGGATCGGAGCAGTCGTCTTCATCCGTGAGAAACACGACCACGAGCGTCGCGTCCGGCCGCAGGAAGTCGGGAGCGTCGACGCAGTTGCGATCATAGACGGGCACGCCCTCGGGACCCGGCACGCAGCACGCGCCGAAATGGGCGGCGTTCGGTCCGTCGCACGACAGGGCGAGCCGCATGGCCTCGAGCCCCTTCTCCCGGCTGCCGCCCCGCGTGCCGAGGCGCGTCAGGCAGGCGAGTGCTTGCGCGGCGGATTGCGCGGACGTCGCGACCCCCGTCGATGGTGCGTTCTGCCCCAGCGACAAGACGGGCCCGATGCCCTCACAGGCCGGATCCTCGGGGGTGATGAAGGCACCGCGCCGGTCCGTCCGTTCCAGGTCCGTATCCGTCACCGCAATCCGGACGTTCGCGCGCCCGCCGAGGCCCGACGCGAGGAACCCCGAGAGCGCCGCGAAGTTCTGCGCGAGGCTCTCCTGCTCCTCGGCCATGGAGCCCGAGTCGTCGATGACGAAGAGGAAGTCGACCTGCGCCGTGCGCGGGAAGTCGAGCGTCTCGCGCACCCCGGCCGAGATGCTGGACTCCAGCGGCAGGAGCGGGTGGTCGTTGCAGGCCGCCGTCCCGACGAGCAGCGTCAGAACGGTCGGCCAGCGCGCGGGCGGGCGGTGTCGTCGCATGGGTCTCTCCCCGTTGGTCGTAGACCCACCGTAGGCCGGTCGAGGTGCCCAGGGCAGGGCGTGATCCCGGCACCGAGGGGGGTGCAGGATCCGGCGCTGTTTTCGACGGTGAAACGCCGGCTCGCGCCGTACGTTGCGTCTGGCAGTCCCGTGGGATACGGTCCGAACGCTCGATGCCTGGAGGGGATCGGGCGCGTGCCCGCCGCGACGCGGGTCATCGTCAGTGAAAACGAGGGGATATGAGAGGTCTTTCGTGTTTGGTGTCGGCCGCGCTGGTCGCCCTGTCGGGCTGTGGCGGCCGAACGAGCGTCATGGAGTCGACCTCCGACGGCCGCGCGCAGCTCTCCGAACCAAAGGCTTGTTGGCTGTTGCCACTCGTGATCGAGGAGGTCAACGGCGCGCTCTACGCGGGCGAGTGGATGGTCGCGAACTGGAGGCCGTCGACCTTCGGCGGGTATTCCCCCATCGAGGATGCCGGCGATGATCGGGGCGGGCCGATTAAGGATCCGTGGGCGCCCGGTCGCGAGCACCGCTCGCTCATCCTCGTGCACCGGCACTCGGGCGCCATCATCGAGTTCAACAGCGCGGCCGCCTCCATTCCGGACGCCCGGATTGACCTCGCCACGCTCATTCGGCGAAGGATCGATCGCCTGCGGGGCAATCGCGCCGTCTTCGGCGTCTGGGAATCGGGGACGTCCCTCAGCGTCGGCACCGTCGAGCGGCGCATCGCCGCGCGCGAGTCCGACGTGCGCGCCACCACGGTCGGGGGCACCCTCGCGGTCACGGTCGACGTCGACTTCATCGATCTCGACCATCTGCTCGTGCAACCCGGCGCCGTGTACTACAAGACGCGGATGATCCTGACCCGGACGCCGTTCGAGGCCATGACGCTTCGCGACGATGTTTGGGATGGACCCGAGAAGGCTTTGTTGCGCGCGACCTTGACCGCCGCGCCGGAGGACTTCGATCGACACGCCGCCGATTTCGAGGCGATGCTCACGAAGTTTTCGATCGTCGGTGCCGAGGGCAAGGCCGGCGACGAGGCGGGGCTGGCGTTCCCCGACTGCCGCCGAAGGCTGGCCGCCGCCGAGAAAGACACCAAGGGCGCCAAGAGTCCGTAGCCGCCCCGGACTCGAGTGAACGCGGGCGGCGTCGGGCGTCGCGCGCTTGTGCCGTCACCCGGGCGTGGCGTTGGCGAGTTCGTCCAGCTCGGCCTGGGTGAAGACCCGCGAGCGGGTCAGGAATCGGACGCCCTCGGGTCCCTCGAGCGAGAACATGCCGCCGCGCCCGGGCACCACGTCGATGATGAGCTGTGTGTGTCTCCAGGCCTCGAACTGAGCCCGGCCGATGTAGAACGCGCAGCCGCCGATCTCGCCGAGCTCGACGTCGTTCGCGCCGCTCTCGTCCACGATGAACTCGCCGTCCGGGTAACACATCGGCGCGCTGCCGTCGCAGCACCCGCCGGACTGGTGGAACTTCAGGGGCCCGTGCTGCGCGGTCAAGCGCTCGATGAGGGCGAGCGCGGCGGGCGTGGCGACGACGCGCCGGGGCATGGTCAGAAGAACCCGAGGGCCTTGGGCCCGTAGCTGACCAGCAGGTTCTTCGTCTGCTGGTAGTGGTCGAGCATCATGCGGTGCGTCTCGCGGCCGATGCCGGACTGTTTGTAGCCGCCGAACGCCGCGTGCGCCGGGTAGGCGTGGTAGCAGTTGGTCCACACGCGGCCGGCCTTGATGCCGCGGCCCATGCGGTACGCGCGGCTGCCGTCGCGCGTCCACACGCCCGCGCCGAGACCGTAGAGCGTGTCGTTGGCGATGGCGAGCGCCTCCGCCTCGGTTTCGAAGGTCGTCACCGACACGACCGGGCCGAAGATCTCCTCCTGGAAGATGCGCATCCCGTTGTGGCCCCGGAAGACGGTGGGCTCGACGTAGTAGCCCCCGGCCACGTCCGCCGGCACCCAGGCGCGGGCGCCGCCCGTAAGACACTCGGCGCCTTCCTGCTTGCCGATGTCCATATAGGACAAGATCTTCTCGAGCTGCTCGCTCGAGGCCTGCGCGCCGACCATCGTGGTCGTGTCCAGCGGGTTGCCCTGCTTGATGGCCTTCACCCGCGCCACGGCCCGCTCCATGAATTTGTCATAGATCGAAGCCTGGATCAGCGCGCGCGAGGGGCAGGTGCAGACCTCGCCCTGGTTGAACGCGAACAGCACGAAGCCCTCGATCGACTTGTCGAAGAAGTCGTCGTCGGCGTCGGCCACGTCGGCGAAGAACACGTTGGGGCTCTTGCCGCCGAGCTCCAGCGTGACGGGGATGATGTTCTGGCTGGCGTACTGCATGATCAGCCGGCCCGTCGTCGTCTCGCCGGTGAAGGCGATCTTGGCGATGCGACGGTTGCTGGCCAGCGGCTTGCCGGCCTCGAGTCCGAAGCCGTTGACGATGTTCAACACACCCGGGGGCAGAATGTCCGCGATGAGCTCCATCAGCACCAGGATGCTGACCGGCGTCTGCTCCGCGGGCTTGAGCACCACGCAGTTGCCCGCCGCCAGGGCCGGGGCGAGCTTCCACGCGGCCATCAGGATCGGGAAGTTCCAGGGGATGATCTGCCCGACCACACCGAGGGGCTCGTGGAAGTGATAAGCGACCGTGTTGTCGTCCAGCTCGGCCAGCGTGCCCTCCTGCGCCCGGATGCAGCCGGCGAAATACCGGAAGTGGTCCGAGGCCAGGGGAATGTCCGCGGCGAGCGTCTCACGGATGGGCTTGCCGTTGTCGACCGTCTCCGCGTAGGCGAGGGCCTCCAGGTTCGCGTCGATGCGATCGGCAATCCGGTTGAGCAGGAGCGCGCGCTCGGCGACGGACGTGCGACCCCAGGCGTCCGCGGCGGCGTGGGCGGCGTCCAGCGCGAGCTCGATGTCCTCGGCGCTCGACCGTGCGGCCTGACAGTAGACCTGCCCGGTGATCGGCGTGACGTTGTCGAAGTACCGGCCTTGCACCGGGGGCACCCATTGGCCGCCGATGAAGTTGTCGTAGCGGGCCTTGAAGTGGACCTTGGCTTCGGGCGTGCCGGGCATCGCGTAGATCATGCGGAGACTCCGAGTCGGGCGGTGGGGGACGAAAGACGCGGCCGGACGGGTTCGAGCCGCGCCCACCCACTTTTGCAAGGCGCTTGCCACCGTGCACTCGCCTGACAAACCTTTGATTTCATTGGGTTCATCGCTCCAGGAGCCCTCGGCGCACCTGTCACGGGAGGCGTATCGTTTCGAGACAGTGTCCCGTTTCGATACACGTTGCGTGACAGGTGAGCAGCCCCTTGCGGGCGGCGCGTCTCGCTGGGAAAGTGGGTCCACCGCCCGTGGAGTCCGATCGCATGCTTCCTCCCCAACGGCCGAAGGACTTCGACGCCGCCCTGCGTGAGGCGCGTCGCTTCCTGCTCGCCCGGGGCGAGGTGCCGTCGGACGCGCTCGTGGGCGCCGTGGTGGCGCGCTCCTGGGCCCGCAGCCATGCGGCCGGCCTGTCGCCGGACGCCCACCCGCCGGAGTTCTTTCACCTGGCCGGATTGGCGCTGGCCGAGGCCATCGACGACCGGCAGATGCTGCTCGCGCATGCGCGCCCCGTCATGGAGTACCTGCACGCGCAGACCCGCGATTCGGGCAGCATGGTCATTCTGGCGGACGACCACGGCGTGCTCCTGGAGTCGTTGGGGGACGCCGAGTTCCTCGACCGCGCCGGCCGGGTGGCGCTGGCCCCGGGCGCCTCGTGGCACGAACGCGACCGCGGCACCAATGCCATCGGCACGGCCCTCGCCGAGGCCTCGGCCGTGGTCATCAACGGCGCGGAACACTTCCTCGACCGCAACGACTTCCTCACCTGTGCGGCGGCCCCCGTCAGCGCACCGGACGGCCGTCTGCTGGGGGTGCTGGACATCTCGGGCGACCACCGCCGACGCCACCCGCACACGCTCTCGCTCGTGCATACGGCGGCGCAGATGCTGGAGAATCGCATCTTCGAAGTCGGCCATCGGGGAGACATCCGGCTTCACCTGCACCCCCTGGCCGAGGGTGTGGGCACCGTGGCCGAGGGGCTGTTGGCCGTGTCCGAAGACGCCCGCGTCGTGGGCGCGAATCGGGCCGCCCTGGCGCTGCTGGCGCTGCAACCGCGGGAGCTGGGCACGCTGCCGCTCGAGCGAGTGCTGCACGTGCGGTGGCTCGCATTGCTGGAATGGGCGCGCCAGCACGGCGACGAGCCCGTACCCGTGAGCCGGGCGGACCCCCTGGGGCGCCCGAGCCCGTTCGGACTCTTCGTCCGGGTGTCTCTGCCCCCGCGGCGCCCGCTCAGCGCCCCGGGAGCAGTCCCGACGCGGGCGCCCGCAGACGCCCTCGCCGCCCTGGACACGGGCTGCATGCAACTTCACGCCGCCGTGACCCGCGCCCGCAAGGTGCTCGACAAGCCCATCCCCGTGCTGCTGCAGGGGGAGTCCGGGGTGGGGAAGGAGGTCTTCGCGCAGGCCATGCACGCGTCGAGCATGCGGCGAGAACGACCCTTCGTGGCCGTGGATTGCGCCTCGCTGCCCGAGAACCTGATCGAGGCCGAGCTGTTCGGGTACGCTCCGGGCGCGTTCACCGGCGCGCGGCGCGAGGGCGCACCGGGCCGCATCCGCGAGGTCCGCGGGGGCACGCTGTTCCTGGACGAGATCGGGGACATGCCGCTGGCCCTGCAGACGCGCCTGCTGCGGGTCCTGCAGGAGCGGCAGGTCACCCCCCTCGGCGGCGGCAAGCCCGTGCCCGTGGAGTTCGCGCTCGTTTGCGCCACCCACCGCAACCTGAAGACCGAAATGGACGCCGGCCGCTTCCGCGCCGACCTCTACTACCGACTCAACGGCCTCACGCTGATGCTCCCGGCGGTGCGCGATCGGACCGACTTTCCCGCGCTGCTGCAGCGGCTGCTCACCAGCCTCGCGCCCGACCAGGGCATCACCCTGGCCCCGGCCGTGGCGGCCGCGTTCGCGGACCACCCGTGGCCGGGCAACGTGCGGCAGCTCGTCAACGCCCTGCGCACGGCGTGCGCGCTGCTGGACCCCGGAGAGCGCGTGATCGACTGGTCCCACCTGCCGGACGATCTGCTTCTGGAGCTGCGCGCCGGCGGGCCCCGATTTCCGGAGCGGTCGGCTGTCGAAACGGCCTCCGCCGAGCCGGGGTCCACCGCCGCGGGGCCGGCCGTGGAGCGGCTGAGAGACATCTCGGCGCAGGCCATCCACCGCGCCATCGAGGTCAGCCGCGGCAACATGTCCGAGGCCGCGCGCCGCCTCGGAATCAGCCGCAATACGCTGTACCGGCGGCTGACGGGGCAGGGAAAGGGCGATGCCTGACGTGGCGGGGGTCCCGGCCGAGGTGCCAGGCACTTCGGCCTGCCCGGCCGAGGTGCCAGGCACTTCGGCAGACGACGGCCGAGGTGCCAGGCACTTCGGCAGGTTTCCTACCCCCCCGACCGAGGTGCCAGGCAGACGACCGAGGTGCCAGGCACTTCGGCAGGTTGCCTACCCCCCCCGCTGTCGAACCGCGAGACCGCCTCCGCCGGGCGCCGCGGAGGAGCGTCGACGGGGCGCGTCCCGAGGCCCGGACTCAGGGTGTGCACCACCCCCCGACGACGGCGGCGTCGCAGACCTGCTCTGCGGCACAGGTTCCGCAGACGCCACCGCAGGCGTCTTCGCCGCAGGTTCTCCCGCCGCAGCGCGTGGCGCAGGGGAGTGAGTCGCTCCGCAGGACGCTGATGCTTCTCCAGCCGGGGTCGTCGTTGACCATCCGGCCGAGGAACTCCGAGAGGAAGTGAATGTCCGCCTGGAGCGACCGGGCGACCGGTTCGCGGGCGGCGATGAACGGGGCGTCGAGAGGGTACTGAGAGAGAACGTGCGCGGCGTTGTCCGCGATGTAGTACTTCACGTTCGGCATGGGATCGAGATACGCACCGAGGTTGCGGAGGCCTTGCACGTAGTCGCAGCCCTGCAGAAGGCACGCCGGGAGGAGGGTGAAGTTGCCCCGGGCCTCGAGGATCGCGACGCGCCCGCCCACGGCCGCCGCGAGACGGGCATTGTGGTCGTAGATCGTCTTGTAATCGCTCGCGCAGGTCATGCACCCCGGGGGCACTTGGGGATTGGTGTCCGGGTAGCGGTACTCGGGTTTGTTGCCATAGCCGGCGATGAGGTTCAGCGAGTCCGAAGCCAGGTCGACCCGCTTGCCGGGATAGGCGTCGAGGAGACGCTCGTAGCTCATCATCGCCCCAATGGAGCCCGCGCTGCCGCCCACCAGGAACGCCCGCTCGACGTCGGGCAGGCCCGCGGCAATCGCCGCGAAGAAGAGCCTTACGTTGGTCGCCCCGTGGAAGTGCATAATGGGGGCCTCATAGGATATCCGTGGGTCAAGACAGACGGGGCCGAGCGGGCAGGTTGATGGCGAGACCGCTCAGTTT
>JAKLJY010000174.1 GCA_023150895.1 Myxococcota bacterium | reverse complement strand
GCCGGACGTGGCCCGCCGCAACGGTGAACCCACGATCCTCACGACACGGTCACCCACGGATATCCGAGAAGAGCCTCTCTTTGTACGGCTCCTCGGGGGTGACGGTCTCGATGGCGGTGTCGAAGGGCACGACGACCGAGCGGTTGTAGATGCCGGGGTCGAGGGGCAGATCACGTCGCGCGGATTTCGGCGCGAGCACGCCGACGACTTCGAAGTAGGCGTACCCCACGCGCACCGGGCGTCCCAGGACCGGGCCGCCGAACGCCCGCGCGACGTCCGCGCCGAGCACACAGACGCGCCGGCCGGCGGCCTCGTCGAGGGCCATCAGCGGGCGGCCCTCGGCCACCGACAGGCGGTGCAGGTCGAAAACCGTGGGCGACGCCGCGACGAGGCGCACGCTGGCGGTGTCCCCCGGCAGATCACTCACGCCGACCGGGACGAACCGCGCCCAGGCGGCGCGGCCGAGCTCGGGCAGGGTGGTCTTCAGGGCGCGGACGTCTTCGCGCGACAGACCCCGCGAGTCATTGACGAGCTCGCCGAGGCGCTCCTGCGGCACGTCCTTGGCGCGGATGTGCACCACATTGCCGCCGAGGGCCTCGATGCTGCGGACGATCTCGCGCTGCGCGCCCTCGCCGATGGACATCATGCCCACGACGCTGCCGACACCGAGCACCATGCCGAGCAGCGCCAGCGAGGTGCGCAGCGGGTGCGTGCGGAACTGCCCCAGGCTGCGGCGGATCTCGGTCTGCCAGCGGATCATGGCGCGGCGCCCGTTCCGGCGGCGGCGGGACCGGCGTTTGCGCCCGCGCCGGCGTCCTTGCCGGCATCCCCGACCAGGCGTACCCGCACCTCGGTGCCGGCGGTGATGCTCGCCGGGGGCGGCGCCCGGAAGACCGCCCGCACGACCAGGGCCTTCTCCCGGGCGTCCGGCAGAGAGTCGTTCTCGAGCAAGAAGCCGAGCTCCTGTGGGAAGAACGCGACGCGCTCGATGACCCCGGCGACCGCCTCGCCGCTCGCCGGGCTGACGACCGAGACCTGCGCCCCCGCGCTCACGGTGGCCGCCCGCGCCTCGGGCACGAAGAACCGCACGGCAAGCTCGGCGTCCTTGGCGATGGAGACGATGCGCACGCCGGCCCAGACGTTGTCGCCCTTCTGCAGCTTGCGCCGCATGCGCCCGCTGAAGGCGTGCCGCACGACGCCCGCCTGCGGGGCGCGCAGAGAGAAGCGATCGCGATAGAACTCGTAGCGGGTGAGCGACTCCTCGGCGTGCGCGAGTTTCTGTTCGTCGAACGAACGCTCCGCGGCCTTGGCGAGGCGGGTGGAGACGAGCTGACGCCGCGCCGCGTCGACCTCGAAGAGGGCCATGCGGTGCAGGATCGACAGACTGTCGCCAAGCAGACGGGAGAGCGCGGGCTTGCGCTCCAGGTTCAGGGCGGCGAGCTGCGCCTCCATCTCCAGACGGCGCAGCGCGCTCTCCTGCGCGTCGAGGACCTGCCGTGCGGCCAGGCTGCGTTGCATCAGATCGCTCTGCGCGCCCTGGATGGTCTCTTTCACCTGCCGCTGCACGTTCTCCTGTCCGAATTCGAAGCGCGCCACGACGTCCCCCGCGGCCACCTCCTTGCCGTCCGGCGCGAGTTCCACGATCTTTCGCTGACCCCAGTCCGACGACCACCCGGCGACCTTGAAGACGAACTCGGGGGCGAAGGCGTCGACGGCGTTGTGGGCGATGACGAAGCCCTGGAAGTCCTGTGATGAGGCGGTCTGCGCGGTCTGCCCGGTCGGCGCGGTCGGGCCGCTGCCCGGGGTCGCGCCGGTCTCTTTGCACCCCGCGCACGTCAGTGCCCAGAGAACGAGCGCGGCGAGCACCTGCCGAGACCGGCCGCCGGCCGTCACGCGAACCGCCCGTCGGACATGTGCAACACACGGTCGCCAAGGGCATGTGCCACCCGCTCGTCGTGTGTCACCACCACCATCGTCGTGCCGAAGCGTGTGTGCACCGTCTCGAACAGACTCAGGATGACATCCTGCGCGCGCGAATCCAGTGCGCCCGTCGGTTCGTCGGCCAGCAGCAGGCGCGGCTCGTTCGCCAGCGAACGGGCGATGGCGACCCGTTGCCGCTCGCCGCCGGAGAGCTCGTTGGGCCGGTGATCGTGCCGGTGCGCCAGCCCGACGAGCTCGAGCAATTCCACCGCGCGGGCGTGCCTTGCCCGGGGCGAAACATGGGCGTACTCCATCGGCAGGCCGACGTTTTCGACCACGGTCAGTCCCGACAACAGATGAAACGACTGAAACACGAACCCGATGCTCGTGCGGCGCAGCATCGACAGACGGTCGTCGTCGAAGCCCGCGACGTCTTCGTCCCCGAACAGATAGCGGCCGCTCGTCGGCGCGTCCAGACACCCGATGATGTTCAGCAGCGTGCTCTTGCCCGAGCCGGACCGACCCATGATCGAGACGCGCTCGCCCTCGCCGATCTCCAGATCGACCCCGTGCAGCACGGGCACCGGCACGTCGCCCCGCTGGTAGGTGCGGGTAATGCCCGACAGGGCGAGGCGGGCGCCGGGCATCAGTTCACCTCGACGCCGACCGCGACGTGCAACGTCCCGATGG
This sequence comes from Myxococcota bacterium, assembly GCA_023150895.1. Classification (GTDB taxonomy): domain Bacteria; phylum Myxococcota_A; class Bradymonadia; order UBA7976; family UBA1532; genus CAINDO01. Next base: position 13,759 of record JAKLJY010000174.1, on the reverse strand, counting down.
CCCGCAACAGCCGCGCCTGCCCCGTGCGCACGTCTCGGGCCACGCGCCGCGCGGCGATCAGCGCCTCGTCGAGCTCGCGCTGAAACCGCACCACGTCGTTCAGCGTCGACAGTCCGTTGCGATACTTGTCCATCTGTGCGGCCAGCTTGAGCTCGGCGAGCTCCACCTGCCGCGCGCTGCTCTGCGACAGCGCCAACGTCGACGTCAGCGAGGTCAGTGCATTCTCGACCTCGAAGCGCAGGCGGTTCTCGGCCTGCGCCAGCTCGGCCGTCGCCTTGCGGAGCGCCGCGTCCGCCGCCTCGAGCCCCGCGGAGACGGCGTCGCGGTCCAGCGGGACCTCCAGCCGCAGCCCGAGGCGCGCGTCGAGGGCCGGATCGCGCGCCAGCCCGCCGAACGCCGCCCCGTACTCGTCCTCGGTATGACGCAGACCGAGGGAGGACTCCAGCGACAGACTCGGCAACACCTGATTCTGCTGATGCTGCACCCGCGAACGGGCCAGCTCGACGCGCAGGCGTTGACCGCAGACCGTCGGATTCTCACGGAGCGCGCGCGCGACGGCCTCGGCCGCGGAGGGCAGAGACACACCCGACACATCGAAGGCGTCCTCGGCGGCAAAGGCCTCGTCCGGCGCCAGAAACAGGAGCTCACTCAGGCCGCGACGCGAGAGAAACAGACGCTCGCGCGCACGCAGATGCTCCTGCTGAAAGATGACCAGGTTCTCCTCGACGACGTGAATCTCGGCGTCCGCCAGGATGCCCCGGCGGATGTTCTCGCGTGTGTCGCGGTACTGTGACTCGGCGCGCTGCTCCGAGCGCGTGCGGATGTCCAGATCCGCCTGCGCCAGCGCGAGCTCCCAGTACGCGGCGTCCACCTGCACGATGAACTCGTCGAGCGCGGCCCGGTACAGTTCGGCCTGCAACTGCGCGGTGAGCTGCGCCTCCGTCAGCGGTAGCGCGGCCCCCGCCAGCCCGCCGCCCTTCAGCAGCGGTTGCGAGAGCGACAGACTCACCTGCGGCTGATGCGGCGGCCCGTCCAGCCCGTGATCGACCCCCACCGAGGCCTCGAGGTGCGTGCCCACGACCGTCTCCCAGCCGGCGCCCAGGGCATAGTCGAGGCGGTCGTGCGTCGGCACCGGGTCCGTCGCGTGCCGATAGAACGACGACGCCTTCAGCGTCGGCGACCAGGGCGACCACGCCGCCGCATAGGCCCGCTGCGCCCGCTCGCGCTCCAGGCGTTCGGCCAGCAGGCGCTGATTGCGCTCGACCCCCAGCGTGATGGCCGCGAGGCGTCGCACCGGCCGCGTCGTCGCCGGCAGCGCCAGCACCGGCGGTACGGCCTGCGGAACGGCCTGCACCGGCGCCTCGGTCGAAGAGGGCGAGGCCCCCGGTGCGGCCGCCAGGAGCCCCCACACGGCGAGGAGCGTCAGCGGCACGGTCGGCGGGCAGGGTCGGCGGGCATGGGCCGGCAAAATACGGCCCCCGTCGGCGCGATTGCAAACGGGGCGTGGGGGGGAGGGCGACCGACCCGGCACCGGGTGTGTCGAGGGTCACGCGTTTGCGCCACGCTTCCCCGGCCGGGGCGGTACGCAGAAGACGAACGCGCGGGCTCGCTCGTCAGGCGGCGTGAGGGCCCGAAGCCATTCTTCCCTTCGGCGGGCGTTTGCGATGAAGACGACCAGGATTCCGCAGACTTCCGCCGATCCGGCCAGGGCGTCCAGATAGTCCGCGAGCTGCTTGTATGCCTTGGCCGGGAGTGTGCCCGGCGCCACGTCGGGCGCCCGCTTCACCTCGACGACGACGTACAACTTGCGGGCGCCCTCGGTCCGTTGGAGCACGAGGTCGGTCCGTTGGCGCCCCTCCCGGAGTTCAGCCTCGGCCCCGCCGATGTCCACGCCGCGCGGGAGCCGGTCGGGACGCTTCAGGATCGCCTTGAGCCAGTTGCGGAGATCGGTCTCCTGCTTGAGGTTCGTCTCGTTCCAGAGGCCCTCCGTGTAGGCGGCGTCACCGTCCAGGTCGAACCGCTGGATCTCCTCGAGCGCGTCCACGATGCGTCTCTGAAAGCCGTCGACCGTGTCGATGCGCGGGCTGCCGGCGATCAGGTCTTCGAGCGTCGGCGGTCGCCAGTCGATCTGCGCCCGCTGAACGCGGGCGCGCTCGGCGTCGGGCTGCAGGTCCGGGTGGCGGCTCGCGAGGTCGGTCAGGGCGCCGACCTCGCCGGCGTCGACGAGGCCTTCGATGAGGGCGCGGGGCAGTTGGGCCCCGAACGGGTCGTGACCCCCGACGAGGGAGAGCAGTTCGTCGACCAGCGCGCCGACGTCCGCGGGCGGCAGGCGCCGGAGCCCGTCCAACTGCCCGGCCCGGACCGAGAACTTCTCTCGAGCGGCCGTGATGAGTTTCGCGGCGTGCGCACCCCGGCCTTCGGTAAGGAGGCGACACACGTGATGAGCCTCTGTGTCGTAGGCCACCAGGGCCACCTCGATGCCTTCCCGGTCGAGGTGGCCCAACGCCCAGGTCCGCGCCGTTTCCGACGCGCCGGCCTCGAAAAGGAAGCACAAGAGTTCGTGGCGGACGGAGTCCGTGGTGCTCGGAGAGTCCATCACTTCGAGCGCCAGCTCGGGCGCGTCGCCGGGGCCGAGTTCGCCGAGCGCACGGCGGACGGCGCCGGCGCCGTGTCGAGTGGCCGCGAGTTGCCGAAGCGCGGCTTCGAGCGAGCGCCGGGCTTCACGCCAAAGGAGTCGCAGCCAGGGTCCACGTCCCTCCGAGGGGAAGAGGTCGACGGCGAGCGGCGCCCAAGCGCCGAGGCGTTCGGATCCAAGCGCAAGCAGCTTGTCGGGGGCCCACTTCGCCAAGGTTCCGAACGCGCGCATCGCCGCGTAGTCGACGTCCGTGCGTGTCATTTCGTCACGGACCCACCGCTCTGAATCCGGCCGTGCAATCTGGACGAATTCGGCGGCAGCTTCCAGGAGCGTGGCTACAATCGGCGCGTCCGCCGCAGGTGCACCCGACAAGGTGAACGCGTCGACGCTGCCGCCGGCCATGATGCCCCAATCGCCTTCACAGAGGACGGAGAAGTGGGCCTCCGCCCACCGTCGGCCAGGTCGGCCGGGGCGAGCCACGATCTCTTCGAGTGGTGGGGTCTTCCGCTGGACCTCCGGCCGCGACGCAAGCTGACGGGAGAGGTCGTAGCGATGCTTGGCGTCTCGCGCGGTCTCCGAGTCCAGCTCAAGCGTCCCGAAATGCCACGGGGCGATTCGAACGACGTCAGGCAGAGCGCGGATGGCGTCGAAGAGCTCCGGCCGGGCCCACGGATCCCAGAGATTCGCGGCTAGTTCGGTCCAGACGTCTCGTGTCGGTGAGTCCACTGACGCTTGGCCGATCAGCCACTCCAGGTCAGACGACGTCAGCACCGCTTCAGTCGCGAGGTCGAAGGCCGTCCGGCGGTTCGGATACTGGCCCACAAAGGCCACCGCGACGTCACGCCGAAACGGCTCGTCGACCGACAGGCGAAGTTCTCGGGCCGCGTGGCACGCGACCACCGCGCAGAAGAGGTCGACCAGCCGCCGACGGATCGACGCGGTCGACCGAAACACGAACGCCCGAGCGAAGAGTTCAGACGCGAACGCCTTCACGACGCGGTCGTCTGCACCCGCCCGCCATGCGTCGTGCTCCGCGCGCGCCAGGCGGGCCTGCGCCCACGGGATCGCCACGTCCAGGTCAGCCATGGACAGTCCCGCCAAGACCTCATGGCGAGCGATGAACACCAGTTTGTATGCGCCGAAGAATCCAGCGTTGGGCCAGGGGCCCAACGCGGCAAAAAGGCGGGGCGCGTCGATGTGTCGTGGCCACAATGCGAGGATCGCGATGCCTCGGAGCTCGAGCTCCGGGTCCTCCTCAGGCCCCAATTCGAGAAGCGGCGTCAGACGCCGGAGCGCACCGTCGTCGCCGGTATGTCTGACGCTGGAGGCGGCGGCCACTCGGACGTCGGTCGTCTCGGCGGAGTCGAGCGCGCGGTCGAGGAGGGCCTCGTGCGTCGCGACGCCCCGCGCCCCCCGCAAAGCCCTGGCAGCGAACCGCCGGACATACCTGTCCGGGTCGCCGAGCAGGAGGCGCAAAGTCTCCGTCGCGGCTTGAAGCACGGTGTCGGGGCCCGACAGCCACCGTTCCGCGTTCCAGATGGGAAACCGCCCCGCCCGATGCGCATGGATCAGCGCCTCCACCGCAGGGGCCTGCAACTCCGCCCGCAGCCAAGGCAGCGCCTCGACCACCAGCGTGGGCTGGACTTCCAGCAGCCAGCGCACGCGGTCTTCCGGCGCGCGGAGCAGCAGCCAGCGAGCGACGGCGCGGAGCGAGAAGGGCACCCGCGCGTGGTCGCCGTCACCGACGACGAGCCATTGCTCGACGAGATGGCTCGGCAGCGCCGCCAGGTGCTCGGCCGCCAGGAACTCGCGGTCGCTCTCGTGCTGGAAACTGGTGGCCACGGCGTCGGACTCGAACAGACGGTCGACGCTCAGGGTGTCCCAGAGGCGGCGGCGGTCCTGGTGGGTCAGGCGGACGAGCTCGGTTTCGGTCAGGCAGGTCGGGTCGTGGGGGGCGTCGGGGGCCGCGACCCGCAGGCGGTTGGTCAGCGTGCTGGCGAAGGCGACCGCTGCCGCCATCTCCCGTCGGTCGACGGCCGACCAAGTCGACGTCTTGTCCGCCGGCGCCAACCGCCAGTCCATCCCGAACTGCATGACGGCGACCGGATCGGCAGTGAATGCGTCCGGCCTATCCCGCCAGCGCGCGCACAGGTCGCTGAAGAAACGCAGGTCTTCCCGGTGCGCGGTGACGCCGACGTCGTCGAGTCGCCGCAGCAGGATGCCGGCGTCGTCACCGAGGTGAGTCCGGGCGAAGTCGTGCGCCTGCGTCGAGTCCAACGGAGCCAGCCTGACCGGCGCCACCGGCCCGAGGGCACGCAACGCGGTGGCCAGGGTTTCGACGTGCTCCGACGGCCGCAGAGCGAACACCACGTCGAACCCCGTTGCGCCGCGCGACTCGCGGATCCCGCGGAGCGCGTCGACGAGCTCGTGGGCGAACGCGGCCTGCTGCATGTGCCCGAGCCATGCGGCCGAGGCTTCGAACGCGTCGATGGCGCATCGAAGGCGCCCGTCCACCACTCGCGCCACCTGAAGCCGACGAAAGAGCTGCTCGGGGGCGGAGACGGTCGAGAGGGAAAGCACGGGCAGGTCGCGTTGCCGGGCGAGTCGCCGCAAGAAGACGGACTTGCCCGCACCCGAGGGGGCCACGAGCACGACGAGCCCGAACGTCTCGCCCAGCTCGAACGGCCTGGGCTCGTCCGTCGTGATCTGCAGCAGCAGCCGCCGCTCGATGGGCGCGTCCGTCGTCTGCACGACCACGAGGCGTCGCCGCGCCGCCGGGAAGAGCCGGTCGACCAAGGCCCGGTAGTGGCCCTCCAGGGCCGCCGCCTCGCGGGTGGTCGGGGCGTCGAGGCCGTCCGCCTCCCGCAGTGCGTAGACCGGGCGGTCGTCGGCGTCCCGGTGCCCGGCGGCCGCCGACAGCGCGTCGGAAACGGAAACGTCGGCGAGCCGCCAGGCCGGATCGGCGCGGGGCCGATTGAAGAGTCGCGTCAGCGTCGCGGGCAGCGCAAGGGCGGGGTCGGGTTCGCCGAACGCGGGCGGTGTGCGCCGGACGATGACGAATCCGCGGGCGTGCGATGCGGCGCCGGGGTGTTCGAGCCCCGCCTGCCACAGTCTCCGCAGCCCCTCGGGGCTGGCCTCGACGGCCACGAGGACCACGCGTTCCGGGTCGGCGTCCGGTGTCTCGCGGGGGGCGTCGAAGGCGGCGACGACGACCCGATGCGTCGTCGCATCGCCCGCCCGCTCCTCGAGGAGCGCCGCGAGCGCCCCTCGGAACCGCTCGACGTCCGCCTCCGCCGCCATCGGCAGAACGACGACCTCGGTCACGTCGGCCCGGGCGCGCGGAGCGTGGCCCGCACGAAGTCGGGCGAGGTCTCGAATCGAACCGGTCCGTTGCCGTTTCGCTCCAGAGCAGCGTTGGCCTTGCGGACGCCGTGACCGAACCGCTCGCACAAACGGAGGTACTTCATCGCGGCGGCGAGCGTGGGGTTCCGGTACGCCTGTGCGTCTTCGAAGGGCGGTCGCGCCGAGCCGAACGGGCCGCCCGGACTGCGGATGCAGACGTGATCGGAGAACCATTCGACCCGGACGGGCGCCGTCTCGTCCTCGTAGCGGCGATGGAGCACGGCGTTGCGCACGATTTGCTGAATCGCAACCGGCGGATAACGATGGCGAACCTCGTGCTCGTCTGCGGTGAGCTGTAACGCCCCGGGATTGAGCACGCGCAGCGAACGTTCGAGCTCGACCACCTGTTCGGAGACCCGGCCCCCGATCTCGCGCTGCTCGAAGATGGGCGCGTCGACGTTCGGACCGCCGTAACACACGAGTTGGACATAGGCGCCGGGCAGGTGCCGGCGCGGGTCGAGCCCGATCGCGAGCAGGCCGGCCACGGTGGGCGTGCCGTCGGGTGTTGCGAGCCCTTGTGCCGCGAGCCGCTGAATCGTCGTGCGATCGTTCTCCGCGAGGACGTCCTCGGAGACGGCCGCGGGCAGGTAGACCCGCTCGAAGTAGGTGAGGTCCAGGTCCGCCAACGTGGCCGTTCGCGCGGGCGTCTGATCATAAAACGCCACACGACCGCGCGAACGCTCGATCAGGGCGAGCTCGTCACTCCGCGAGGCCGCCTCCGTCTGCGACCCCGTACGCACCCAGATGCGTCCGTCCCAACGCACGGGGCCGGCGGGGCAGGGGTCGACCTGCATCACCAACAGCGGGTGACCGTCGATCGTCCGCACTTCGCCCAGGACCGTGGGGATGGGTTGCATCGAACCGTCCCGCGCGAACTGAATCAGGGTGCGCAGGTCCTCGTCCGTCGCGGTGGTGCCGACGATTTCGCCGTCGTCCGAAACCCCGAGCAGCAGCACCCCCGTGCGCCCGGAGCCGGGCGGATCGTTCGCGAAGGCGCACAGCGTTCGGCGGATCTTCTCCCCGTCCTTCTTGGAGAAGGATCGCTTCTTCTCGAGGTCGTAGGCCTCGGGGGCGGCCGCGAGGGCCCTGAGCTGATCATCGGAGAGCGTCATCGGCACCCTGCGATTGTCGCCCGCCCCGCGCCACTGCGCAATGGCCCGGCCGGCCCGACCCCCCCGCCGCTCACCGACCCGCGACGAACGCCGCCAGGTGCTCGCCGGTGACGGTCGTGGGGTTGGCCACCAGTGCGGCGGGCGGGCCCTGGAAGACGATGCGTCCGCCGTCGTGCCCGGCGCCGGGGCCCAGGTCGATGAGCCAGTCGGCGCGGGCCATCACCGCGAGATGGTGCTCGATGACGATGACCGACTTGCCCGAGTCGACCAGGCGGTCGAGCAGGCCTTGGAGCTGCGAGACATCGGCCAGGTGCAGGCCGCTGGTGGGCTCGTCGAGCACGTACACCCCGCCGTCGGCGCCCATTTCGGTCGCCAGCTTCAGTCGCTGTCGCTCGCCGCCGGAGAGCGTCGTGAGGGGCTGCCCGAGGCGCAGGTACCCCAGGCCGACGTCCGCGAGCCGGGAGAGGATGGCCTGGGCGGCGGGGGTGCGGGCCTCGCGCGACTCGAAGAACGCCAGCGCCTCGCGCACGGGCAGGTCGAGCACCTGCGCGATGTCCAGCCCGCCGAGTTTGTATTCGAGCACGGCTGCCTGGAAACGCCGGCCCTCGCACTCCTCGCAGACCGTCGTGACGCCGGCTATCATGCCGAGGTCCGTGTAGATGACGCCGGCGCCGTTGCAGGCGGGGCAGGCCCCCTCGGAGTTGGCGCTGAAGAGGGCGGGTTTGACCCCGTTGGCCTTGGCGAAGGCCTTGCGGATGGGTTCGAGCAGGTCAGTGTAGGTGGCCGGGTTGCTGCGCCGCGAGCCTCGGATGGCGCCCTGGTCGACGGAGACCACGCCGGGCCGGCCGGACACGGAGCCGTGGATGAGCGAGCTCTTGCCCGAGCCGGCGACGCCCGTGACCACCACGAGCACGCCGAGGGGGATGTCCACGTCGACGCCTTGCAGGTTGTGGGCGCGCGCGCCGCGGATGGGAAAGACCCCCGTGGGCTGGCGGACGTTGGTCTTGAGTGTGGCGCGGTCGCCCAGGTGGCGCCCCGTGGGTGTGTCGGCGTGTCGCAGGCCCGACACATCACCCTGATACACGATCCGCCCGCCGGCCGTGCCGGCCCCCGGACCCAGATCGACGATGTGATCGGCGATGGCGATGGCTTCGGGCTTGTGTTCGACGACCAGCACCGTGTTGCCCTTGTCGCGCAGACGGAGCAACAGCGCGTTCATGCGCTGGATGTCGTGGGGGTGCAGGCCGACGGTCGGCTCGTCGAAGATGTACGTGACATCCGTGAGCGACGACCCCAGGTGGCGAATCATCTTGGTGCGCTGCGCCTCGCCCCCGGAGAGCGAGCCCGAGGGACGGTCGAGGCTGAGATACCCCAGGCCGATCTCCACGAAGGAGTCCAGCGTGTGTCGCAGCGAGGCCAGCAGCGGGGCCACGGAGGGGGCGTCGAGCGCGCTCACCCATTCGGCGAGATCACTGATCTGCATCGCACACGCGTCGGCGATGCTCTTGCCCGCGATCTTCGACGACCGCGCGGCCTCGCTCAGCCGCGTGCCGCCGCAGTCCGGGCACGGCGAGAAGGCCACCGCGCGCTCCACGAACGCGCGGATGTGGGGCTGCATGGCGTCCACGTCCTTGGACAGAAACGACTTCTGCAGCTTGGGGACGAGCCCCTCGTAGGTCATGTTGATGTTGTCGATGCGGACCTTGGTGGGCTCGCGATACAGAAAATCGTGTCGCTGCTGCGGGGTGTAATCGCGAATCGGCAGGTCGGGGTCGACGAAGCCCGAGCCGGTGAAGATGCGCACGTACCAGCCATCGACGGTGTAGCCCGGGATGGTGAGCGCCCCCTGATTCAGCGACTTGGTGTCATCGAAGAGCTGCGTGAGGTCGATGTCGTTGACGGCGCCCATGCCCTCGCACCGGCGACACATGCCACCGTTCAGGGTGAAAGACCGCTCTTCGGTGCGGCCGCCCCCGGCGCCGCGCTCGACGGTGATCTGTCCCGTCGCGCGCACGGAGGCGACGTTGAACGAGAATGCCTGCGGTGAGCCGATGTGCGGTTGACCGAGGCGGCTGAAGAGCACGCGCAGCATGGCATTGGCGTCCGTCACCGTGCCGACGGTGGAGCGGGCGTTGGCGCCCATGCGCTCCTGGTCGACGATGATGGCCGTGGTCAGGCCGAAGAGCGCGTCGACGTCCGGCCGGCCCAGGGTGGGCATGAAGCCCTGCACGAAGGCGCTGTAGGTCTCGTTGATGAGACGCTGCGACTCGGCCGCCAGCGTGCCGAAGACGAGGGAAGACTTGCCCGAGCCCGACACGCCCGTGAAGACGGTGAGGCGGCGCTTGGGAAGGTCGAGGTCGACGCCCTGCAGGTTGTTCTCGCGGGCGCCGCGGACGCGGATGACGTCGTGGGTGTCTGCCTGATGTGGGGCCGGTGTCATCACTTCGGGTCCTGTGCCATCAGGTCGTCGAGCTTGCCGAGCATGAGCTTCCAGCCGTAACGCGCGCCGCCGAAGTTCTGTTTCTGCTCGGGGGCGAAGCCCGTCTGCATAAGCGAGAGGCGCGTGCCCGAGGGCGTCGCCTCGAGCGTGAAGGTGACGACGGTCCGGAGCGCTTCGCCCACGTCCCAGGTGTAGCTCAGCCGCCGCGGGGCCTCACAGTCGACGATTCGGCAGGCGACCGTGCCATCCCAGCCCGGGTGCGGATCGGTCTGGAAGCGGAAGGCGCGGCCCGGCGCCGGGTCGAAGCCCACGGCCGGCAACAGCCAGCGGGCGAGCAGCGCGGGCTCGGTGAGCGCCCGCCAGATCTTCTCCGGGGCATGGGGCAGGTCGACCTCGAAGGCGACGGCATCGGTCTGGCCGGGCGGGGTGGTGTCGGTGAGGCTCATTCGTCCATTTTCTCCAGCAGGTTTTCGAGGCGGTCGAGGTGGTCGGTCCAGAAAGCGCGGTAGCGCGCGACCCAGTCGACGAGGGGTTTCATGCCGCGGGGATCGACGCGGTAGTAGACGCAGCGACCGTCGCGTCGGCCGACCACCAGTTCGGCGGCCTTCAACGCGGCGAGGTGCTGTGACACGGCGGGTTGCGAGATGTCGAACCGCGCCGTGAGGTCCTTCACGGCCGCCTCGCCGCGCGTCAGCGACTCGAAGATCGCCCGGCGGCTCGGATCGGCGAGCGCCTGGAAGATGCGGTTCTCGGCGGCCGAGGGGTCGTGCATGGCCAATCAATAAGCCCACACTTATTGATTGTCAAGCGCGACGCGTCATCGCGGGCGCGGGGCGCGCACCTCGGCGGCGATGGCCTGCAGCACGCGAAGCGAGAGGGCCCGGGGGCTCTCGCCCGGCTCGGCCGCCATGGGGAGGTCCGGCGCGATCCCGGCGACCTCGTCCGTGCCGTCGCCGCGCAGGCGGGCGCAGTTGGGGATGCGGAAGGCCAGGCGCGAATGGGGCAGCACGAAGGGCTCGTCGAAGTCCACGAACCCACAGCCGAGCCCCCGGGTGCGGCGCCCGATCGTCTTCGCGACACCACGGTCCCGCATGAGGGCGACGAATGCTTCGGCCGCCGAGCCGGTGGAGGGATCCGTCAGCACGTAGGTCGGCCGCGTCCAGGCGCCCCGCAGGGCGTCCGCGGCGCTGGCCCAGTACAGCGCGGGCGCCACCGCGGGATCGAGCGCACCCGGCTCGGCGTAGTCGAGCGCGCCGCTCGCAAACCCGCCGTCGAGCAACTGCGTGCAGGGGGACGTGCCCCACGGTCGACGCGCCCGCCACACCCAGCTCATGTCGCACGCCGTCGTCAGCGCTTCGCGTTTGCGCCGCTCGAACCCGGCCCGGGCGGCTTCGAGGGCCGCGCGGCTCGCCTCCGGCACGTTCGGATGCGCCTGCAGCGCGGTGTTCAGCGCCTCGAGCTGGACGTCGAAGTAGGGCACGGAGACCGGGCCGCGCACCATCAGCATCGGGGCGGACCGCACCGGGGCGGCGGTGAACAGACGCACCGCCCAGTCGTCCAGATCGTTGCCCCCGCCGTTGTCGCCGACGTCGATCAGCAGCGCCGCGGCCCCGAGGTCGGCAGCCCGGCGAAGCCGCTCGGCGAGCGTCCGGAGCCAGGCGGCGTCGACCTCGGCCGAGACGGCCTCTCGCGTCGGTGTCCGGCCGCGCGCGCGAATCGCCGCCCAGACCCCCTCGCAGAGCGCCGGGTACTGCGACGCGCGGAACCGGGGAATCCGGAGGACCGCGAGGCGGACGCCCGCCACCTCGACGAGCGCCGTGCGGAACGGCTCGTAGATTCCGTCCGAGAGCAGCGTGACCTGCGGCAGGCCCTCGAACGGCAAGGTGAACGGCGTGCGGGACATCGGCGCGTACCCCCACGCGGCACAGGCGGTGCGCGCGTCCGGGGCGGCCTCCGGGGGCGGCGGCTCCGGCGGCACCGGCACGGCCGCGGCCCCGGCGGACGGAGGTGGCACGGCCACGGGTGTCATGTGCCCATCGCGGAAACCCGCGACGAACCCCCGAATCGCGGCGGCGGCGGCCGAATCGTCGCGCGCCCGACCGAGCGCCCGGGCGGTCTCGCGCTCGAGCGCCGGCAGATCGACGCCGCCCTCGGGGGAGGCGAACCAGGCCAGGTGGCCGTAGCGCTGCTCGAGCGCGGCCTTGAGCGCTCGAAAGTCCGCCTGCCAGGCCGACGGGTCGAACCGCGCCTTTGTCGGCCCCCCGGCGGCCGGACCCGTCACCGAGAGGACCAGAACAAAGAACGCGGCCGTCAGGCAGCTTCCGGTCATGGCGTCGCCTCCGTTTCGGTGGGCGCCTGCCCGGGCGCGGCCCTCAGCCGCAGCAGTCGTCCGGCAGGCGCGCGTCCAGACGCACCCGACAGTCGACCACGCGGCCGCGCGCGTCCAGCCCGATCTCGCAGAAGCCCCTGGGCGCGTGTCGCCGCAACCGGCGGGCGTTACGGCGAAAAGCTCCCAGACGTTCTTCGCCTCGAGCCGGGCGGCATTCGCGCGGGCCCGGGTGACCATGTCCGGGGTCATGTCCACCCCGACCACGCGGCCCGTCGGGCCGGCCTGCCGCGCCGCCAGGAAGCAGTCGAAGCCGCCCCCCGCGCCGAGGTCCAGCATGCGCTCGCCCGGCTGCAGCGCGGGCTGTGTAGCTCGAAGGGACGGATGGGCGGGTGGAACGGGGCCGCGGGCGGCACGGGTGAAGGCACCACCCCGTCGATGAACGTGCGCCTCACGTGGTCGGCAAAGCCGCCGCAGCGGAAACCCCAGCCATCGCCGACACCGTCGTGGTGCTGCCGGGGCCTCGCCATGCTCCCCGGGTCCCCCTCGGGGGGAGCAGCCCGCTTCCGCGGGCGCCCGCTCCCCCGCTCGACCCCGGACGCCTGTCGAGGCGTGCGACCGCCGACCGTGGGCAGCGCGAAGCGTTGTCGCGCGAAGGGACGGATGCGCGGGTGGAACGGGGGTCACGAGCGCTTCGGCGTTCGGGATGACATGGGTGGGACTTCTCGTCGAATCGTCCCCGGGCCGCGGCACTCTCGGGGTCCCACTGGAGCATGGTGGCGAAGGTCCGTCGATGGAAGACATCGCACTTCGCCGTTCGCCCCCCGCAAAACGACACGAGCGCATGCGGGGCTCGCGGCCCACGCTCCCCGTTGCCCGCGGTCCGCGCATTCCGTAGAACGCCCGACATGTCACGCCCTCCCAGGACCATACGCCACCACGCCCTCGAGGCCGCCCGGCGCCTTCGCACGCCGTTCGCCGCCGTCGCACCCGGCGCCGCCGGATGGCATCTCTCGAACCGGCCGGGACCGGGCCTCACCACCGCCGAGGTGGACGCCATGTGGCGCTTCCGCTGTGGCATCTTCGCGCTGAAGCCCCGTGTCGACCCCGCCGTAGACCGCGCGGCCTTCGGTGACTGGGTGCACCACTCGCAGGTCGTCACGCGGGTCTTCAACGAACGCCGGGACCTCGAAGCCATGGTGGTGGTGCGCTGGGCCCATGAGACGGCCGACGGCGTGTGCTTCACGCTGGTCCTGCCGGAGTTCATCTTTCTGTCCGTCGAGGCCCGCCGACGCACCCTGCTCCCCTGGATGTTCGTGCGGGCGGTCCTGGCCAGCCTCCCGGCCTTCCGGCACGGACCCACGCTATTAGGCGGCTTCGGTTACCCCTCCGGCGTGTGTTCGCTGCAGCGCCTGCTGGGCGACGTGCGCTTCGAGGACGAGGCGGAAACGGGCCCCCCGGGCGCGCCCCCGAGTGGCGCCCCCGCGGCCTGCTGGACGCGCGCTTTCGAGCGCCTGCGCGAGACCGCCGGCGACCGCTACGACCCCGTCACGCGGCGCAAAGACATGCCCACCCTGCCCCGAACCCTGACCGAGGCCTGGGCCGCCGCCCACGCGGACGACCCCGTCTTCCAGCGCTACCTGGCGCGCAACCCCGTCTGGCGCGAGGGCTACGGCCTGGGCGTCTTCACGGCGCTCTCGCTGCCCGAGCTGTCGCGCCGCCTCGCCCGCACGATGGCCCGCCGCGCGCTGCGTGGGGGCGGGTGAGGGTCAGGGTCCGACGGGGGGCGCCGGAAGGCGAACGGGCGGCAATCGATTGCCGGTCGGGCGGGGGGACGGGCGGTC
>JAKLJY010000173.1 GCA_023150895.1 Myxococcota bacterium | reverse complement strand
CAGGATGCGGGGCACCGAGCCTACTCGACGCGTTGCTGTCGGGCTTGCGCGGCAGCCCAGTTCTGCGGGATGAGCTCGGAGAGCCGTCGCATGGGCCAGTCGCGTTCGAGCTTGTCGATGATGTCGACCAGGTAGCGATACGGGTCGACACCGAGGGCGAGGCAGTTGTCCACGAGCGTGAAGGCTGCAGCGAGCCTTTCGCCACCCCGAACGGAACCAGTGAAGAGGAAGTTTCGGCGAGCGACCGCGAACATCCGGATCCGCCGCTCGACGCGACCGTTGTCGATCTCGAAGCGGCCGTCGGCGAAGCAGCGGCGGAAGAACTCCCGCTGGTTGATCGCGTAGGTGGTTGCCGTGCGAAGCGGCGACTTGGGCAACAACTTGGGATGGAGCTCGTCCACCCAGCCGTCCAGCGCGTCGAGGGTGGGCAGCGAGCGCCGCCGGCGCTCTTCACCGCGGGCATCAGCGTCGAGCCCGCGCTCCCGGCAGTCGGCCTCGACTTGGTAGATGTCGGCGAAGTGCTTGAGCGGGATCGCGGCTCGTCGGTCCTTGGCCAGCAGCGCCGCGTGGAACTTGCTGCGGATGTGCATTCCGCAGCCCAAACGACGCTCGGCGGGCACTGCGACGATGGTCTTCCCGTCCTCGTCCTCGACCTCGCGGGAGTAGCCGGCGTAACCATCGCACTGGATGAAACCGTCGATGGCCGAGAACCAGTCGATGATCTCGGTAGCCTCCCAGCTCGGGGTGTAGCCGTAGCCGATGGTCTCGGGTCCGTCGAGGGTGCCGTCGGTACCTACGAAGCACCAGAGGTGGCCGCGGAACACGCCGTGCTTGGAGCTCTTGTCGAGAGTCTTGAGGTGCGAGTCATCGGTGCCCACGATGACCTTGTTGAGCGCCAGCGAAAGAGTGGCGACGGCGACTGGCTCGACGAGGTCGGTGCCGTACGCCCAGTACGACTGCAAAGTCTTGTTCGGGATGTCGAGACCCATTCGCTGCAGCTCCCGGCGCTGCCGGTCGAGCGGGAGAGCGAGCGAGCACTTTTCGGCGAGCAGCTTGGCGAGCAGCGACGCATCCACCTTGCGCACGACAGCCGGTGCCTGCTGCCGGGGTGCGACCGTGACGTCCCGGCGACAGTGCTCGCAACCGGCCTTCTCGCGCCGCTCGACGTCCATCACGATCTTGGCCGGCACGAAACGGAAGAGCTGGTGATCGACATGGCCAAAGACCTTCTTGTCGCGACCGCAGAGGGCACAGCAGCGCTCTTCCTCTGGCAGCGGCACGAGGGTCACGTTGCGCTCGACGCTGGCGTCGACCTTCATCGAGCGGACGCGCCGGCGCTTCTTGGGCTGACTTTCAGTGGGATCCGGCGTCGGCGACGACTCGGGCTCGGCAACGGGCTCGTCGACTTGTTCCGGCTCCGCCGGCGTGGGAACGACCGGCTCCGCATCGGCAGGGCTCTGGGAGAGGTCTCCGCCGAGCGCCAGCACGAGCTGTTGGAGCTCTTCGCGCGAAAGCTTCTCCGTGCTGCACCCGAAGCGATACCGATTGGCGCGTAGCACACGCCACGCGAGGCGCTCGTTTTCGCGCTCGAGGCTCGCGATCGCGCCCATCGCCTGGTCGAGTGCCTCCGCGCCGCGTCCCTCCGCGAACATCTTCGCCAGCCGCGCCTTCAGCTCCTCCATGCGCTGCTGCCGCTCGATCTCGTTGTCAGCATCGAGCGGCACGCCCGCGGTCAGCAACTCTCGAGGCACGGGCAGGCGGCCCGGTCCGGATGCGGAAAGCGTCGTCGTCGGTTGCTCACCGGAACGCGGTTTCGGGGTGGCGCTGCGCACGTCACCTCTATGATCTTCTGCGATCTCTGATGCAACGAGAATCGACAACGCTGCACACCTTTTCATGTGCAGCGTTCTGCGATGATCGTGGCGGCGGTGGCGGCCGTGGCCACGACCATCGACTACGCGGCGTGACAGTAACGCTTACGGCGCTTCGCGCCGGCGAGGTCGATCCCTTCGAGCATCAACGCGAGCTCCGCGGAGTCGATCTCCAGATGCGTCACATCTCCAGCGGCCTCGCGCGCGATCCTGAATGTGCCAGCCTCGAGCCGCTTTTTTACGATGCAAAATCCGTTGCGGTCCCAGAACAAGATCTGAGCCACGTGACCCCGCCGGTTGAGGAAGACGAAGAGGTGTCCGCTCAGCGGCGTGAGCCCGAACTCCGCCTCAACCAAGGCCGCGAGGCCATCGAAGCTCTTGCGGGCGTCGGCCGGCTGCGCGGCCACGTAGATCTTCACGCTCGGCGGCAGCGTCAGCACGACCCACCCCCTTCGATGGCGTCGAGCAAACGCCCGAGTTTGGCGTACGACAGCCCGCCCACCAGCCTCACCCGACGCCCTCCGCTGAGCACAATCTCAGCCTGTAGACCGTCGTCCGCGCTTGCAGCTGCTTTGCCGCGACGCACCCGCACGGCCAGGAACGAGCTCCGCGCGGCGACCTTCACCAAGCCCGACCCAGCGGCCTTGGCCCTTGCCTCGGCCCGGCCCCGGCTCGCCCACCAACGCAGCGTCCCGGGATGAAGGTCGTGCTGCGCGGCGTACTCGTCCGCGTCCTGCCCACTCGCTCTCCAAGCAGCCACCTCGCCGCGCCACTCGGCCGCGCTTCGGCGGGCACGTTTCCGAACAGAGCTTCCCTTCAGTGATGATCTCGCCATGCACCCATCGTGCACCGGCCCTGATCATCGCGCACTCAGGCCGCCCGTAAGGGGCTTACGCCGGGACGCCGCAGCTCGAGATGGGCACGGGCGGGCTCTCGCAGTTCAGCGCCGTCGGCGGCGAGGACCGAGGCGCCTCGCCCTTCATGAGCGCGGCCGGAGGCGTGTTCGTCGATGCGCGCGGCGGCTCGACCTTCGACGATATCACCCGCACGATCTCAATCCCGTCGACTGCGGAGGGTGACAGGGTCTCGCTCGTGCTCGACGCCCCGGCGTTCCAGGGCGGCTGCCAGAGCACGGGCGACGGCTTCCAGGGCGGCTGCGTGACGCGTTTCCAGGGCGGGTGCCAGGGCGCGGGCGACGGCTTCCAGGGCGGGTGCCAGGGCGCGGGCGACGGCTTCCAGGGCGGCTGCGTCGCAGTCGAGGCCGACTTCCCGACGACCATCCACACGGTCGTGATCGGCGAGGTCGTCCACACAGTGGAGCACTGACCCGCGCCAAGGGACGCCGCGACGCTCGTGCCCTTTGGGCCCGTGCACTTGACGCAGTTGCTGTCCTCAACCGCATTGGAGCCGGGTCGACGGAACCCGGATGCTCGCCGGCCTCGTGCCCGTGCCTGCCGCGGTCAGCTGCGCAAGTATAGACGTCTGTCTATACTTCCTCTCGTGACTGCTCGAGCCAAATTGTTCCAAGACGGCGGGAGCCAGGCGGTTCGGTTGCCCAAGTCGTGCCGGTTTCCGAGCAACCAACACGAGGTCGTCGTCCATCGCGAAGGGCGCCGCGTCGTGCTGGAGTCGCCCGACGAATGGCCAGCCGAGTTCGTTCGATGCCTTGGCGCATGGCCAGAAGAGATCGAGCGGCCCAAGGCACATCGCCTACGTGCGCTCGAGGATCCCTTCTGAGTGAAGTACATGCTCGACACCGACACCGTGAGCTACGCGTTGCGTGGTCAAGGCGGGGTTGGTGCGCGCCTCTTGCAGCATCGCCCATCCGAACTCTGAATGAGCGCCGTGACGCTCCGAAGCTGCTGCCCACTTTGGCCGACCTGCTTCCTCCTTGGCGGCCAAAGGGACACCGATCGACGGTTTCGACGCGATGATCGCTGCGCACGCGATCGCTCAGCAGGTCGTTCTCGTGACGAACAATGCCAAGCACTTCGCTCGCGTGCCCGGACTTCGTTGCGAGAACTGGGTCTGATGTCGCGCGCAGCCGCTGCATGACGGAACGGCGTTCACCCGCCGAGCGCCGGTCGTGCCGAGTCTCACCGTCCATTCCGCGCCGGCGGGCGACCACTCTGTCTTCGGCACTCGCCCGCCTCTGCAGCGCCCCGCGCTCTGCTAAGATCATCTCCGGCGTTCGCGGGTGAACGCCTTTCGTTAGCCAGACAGAGACGAAGAACCGGGACCTCGCAGGTGTTGCTCCCCAACGCTGATCGTGCCGTCGTCGAACCCGCGAAGGTCCGTGACTACCTGCTGTCACCCGAGCACCCGGTTGGGCGATTCAAGGCTGCGTTCTTTCGGGCGCTCGGCTACACCGCAGACCAATGGGAAGTGCTGAGCGCCGATCTGGCCCTCGTTACCCAATCCGAAGACGCCACGCCGACCGAACTCGGTCCCTACGGACAGAAGTTCGAGGTCCGTGCTACGCTCACCTCACCACTCGGACGAACCGCCCAGATCACCGCAGTGTGGATCGTTCGAACCGGTGAGGATGTTCCTCGATTTGTGACAGCATTCCCCGCGTAGCCATGAGCTTCAAGCTCCTCGACGCCGTCGTTCTTGAGCGAGACCTTCCAGAGGCTGGTCTTCGGAGCGGTGATCTGGGCGCTGTCGTCGAGGTCTACGAGCCGGACGGGCTCGAGGTCGAGTTCGTGGCCGCGTCGGGCCGCACCCAAGCGCTCGTCACGCTGCGCGAGAGTGATGTCCGCCACGTCGATGACCGCGATCTGATCGCGGTGCGACCACTCCAGCGCGCGGTTTGAGCCGTCGTGCTGCGCGCTGGCTAACTCGACGTTCCACCCGCCGAACGCCGGCCGCGCGAGGTTCACTGTCCGTTCCGCTCCCCCGGGCGACCACTCTGTCTTCGGCACTCGCCCGCCTCTGCAGCCCCTCGCGCTCTGCTACGATGATCTCCGGCGTTCGCGAGTGAACGCCGTTCGTCATTCGGCCTTCAGGTGTCGTCTCGCGAGACCCAGTAGCCGGGTTCGCGCTTCCCGTGAGCAACCGCCAGCACGAAAACCTCGTTCTCACTTCGCGCGCAGCTCGGCCCGCAACCTGGCCTTCACGGTCTCCCAGTCCTCGAGCTTGTCTTCACCGCGGTCGATCGCGGCGCTCCGTCGGTCCAACTCCGCAAGCCACTCCCGCTCCCAGCGTTCGTCCTGGCGCTCTTCGACACTGTTCAGCAACTCGGTCGCCAGCGCCAGCCGCTTGTCCGGAGGAAGCGCCAACGCGCGCCGCAACAACTCGTCGGGGTGTGACTGCGCCATGCGTGAAGCATAGCTCGATTGCGCCCCGCCGACAGCCGCATAACTCGACGTTCCACCCGCCGAACGCCGGCCTCGCCTTGCCCCACCGTTCGTTCCGCGCCGGCGGGCGACCACTCTGTCTTCGGCACTCGCCCGCCTCTGCAGCGCCCCGCGCTCTGCTACGATGATCTCCGGCGTTCGCGGTGAGCGGGATCTTCCGGCATTCGCGCATTCGTTCTCCGGCCTGGTGAAACGGCGTGCTTTGTCCCATCGCCTGCGTGGCGGGCCGTCGCACACGCCGATGCCCAGACTCCTCACGTCCGCGCTCGCCTCGCTACCGATCGCGGCATCACCTTTCTTGACGTCCGGAACGCCACATCCGCGTCGCTGAAGTATCGGGCGGCTCTTCAGCTCAAGACCGACGTCTCTTGGCGCGAGACCAGCATCATCCCCGTCATGGCGGGGCTGTTGAGTTCTGAAACGTGGTCTGATCCAATCGCGGCGATCGCGCTGTTTGACCTGCGCCTCGACGTTTCTCGCTCCGACTCCAACGCCAATGAGGCCAGCGGCTTCACCGCACCGGGAAGATCGTCTCGCATCGGCCTTCTCGCTCTGAGCTCTCCCGGCGGCCGCGTCGTCGTCCTGAAGAAACATGTCGAACGAAACGACTGTCCCGGTGGCGGAGCATATGGTGGCTACGGCGCGGCAGTACGACAGGCGATCGGATCGGGTGCCGGGCGCAAACATTCTCACAGACGGGCCTTCCTCCTCAGCTGAGTCGCCCGGCATCGCCGGCGTCGGGAGCGCGCCTGTTGAAGTGATAGCATCCAGTGAGGTTGTGCCTGGCGTTCGCAGCTGAACTTCGGGCCGTTAGACCGACGAAGGCGACGGCAGAGGCCGCTGCGCCGACTTGCAAGATGAATCCTACTCTGGTAGGAATCATCTGTGTCGGAGACAGCTGCAGCCAAGCTCTCTGTGAGCGTCCCCAGCGACCTGGCGAAAGCCGTTCGGCGCCGGGTCGGACCTCGCGGACTTTCGGGGTTCGTCGCGCGCGCCATCGCGCACGAGCTCGAGCGCGAACAACTCGGTGCGTTCTTGGCTGAACTCGACCGGGACCTCGGGTCGCTCCCGAAGGCAACCCTATCCAGCGCTCGCAAAGCATGGCCGAAGCGCTGATTCTGGACTCGGAGGCGGTCAACGCGCTGGCGAATGCGACTGCGCGTGGCGTGCTGGCGGAGAGAGCACGCGCCATCCTCACCGTGGCGTATGAGCGTGGCGCGCTCGTCCGAGTCCCCGCACCTGTGCTCGCGGAAGTCTGCCGAGGTCCTCGGTACGACGCTCCCATTGACCACCTCCTCGCCTCTCACGGGATCGCCGTTTGTGACCTCACCCAGACGGTCGCCAGACGGGCCGGCCATGTGCTAGGTCGCGCCAAGCTCTCCTCCGCCCACGCTGTGGACGCATTCGTTGTGGCGACCGCCCTACTTTTCGACGCTTCCGTAATCGCGACCGGAGACCCCTCGGACATGCGCCGGCTTGCTTCGCCCTTCAAGCAGGTTCGAGTTTTCGCCATTTAGCGCGCGCCGCGGTCTAACTGGACGTTCCACCCGCCGAACGCCGGCCACGCGCTGCTTCAACATCCGTTCCGCGTCTCGGGCGCCCTCACTGGCTGCGGCACTGCGCCCGCTCTGCCGCGCCTTGCCACCTGCTACGATGACCTCCGGCGTTCGCGGGTGAACCCCGTTCGTTCCCCAGCGGCGGTCAGAACGGCCTGCCTAGCGCACCGAGTTCGCGGTCGGCGCGACTGCCGGCGAGCGTCCATGCTTCCGACACATGCCGAACCATCCGGTCGCGGCCAACACCGCAAGTGTGATCAGGGCCAGCACCACCCGCATGTTAGCCTCCCGCGAAGTCCTGCCCCAGCTCGCAGGTGCTCCTCGCGCTTCGCGCTCGTGCGCGCCTGCGGTCTTCCCCTTATTCGGGCTTCGCCCGAATGGGGAAGACGCGTCGTTCCGATACTGGCGCGTCGTCGCCGAGCGTCACCAGCGGCTTCTGGTCGCTCGGCCCAGCGCAGTGGTCGGGCTCCGCTTCTTGGCGCACGGTCTGCGCCACGCCGCGCAGTGACCTGATGCGCGCCGCGGAGCTCGTGTGCGATTGCGCAGCCGATCCCGTCTCGGGCGGCGCTGGGTCGGTGAGCGCCGATTATCCGGTTCTGCGGCGGCGGGGGCGCGATTGCCGCGAGCAGACCAAGGGATCCCGGGAGGTTGGCACTGTGCTGCCGGTGTTATGCGATTCCGGATAGCGAGGCGCGGGCGGCGGGACTTCGGTAGAATGCTAGTCATACAGCCGCTTTTGCTCTCCTCGGAGTGCCGACACAGACCGTCCATGCCAGTGCCCGCGCTTCTCAGAATCTGACGTCTAGCCTCACCGCGGGCGTGTGCACGCTGTCGGGCGCAGCGGTCAACGACACGCTGGCCTCCGCAGGGCCGAGCACACGCCTGGGCCTGGCGAATCCCCACACGACAAAGGTCACCCCTGCAAGCTGCGCGGTCCCGGCCATAACCAGCGCCCACGCGTTGCCGGAGTCCAGCGCGAGCCACGGCCCCGCTATCGGAATCGCGAGCCGTCCGGTGCCCTCGTCGAAGCCCCGGCTGGCAGCGCCTCCCACGCACAATGCGTAGCTCCCACCAAACAGAAGCCCACCCGCACGGATGGCGCGCCATTCCGGTTCCGACCGCGCTTCCGCCGAGACCTGCCTCGCTTCGGGGATCGGTGTGCTCGCCGAGCTCGTGTGCTCGCCCGTCAGGTCAGCGACCATCACCGCCATCGGGAGCAGCATGCCGAGCGTCACACCCCGAAGCATACCAGCCGGAGCGGCGCTGTCTAACTGGACGTTGCACCCGCCGAACGCCGGTCTGGCCTTGCCCAAGCGTCCGTTCGCTCCCGCGGGCGAACATTCTGATGCGGCACTCGCCCGCGGCTGCAGCGCCCTGCGCTCTGCTACCATGATCTCCGGCGTTCGCGGGTGAACGCCGTTCCGTTAGGCGGACTCGGCCCCCTCGCAGCTCCTACCAGTCCCACCTTGACAGCGTCGAACACGGTCGGTCCCCTCTTGATGGCCTTCTGCACGGCGGCATGCGCGCATCCGTCCTCGGATGCACATAGAAACGCTTCTCAGGTACCGCTGGGTCGCCCTGAATCACTGCGGTCGCCAAGCAGTGAAGTCCCTGACGCCAGCCGCAGGCATTGGGCGACGTGGGCGGACTGGGTGCAGCCCCCACCGAAGGCTGATCGGTGGGAATGCCTTGCGGACATCGGTTGCCCTCCCAGCTCCGGTCAGATCCCTCCATGTTCCGACGACCTGAAGCCGGTCACAATTTCCGAGCTGGAATCTCGACAAAGCGAAATTCCAGCACCGGCCAACTTCCTCGTTCGCGGTCGGCTGCGTCCGTCCAGTACCGTCCTTAGCACCCTTCTCGGTTGCCATCGTTCCGACGGCAAGCGTGCTTGCTGCAACGGTACGTCTGCGGCTCTCGTGCTTGAAGACGACGGTCGCCAAGTGCTGCTGACCGAGCGAAGTGATCCACACGCGTTCCGCTGTCGCGGCGATGACTCCCGCCAGTGTTGCGGCTTTGCCGGAATACCTGGGATCCTCGTGGTGGTTCAGGGCAAGGTGACAGAATCACTTGCCGGCATTACCGGTGTGCACCTTGAAATCACCGACGTGCACATGTGCGCGATGCGCGAGCCCTGACGCCGCCTAACTCGCGTTCGACCCGCCGAGCGCCGGTCGTGGCGAGTTTCACCGTGCGTTCCGCGCCCGCGGGCGACCACTCTGTCTTCGGCACTCGCCCGCGTGTGTGCGTTCGCGCCCCGCGCTCTGTTACGATGAGCCTCGGCGCTCGCGGGTCAACGCGTGCCCCGTTATGCCGCTTTGTCGTAACCGGAAACGATCACGCACATCAACGGTGCCCTTGCCTGCGCGCTGGAGGTCGAGCCGGCTGCACCCGCACGTGCTGTGGCGAGCTCACCCCCCGTCCTTGGCCCACGGAAACGCGACGTCGAGACCCGCAAGGTCGCTCGTGTCCAACACGAAAAGCCGAGTCGAGGTTCCCTGGTTGTCAAAGAAAGGCGCCTTGTCCAGCTCTCCAACGACGAGCTCGCGAGCGTTGACCACCACCACGTTCGCCCAGTACGTGGCCTTGGTCGGGGGCCCGAACGAGTGAACCGTGCCAGACAGCAACTCCACAACGTACAGCGCGCACGAGCTCGGGCTCGCACTGTCCAGGAGTTTGACATCGCAGCCGACGTAGCCAACCAGACCGTCACCGAGTGTGATCCCTGATGCCGTCGGCTCCATCAGGTGCTTGGCCACGACCATCGGCTCAGGCTTCGCCAGGTCCTTCACCCAAAGTAGCGTCAGGTCCTCGTAGAACTGACCGACGGTAGGGGTGCCCTCCAACCACACGGCACCGGAGTTTCCGACTGCCGAGGCAACAACCCGTTGGCTGCTCTGATGGAGGACTCGGTACCCGTCCTCTGGTGACCAGGCGTGCACACGCCCGGGCTTCGTGCCATCGCTATCTCGCCACACGAATGTCGAGCCCCAAGCGGTGAGATCATGCGTGTACATGAGTGGGAATGGGGAGACCGCGGGCAGCGGGGGTACCTGCGAAGAACCCGCAGCCGCAAACAGCCTGCCAGCCAGGTAGCCCGTCGCACTATCACTCGCGACGAGAAGCCCAAGGTCACTGTAGTGGTTAGGCGGCATGTCGAAGGTCCCGGGCAACACCTGGAAGGTGGATGCGTTTCGGTAGTCGACGCGCGCAAACCAGATGGTTCCAGGGTTGTCGAAGACTGTTGGGTCCCCAGTCCAATGATGCCACGACTCGATGAGCACAGGCCCCAGCGGACGCGTCGCGCTGGTGCTGCATTGGACCCAATTCGGGGGTGCGATGGTGTTTCGCACCTGAGTCGCGGCGAGCGCCTGATTATGCGTTACGTCCAAGACCTCGTTCACGTGTTTCTTGTCGACCCATGAGCCTAGTCGAACGTAGGAGGCGCCCTGATCGAACCAGCCGCGCCACATAGAGAAGTACTGCCAACTCGTGTCGAGGGCTCCATTTCCGACCCGGCATCCAGGTCCGCACGACTCGAAAGAGCGCTTGGGAAACGTGCTGCTCGGCAATTGGGCCTCCAGCACGTCGCAGGTCTCCAAGCCCGGCAGTGCATGCCACAGACAAGCGTCATTCAACCATGTCGGTTCGGCTGAGCTCGATGCGTCACACGCGGCATCCGGCGCTGGGCTTTCCAGCTTCACGTCCGCCGGCCCTGCGTCCTCAAAGCCCGAATCGCCCAGACTTGCCCCGTCCGATGCGTCGATCGATCCCACCGGCGTCGTGTCCAAACCAGAGCGTGCTCCACACCCGCCGTAGACCTCGCCCGCTATCACCGCAGTGAGGAGCAGTCTGAAGGCTCGGGCGTCCCCCACGATGGCAAGTCTACGAGGAAAGACGGCGTTTCGCGACATGCGCCGCCCGCCGCAGCTCTCTTCCTCCCGAATCAGCACGGTTCAACCCCGGCATAACTCACGTTGCACCCGCCGAACGCCGGTCTTGCCTTGCCCAACCGTCCGTTCCGCTTTCGCGGGCGACCATTCTGATGCGGCACTCGCCCGCGTCTGTGGCGCCACGCGGACTGACGACTTGACGCTCGGCGTTCGCGCTCGTTATCCGGCCGAGGACAGCGCCTTCGCCAACTTGGGCGTCACCTTGATGTCGGCGAAGAAGCCCACCGGGTAGAGGTAGTCCTCGCCGGATTCGTCCACCACTCGGACCAACCCGAGCCGCTCTGCGCCCTGGTCCGCGATCGCCGTGTAGATCTTGCGCCGCTCGAGCGAGGCGGCGTACCCCTCATTCTCCACGCACACGACATGTTTGGTCCGCGGCCGAGCCATCGGCGCCTTACGAGATGAGGCGCTTGATTTTGAGCTCTTTGCGCCCGACGCCGTGCGCCTCGTACCAGTGGAGCTCCGCCGTGCAGGTCGTGCCATCGTCGAAACGGATCTTAGCGATCCCCTTGCGCTTGCGCCAGCGTCCCGGACCGTGGAGCCGACGAAGCCTGGCCAGTTCGCGAATCCCACGCCCCTGCGCGATGGTCTCCACTTCGAGAACTGCGCCAACAACGACGAACCGCACCGCAGGGGAGACTACCCGAATCGCCTCGGCCACTGCCGCATAACTGGACGTTGCACCCGCCGCACGCCGGTCTGGCCTTGCCCAAGCGTCCGTTCCACCTCCGCGGGCGAACATTCTGATGCGGCACTCGCCCGCGCTGCACCGCCCGGCGGTCTGATATGTTTGGCCTGCGGCGTTCGCGGGTGAACGCCACTCCGTTCGTTGATATGGAACGACCCGTCAAGCTCACGAGGGTCTGTTCGGTGGAATCTGCTTTCGTTGTCGAGAAGTGAAGCGGACGAGACAGTGGTCCAGGTGGGCGTTGGACGAAGCCGCTTGCGCGGCGGGGGTCGTGACCGGCAGCGGTGCGCGTCGCTGAGTGCGGCAGGACGTCTCGGGTATGCGCTGATCTCCGGGTGATTCTGGCCACCAACGGCGGTGCTCGCGATGAGAGCGCAGCCTCCCTGGTCTGCGGTGTGACAAGCGCCGCAAACCAAGGAGACCACTATGAGCACTCTTCGACGTCAGATGATGCAGGATCTCGAGCTGGGCGGCTACGCGGAGACGACGCGCGACCACTACCTTCGCGCGATTGCGCAGTTCGCGAGGTTCCACGGGCGGTCGCCGGCCGAGCTGCACCAGCCCGAGGTCCGCCTGTGGGTCCAGCACCTGATGGGCCAGGGCTTGAGCACACAGCGGCTCCGGCAGCACTTCGCTGCCCTTCGGTTCCTCTACGGCAAGACGCTGGGCCGTCCGGCGGAGACGGCGTTCCTGTCTTGGCCGCAGGACGTGGACAAGCTGCCGGTAGTGCTGAGCGAGGAGCAAGTTCATAGCCTCCTCGATGCGCTGGAGAAGCCTCGGTTCCGCGTGTTCTTCACCACCATGTACTCCGCCGGCCTGCGTATCAGCGAGACCTGTCGCATCCAGACCGGTGACATCGACGCCGCGCGCGGGGTGATCCACGTGCGCGGCAAGGGCGGCAAGGAGCGACTGGTCATGCTGAGCCCCCGGCTGCTGGTGATCTTGCGCGCGTACTGGAAGCACGCTCGGCCGCCCGCGCCTTGGCTCTTCACGGGACGTACCGGGCGACCGATCGCAGCCGAGGTTGCCCGCAAGGCGCTGGCCAGGGCCGCCGCCGCGGCCAAGCTCGACAAGAAGGTCACCCCGCACGTGCTGCGGCACAGCTTCGCCACGCACCTGCTCGAGGCCGGCACCGACTTGCGAGTCATCCAGGTGCTGCTCGGCCATGGCAGCATCCGCTCGACCACGCGGTACACCCGTGTCTCGGCGCGCGTGATCACCAAGACCAAGAGCCCGCTGGAGCGTTTGCCCAAGACGGGCTGACGCTCGATGACCCACCGTCCGGCACCCGCCGGGCGGACACAGTTCGACATCGCGGACATCGTGCGCGCCCATCGCGGAGCGCTCGAAGCCGAGACTTGCCTGTCGCCCGCGCAGCAGCAGGCGCTCTCGGCCATCGAGCGCTGCCGTACCGCCGTGCTCGGTGGCCATCTCGACGTGTGCCGCTCGTGCGGGCATGAGCATCCCGCCTACAACTCCTGCCGCAACCGGCACTGCCCCAAGTGCCAGGCTCTGCGGCAGGAGCAGTGGATCGCCGCGCGCGCCGAGCGCCTGCTCCCCGTGCGGCACTTCCACGTGGTTTTCACCCTGCCGCGCGAGCTGCGTTCCCTCACCAAGGCCCTGCCTCGTCCGGTCCTCGACGCCCTCTTCTCGGCGGCGAGCGGCACGCTCTCCGACCTCGGAGCATCTCGCCTCGGCGCTACGCTCGGCATCACGATGGTGCTCCATACGTGGACCCGCGACCTCCGCTTCCACCCCCACATCCATGCGCTCGTCACCGCCGGTGGCCTCGCGCACGACCGCAAGACTTGGGTCCGCACCGACCCGACCTACCTCTTCCCCGTCGCCATGATGGGCACAGTGTTCCGCGCCAAGATGCTCGCGGGCCTGCGTCGCCTCCACGCGCAAGGGGCCTTGGCGTCTTTCGACGAGTTCCGCGACCCAGAGGCCTTCGACCGTCTCATGGCTCGTCTCGCTCGCGTGTCCTGGGTCGTCTACGCCAAGAAGCCGTTCCGGCGCCCGAATCACGTCCTGCGTTACCTGGGCCGCTACACGCATCGTGTCGGCATCTCCAACAGCCGCTTCACCGCCGTCACCGACCACGCCGTCACCTTTCGCACCAAGCACGGCAAGTCCGCCACGCTCCACCCAGTCGAGTTCCTGCGCCGCTTCGTGCAGCACGTCTTGCCCGACGGATTCCACAAGGTCCGCCACTATGGCCTCTACGCCGGTGCCGCTGTCGCCGACACGCTGGATACCGCACGCGCCGTGCTCATCCCGACTGCGACTCCCCAAACCACCGCCCCGTCCACCACTTGGCGCGAGCGCCTCCGGGCGTTGACCGGACGCGACGTCGATCGCTGCCGCGTCTGCGGCGGTCTCGTCGATCACCTCCCGCTCGCGCCCATCGACATCCGTTCCAGAGCTCCACCGCCGAGGTCCGCGGCATGACCGCACCGACCGACCTCCTAGCGCCCGACACCCTGCGTGAGCTCCATCTTCGTGCTGCAGCGCCAAGCCTCGTACCCCTCGCTGCCGCATCTCGCCCACCCGAGCGCGTGCAATCCGACCGCACCGCTGCTCCCGCGCACCGCGGCGCTCCCGCGTTGCGCATCCCCCGACCCGCTGCCGCTCGCGGCTACCAAGGCCTCCGAACACCGAATTGTGCATAGCGCCACCCGTCGCACCCCGCGCCCCGCCGCGCCGGGCTTGTCCAACGCAGCGCTTCACCACCGGACCGTCACGCCCGCTCGCGGCCTGCCTCGCTCACGCGAGCGTCGGCGGTGAAGCGCTCAGAGTTTTTCGTCATTTCCGACCTCCTGCAGGCAGAACGCGGGGCTGCCGCCACAAAGTCCCCCGGGGACCGAAAGTCGACCAGCCCTGTCGGCCACCGATCTTTCGGGGTCTCCTGAACCTGGCCGCCCGCCCGCGGCCAGCGCTGAGCAGTCTGCTGGCCTTAGTGACGCGCGATCAGCTCTTCGAGCAGCCTGCATTCTCCACCGACGTGGATCATTTCGTGGCAGTTGGCGCACACAACGGCCAGATCCTCGAGAGTCGTGCGCCGCGGCGCGTCCAAGCTCGCAAGCGGCTTCAAGTGGTGGACGTGTGCGAACCGCCGGCCAACCGCTCCGTAGACTTGTTCGAAGTCGAACCCGCAGCCGGGCACCTGACACGTGACTCGGCCGAACCTCTGCAGGGTGTCCTCGATCTTGGCGTCGCGCAGGCGTTGCTCCCTTCGCCGATGGCGTACCACCCTCAGGCGCAGCTCCCCCTCGTATGCGCTGAGCTCTGGATCAGCCGAGCCGGTGAGGACACTCGCTGCGAGATGTTTGGCCCATGCCTCCTCAAGCTTCGCGGCGAGGTCCGCCGGGACCTCGATGCCCGAGGCTTGGGGGCTCCAGTTGAAGTTCGTGGACAACCCCCGGAGTTTCTCGACGGAGAGTAGCGCATGCACCGAGGGGTCGATCACGCACTCGAACTCGGAGGCGATGAACAGCGCTTGGTCCCCTCTCGCAGCTCGTTCGGGATCCCAGTGCGGGCCGAGGCT
This sequence comes from Myxococcota bacterium, assembly GCA_023150895.1. Lineage (GTDB taxonomy): Bacteria > Myxococcota_A > Bradymonadia > UBA7976 > UBA1532 > CAINDO01. The sequence goes on along the minus strand of JAKLJY010000173.1, from coordinate 1,576 downwards.
AGGCTCGGAGTGCGACCATCCTGACGCGACAACGCCACGTGGCTCCCTGCCGAGGCGCACGAGAAACGCCCGGTCGCCTTCCCGAATGCGTTTCGTGTTGCCGCAGCTCCAGCTCTCCTTGATCACCTCGCCCTCTGCGGAGCGCCGCGCATCGACGGGGAGCGAATCCCACGCCCAGCGCTTCGGGTTCCAGGTGAGAAGGTAGGTGTTGGTCAATTGGGTACCTTTCTGCTGCGTCCTCTGCCCGAACGGCAGCCCGCTACTTCGGGTTGATCCTGATCGTGAGCCGGCCCTTGGCGTCGATCACGAGTTCCACATCGAACTTCCCCTGCGTGACTGCTGCTGCGACCACGCCAACGCCAGCACCGATGGCGGCACCCACCGCGGCCCCCGGGCCGGCCCCAACGCCAGCACTCGGGATTCCTCCGACTGCTGCTCCAATGCCGGCGCCCGCCGCAGCGGCTCCGATGACGTAGAGAACTCTGACATTCAGGTCGGTGGGTGCACGCATGCCGACGACGAAAAGGCCCGACGCACCATCCGAGAGCGCCATTCCGCGCTTCAGTGCGCAGATGTCGCGGAGCTGCTGCGGCACGTCGTCATATCGCTCGAAGGAGGTCTCGATGGTGATGCTCTCTCGCTTGTCCAGTGCCCCCTTCAGATCGGCGTAGAATCCCTCGGTATCCGCGAACTGGATCGTTCTGTCCACCACGCCTCCTTCGGCTCCCGCCCGGAATCCCGCAACTACGATACTCCAGCGCGCAGCGAAACCCACCGCCGCCCGCTGCGTCAGAATCTGACCGACCCTCGCGCCCCTCCATCGGCCCCGGTCTGTGTACACTCAGGCCTTACCGGGGATCCTGCCCCGGCCACGCCCGCCGTGACCCCGACGCCGTCCCCGAACTTCGGCGCGTAGGAAAAATGAACTGCCAAAAGTTACGAGACGGAGGGTACGTTGGCCGCTGGCGTGGGTCGAGACCCGTCCCCGAACCCGCGCCGCAGCGGTTGATCACCTTGCGTGCCCCTGGCGACTCGGGCTTTGCGCTCCGTGCTCGAGCCGCCCGCAGCGAAGGTACTCCTCGAACTCCTTGACCACGAAGCGCGGCAGCCCGCCGTGCTCCTCGGCGCGCTCGAGGAACGCCGGCCAGTGCTCCGCCACGGTCTGGTAGAGCACGGTGCTCTCCGGCCGGCGGCGGAGGCGAGTGCCCTCGGGCTGAGAGATGGCGTGTGCGGCGTGGCCCACGCCACGGCCACCTCAGCGAGCGGCGTGCCAGACGAAAGTTCCCACGAAACCGGGAAAGACCCCCGGCGAGGGGTGGCGAACCGCCGGCGAGCGGGGGCGAGCGCCACCCCTCGTCACCCGCCGAGCGCCGCGCGCACGCGCGCAACGGCTTCCCCGAGGTCTTGCGCCACCAGCCCCGCCGGCAGCCGCAACACCCACCACCCGCGGCGCCCGAGATCGCGGTCCCTGCGCGCATCCGCCGCACGCCGGCTGGCGTGGTACGCGCCATCGACCTCAATCACGACGCGCGCGGAGGGCACGGCGAAGTCCGCGATGTACCGGCCGACGACGTAC
>JAKLJY010000172.1 GCA_023150895.1 Myxococcota bacterium | reverse complement strand
GCGGACGCGGGCGCGGCCGGCGCCTCGGCGGGCGGCGGGGCCGACGCACGGGCGGCCGGGACCGTCGCCGAAATGGGCGCAGACGCTTGCGCCGGCGGCGAAACCAGCGGCGCCCCGGGATCGCACGCCGGCCCCCCCGCCGACACCAACGCCAGGATCAGCGCCCATGATGATCGGGCAGACATTTTCACTCCCTCCCGGGGTCAGATTCGACGACCATGGCGCGCGGGGCTTCTCGGACCCCGCCGTACCTTGCACCGGGGCGAGTGCGTGATCAACGATCCGGGGCTTCGAGCGGGAGCGCGCGTTTGACTCAGTCCTTGTCGGCTTTGCCCACCCCGACGATTCCGCCGACGTCGCAGGGCCCTCGCGTGCTGCGCGTCGGGGTGATCCACGACGACATGCTCGTCGCCGAGGGGTACTACCACCCCGAGGAGGCCAGCCCCCTCGTCATCGGCAACGAGCCCGATACCCACCTGCACACGCCGTGGGCGACGGGCATCCACCGCCTGCCGCTGTTCCAGCACAAGGACGGCAAGTGGCAGCTCCGCGTCGGGGGCGATCTCGCCGGGGTCATCCTGAAAGACGGTCGCACCCACGACGTCGCCGCCGTCCGGGCCGCTGCGCTCGCCAAGGGGACGTCGCCCCGCAACGACATCGTGATCCCGCTGACGGAAGCCACGAGCGGCCGCCTCAAGTTCCGCGACACCCGCATCCTCTTCCAGTTCGCTCACCCGCCGCGCCCGCCGGCCCCTCTCCCGCTCGGCCGGCGACTCGTCCGCGTCGCACGCCGGCTGGATTGGGTCTTCGTCAACCTGCTGCTGGCCATGTTCGTCTTCCAGGGCCTCGGCATGGTCGTACTGCAGCTCAACTACGAGCCACCGGCCGACGATCCGGGCTTTCTCAGCGTGCCCAACGTCAAGGTGTTCGTCCCCGAAAAGCCGCCGGAGGTGACCAAACGCGACGAGCCCGAGAAGGCCGAGAAGGGGCCTGCCGAAAAGGCCGATGCCCCCGCGGAACCCGAAAAGCAGGACCGCCCGCGCCCGGACAAGCCCCTCGACGCGGCCGAGCGCAAGGCGCAGATCCAGCAGAAGCTGAACAAGCAGACGATCATTCGCTACCTGGCGGCCGTGACCGAGGGCGACAACAACAACATCGTCAGCAACGATCAGGTGGGCGCACGCCTCGCCGCGGCCTGGGACGGCACGCCCGGCGTCATCGGCGACGAGGGCGAGACGCGTTCGGGCGCCCGTTACGTGGACAAGGGCGGGCTCGTCGGCAAGACCGCGAGCCTCAGCGACGCCGATCTCGGCAACACGGGCACCGCCGCCGTCGACTCCGGCAAGGCGGCCGAGGTGAAGGTCAGAAGCCGCATCTCCGCCGACGCCGCCGACGAGGTCTTCGGCTCGGGGGCGCTCGAGAAGTCCGCCATCTCGGGGGTCGTGCAGCGCCGGCTCGGCGCGATCAAGGCATGTTACGAACGCGAGCTGAAGGCCAACCCGACGCTCGGCGGCAAGGTCGTCGTGCAGTTCACCATTCAGGAGAGCGGTCGGGTCGGCGACGTGAAGATCGTCTCGGACTCGACGGGCGAGCCGCGGGTCGGCAAGTGCATCGCCAACCAGATCGGCCACTTCAAGTTCCCGCAGCCCGAGGGCGGCAGCGTCACCGCCTCCTACCCCTTCGTCCTGCAACCCGGGACGTAAGCGCCGACAGGGACTCCGACGGCGACACGCCCCGCGCTGCGAGGACCGCCTGCGCCGCCGCCGCCCCCGACTGCGCCGCCCCCTCCATGTACCCCTGCGCGGCCTCCGAGACGTGCTCCCCGGCGAAGAACAGGGCACCGTCGGCGGCCGGTCGTCCGATGCGACCGGAAAACGCCGCCTGACCGGGAGTGAAGCAGGCAAAGCTGCCTTCGACCTCGGGCACGGTCGGCCAGTGGCGCCGCACGGCGGAGCCGGGGAAGTAGGCCTCGGTCACCCCGGCGTACATCGGTTCGAGCTCGGCGAGGACGGCGGCCACCTGCGACTCGGCGTCGCCGTCGCCGAGCGCCAGCGCGCGGGCCCCACCCACGTAGTTCGTCAGGATGCCCAGGAGGCTGTCCTGGCCCCGCGCCGAGTCCCAGAACATCTGGCCACCCGTGTCCGTCAGGGTCGTCCCGCTTCGGCCATGGTCCACCGCCCACACCCGGCTGCGGAAGCCCATCATGAACTTCGAGTTCAGCCCGTAACCGAGCTCGGCGATGATCCGCGCCTCTTCCGCGTCGACGAGCGCGCGGAGATCCGCCGCGGGGAGCTTGCGCAGCTGTGAGTACGGGAGAGCGAGCACGACCTGCTCGTAGGCGGCGGACACCGGCGTGCCGTTCTGGTCGAGGCGCACCTCGACGCGCCCGTCGGCCTGGCGTTTCAGGCCCGTCAGCCGATGCTCGAGCAGCGGGGGCGTCGACAACGCGGCCGCCATCGCGGTCGTCAACGCGTCGTTGCCACCGCGCAGGTGGTACCGCTCCGAGTCCTCGTCGAAGAGGGCGAAGTCCCCCGGCGCGTCGGGGTCGACGAGCCACAACAGATTCCACGGGGAGAGTTCCTCCGCATCGCGCCCGAACTCGCTCACCGCTGCCGTCCGGAGGATCGACGCGGCGAGGCGGTCGGCGACGATCTCGCGCTCGAGGTACTCGGCGAGGTTCATCGCGTCGAGCCGTGCAAACTCGGCGGGATCCGCGTCGCCGGCCGGGCCGTCGGGGTAGGCCGTCAGGACGGAGCCCGCCATCTTGCCGACCGTCGAGCGCAACGCGTCGGCGATCTCGGCTTCGGTGAGAAACCGCCCGCCGAACGAGAAACTCACCGGCGCCTGACCGGCCGGTCCGGCCTCGAGTAGGTCGGTCATGGTCAGGCCGAACTCGTCGGCGAGCGTATGCAGCGTCACGTGATCCGCGTCCACGAACTCGGCGCCGAGCTCCGCGATCAGGCGGTCGGAGAAGGCGTCCCGGGCGCTCAGAATGCGCCCGCCCACGCGCGCCGCGGCGTCGTAGAGGCGCACGCCGACGCCTGCCTGCTCGAGGCGCAGCGCACAGTGCAACCCGGCGAGCCCGGCCCCGATGACGGCAACACTCGCGCCACCACCACCGCCGCCACCACCGCCGCCACCGCCACCGCCCCCGGCCCCACCGCCCGCGTCGGCCGAGCCGCCGCCGCCGGCCCCGCCGCCGCAGCCGGCGAGCAGACGCTCCGAGACGACGAGCGCCCCGAGCCCCGCCCCCGCCCGCAGCAGGGCGCGACGCCGCTCGAAGCGCGCCTCGTCGGCCCGAGCGACCAGCGTCGCCGCGTCGAGTCGGGCCGTCTCGGCCGCCCGAGCCAGGCGAAGCATCCGCCGGACCATCGTCATCAATGCCGTTCGCGCCATGAACCTCGGCCTTTCGTCACGAACCGGTGGTCACCTCGCAGCGCCGACCGGGTTGGTTCGTCGTCTGCCGTCCGTCGTTCGTCGTCGGTCGTTCGTCGTCCGTTGTCCGGGACCACACCCCGTCGGGTCAACCGGGACCGGCGAAGACGCGCACGAGGTCGTCGGGCACCTCGCAGAACCAGTCGGGCGCACACGCCTCGAGATCCGCGCGGGGGAAGGGTCCCCAGGCCACGGCCGCCGTGCGCGCCCCCGCCGCCCGCCCCGCCCGCAGATCGTGCGTCGAGTCGCCGACGTACACTGCGCGCCCGGGTTCGACGCCGACGCGGGCACAGCCGAGGATCACCGGCGCCGGATCGGGTTTGTGCAACGCACAATCCTCGAGGGCGACCACGACCGCCGGCGGGAAAAAGGTCGACAGACCGCACCGCTCCAGGCCCTGCAGCGCCACGTCGCGCGCCTTGCTCGTCACGATGCCGAGGGGCAGGCCCGCGGTGGCCAGGGCGGCGATGGCCGGTGCCACCTCGGGGAACGGCCGCAACAGCGCGTCGTGGTGCGCCCGGTTGTGCGTCTTGTACGTCACGAACATCGCCTCGACGACCGCCGGATCGTCGCAATAGCGGCCGAGTTGCGTCCGCAGCGGCGTCCCGATCCCCGAGATCAGCGTCGCGTCGTCGGGCACGTCTCCGAGGTGATGCCGCAGCGTGTACCGGAACGACTCGAGAATGAGCGGGATGGAGTCGATGAGGGTGCCGTCGAGGTCGAAAACCACGGCCTCGGGACGCGTGCGACTCATCGGCCGCCCCCGCGATCGGCGTCGGCCAGGGCGATGGCCATCAGGTCGTCGAGGTACTCCGCGGCCACGTCCAGGGTGCGCTCGGGCTCGTCCGGATCGCCCTGACCGAGGGGCGGGGCCACCTCGACGAGGTCCGCCCCCGCCAGCGGAAACGCCGAAAGCACCCGGCGCGTGACGTCCCGAACGAACCCGGGCGTCGGGCCGCCGGGCTCGGGTGTGCCCGTCGCGGCCGCGAACGACGCGTCCGTGCCGTCGATGTCGTTGCTGACGTAGACGGCCTCGACACCGCGCGCCCGGAAACGCTCGATGATCTCGTCGGCCACGGCGCCGGCGTCATGCCCCCGTGCCGCCAGCTCCTCGGGCCAGTACTGACGCACGTTCAGCGTCGACTCCCAATGTTCGCGGGGCTTGCCGCTGCGGCGAATGCCCACCTGCACCAGACGCCCGTCCCGTCCGAGCAGCTCGTTGGCGTGATAGGCCCAGGTCGCGAAACAGAAGCGCACGCCGAGCCGCTCCGGCAACAGATCGGTATGCGCGTCGAAGTGCAGCAGCCCCAGGCGCCGCCCGCCGCGCATCGCCGCCGCGAACGCCGGCCACGCGACGCTGTGATCACCGCCGAGCACGATGGGGACGGCCCGCGGCGCGAGGGCGTGCACGTGCTCCAGCGCCCGCGCGCACAGGTCGAGCGGCGACACCGGCAGGTCGACGTCGGCGCGGTCGTAGAGGGCCCGCCGCGTCGCCGCGATCTGTGCCGCCGAGAGCATCTCGTCGCTCAGAAGCTGGGGCACCACCCGGACGTCGCCCACGTCCATCACGCCGTCGACCAGATAGGGCGTCTCGGCGCGAGAGAGCAGCCGCTCCCGGATCGCCGCCGGCCCCTGATTCGCCCCGCGCACGAAGCCGGCGCCCGCGTCCGACGGGACCCCGAGCAGCACCACCCGCGCCTCGTCGAGGCGCTCGAGCCCGATGCGCCAGGCGTGCTCGATGGCCTCGTCGTGCACGACCTCGTAGATGTGGCGCTGAAGCGCCCGTTGGGCCGCCAGGCCCGTGCTGACCACATAGACGCCGCCCCCCGCCGGGCGAAGGATGTGCGTGAGCTCTTCCCGTCTCTCTGCCGCGTCCACCGTCTGCCTCCTCGAATCGCGCCTCACCCATCCACGGTCGGCGACCGGGCGTCCCGCCCGCGACCGGCCGAGGCCATCAGCGCCAGCGCGACCCCGGTCAGGGTGACACTACACCCGAGCAACACGGTCGGCGTCGGAGATTCGTCGAGCCACCACCAGGTCAGGAGCGTGGCCCCCACGGGCTCCCCCACGGTGGCCATCGCCGCGTACGCGGGTCCGGTATGGCGCAGCGCCCAGGTCAGCAGCGAGTGACCGACGAGCTGCGGCACGAGTGTACAGGCGACGATGGCCGCAGCCGCGGACGGGCTCGCTGGCGCGAGGGGCACGCCGAGCACCTGCGCCGTGCCGAGCAACGACAACGCGCCGACCCCCACCGCCACCGCCGAGAAGGCCGTCACGTCCAGCGTCGGCCCCAGGCGGCGCGCCGTGAGGAAGTACCCGGCGATGGAGAACGCGCCGAGCAGGGCCAGCGCGTCGCCCAGAAGCGCCCCCGGGCTCGCCTGCATCAGATCCGCCCCGCCGATGACCACGAGTCCGGCGGCGGCGCACGCCAGCGCGCCCCAGAATCGTGGTGTCGGCGGGTCCCGGCCGGTGACGGCCCCGAGCACGCCGAGCAGCAACGGCGTGCACGTCACGAGCGTCACCGAGGCAGCCACCGTGGTCATCGTCAACGACGAGACCCACGCACCGAAGTGCAGGCCGTAACACAGGCCGGCCACGACGGCGCCGCGCCGGTGCGCCGCGGGAAACCGTCCGACCCGCAACGCCCGCAGGGCGAAGGGCGCCAGGATCACCGCCGCCAGCAGCAGTCGAAGGCCCGCCGCGACCAGCGGATGGGTCGGGGCCGCGAGGCGGAAGAGGGGCGCCGCGAACGAGAGCGCTCCCAGCGCCAGGCCCAGTGCCAGGGCGACCCGCGCCCCGTTCATTCGGGGTCGCAGGGGCCGTCGCAGGTGTGTTCGATGCGCCCGTCCGGGCGCAGGAAGCCGTCGATCTGACGCTGCCCCGCGTCGGAGCGCCGGACCCCCTCGTGCGCCGCGTTCCCCTCCGCCGGAAAGTCCGCGAACGTGCCCGGCACCGGCTCCGGCAGCCCGAAACCGAACTCCACCAGCGCCGAGCCGTCGACCGGGCCGTCGACGGTGCGCACGCCCAGAACGGCCCGTGGCGCGGGGTTCAGGAGGGGCAGGTCGAGCGTGCGCGCCATCGCATGATGCCCCAGGTTCGGCACCTGCGAGTCCCCCACCCCGAGCTGCATCAGGACCGAACGGGCCGCCGGCGAGCCCGGGTAGAGGTCGGTCACCAGATGCGGGGCGTAGCTCATCGGGTCGATGCGGTCGAGGGACCCCTGCGCCAGCGCGACGAACTTCTGCTGATCCAGCGCATCGGGGTAGCGCGACGCGATCACGTTCATGAACGGAATGAACGGCCGGGCCCGGTGCATGAGCATGCCGAAGCCCGCGCCGCCGACGCTGAGCACACCCCGTGAGACCTTCGGCGCCAGCGCCAGGTAGGTCCCGCCCAGGATGCCGCCCTGACTGATGCCGTAGAAGTAGACCTCCGACGCATCGAAGGCCGGCGCCCCGTCGAGCTGCAGCGCCGGCAATGCCCGCAGCGTCGTGTTGGCCGCGTACGAGAGCGCGATGAAGTTGGCCATCCCCTGATGGACCCGGTCGATGAATCGCAAGGAGCGGGGCGGATCGTTGATGATCTGCCCGATCACGTCCGGCGAGTCGGCCGCGCTCATGCCCCACCAGTCCACCGCCGCCACGACGAATCGGAACCGGTCGGCGAACTCGAAGACGAAGTTGTCGGCGATCTCCTCGCGCACGCCGAAAAAGCCGTGACCAAACTGCAGGAAACGCCCTGGCGTCGAGGGGTCGTCGGCGAGGCTGCGCGGCAGCAGTGCGAGCAGGGGGACCCGGGCCGTGCCCTGCGCCACGGGTCGACCGTCGGGTCCGCGCCGCAGCGACGCCCCGACCGTCGGCGTCTCGGTAAACAGCGGCACCTCGAGCACCGCGTCGATGCGGCGGGCGACGTGTTCGTTGGGGTTCTCGGTGACGACGACGTCGGTGATGGCCGGCGCCTCGCCCTCGAGGGCCGCCATCGTCGCCGCGCGCACGGCGAGCATGTCACCCGTGGCGTCGCTCTCCGAACGCGTCGTGAAATCCCAGGCCAGGAAGACATCGTCCCGCGGCACCCCGGCCGTCGCGAGCGCCGGGAAGATCGCCGCGTCGTAGCGGGCCTGCAGGGCCTCGGGTCCGGCCCCCTCGCGCAGTGCCGCGAAGCTCGGCGGCGAGGCCACGGTCTGCCCTTCGGCGTCGGTCAGGTTCCGCAGCGCGACGATGTAGCGCGCGCCGTCCCGCAGCCGTACCTGCGGTCGGATGACGACGGCTCGGCGCGTGGGATCGAGCGCCCGCGGATCCGCCTCGGCGATGTGCAGGACGCGCTCGCCCCGTTCGGCGTCGAGGAGCACCGTGCGACTCTCCGCGGACAGGCTCCCGGTGAAGTCTCCGTCCAGCGTCACGAGCTGCCCGGGCGCGAGGTTCGTGGGCACGAGCGCCAGAATCTGCGCGATGGGCGAAAACCCGTCGGCGGGGTGCGTCGCCAGCAGGTCCAGCGGCAGGCCGTCCGCGTCGTGCGGCAGCGCCACCGGCGGCACGTCCAGGCGGAAACCGGCGCCTCCGCTCCCGTTGCCGGGCGCCGCGACGCGGAACACGTCCGACGGAAACGGCAACAGGCAGTCCCATTCGCCGCCGACGGGGTTGCAACCGGGCTCGATGACGGGACCGACGGCCGCGTCGGGCTCCGGTCCAGCGTCGTCGACCTGCGCGTCGGGGCCGGGTGCCTCGCCGCCACCGCCACCGGGGGTCGCCGCATCCGGCGCCGTCCCCCCCGAACCGCCGCCGGCCTGGACGCCGTCACCGTCGTCACCGCCGTCGCCGCATGCGCCGGCGAGGAGGCCCAGAACGAACGCGGCCCCCAGCACACCCTGCGCGTCCGCCGCACTGCACGCCCGGCGGCCGTGAACACCTCGTCGTCGTTGCATCGAAGACTCTCCGAAGGTCAGAGGCCGGTGCGTTCGGGGCGCACCGGCCGGGGCTCCGCGCGGGTGAACCCGCCCAGGAAACGCTCGAGCGCCATCGCCACCGCGATGGTCAGGTGATCGTCGCCGCGCCGCCCGACGACCTGCACCGACAAGGGCATCCCGTGTGCGTCGAACCCGGCGGGCACGGCGGTGGCCGGCATCTCGAGCGCGTTGAAGATGCCGCAGCAGGCGAAGTCCAGGGGCGTCGCGAGCGGCGTGAAGTGACGGGGAGCCGGGCGCGAATAGGGCGGATGCAGGAGCACCGCGTCCGGGCCCAGGCGGTGCTCCAGATCGGTGCGCAGGCCGTCGAGGCGTTCGATCAGCGCGCTCGTCGGCAGCGGCAGGCGCCGGCCGACGTGCTCGAGCGCCGCGATCATCACGGCCGGGGCCGTGTGCCGTCGTCGGCGCAGCACCCAGGACAGCAACTCCTCCCGCAGCGAGATGGGCGTCCCGTTCCCCAGGATCTCGGCGTAGGCCATCTCGCCCATGGACATCAGGCGGGCCGTCCAGAGCGCGTACGCCCACTTGAGGTCGGGCAACTTCAGCGTCTCGACGCGGGCCCCGGCGTGCCGCAGGGCCTCGCCCGCGCGCCGGATCGCGCCGCGAACGGCGGGCGAAAACCGGGCAGCGCCGACCTCGTCCACCGCAAAGACCCGCAGCCTCCGCAGCTCGACTGCCGCCGGCTCACCGAGTGGCTGGGCTCGGCACGTCGGATCCTCGCCGTCCGGGCCGGCCATGAGGCGCAGCAGCGGCATGAGGTCCTCCGCCCGCCGGCACATCGGCCCGATGGTCAGCACGGGTCCCATGTCGGTCTCGCCCGGCCAGTGCCCCGTATTGGGCACGAGGCCCCCGGTCGGTTTGTGTCCGAAAAGGCCACAGAACGCCGCCGGAATCCGGATGCTCCCGCCGATGTCCGCCCCGACCCCGAACGGCGCACCGCCCGCCGCGATGAGGGCCGCCTCACCGCCGCTCGAGCCCCCGGCCGAGCGACGGACATCCCAGGGGTTGCGGGTCAGACCGAAAACCGGGTTGAAACTCTCCATCCACAGGCCGCCCTCGGCAACGTTCGTCACCCCGAGGACGATGCCGCCGGCCGCGCGCAGCCGGGCGACGACGGTCGCATCGCGGGTGGCGAGGACCTCGCGGCGGCGCACGAGCCCCGCCGTCTGCGGGAGCCCCTCGACCCCGACGAACTCCTTGACGCTGAAGGGCACGCCGAGCAGCGGTGGCAGCGCGGCGACGGCCTCGGGCCCCGCCCGTCGGGCGTCCGCAACCCGGTGGGTGACCGCCCGCGCCTCGCGCCGCGCGGCCTCGAAGCGGTCGGCCACGAGCGCGTTGATCGTCCCGTTGACCGCCGCGATGCGGTCGATGTGCGCCTCGAGCAGGGCGTCGGCGCCCAGGCGACCGGCGCGGATGCGGGCGGCGAGCGACACGGCGGAGGCGTCGAGGACATGTTCTTCCGGCGGGGGCAGCATGCGGGGCAGGATACGGGCCACGCGGGATGTGCCGCAATCGTCGCCGTCGCTCTCGGCCGGCCCGCGCACGGGGTTTGCATCCCCGTCGCCCGCACGCGCCTTCCGGCCGTCGCGGTGCGCACGGCCCTCGGGTCATCTGCTTTCCACCCCCGTTTGCGTCCTCCGCTCCGAAGAAAGGGCAGCCGTGAACCGACCGATCCTCTCCGCCGCCTCGACGGTCTCCCGCCTCGGCCTCGTGCTCGCACTCGCCGTCGGCCCCTGGGCCTGCCAGGGCCGAACCGACCCGCCGGACAGCCCGTCCACCCGTGAACCCGCGGCCACCCAGGCCACCCAGGCCAACAGCCAGCCGACGGGCACCCAGGCGACCAGCCAGCCGACGGCGGCGGCCGGACTGTCCCTCCCCCCCGCCGTCGTGGCCTCGCTTCTGCCGCCGTATCTGAAGATCCAGGAAGCCCTGGCCGGCGACTCGACGGTCGGTGTCCCCGAGGCCGCCCGCGAGCTCGCCGCCGCCGCGAAGGCCGGCAACGCGGCCACGCTCGCCGCCGCGGCGGACGCCCTCGCCGCGACCGACGCCGCCAACATCAAGGCGCTGCGCGACGCCTTCAAGGTCTTCAGCAACCCGTTCTCCGAGGCGGCGCTTGCCGATCCCGAGACGAAGGCGAAGTACATGGTCGTCCACTGCGACATGGCCCCCGGGACGTGGGTCCAGCGCCATCGGACCATCCGGAATCCCTACTACGGCGCCGAGATGCTCGAATGTGGCGATCCGAAGAACTGACGTGACGGCCCGCCCGCATGCCCCACGGACCGTGACCCGGCCGGTCACACCGTGACCCGGCTCTTCGCGGCCGCCACGGTCGGACGCCGCCTCCTCTGGGGGCTCATCGCGCTGTTCGCGGTGTCCGCGACGGCGACCGGACTCGCGCTGTCGAGCACGCGGGCGGTGGAGGCCGAGCTCATCGGGGTCGAGCAGCTTGCCGAGGAGTCGCGTCGTCTCGGGCGGGTGGGGTCGCTCTTCCGTGAGTACTACATGCACCAGGCCCACCTGGCCCTGGGCATGGACAGGGCCCTGCATACGGAGATGACGCGCCGCGCGCACACGGACCTCGTGGCGGCGCTCGAGGCCGTCGAGCGATTGCCCGAGGCGCGAGTGGCACCTGCCGCGCTCCCTGGGCTGCGCACCCACCTCGCGACGCTCGACCGCCTCTTCGACGGTGAGTTTCTGCCCGCGCTGGCCGCCGGACATGCCGATCACGCGGCCCACATCCACCACCGGGCCGCCGGAACGGTGCAAGAGATCACGACCCTGCTCGACGCGGAGGAAACGCACCTCGGTCAGGCCATCGCCGCGGCTCGAATCCGGGCGGGCGAGGCCGCACGCGCGGCCACCGCGCATTCCGCGCTCTTTCTGGGGTCCGCCCTCGGTCTGGCCCTCGTGATCGCCGCGTGGATGGGCCGGGCCATCCAGCGTCCCGTCGAGCGATTGCGGGCCGCCGCCGCCGCGCTGCCGGACGCCGCGCCCGGGGCGCGGGTGCCCGAGGACGGGCCGTTCGAGGTCGCCGAGCTCGGGCGAACCCTCAACGCCGTGCTCGGTGAACTCGAGTTGCAGCGCCGGGCGCGGGGCGAGGCCGAGACGCTTGCGGCGTTGGGTCGCATCGCCGCGGGCGTCGCCCACGAGATCAACAACCCGCTCGGCGTCATCCTCGGCCACGCCCGGGTGCTCGAGCGTGCGCTCCCGGCCGGTGACACCGAGTCGGCGCAGGCCATCGTACAAGAGGCCCGGCACTGCCAGCACATCGTCCAGGATCTGCTCGACTACGCGCGGCCCACCCTCGCGGCACGCACCCCCGTCGACCTCGTGGAGCTCGCGCGGGCGGCGGCCGAGCGAATCACCGTCCCCGTCGAATTCCGCGGCGCGCCCGCCACGCTCGTCGTGGAGGCCGATGCGCGGCGTCTCGGGGCCGTCCTGCGCAACCTGCTCGACAACGCTGCGGCCTTCGGGCGGTCGATCAGCGTCACCTGGTCGGCCACGCCGGCGTTTGCGTCTCTGCACGTCCGGGACGACGGCCCCGGGGTGCCCGCCTCGCAGACGGAGCGCGTCTTCGAGCCCTTCTTCACGACACGGCCCGACGGCACCGGCCTCGGCCTGGCCATCGCACGCGCCATCGCCGGCGCCCATGGCGGCGAGCTGCGCGCCCACGCCGGTCCGGGCGGACACTTCGAGCTGCGTTTCCCCCTCGTCCGGCCGCCACAGGAGGTCTGAACCCATGGCGCGTCTGCTCATCGTCGAAGACAAGGCCTCATTTCGAGCGCTCCTGGTCAAGCTCCTCTCGCCGCCCCAGCAGGCGCACGAGGTCGACGCGGTCCCCGACGCCGAAGCGGCGCTCGCCCACCTCGACCGCCAGGCCTACGACCTCGTGCTCACGGACGTGCGCCTGCCGGGCGCCGACGGCTTTTCGGTGCTCGCCCGGTGCGCGCAGGCGGCCGGCGCCCCGGAGGTCGTCATGATGACCGCGTTCGCGACGATCGATGCCGCCGTCGCCGCGGTCAAGGCCGGCGCCTATGACTACCTTGCCAAGCCTTTCGAGCCGGACGACCTCGTTCTCACCATCGACCGGGCCCTCGAGCGCCGCGCACTCCGACGACGGGCGGACGCGGCCGAAGCGGCGCTGCAGCGCCTCCAGGCGCCCGGAGACATGCTCGGCGACAGCGCGCCGATGCGCGAGGTCCGTCGCTTGATCGACCGCGTTGCGGGTCTCGACGTCACCGTGCTCGTCACGGGCGAGAGCGGGACCGGCAAGGAGGTCGTCGCCCGCGCCATCCACCGGGCGAGCCATCGCGCCCGCGGCCCGTTCGTCGCAGTGAACTGCGGGGCCATCCCTGCGAATCTCATCGAGAGCGAGCTCTTCGGGCACGCCCGCGGCGCGTTCACCGGCGCCGCCAGCGCGCGCGCCGGCCTCTTCGAGGAGGCCTCGGGGGGCACCCTCCTGCTCGACGAAATCGGCGAACTCCCGGCGGACATGCAGGTCAAGCTCAACCGCGTCCTCCAGGAGCGCACCTGCCGCCGGGTCGGCGAAGCGCGGGAGCGACCGGTCGACGCGCGGGTCGTCGCGGCCACCCACCGTCCGCTCGAGCACCTGATCGCCGACGGGCGGTTCCGGGAGGACCTCTACTTCCGCCTGGCGGTCTACCCCATCGAGCTGCCGCCCTTACGTCGGCGCGGCGACGACGTCCTGCTCCTCGCGCGCCACTTTCTCGAGGCCGCGGCCCTCCGTTTCGGGCGAACGATCGGGGGCTTCACACCGGAAGTGGTGCGGGCGTTGTGTGCGCACGACTGGCCCGGCAACGTCCGCCAGCTCCGGAACGTGGTGGAGCGAGCGGTCATCCTCTGCGAGACGGACGTCGTCCGGCAGCTCGACCTGCCGGCGACCCGAGCCGGCGCCGGCGCACCGGAGGGCAGGCCCGGGGAGGCCTTCCGGTTTCCGCCCGACGCGACCTTCCGCGAGGCCATCGACGCCGCACGAGACCAGGCGACGCGCCAGTATCTCCATTCCCTGCTCGTGCGGACCGAGGGCAACGTGACCCGTGCCGCGGAGCAAGCCGGGATCGAGCGCGAGAGCCTGCACCGCCTCCTGCGCCGGGTGGAGCTCGACGCGGACGACTATCGGCCGGGCTGAGCCGCTGCGAGCGCCCGAAGCTCGTCGGGGCTGAAGAAGTACCGCGTATTGCAGAAGTGGCAGATGACCTCGGTGGTCGGCTTCTCGTCGGCGAGCGCGTGCAGCTCTGCGGATCCCATCGTCCTCAGCAGGGCCTCGAACCGGCCCCGATCGCATGGGCAGGTCATCCGCACGGGGTAGCTCTCCAGCACGACGAGTTCGTCGAAGATCCGGGCGAGGAGGGCTTCGGGCCCCACGCCGTCCGCGAACAGGCGCGAAAGAGCCGGCAGCGCCTCGATGCGCCGCGCGATCTCGTCGAGCGCCGCCGGCTCCGCCCCGGGCAACCCCTGCACGAGGAATCCGCCCGCCATCCGGACCCCGTCGGGCCCGAGCACCTCGGAGATGCCCACCGCCGCCGGCTTCTGCTCGCTCGCCTCGAAGTAGTGGGCGAGATCCTCGGCGACCTCGCCCGTCACCATGGGCACGACCCCCACGTACGGCTCCTTGAGACCGAGCGAGCGGGTCACGGTCATGCGGCCCAGGCCGAGGGCCTGCGGCAGGGGCCAGCGGCCGTCCGGGCCCGGCGGCAGGTCGAGCGTCGGCTCGTCGATGCTCACCCGGACGTCTCCGTCGGCGTTGGCGATCGCATAGACCGCGCCGAGCGGTCCGTCCCCCTTGAGCTGCAGGCCGACCTGCTCGCGCCCCTTGAGAAGGCCGCCCATCAGGAGGGCCGCCGTCGCCACGCGGGACGCGGCCACGGTGCCGAGGGGGCTCGCCTCGTGGCGGGCCGACAGCGTGCGAGCGACCTCGGTCGAGCGCACCGCCAGCGCCCGGACGGTCCCGCCACAGGCCAGCGCACGAACGAGGACATCGTCTTGGTGTTCGGTCATTCGATTCATCGGCGTACCCTTGAACGGACGGCGATGCATCCGCAAGATGCCTGCCACGATGATCGACACCGAGAGGCCCGACGCGGGCGTCGAGTGGCGGGGCCTCACCCGCGGAGAGCTGGCCGCAACGCTCGTCGAACACGGCGTGCCGGGCGGACACGCCCAGCGACTCTTCGGGCACCTCCACCGTCGCCAGGCGCCCATCGAGACCTTCGGCGCGATGAGCCTCCGCCAGCGCAGTCGCCTCGCCGACGTCGAGCGGCCGACGGTCTGCACGCTGGTGGAGCGACACGCGGCCGGCGCATCGGACGAGACCGAGAAGCTGGTGTTTCGGCTGCGCGATGGCCGACGCGTCGAGGGTGTCATCATCCCCGAGGGGCCGCGCAGCACCTTCTGCGTCTCCAGCCAGGTCGGCTGTGCGATGGCTTGCGTCTTCTGTGCGACGGCTCGCCTCGGCCTCGAACGAGCGCTGACGGTGTCGGAGATCATCGCACAGATCTACACCGCCCGGGCCCGGTGCGAAGCCGTCGGCCGGCCGCTGCGCAACGTCGTGTTCATGGGCATGGGCGAGCCCTTGCATCACTACGACGTCACCCGCCGCGCGCTCGAGATCCTCACCGATCCCGCCGGCATCAGTCTCGGGTTTCCCCGGATCACGGTCTCGACGGTCGGCCTCGCCCCGCGCATTGCGCAGCTCGGCGCGGACTTCGGCGGCCGCATTCAGCTCGCGGTCAGCGTCAACGCGGGCCGCCAGGCGACGCGCGCGCGCATCATGCCCATCGGCACCACCTACGACCTCGACGCGCTGCGCGCCGCCATCGCCGCCTACCCCCTGCCCCGCAACCGATACGTCTTGCTCGAATACGTGCTGCTCGCGGGGCTCACGGACACGCCCGACGAGCTCGCCGCTCTCGCCGCGTGGGTGCGGGACCTGCCCGCCATCGTCAACCTGATCCCCTTCAACCCGTTCGCCGATGCGCCCGAAACGCTGCAAAGCCCCGCCGACGCCGACGTGAGCCGGGCCTTCGCCACGCTCCGTGCCGCCGGTGTCCCGGTCTCCGTCCGTCAGCCCCGCGGGCGCCGCGCGGTCGCCGCGTGCGGCCAGCTGGCCCGGCTGCGCCCCGAATGACGGTCCGTCGTACCGTTCGACCGCGGCGCAGCCCGTGCGCGTTGTTGGCCCCCCGTCGGCGATGAGGTAACGTCCGAGAGCGATGTGGTACGCGTTGATCGGTGACGAGCAGGTGGGTCCCCTGGACCCCCAGGGGATGTCGGCCCTGCGCAAGCAAGGTCGCCTGACGGGGGACACGTACGTGTGGCGCGAGGGGCTCGCCGATTGGCAGCCGCTGGCGCAGGTCTCCGAGCTTCAGCGCGCGATGGACGCCATCGAGCCCGAGGACGCCGAGGAGCTCGACGAGTCTGAGGTTCAGGGGGAGGACGAGGGCGCCACCCTCATGATGGATCCCGACCAGGGCAAGGACTGGGCGAGCTACCTCGACCAGCTGGCCCAGCAGGCCGCCACGGCTGCGCCCTCCCGGGCCCCGGCCGCCGCCCGCGCTCCCGAGCCTGCTCGCGTCCCCGAGCCTGCTCCCATCCCCGAGCCGGCCCGTGCGCCCGAGCCGGCCCGTCCAACCGCCACCGAGTCCCCTTCGGCCACCGGCCAGCGCGCCCGGCAGGTCGTGCTCGCCCCCCTCGAAGAAACGCCCCCCCCCGCCCTGCCTGCCGCCCCCTCGGACGTCGGCCCGAAGCGGGAGATCGACTTCGGGCAGCTCGTCGACGACGCGTCCCCTTCGCCGCCGACCCCTGCCCCGCTCCCCATCCCGATCACCGCGCCCGCCCCGACGGAGCCCGCCGCCAGTGGCTCGCGGATCAAGGTCTGGCTCATCCTGCTTCCCTTGCTCGGGGCGACGGCCGCGGCGGTGGTTCTGTGGGTCCGCAGCGCGCAGCAGAGCCCGCCAACGCCCCCCGTCGAACCGGTCCCCGTGTCCGCGGTGGCGACGGAGGCCCCCCCGCCCTCGGCGGCACCGACCGCCGCGCCGACGGCCGCCCCGACCGCCGCGCCGACGGCGGCGCCCACGGAGCCTGCCTTGCCGAGCGCGGCCGCAACGGCACCTCCGACCCAGGCGCCGACGGCTGCGCCGGTCCCCGCCACGGC
>JAKLJY010000171.1 GCA_023150895.1 Myxococcota bacterium | reverse complement strand
GGTTGTCCGCCGGCGCCGGCGTCGTCGGTCGTCGCGGCGTCCCCCCCGCCCCCGCCACAGGCGAAAACGAGCGAGAGGCCGACAGCGGCGGCGAGCGTGTTGGAGGGACGACAGGCGCGGAGACGGGCGGACGGCGGGGTGTGTTTCATCGCGGGCATCCTAAGCGCAAGCGGTCGGGCCGTTCAATCCGGCGTGGGCGGGCGCGCGGGCCCTCGCCGCGGGGTGGTCCGGCGAGCACCTCGGTGCATGGGGGGACGCGACTGCCGCTGGCGTTCGTGTGCTGGGGGCATCGCGAACGCTCACCCCTCGCCTCGCCCTTGTCGAGGTCGACAGAGAGCGCTAGAACCGTCGAATGTTCCGACGCTCGGGCCTTGGCAGGCCGCGGGCGGGGTTAGCGTTCGAGAGAGGGCAGCGGCATCGTGGAGATCGTCACCGTTTCGGGCCATGCGCTCGAGAGATTCCGTGAGCATGAGCGGGCCGCCGACGTGGCGGCCGTCCTCGTGGCCGCCCGCATGGCCATCCCCATCGGCAGCGAGCTGGCCCACATGATCGTCGGTCGCCCCCGACGTGCAGCCGAGGCGCGCGACGCGGCCGAGCACCGCGTTCACCTGACCGGGGCCGGGATCTTCGTTCTTTGTCCCATCGTCGCATTGCCCGGGCGGCTCTACGTCAAGACGTACCTGCGTCTTGCGAGCGTCGTTCAGCGCGACATGGTGGCGCGGTGGTTTCTCAACGGCATCTCGCCCGTGACGGCCGCCTTCGAACTCGGTTTCCGGGCCGCGCGCGAGGCCCCCGCGAGTGTCTCGGAGGGGGAGGCCGTCGAGGCCCATGCGAGCGCGCTCTTGCAGCTTGCTGCCCACTTCGGGTCGCTTCGGACGCCAGAGACGACACAGGCGGGCGCCCCCGCGCAGGCCGGGCCGCCACCGCCGCCACCGCCGCTTCTTGCGGAGCCCGCGGCTGATTCGACGCCGTCCTGCCTGTCGCCCACGCGCGCGGCGGTCGGCGAGATCGGCCCCCCCGTGATCCCGGACCGCGTCGTCGATGGCGTCGGCTGGACCGACGCGGCGTTCAAGCACCGCGAGTGGTTCCGGGGCCTCGACGCCGCTTGGGAGTCGGACCTCTCGAAGTGGCGGGCCCTGTCGTCGGCAGAACAGGCGACGCTCCGCGAGGGCACCCACCTCGGTCCGTTGGGGCCGGCCAACGCGATCTGGCTCGAGCCGGAGGGACGCGCGGTGGCGCTCGTCGTCGAGGGCGAGCCGCCCGTCGTGTATCGCCTGAGCACGGTCCCGCGCGCGGTCCGCCCCCGGCTCGGTCTGCCCGCCCGAGTGCCCACCCGAGGCGCCATCCGGCCCGCGCCCGCGACTCGGTTTGCCCGACCCGTCGATGGCGGCGAAGGGCACGCACCGACCGTGCCGTCGCCGCGCCCCGGGCCGGCGCCGACGTTCGTGGCCGCCGACGCCGCGCGCGCCTCGCACTGGACCCCCCGGGCCAAGGACGACGCCCACGAGGCAGGCCTCTCCGAAATCCCGGCGCAGTGGCTCACGTGTCTCGAATCCGTCGCCGTCGATGCCTGCGCCGCGCTCGCAGCGTCCCTGGGGTGGGGGCTCGTGGCGGGTCGACGCTACGCCCTGCGGCGAGGGACCGGCTACGTGGTCCTGCTCGCCGAGACGGGACTCGACGGCCGCTACGCCGTCGCCCGCTGCGCGCGGGATCCCGACGCGTAGGCGTCGCAGAGGGGCCCGGGGTCAGCGATAGATGACGAGGTACGACGACATCTGAATGTTGCCCTCGCCGTCCTGCGGGTCGCGGCCGTTGTAGAGGCCGCGGTAGCTGGCCGTGACGGGCCCGCCGGCCGGCGCATCGGCGGTGACGTCGACGACGAACGGTTCGACCTGCATCCCCGGGCACCACCCGCCGCGTCCGAACCACCAGGTGCCCCACTGGTTGGGTGTCATGCCCTGATCCACCCGGTCGACACAGCCGTCGGGCACCTGCGCTTCCGGGTGGTCCTTGGTGTGCGTGCGCCCGTTGACCGTGAAGGCGTGCCCGTGGTTGCAGAATTCGGCGCACGACGTCCGGCCGTCTGCGCCGTGACCCGTGATCACGGCGTAGAGGTCCACCTTTTTCGCGTCGCCGGGGACGTCGGCCGTCACCGGTTCGCGCCCGTCGTTGTACGCGGCGTTGAACGCCCCGCCGGCCGCGATCGGCACGAGGGCGTCCGGCCGGTGGCCCTTGCCCCGGTTGGAGAAGCGCAGGTTGAGCCAGGTGGCCGTCGGCTGGGTGTTCCACTCGGGGGCGAACTCCCAGCGGAACGTCTGCGTGCCGCCCGCCTTGAAGCCGGGCAGGGCGAGCATGGGCGTCGCGTCGACGACCCAATGGGCTTCGCGGTGGTACGTCGTGATGAAGCGCGCGACCTCGCGTCGCGACTCGACGCCGTCGACGGTCTCCGCCAGCCACAGCCAGGCCAGGTAGTCCCACGCGCCGCAGTTGCCCGCCTCGAGGGCGGTGTCGTTGGGGCAGCGCATCTCGACCTCGACCTCGAGGGTGTCGAAGCCGGCGAGCACCTCGGCCGACGGCAGGTCGATGGTCACGTCCTGGAAGCCCGCCAGGACCTCGCCCTGAAAGAGGGGCACGGCGGTGACGCTCTCGGCGGACATCCGGGCCGCACGGTTCGCCAGGAAGTTGTGACGGCGGGCTTCGTAGGCGGCGTAGGCGATGTTGTTCGTCCACGGCCAGCCACCCGCGTCGGCGGCGGCCTGGTCGTAGCGGACGACGTCGGCGAAGGAGCCCATGCCCTGGATGCGCTGGAAACGGTCGATGACCAAACCGCGGACACCGTGGCCCCGCAGGGCCGACTTGACCCAGCCGGTGATGTTGTTGGCGGCCTCGCCGACCAGAACGAGCCGCCGCCGCCACGCCGTCGCTTCTTCGGGGGAGCTCGCCGCGAGGACCGTCTCGATCTGGTCGGCGACCGTCTGGACGCTCGTCCGGGCGCCCTCGTCCGAAGCGGAGCGCGACACGAAGACGTAGTTCACGTTCGGCGGTGAGCGCCGCAGGAGATCGTCGATGTCCCGGGCCCAGGCCGGGCTACCGTTCGTGTCCGATTGCGGCAGTGCGTCGGTCAGGAAGACGTAGGTCTCACAGCCCGTCCAGTGCTGGCTGAGGCGCCATTGCGTGCCGTCGAGCAGCGTGACGCCGAAGTCCCGAGCGAGCTGGTGGCGCAGCGGGCCGAAGGCATCCGCGGGGGGGCCGCCGGGGTTGTCCGGGCCGTCCGGGAAGATGAACGGTTGTTTCGGAAGATCCGAGTCCGCACAGGCGGCGGGGCCCGGCGGGCCGGCGTCGGGCGACGGACCCGCCGCGTCGGGCGTGGCGCCGCCCCCCACGGGACCGGCGTCCGCGGTGACACCGCCGGGCAACGGGGTGGCGTCCACCGCTCCCCCCGAGCCACCCGCGGCACCGTCGGGGTTCGGCGAGCCACCGGTCGAGCCGCCGCCGCCCCCCGAGCCGCCGCCGTTCGACGCGCCGTCGCTTCCGCCGTCGGACGAGCACGCGCAGGCGCCCGTGCCGATCAGAATCGCCGCCCATGTCCCGATGAACGAACGCCCGAACGAGCTTCCTCCCGCCATGCCGCGCTCCCGTCGATCGTGTGCTGAGTGATCGCGAGCGTTACCACGAATCGACCGTCGGGTGGGATGTGTCCGCGCCGGCGGGCTCAGAAGCCGGCGGCCGCGAAGGCCTCGGGAACGGGCGTCTGCACCGCCATCCCGCTCGGGGGCAGGCGCGGCCGGGCCCGGGGCAGGGGCCCGGCGTCGAGGCGGGCGCGGGCGTTGACCGTCCGGGCGAGCGCCCGCACCGTCTCCACGTCGCCGGTCAGGAAGACACGCACCAGGCGGTCGAGGGCCTCACGCAGCGGGATGCCGGCCAGTTCGGCGACGATGGCGGTGTCGTCGAGGAGCATCGTGATGAAGCCCTCCTCGCGCAGCGTGGCCAGGAATCGCCCCGACTGGCGGGCCAGGTCGCGCTGCCGCCGCCCGTCCAGGGTGTAGGTCGCCTCGGGCCAGAGCGCGAAGGGCATCAGCGCCTTGATGCGGTAGTCCATGACCTCTTGCATGTAGGCGTCCACGTCGCCGATACCGAAACCGTACTTCTCCCGGTCGTTGAACCAGGGGGTCTGCGGAAACAGGCCGGCGAACGCGACGGGCAGCGAGTAGTGATCCCGGCCTCCGAAGACCCGGCGGATGAAGTCGAGTGTCTCCTCGGTGCTCTCTTCGTTCTCGCCCGGGGCCGGGTAGATGAACGAGGCCACGGTGAAGAGACCCGCGTCCATGCAGGCCGTCAACAGGCGCTCGACCTCGGGCAGCCGGTTCTTCCGCTTGTCGAGCCCGTCGCGCAGGATGCGGGGGGAGCCCGACTCGACGCCGAAGAAGATGCCCCACAGTCCGCCCGCGGCGAGCTTCGGGAGCAGGCGGGTGTCGAGCCCGTGGGCGGTGCCGTAGACGCTGTAGCGGACGTCGATGTCGCGTCGCACGAGTTCGTCGGAGAGCTGCGCCAGCGCGTTGTAGGGGGTCGCCGAGCCGGCAAACCGGAAGAGGCGGGTGTCGTGGCGACGGCGCAGGGCGTCGAGCTCGTCGGCGATGCGGGTGGGGCTCTTGACCCGGCGCCGGAGGCCGCTCTTGGCCGCGTGAATGCAGAACGCGCAGTGATAGGGACAGCCGCGGCTCTCGTCGTAGGTGATCACCCGGATCTTCTCGTCGCCGGCCATCGCCGGGTAGACGTCCGCGTCGTAGCAGGGCAGGGGCAGCTCATCGAGGCAGTCGACCCGCGCGGTCTCGCTCTGGCGGACCTCGCCGCCCTCGAGCCAGTACAGGTTGGGGATCTCCCACCGCTCGCGGCGGCCGTCGGCGTACTCGCAGATCGGCACGACGACCCGTTCGCCCTCGGCGACCGCCACGCCGTCCAGCGCCGGGCAACGACGCAGCAGGTGCTCCCGCACGAGGTCGGCCTGCGGCCCGCCCACGAAGACCTTCACATGGGGGGTTACCGCCTTGATGCGCTCGGCCATCCGCAGCGAGTTTCGCAGCCCGTCGCCCATGTAGAGCTTGAACCCGACCCAGTCGAAACGCTCGCGGGCGATCATCGCGAGCAGCTCGTCGCCCAGCCGCTCGGACTCGGCCACCATGTGGGCCTCGAGGGCGCGGTCGACCTCGCGGGCGCGCGCCGCCGCAACGGTGTCCGTCGCGATTCGCGGCACGAGCTCGAGGACCTCGGCCATCTGCGCGCGCAGCGGCGCGGTCATCAGGCGCTCCATCGTGCTGATCGTGTTGAGGTCGTGAATGCGCACGTCGTGTCCGGCTGCCCGAGCGACCGCCGCCATGTTGGCCAGGCCGTTGTCCGGAAACAGCGACGACGACGTGTACGGATAGCCGGCGTAGGTGACCAGCAGCCCTCGACTCATGGGCACGACCCTCCTCGTGCCCTGCTGTTACGGGTCGCGTCGGCCGCGCGCGCGACCCATGGGTCCCTGCAGACCCGTGAGCTTCAGCGCTTCCGGACGAGCAGCGGCCCGAGCCAGAGCCACTTCAGCCCCGAGCGCCGGAGGACGTCGAGTCCCTGCGCCGGCGTGCTGACCATCGCCTCGCCGTGGATGTTGTACGAGGTGTTGAGCACCACGGCGCGCCCCGTGCGGGCCTCGAAGGCCTCGAGCATCGCCTCGACCTCCGGGTTCTGGCCGCGGAGCACGAGCTGCGCGCGCGCGGTGCGGTCGGCGGGTTGCAGCGCGCTGGCCATGTCCGCGAACCGCTCCGGGTAGGTGTCGTAGGCGAACATCATGTGCGGCGAGCGGATGCCCTTCGGGTTGAGCAGGTACGCCCCCTGGCGGTCGGAGAGCATGATCGGCGCGAAGGGCATCCAGAAGTCGCGCATCTTGATGGCCTGGTTGAGCGTGCGCGTCGCGAGGGGCCGGGCCGGATCGGCGAAGAGCGAGCGGTTACCGAGCGCGCGCGCGCCGAACTCCGTCCGACCGGCACAGCGCGCGACGATCTCGCCGTCCGCGAGCAGCTCGGCGACCCGCTGCGGCAGGTCTCGGTCGGCGACGACCTCCGCCCCCGGGGTGGCGGCGGCGACGGCGATGGCCTCGGCCGGATCGATGTCCGGGCCGAGGTACAGCGTGTCGAGGGGCTCGGGGCGCTCGCGGCCGCCCGTGCGGTCGGCGTGGTACTGCCACGCCGCACCGAGGCTCAGGCTCTCGTCGCCGCAGCTCGGGCAGATGAAGATGTCGTCGACCTCGTCGAGGCGGGCGATGAGGCCGTTGGCCTTGACGTTCATGAAGGTGCCACCACCGAGGGCCAGCTTGCGCAGCCCGGTGTGGCGCAGGGCGTTGCGGGCCCACTCGACCATCCGCTTTTCGGTGAACCGCTGAAGGCCCGCGGCGATCGCGTCGAATCGGACGTACTCGAGGTCACGCTTCAACCGCGCACCGATGTACGGCGTCGCCTCGGGCGTCCTGCGCCGGAACGCGAGGCCGTCGACCTCGACGTACTGCTCGAAGATGCGGCTGACCTTCTCGGCCTTTTCGTCCTCGACGTAGGGCGCGAGGCCCATGAGCTTGTATTCGTGCTCGAGGGGCACCATGCCCATCAGGTGGGTCACCCGGGCGTAGATGTCGCCGATGGAGTGTCCGGCCGGGGTCGAGGCGATGCGCCGCACGCCGCCGGCGTCGGCCACGTTCACGGTGGCACAGAGGCCGTCGCCTTGCCCGTCGAGGGTGAGCACGAGCGCCGGTTCACCGGTGAAGTGGGCGCCGTAGTAGGCCCCCGCGGCATGGGCCGTGTGGTGGTCGACGGCGGTGATGCGGTCGGCGTCGACGGTCGGAAGGGCGCTGCGCGCGGCGCTGAACCGGGCGGTGTCGAACCGGGCCTTGAACTGCTCGTAGACGCCGGCCTGCCGCAGCACCTGCACGCGGGTCTGCCGGATCCAGTCGCGCACGACGGGGGGCGGCTCGGTGGCGGTGCGGTGGTACGACGCCAGGATCTCCTCGCGCGTGTAGCCCGTGGACTTCGACCACTGGCCGAGGACGACCGCGTCGAGGTCCTCCGGACGCAGACCGGTGTCCCGGAGGATCCACTCGACGGCGCGCGCAGGAAAGCCGCCGTGATTCTTCAGGCCGGAGAAGCGTTCTTCCTGAACGACGCGGACGAGTGTGCGACCGACGAGCAGCGCGGCCGAGGCATTGTGCCCGTCGTGGATACCGAGGATGTTCATGGGCTGTGCGTCTCCCGTATGCGGGCGCGGGGCGTAACACGCGAGGGTGGGGGAATCAAGGCGGGGCGCGGCGCGCGGCGCGTGGCCAGCGGGGCAGGCGGACGCTCAGGTGCGGCGACGCCGCCGGGAGAGTCGAAGGCCGAGGAGCGCGGCGAGGGCGAGGGCCGCGGGGGCGTCCGGACCGCGACCGGCGCTGCGACAGCCGCAGCCGTCGCCGGAGGGATCGGCGGCGGGGGGCGTCGAGGCGTCCGGCTCCGCACCGGCGTCCGGTGCCGCACCGGCATCGGCGAGGGACTCCGGGCGGCCGGCGTCCTCGAGGGGCAAGCGGGGCTCTTCGGGCGGGGTCCGCTGCTCGGGCCACAGGCAGACGGGCGTGTCCTGGCGGATTTCGCAGATCTGTCCGCGCGGGCAGTCGACGTTTGCGCAGAGATCGGGCCGGCACTCGCCCCCGAGACAGGCGAACCCGACCTGGCAGGCCGGGTCGCAGGGGGCGCTGCAGACGCCGTCCCGGCAACGCTGCCCGTCGTCGCAGGACACGCCGGCGCAGGCGTCGGGCACGCAGGCCCCGTCGACGCAGAGGTCGCCGTCCGGGCACGCGACCGGTGCGCAGCTCTCGCGGCAACGCCCGCCGTGACAGAAGGCGCCGGCCTCACAGGTCACCGCCGCGCACGGGTCGGCCTCGCAGACGTCCCCGACGCAGGTCTGCCCCTCGGCGCAGCCCACGTAACGACAATCGTCCGGGACGCAGCCCCCCGCGAAGCAAACCTCGACGCCGGGGCAACTCACGCCGGCGCAGAGATCGCGGCAGACGCCGGAGTCGGGATCGCAGGAGAGGCCACCGTCGCATTGCACGTCCACGCAGGGGTCGAGGCACAGAAAAACATCCGCACCACCGACTTCGACCCCGCGACACGAGGAAATGGCTCCACCACATTCACCGTCGACGCAGCGGGCGCGACAGGCGCCGGCGTAACAGACGCCCGCCCCTTCGCACTCGGCGTCTTCGTCGATGTCGCCGTCGCAGTCGTCGTCGAGCCCGTCGCAGGTCTCGGCGGCCAAGGGCCCGCAGGCGCCGCAGGCGTTGCGCTGCTCCTCGTCGTTCACCCCGTCGCAGTCGTCGTCGAGGCCGTTGCACTCCTCCGGGCGCGGCTCGCAGACCGGGGGCGGGGCCATGTCGGGCTCGGGCGTCGCGGCGTCGGGGGGCGGCGGGCCGGCGTCCGCCGGGGGCTCGCCCGCGTCCGCCGGCAGGGCGGCGTCGGGCACAGGGCGGCCCATGTCGACGCGCTCGTCGGGCTCGCAGGCGTCCCCCCGGGCGTCGCCGTAAGAGTCGGCCTGGTCCGGGTTGGG
Organism: Myxococcota bacterium; assembly: GCA_023150895.1. Taxonomy (GTDB): domain Bacteria; phylum Myxococcota_A; class Bradymonadia; order UBA7976; family UBA1532; genus CAINDO01. Next base: position 8,229 of record JAKLJY010000171.1, on the reverse strand, counting down.
GACGGCCGGGCAGTTGTCGCAGGCGTCCCCCACGCCGTCGGCGTCCGTGTCGGCCTGATCGGGGTTGCCGACGGCGGGGCAGTTGTCCGGGCACCCCGGCAACTCGACCGCGCCCGGCGGACATCGGCCGACCCCCGTCGAACGCTCGAGGATGAGCAGGGCCATGATCGTGTCGAGCTCGGTCTGGCGGGACAGCACACCGCCACCGAACCACGCGCCGTCGGCCGTCTGCTGGCGGATGAGCCACGTCGCCATTTCGGCGTAGTAGCGGGGGGCCGCGTCGGCGCCGTCGGGGAGCGCACAGGCGCCATCGAAGGCCCGGAAGCCGGCGGGTTCGCGGGCCGTCCACGCGGCGACCGGGCGGGGCGTGACGGCCGCATCTCCGCAGACCGGCGCCTGCTGCTCCGGCGTGAACAGGGGCCCCGGCCCCTCGGGCGCCTCGGCGAAGACCAGGGATTTGTACATCTGCCAGAGGTAGAGATAGTGGTAGCCGGGCTGCCACTTGAAGACGCTGCCCTCGTCGCAGTCCTGCTCGCCGAACGGGGGCGGGGCCCCCGGGTTGCCGCCGCGGTCGCAGGGCTGATAGTGCGTATCGATGGAGTAGTGACGGTGCAGCCAGTTCAGGCCGCGCTGCACGCGGTAGTCCTCCACGGGCACGCCGGCGAGCCGCATCGTCCAGACGAACGCGGCGGTCAGCGAGCTGCTGCCGCCGTGACGGTCCTCGGTGTCCACGTAGCCGTGCTCGCCCATGAAGTCGCCGCTGTCCGGATCGGGATCGACCACGTGCCGGAACCCGCTCTCGTTGCGGTTGCCCGCCAGGACCTCCGTCCGGTCGAGGTAGCCGGGGACGGCCTCGAAGACCGCCGCGGGCACGAGTGCGTCGTCGTAGTCGTCGGCCGCCGCCAGCGCGTTGACGACCATCTGCGTGCACGACCCGTCCGGACGGTTGCGGTCGACGGGCCCCACGGAGGCGTCCACGTACCCGAACCCGCCCGCGGCGCACCCCTCCGTTTGCTGACGGCGCAGGAGCGCGGCCGTGCCGTGGCGCAGGGCGGCCTCGAAGTCCAGCATGAGGGGGCGGTCCCCGCCGGCCCAGACGTGCTGCGCCGGGCCGCCCGTGCGCAGATAGGCGGACAGGGCCATCACCGCGGTCGCGGTGCGGTAGCAGTCCTCCTTGGCCGGCTGCGGCGTCTGATCGCCCGTGACCATCGGGCCGAAGTCGTTGGGATCTTCCGTCAGGAACTCCGTCGTGACCGCGTACCCCAGGGCCTCCTGGACCAGCGCCCGGCGTTCGGGCGTCAGTGACAGAAACCCGGATTCGCCGTCGGCGTTGCGTTGTTCCAGCAGGGCGAGCAGCGCCAGACCGGTCGTCTCGGCGCCGAGGCCGCCCCGGTCGGTGCCGCGGGTGAGCAACCAGTCGACGCCTTGATCGATGGCGCAGGCCACCTGCGCCTCGAAGTCGCCCGCGTCCGCGCAGGGGGCCATCTGCCCGGGGGGAACGGCCGGACACGGATCGAGCGCGAGGGCGGCTCCGGGGGCGATCAGGGCGACGGCCAAGGAGGCGGCCGACGACAAGGGGCGCCGGACGCGCCCCCGCTTCGTGTGGGTCACGGACATGGCTTGGGACTTCTCCGAGTGTGGATTCGTCCCACAGGGTAACACCACCGCCGCCGGACGCGGAGACTTCCGCATGCAGCCGTCTCGACCCGTCGAAGTTCGACCCGTCAGAGCCAGTGCGAGATGCGGCGGCGCCGGGCCTTTTCGATCTGGTGGCGGTGCTGCTCGCGGGCGAGGAGGGCCGGGTAGTCGGGCACGGTCTGCACGCGGCGGGGGGCGTCCGGATCGAGCGGCGGCGTGGCGGCGGCCTCCCGCGCAAAAAGCTCGACGACGTCCCCGCTGACGCCTCCGCCGACGGCTTGTGCGCCGAGCCGGTAGGCCGCTTCGCGATCGACGATCTCCCGACGCAGGGCGTCCTGGAAGCTGCGCAGCAACATCGGCAACGTGTAGGCGTAGCGTTCGACGAGCGCCGTTCCGATGCGACCGACCGCCCCGGCGCCGAGCCGCCCGTCCTGAAAGAGCGTCAGGGCGGCCTGGAAGTAGTTGTAAACCGGTACGACCCGCGGCCCGTAGACGTCGAAGTGCATGGGGGGCGACTTGCGGTCGAGATGGATGATGATGCGCTGCACGGGGTCCTGCCGCGGCAATTGTCCGAGGGCATCCTCGATGGCGTCCCGGCTGTCCGGGTACACGCCGGCCTGATCGAGCACCCGACGCAGCGTCACCACGTCGACGCGGCGGGCGAGCAGGTCGGCATACAACGAGTAGACCAACGCGTCGCGCTCGGCGTCGTCCCCGAACAGGGTCTCGCGGCTGCCCTCCGGTGCGCCGATCCGGGCCCCGAGCAGCGCGGGCAGCTTGTACCCCACCTGCTCCTTGATGGCCCGGAAGCGGAGCCGCAGCAGGTTGTTCAGGTTGTCCTTCAGGATGAATCCGTCGAAGTGGATGCCGTCGAGCCGCAGCTTCTCCGAGAGCACGCCCCGCATCTGCCGCGGGCTGCCGCTGATGAAGTAGATCTGGGCGTTGCCGGCGGCCGCGACCCGCAGCTCGCGCAACAATTCGCTGCTCCCCGGGATGTTCTCTTTGTCCGCCGGGCGCTGCAGGGCGGTGCGCAAGAGACCGGAGAGGCTGTCGAAGTCCGTGTCGAGGTAGGTCTTGTCGAGGTCCCAGCGGTAGATGTGCGGGGGCTCGAACGGCGGGACCGGGTTCACCGTGCGTCACCCGGCAGGGCGGAGAGCTGGTTTTCGATCTCGCGGCAGAGTCCGCTCTGCGCGGCCTTGTGGGCCACCTTGATGGCGTTGGCGAGCGCGCGGGCGTTGCTGCGACCGTGGGCCTTGATGAACGGGCGGTCGAACCCCAGGATCGGCGCCCCGCCGTATTGCTGCCAGTCCGTGAGCTGCTTGAGCTGTACGATGCCGCCGCGGAGCATGAAGAGGCCCAGGCGCCAGGCGAGCTTGCTGCGGTAGGCGTAGCGCGCGACGTCGACGACGGTCTCGCTGATGCCCTCGAGCATCTTGAGAACGACGTTGCCGGTGAAGCCCTCGGTCACGATGACGTCGGCCGTGCCCCGGGGCAGGTCGACGCCCTCCACGTTGCCGATGAACTCGAGGTTCGGATCGCGGCTCAGGCGCCGATGGGCCTCGACGAACTCGGGCGGTCCCTTGCCCGGCTCGGCCCCGTTGCTGAGCAGCGCGACGCGCGGGCGCGGGTTCTTCGAGATGCGGCTGGCGTAGGCGCTGCCCATGTGCGCGAACGCGACGAGGGCGTCGGCGTCGACGTGCAGGGTCGCGCCGACGTCGAGGATGAGGCTGAAGGGGTCGGCCTTCTCTCCGCGCCGCGTCTCGGTGGGGAAGACCGCGGCCAGGGCGGTGCGCGGCACGCCCTCGAGCTTGCGGAACGTGCGGGCGCAGGCGAGCACCGATGCACCGGTGTTCCCGGCGCTGACGAGCGCGTCGGCGGCACCGTCCGCGACGAGCCGGGCCGCGACCAGGATCGACGCCTTCGGGAACTGGTCCAGCGCATCCTTCGGCGAGGCTTCCATGGGCACGACGTCCGGCGCATGGTGGACCGCCACGAACGCGGCGTCGTAACGGCTGCGGGCGAGCTCGGCCTCGATGCGCGGGCGGTCGCCGACGAGCAGCACGGCGGTCTGGCGACCCAGCGAGATCTGTGCGGCAGCACGAACCGCCGCGACGAGGCCGTGATCGCCGCCCATGGCGTCGAGCGCGACGGTATGCGTCGTCTTCCCCATGGGGTCTTACTACTCGATGTCCGGCGTCGGGGCCACGAGGACGCGAACGTCCCGGGCGGGGACCTCGATGGCGGCGCGCGCATCGACGGACTGCCCGGAGAAGACGTCCACCCAGCGAGCCGATGGCTCGGCGCCCGTGAGCGCGGCGACGCTCGGCCAGCGCGCGGTCGTCGGCCCGTCGTTGAACAGCGCGACGGCCTGGCCCGCCCGCACCCAGACATCGGGGGGGTCGGCCGGCGCGGCCAGGACGCGGCGCGGACGTGCGGCAGGCCATCGCACGAGGCCTCGGCGGAGGGGCGCCAGGTAGAGATCCAGTCGCGCCGGCGTCAGGGCGCCCGGCGGATCGCCGAGGAGGTAGAGCCCGCCGGCCAGGGCGGCGAGCGTGGCCCGTCGGCGCGCCTCGATTTCGTCGCCGTCACCGACGAGGACGGGACCCGGATCGAGGAGGCGGCCCGCCGCGCTGACGGGCCAGGTCCGATTCAGGGCGGTGGCCAGCGTTCGCGTGGCGTCCGGTCCCGACGGCGCGGCGTTGGCCGGCGAGAGACCGTGGCCCAGCAACGCGCGGAGGGCTTCGGCGCACCGCGCGTCCTGGCTGGCCTGCGCCGTGCCTTCCGGACAGGGGTCGGACGTCGAGGCCACGGCGACGGGACCGAGCGCGAGGACGTCCCCGGCGCCCAAAGGATATGCGTCCACCGAGGCCGGACTTCCGAGCAGCGCCCGCGGGCCGGTGATGGCCGCGAGGCTGGCCAGGAAGACCGGCGGGGGCGGCCCGGGCGGCAGCTCCAGCAGGAGGGCCCGGGCGCCGGCGCCCACGAGGGCAAAGGCCCGGCGCGCGGCGCCCTCGCGGACCATCGGCTCGCGGGGGTCGAGCCCGCAGGTCGGGCAGCGGGCGGACGCTTCCGTGGCGAGGGGCGACCATCGCAGCCCGAGATCGCCGCCGGCGGCGCGGACGGCGGCCGCGGCGGCAGCGAGCCCGTCGGGGAAACCCGGTGAGGCGGCATCGGCGCCGTAGCGGTCGAACCAGCGGCCGTCGGCCACGATGAGCGGGGGCGGATGGCCCGGCACGACGGGCAGTGAGCGAGCGACGTCGGAGCGGGCCGTGGCGGTCGGCCCAGGCGGCGAGCGCGTCCTGCGGCGTCGCACCGCGGTCGAGGTCGATCTCCGGGAGCGACCACGTCGCGCCCGGAAGCAGACCGTCGTCGGCGTCGACGGAGAAGGTGGCGCGCGTCCCCTCGGCGGCGACGAGGAGCGGCGGGCCGGCCGCCGGGCGGGGGGTCGCGACGAGTGCCCCCGAGGCGTCGGCCCAGAGGAGCTGACCGGAGGCCTGCTCGGCCGCCATTCCGTCGGCGGCTGCGGTGAGGCGCAGTACCGGTCGGTACGGGCCGGGGAATCGCGCGCCGGACGGCCAGCGGAGCGCGGCCCGGAGGAGGACCGCCGCGCCTTCGACGCGGATCGTCAGCGACAGCGCCGCGTCCGTGTCGCTGCCCGCACCGCCCAGGGGCGCGCCGCCGCTCTCGCCCGACCACCGGACCTGAACACCATCGGCCGCCGAGCGCCACGCCTGCCCGGGCAGGGAGGCCGGATCGAGCGGGCCTCCGTTTCCGTCGGTGCCGACCTCGACGAACAGAAAGGGGGGCGCATCGGCCGCCGCAGCGAGGGCCACCCGCCCCACATCGCGACAGGCCCGGACGGCCAGGCCCGGGGCCTCGAACCGAACCTCGGGGCAGTCGTCCGCGGGCATCGGCGTCGCATCGGCCGCGTCCATCGAAGCCGCGTCCGCATCGGGGATTTCCGTCGTCACCGGAGGCCCGGCCCCGCGTCCCTCGTCGTCGGCGCCGCACCCGGTGGCGAGGCCGAGCACGAGCGACCAACACAGGGGACCTCGGGCTGCGGCCGGGCTCACGGCGCGCCCCCGAACCGGCGCATGACGAACGCCTGAACGGCGTCGAGCTCGCCGGGGGACAGTCGGTCGCGATGCGGGGGCATGTTGCCGCGCCCGTAGCGCAACAGCTCGCCGAGCGTTCGCCGGTCGTAGCGATGCGCCAGATCGGCACCGTTCAGATCGGGGACCGGGCCGAGCTTCAAGGCCAGCGGACCGTCGCCGCGACCGTCCGGCCCATGGCATCGCAGGCACGCCATGCTGAAGATGCGCTCGCCATCGGGGGGAGTAGATGCATCCGGCGACGCGGGCTCGGCACGGGACGTACACCCGACGAACGAGACGGCACCGACCAGCGCGGCGGCTCGCCAGCCCCGACCCGCGTGTCGGAGGGGCCGAAGTCTCGAACGCACGACGGAGAGCATGGCGCCATGGTAACCGAATTCTCGGGATGTGGCGTGTGGAACGCTCGCCCCCGGCCCGGGCCGTATGGTGGGATGGGCTTCCCTGCAGCGGGTGAATACGATTCAATCCCATGCGGTTGTGGTCGTGTGACGCGACGCTGGACCATCCCGACGCTTGGTCATCTGGGACCAGGCCTGGGACCAGACCTGGGTCCGGCGGGCGCGCGCGACGGCGGAACCCGAAGAGAGGAGCATCGAGTGGCGACGACGACGAGTGCGGCAGCGGGTCAGGATGCGGGCGAACCGACGACGCTGACCGTCGGGGGCATGACCTGTCAGGGGTGTGTCCGACGCGTGACGGACGTCATCAGCCGGGGCGGCGCGGATGCCGTCGAGGTCGATCTCGTTCGCGGCGAGGCGCGCTTCCGAGCGAGTCCCGCCTTGCGTGCCGACATCCGGCGCGCGCTCGATGCCGACGGGTGGGACGTGGGCGCGTGAGCGGCGCGTGGCGCCGGGTTGCCGGCGTCTCCCCTGCGCGACTCGTCGTGGCGGTGACCGCCGTGGTGGCGGGGGCGTCGTCGGTTCACGCGGCACCCTTGCGTCACGAGTACGTGCCGCCCGAGGCGCTTCTCTCGGCGGCCGAAGCCTTGGGCAGCGCGAGCCACTTCGAGCCGCCCGCGCGACCGGGCGACGTGCCCGGCGGCCTGACCCGGGACGGTGAACGCCTCCCCGCACCGCGGGCCGACCGCGCAGACGCGCCGCGGCTCGGGGATGCGAGCCGGCCCGCGGGGCAGAGCCCGCCCGACATCCTGCGGCCGGATCGTGCGCGGCCCGATCGGGATACGGGCGTCGATGCAAACCTGACCTACCACGCGGTCTACAACCCGGAGGTCGCGCCCCTTCGGCGCAACGTCGCTTTCGACGCCATCGGGCCGGGCCCGGACTATGAACTGTCCATCCGTCCCGAGGCGCTCGTCCCGGTCCCGGTGCTCGGCACGGCGGATGCGCCGGGGACCGGGCGTGAGGCCTTCTACGGGGATATCGCCGTCGAACTGCGCCCGGGCGTGCCCGCCCCGGTCCCATCCGTCGCGCCGGACATGCGCCTGCTCGCGCTGCGCACCGAGCCGCCGACGAATGCGGTCTTCCTGCGGGACTCGGCCGACAACTTCTACGTGCGGGCCGATCATCGGGGCAGCGTGCGACTCGTCTTCGCCGTCGACGCGGACCGCCGGTACTTCTCGGGACCCCTGCCCGGCAACGTCCCGCTCGACGTGGCCCGCAGCGATCCGGACACGCGCCTCGAACCGGCGACGCGGGAGGCCGCCCGTCGCGTGCACGCGCACATCGGGGTCGACCCGCGCATGCCCTTCGATCGCGGCCTCGAGCGGCTCGTCGGTCATTTTCGCGGGTTCGTGGCGGGCGCGTTGCCCCGCGGCGACGGCGACCTCTACCTCGATCTCGCGCTCGGCGGGACGGGTGTGTGTCGCCACCGGGCGTTCGCCTTTTTCGTCACGGCGCGGGCGATCGGCGTGCCGACGCGGTACGTCCAGAACGAGGCGCACGCCTTCGTCGAAATCCGGGTCCCGGATGGCTCCTGGCGACGGGTCGATCTGGGCGGACAAGCCCCGAACCTGGATGTCCGTGCGGGCGAGGGGGGGCGCCTGCACACTCCGCCGCCCGACGTCTTCCCGAAACCCGAGAGCTACCTCTCCGGGTACTCCGCGCAGCTCCTGCAGGGGCAGGGGACCGGCCGGGGACCCGACGGTCGCCCGAAGCCCGGGACGTTGTCGCCGATCGGACCGGGGGCCCGACCGGGGCCGCCTTCCCCGGATGACCTCCGGGATGCCCCGCGCTCGGAGATTCCGCTCCCCGGCGAGCCCGGCGTGAGCGGGACGGGCGGCCCCGACGCCGGACCCGGTTCGTTCGTGTCCGCGCCGGCGGGGGGCGAGGGCGGGGCCGGCGGAGGCGGCACGCGACCCGGGGCGTCGGCCCCGCCGACCAGCCCCCCTGCCGCGACCCGCCTCGCCCTGGACGGGCACCCGGGGGGCGAGGTCTTCCGGGGCGAGGAGCTGCCCTTCGAGGCCTCGGGGCGGTTGGCCACGGCGGGCGCGGAGGGACGCGGCGTCGCCGGGGTCAGG
>JAKLJY010000170.1 GCA_023150895.1 Myxococcota bacterium | reverse complement strand
TGCGCGGCGTCGAGCGGCGGTGGCGGCGGCTGCGCGGCGTCCGGGGGGGGCGGCGGCGGCGGCGGCGGCCCGGCGGGCCGGACACACTCGCACCAGTCGGAGGTGTGCCCGGTCTCCGGCTCGCAGGGGAGCGGGTTCTGGGGTTCTTCGGCACACCCGGGCTCGCCGCCGAACCGGGCGGCGCAGATCATGCCGGCGGCCCCGCAGTATGCCGCGCACCCCGCGCCGTCGGTGAAGACGCCGGCGCAGGTGTCGGCGCCCTCGCGGCACACCTCGAAGGCCGGGTTGGCCCGAATGCCCGCGCAGGCGCCCCCGGGCTGGGGATCGACCGGTCCGGGATCGCCTTCGCAGCGCGTGCGCCGGAAGACCGTCTCGTCCGCGGCCGCGGACTGACCGTCGTCTCCATCGAGGACGACCCGGCATTCGCCCCCCGCGCGGCAGAAGATCTCGTCGACGTCGACCCGCGTGCAGTCCCCGGCATGGGCCTGGTTCTCGATGTGCTCGCGCCGACCGCCCGCGTCGTCGATCAGGATGTACCGGGCGCGGTTCGAGCGGTTTTCCGTCGCGCGGTAGCTGATCTCGACGGCATAGAAGCCGTCACCGCCGGCGGGGATTTCGGGACGCCAGATCGCGCGCCCGCGCCGCGAGCCGTCGCCGACATAACGGCTGAGGTACCGGTACGTCCGGGCGCAGGCCGCCACGTCGCGGCTCTCCCAGTTCTCGGGGTGCTCCTCCGAGTAACCCGAGCCGGCCGCGTCGTTGTCCACGCGGCGCTCGATGGGCGGGCAGGGGGCCTGGGCGGTCGCGACCTCGGGCGCGAGGGCGGCGAGCAACGCGAGGAAGGCGGTTCTCATCGGCAGTCGCACAGGCCTCCATCCCGGACGTCCAGGGCGTCGAGGCCGTTGTTCTCGAAGAACGTGAGTTCGCAGCAACTGTTCTCGGCGCGGTCGAGGACGTTCACGCAGACCCCGAGCACGGAGCAGTTCCCACCCACGTTCTCGAGGACCCGGACGCAGGTGAGGCCCATGCTGCGGCAGTAGTTCCCGCAGTGGATGGCCGGCCAGCGCTGCGGGTTGCCGTCGTCGTTGCCGTCGTCCCAGTGCTGGACCTGGTTCTGGCTCGCCGTGGGGCGGACGAGGAAGCGACAGGCGTCCACCGGTTGCTCGCCGGCACCGCAGACCTCGCCGCCTTCGGGGGCATCGACGTCCTGGCAGTTCGGGCCCGCCGGGCTCGCGACGCACACCCCGTTCCCGTCGCAGGTCCCGCCGGGGCATGCCAGGCCGGCCACCGGGCGGGGGACCGGGTTGCCGCCGGGCTCGCACCCGTCGATCTCGTAACACGCCGAGGGGGCGACGACGGAGATCACCGTCGCCGGGTCGGGATCCGGTGCGCAGGTCCGCGGGCCGGCGACCGCACAGACCGCAAACTCGCGGCAGTGTCCGATGATTCGGGTGGGGCGGATGTGGCAGTACGGGACGCCGTGGGCATCGACGCCGCTCTCGATGGCGGGGAAGGCGCTGCAATCCAGTTCGCTGCAATCGGGCTCTTCCACGGGGACGACACGAGCCCCGCCGTCGCATCGTGCGCAGAGCCCTTCGACGCAGCCGCCCGGATCGGGGGCGGGCGGCGGGACCGCGTCGGGCACGGCCGGCTCGGGCACGTCCGGCTCGGGCGCATCCGGCGGGGGTTTCGTCGGCGGGCCGCCCGGCGGGGCGACGCCCTCGGGGTCCGGCGGCGTGGCCGGTGGGCCCTCGGGGGGGATCGCGCCGGGGGCGGCGCCCGAGAGCGCATCGGCGCCGTCGTAGATGAAGACGTTGTCTTCGTCCCGGTCCGGGCCACGCTCCGGAAACTCGACGAGGCACGCCGACTGACCCGCGAGGGTCGCGACCGCGATGACGAAGCGGAGGCGTGTGGACGAGTGAGCCTGCACAACTCCACCTTGCGGGGAAAGCCCGCGTGGGTCAACGTCTGCGCGCTGCGCGAAGGGTCGGGCGGTGCGTCCGTGCGGGCGCGCCGCGAGTCACCGAGCGCGCGCCCCCGTCGAATCCGTCCCCCGAGAGGCTGCCCATGAAGAAGCTGCTCGCCGCCCTGGCCGACGCCCACCAGACCGAAACGCTGGTCGGCCTGGCCTTCGATTTCGCGATGACCCGCTCCGTCGGCGAATTCGTCCGGCCCGAGCGCGTGCTCGCGCACCTCGACCGCGCCCTCGACGAAGCCCTGACCGAGACGGCGCTGCGCACCCATCTGCGCCCCGCCCTCGATCGCGAGGTCGAGCGCGCGCGTCGGCGCGACGACCGCGTCGGGGACTGGCTCACCGCGGAGGCGAAGGCCGAACTCAGGGCCCTCGCGGCCCGCCCCGTCAAGCTCGACCGCCGGTTCATCGAGGGCCTCGTCAAGCAGGAGGCGATCTCGGACCTCGTTCGGTCCGTCGTCGAGGAGACCCTCGATCGCTTCCTGCAGACCCTGAAACCCGGCGGCAGCGGCGGCGGTGTCTTCGGGGCGGTCGGGCGCAGCGCCGTCGGCATCGCCAGCGGCTTCGGCAAGGGCCTGCTCGGGGGCATCGGCGCACAGATGGAGTCGCAGCTGAAGGGCGCGGCGGCCACGTTCATCGCCGGCTCCATGCACGCCGTCATGGACCGCGTCGTGGCGATCCTGACGTCCCCGGAGACGGGGGCGAAGCTCGCCCGCATGAACGTCGGGGCGTTCGACAAGGCCATGGAGAAGAAGACCCACGAGCTCGCGGCCGCCGCGATGAAGCTCCCCGTCGACGACCTGCTCGACGTCGTCCCGGGGCTCATCGCGCACAACCTGGCACGGCCCGACGTGCGCGAAGGCCTCCTCGAGGAGCTGGCCGCCGCGCTCGCGATCGAGGGCGAGCGCACCCTCGGAGACATCCTGACGGCCTCGCGGGATCTGGACGCCTGGCGGACGGAGGTCATCGAGATCGGGGCACCCCTCGTCCGCGAGTTCGCGGCGACGCCGGCTTTCAAAGCCTGGCTCGGAGACCGCGGCAAGGCTTGATCTGCGCTAAGCGCGGCCACCACAACATCACATTCCTCGACGAATCCCTTGCGTTGATCGCCTGGGCTTATCTACTGATGCGCCTGATCCGTAGAAGTACGAACCATCGCCATCGGCAACGAGCCAGAAGGGGAGAGAGACGTGACGTCGAAGAACAAGGTATTGAAACTCGCGGGGGGCGCCGGTCTCCTGATGCTCCTGTCCGCCGGAGCGGCGCAGGCGCAGGTGACCAGCTTCAGCGTGGACGTGAGCACGGCCATCGATCGCAGCCTGCGCTGGATGGACGACAACGGGGCCTTCGCCAACCCGAGCTCGGCCGGCGAAGGCGCGGGCCTCGTCGCCCTCGCCCTGCTCGAGAAGCGCGAGAGCGCCGATCCCAACTCGCCGCCCGTCGGCTACAGCAACGCGCTCCCGGCCGATCAGGCCCGCATCGACGCGGTGATGGATTTCATCATCGCGCGCTCGGGCGACGCGGGGCAGACGTTCTACGCCTACCGCGACGGCGCCGACCTGATGGCGCTCGCCGTCTACCTGCGCACGGGTGGCCCCCGCGCCCAGGACGCCGCCAACGCGCTGGCGGCCACCTTCGACCGCATCGCGGCGAACCAGGGTCAGCACGGGTACTGGTGTTACACCGACGGGAGCTGCCCCGACTCGTCGACGACGCAGCTCGTCATGGCGGGTCTGGCGTCGGCCAAGGCCGTGTTCAGTGACCCGAACTTTGCAGACGCCGCCCGCGCGGCGACCCTGCAGACGCTCGCCGCCAACACCCGCAACGCCTACGCGATGAACGGCACGCCGGGGGATGTCGAGCCCGATCTCGAGAAGTGCCACGGCTACAACCAGGGCAATGTCTGCAGCTTGCAGCAGACGGCTTCCGGCATGTGGGGCCAGATCATCGGCGGCGCAGACATCAACGACGCGGCGGTGCAAGGCTACCTGCGCTACCTCCGCAATCACTACAACTACGTCACGACGCAGTTCGCCAACGGCGGCTGGAACCTGAGCTACCAGTACTTCCTGTGGTCCTCGGCGAAGGGCTTCAAGTTCCTGCAGGACTCGGGCGTGCCCGTCGGCGCCGGCAATCTCTCGGTCGACGACCTCGGTCAGCTCGACGCGGTGGCGGCACCCGCCTTCCAGGGCCGCCTCGCGCACCGCGACCCGGCCACGGACACCCGCGTGCCCGGCTTCGGCGCGGACGGCGCGGGGTACTACGACTCGCCCAACCTGATCCGCGGCTGGTACTACGACTACGCCTACACGCTGCTCGGCCTGCAGGATCCCACGGGCCGGTTCGGCACGGGCCCCGGCAACTCGAACTGGGACTTCTTCGCCGAGCAGGCCTACTCGGTGCTCGTGCTCGAGCGCTCCCTGGGCGGCGGCTGCAACGACACGGACAACGACGGCATCTGCGACGTCGACGATCGCTGCCCGTCCGTGGCCAACCGCGATCAGGCCGATGCCGATTTCGATGGCGTCGGTGACGCCTGCGACAACTGCGTCGACGACCCCAACCGCGAGCAGCTCGACGGCGATCAGGACGGCATCGGCGACGCCTGCGAGGGCTGCCCGGACAATCCCCGTCCCGAGGTCTGCGACGGCATCGACAACGACTGCGACGAGGCCGTCGACGAGGATCTCGGCCAGTTCTCCTGCGCGAGCGAGGGCCTCGTCGGTCTGTGCTCCCGCGGCATCGGCGCCTGCGAGGCCGGTCAGATCGTCTGCACCCCGCTGCGCGAGCCGCTGCCCGAGCTGTGCAACGGTGTCGACGACGACTGCGACGGCACGATCGACGACGGCGTCCGCAACGCCTGCGGCACCTGCGAAGCCGAGGTCCCGGCCGAGGCCTGCGACGGCTTCGACAACGACTGCAACGGCCAGATCGACGACGGCGATCTCTGCCCGGCGGGTGAGCGCTGCGCCCACGGCGTGTGCGAGGACCCCTGCGCCGGCGTCGACTGCGAGCCCGGCTTCCAGTGCGACGAAGGCTACTGCGTCGACCTCTGCGTCTTCGCCGATTGCCCCCGCGGCTTCAGCTGCGAGGCCGGTCAGTGCATCGACCGCTGCGAAGGCGTCACCTGTGATGACGACCGCGTCTGTTTCGGCGGCGTCTGCGTGACGAACAACTGCCTCGGCCTCGGCTGCGAGGCCAACGAGCGCTGCCGCGAGATCGGGTGCGAGCCCGATCCCTGCGAGGGCGTGCAGTGCGGCGCGGCCGAGTTCTGCCGCGACGGCGCGTGCGTCGTGAGCTGCGCGGGCGTCGCCTGTGGCATCGATGCCCGCTGCGACGACGGTCAGTGCGTGCCGGACGCCTGCTTCGGCGTCATGTGCCCCGACACGATGTTCTGCCGCAACGGGGAGTGCGAGAGCGACCTCTGCCTCGGCGTGAACTGTGAAGAAGGCCGGATCTGCGTCGACGGCACCTGCCTCATCAACCCCTGCAACGACGTGATGTGCCCGCTCGGTCAGGCCTGCATCGTGCAGCGCGACGGTCGTGCGCAGTGCGCGGACACGGTCACCCCGGTCGAGCCCGTCCTGCCCGACATGGGCGTCGGCGGCGCGATGACGACCGACATGGGCGCGGGTGGCGCGGGCGGCGCGGGCGGCGCGGGCGGCAGCACCGGTGGCAGCACCGGCGGCACCACGGGCGGCACCACGGGCGGCGCCGGCGGCGAGATGGGTGGCAACGGCGGCACCGGTGGCATCGGCTCCGGTGATGGCGACGCCTCGGTCGTCGACGCCAACCTCGAAGGGGGTGGACCCGACGCGGACAACGGCCAGAGCACCTCGGGCGGTGCGACCTGCAACTGTGACCTCGGTCGCGACCGCGGGGCGAGCAACGCTGCGATGCTCCTGCTGCTCGCGCCCGGTCTCCTCCTCCGTCGGCGCCGCAACCGCCGCTGAGCGGGCCGCGCCGGCCCCGCGGGCCGCGTCCGGACGACCGCTGAATGACGCCCGCCCCGCCTCGAGTCAGGCCGGGCGGGCGTCTCGTTTTCAGAGCAAGCCGCGAATCCGCGGATGGGCCTCCGGCCCGACGCCCTCGACGTCGCCCGTGCGCACGGTGTGCACCAGGGCGATCGAGGGCCGCGCGTCCTGAATGCCATACCCGCCGCCGTTCAGGATGTCCTGATAGACGCGGGTGTGCAGGTCGTCGAAGCCCGTCGAGAAGTCGAACGCCTGTCCATCCAGGGTCAGGCCGCGGTGCGCGTGTTTGCCGGCCACCAGGAAACCCGGCGGCAGGTCGCCCACCTCGATGCTGAGGAACCACCGCACGCGGGCCCACTCGAGCTCGACATACCCGGCAAGACGCGTCGCCGTCCGCACGTGCACGACGCTGCGCTCGACCGGGCCGAAGAGCCACAGCAGCATGTCGAAGAAGTGGATGCCGATGTTCATGGCGAGCGTGCCGGACCGCTCGGGGTGGCCCTTCCACGAGTGGTGGTACCACGGCCCGCGCCGCGTGACGTAGGTCAGCTCGACATCGACCTTGCGCCGGTGCGTCTCCGCGTCGAGCTGCGCCTTCAGGCGCCGCACGTTGTCGTGCAGGCGCAGCTGCAGCACGTTGTAGATGCGGCCCCCGTGTTCTTCTTCCATCTCGGCGAGCTGGTCGAGGTTCCACGGGCTGATGACCAGCGGCTTTTCGCAGATGGCGTCGGCGCCGACCCGCAGCGCGAGGCGGCAGTGCGCGTCGTGCAGGTAGTTGGGCGTGCAGATGGTGACGAGCTCGACGCGCTCCTCGGGGGCGCGCCGCCTCAGCTTCTCCAGGTGTCGGTCGAAGCGCTCGACCTCCGTGAAGAAGCGGCACTCGGGGAAGTAGCGGTCGAGGATGCCCACGCCGTCATAGGGGTCGCAGGCGGCCACGAGGGTGTTGCCCGTCTCGTGGATCGCCTTCATGTGACGCGGGGCGATGAACCCCGCCGCACCGAGCATGGCGAAACGACGGGGCGACGGGGACGGGCTAGCCGGAGAGTGCGTGATCATGCGGGCTCAGTGCTCGAAACGAAGGCGCAGAAAGGTGCCGACGCGGCGGTACCCGATGTGCTCGTAGATGGCGTTGGCCGTCGGATTGGCCAGATCGGTGAACAGGGTGCAGCCGCGCCCCCGCGTGAGCAAGTTTGCGCTGAGGGCCGAGACGAGCGCCGTCGCCGCGCCGCACCGTCGGCTCTCCGGGGGCGTGTAGACGGGGCCGACCGCGTGGAAGCCGTCGACCTCCCGTCCCGTGCAGGCGAGCGCGCGGGGCGTGCCGTCGGGCTCCGTCCAGAGCCAGGCTCGCGCCTCCGCGACGAGTCGGGAACCTGCACCGGCCGGCGGGGCGGGGTCACTCGGTACCGCCTCGTCGTGAAACGCCCGCAGCCAGCGGTCGAGCAGCGGCCCGTCGGCCGCCGTCGCCGGTCGGGCCATGCCGGGCGGCGGCGGCAGCGGCGTCACGGCCGTCAACGTGAAGACGCCCATGGTCTGCAGGTGCTCCGCCCGCGCACCGGCGGCCTCGGTATAGGCCGAAGCGAAGGCCAGCGCGAGCGGCTCCGGGCCCATCACGCCGGGCAGGGGCCGAAATGCCCGGGCAAACGGAGCGCCGAGGGCGGCCGCCCCTTCGGGCGTACCGAGGCCGAGCTGTACCGGCCACGGCGGGGTCTGGACCGCGAAGCCGACCGGTGACCCGGCCCGATCACGCGCGACGGCGCACCGGATGAGCTCCGCTTCCGGACCGGTTTGCGCGAGCGCTCGACGGGGCAGCGCGAGCGCCAGCTGATTCATCACGGGATTGGCCGACAGCGGCCCCGCGGCGAGCGCGAGGTACGCGGCGGGGTTCAGGTCGAGATCGACGTCGACGTCCATCGGCGAAGCAGAGCACCTCGCCCGGCGGCCGGCATCAGAAAAAGTCGGGACCCGGATCGAACCACCACTCCATCGGCACGACGAGGGGGTAGACGAGGCCGACGGGCGTGAACGCCTCGACGTCGTCGACCTGCGAGAAGGCGAGCTCGCCGTCGTTGTCATCCCAGAGGCGCTGAAGTGCGTCGTTGCGCTCGGCGAGGTTGCGGAAGACCTCGAACGCGACCTCGGGATCGGCAATCTGCTCGGCGTAGTCCGGGCCGACGAGGCGCGCCCACTCGTGCCGCCGCGTCTCGGCCACCAGGAAGGCGTCCCGGATGAAGAGGTTGGCCTCGCCCTCGTAGATCAGGCCCCGGTTGTTCTTGTTGCACGAACCGACGGACATGAGCTCGTCGTCCACGATGAACATCTTGCTGTGGATGTCCACGCCGACGAAGTCGGCCCGATAGCCCTCGTCGGTGGGCTGCACCGCGCTCGCCCGCAGCGTCAGGAAGACGACGCGCTCGGGGAATCGCTCCTCGAACGCCTGCAGGCTCAGCGCCGTCCACTTCCGGCCGGGGTCCTTGTACGGAACGTCCTTGGTGACCACGATGAGCTTCAGATCGGGGTCGACGGCCATGCGGTCGAGGATCATGGCGTTGATCATCGGGGTCCGGAAGTACTGATCCTCGATGTAGATGTAATCGTCGGCGACGGCGATGGCGCGTTGGTGGCTCTCCAGAATGGAGTGCTCCCAGAAGGGCATGGGCAGCGTGACCGTGAGCTGCGCCTGCACGCCCTCGTCGCGCGGATCGGGGTCGTCGAAGACGGGCGGCACGGTGAAGGCCGTCGTCTGCCCGTGATACATCGCCTTTTCGGCGCGGCCCTGGGTCCAGCGGCGGTGGAAGAGGGTCTGCACGTCGTGGACGAGCGGCCCCTCGATGCGGGTCATGTAGTCCTTGCGCGGCGCGATCTCGCCGACCTCGAGCCCGGCTTCGACCTCGGCGCGCGCGTCGGCGTCGGTGCCTGGCTCGGCGCGCAGGGGGTCGTGCACCGACAGCTCGGGGCGGTCCCAGTCCGGGTAGTTCATGTTCATGCCACCGAGGTAGGCGACCTCGTCGTCCACCACGGCGAACTTCTGGTGCCAGGAGGCCACCTGCACGTCCGTCCACTTCACGGTGCGGTCGTACTGACCGACCTTGAAGCGCTCCACGTTGGTGAAACGACGGCCGGCCCACTCGGGGTACTTGTCCAGCAGACGCCCGCGATACGACCAGCCGCCGGCGTTGACGGGGACCTCGTCGCGGTAGGGGACCTCGGTCTCGTTGGCCTGCAGCATCAGCTCGACGCCGTCGCCGGCACGCTCGCCGAAGGCCTGCACGGCGTCGTCGAGGATGGCCTCGTCGACCAGACCCGGGATGGGCCCTTCTTCGCGCCCGTTGAACTGTGAGAGCAGGACGCGGCGCGTGCCCTTCATGCGGCGCAGGTAGGACACGATGGACTCGCGCGCCCGGTCGGCGGCGGTCGTCGCGCGCCAGTCCTCCGAGCGGCGCAGCTCGAAGTCGCCCTTCATCAGCCAGAGCGACAAGGACAGGCTCCGCTCGGCGGCCTCGAAGTCGCCGGCCATCGCGGTGAACGTGTCGCGGCCGTTGTCGAAGACGGTGATCTCGTTGCCGCGGCGCGGTGGGGGGCCGCTCGACGCGAACAGGCGGTGCGGCAGGCCGAGATACAGGCTGTGGACGGTCTCGCTGCCGGCGCCCACGCGGCGGGGTTCCGCGCTGAAGCCCCAGTGGGTGACCTGATCCGCGGGCTGCGGGATGGCGAAGGCCCCGCGCGCATCCTTGCGGACCTCGAAAACGAGGGCCTCCTTCTCGTGCTCGGGGATCTCGGCCTCGAGCCGATACCGGCCCGCGGCCGCGAGCCGGATCATGACGGGCTTGAGGTAACCGTCGAGCACCAGCGTTTTGCCGTCGGCTTCGCGCGTGAGGCGCACGCGGCTCGAGCGGTCGGGCAGGCGACCCCAGACGTCGGTGACGACGAGCTCGAGGACGGCCCCCTGGCCACTGGAGTTGCCGAGGCTGGTGGCGACCACGGTGGTCGGCGTCGGCGGGGCATCGGCCTTGTAGTCGTCGAACGCGAGGGTCGACGGCCCGTCGGCCGTCTCGGCGGCGGGCTCGACGTCCGTCGCGTCGTCCCCGCAGGCGGGGGTGAACGCGGCCATCGACGCGGCGATGGTGAATCGGGTCAGGCGGGCGAAGGGGCGGGCGAATCGGGAGCCGGTCTTCATGCCGGTCGCCATAGCACGAAACGTGCCGTCAATGGGCACACGCGCGGGGCGTGTTCAGCGCGGGGGCAGGCAGACGGCGACCTGCTGGAAGTCGACGCACTCGGTCCCCGGAACGTCCGCGCAGTCGCCATCGCCGCCGCAGGTGTGCGTGCAGATGTTGGCGCCGGCCTGCGAGCCGGCCGCGCCCTCGAACGTCCAGCAGGCCTCGGCCCCCGCGCCGCAGTCGTCGTCGCTGTCGCAGAGGCTGCCGAGGGCGACCTCGCCGTTGCCCTGGAAGGCGCCGCACGCGCCCGTCTCGACGTCACAGGCCATGCGCAAGGGCTCGGTGCCCGCGCACTCGTTGCCCTCGACCGTGCACGGCGTGCGCTCGCCGGTGATGCGGGCGTAGACCTGATACGTCGAGTCGTCGAGCGCGTCGCTGGCGTACTGATCGACGATCACGAAGTAGTCGCCCGGCGCCACGAAGGCGATGTCGGTGAGCTCGCGGGTCTGGTCGGCGCTGGCGGCCGCGCCCACTGTGTTGCCGGCGGCATCCTGGACGTAGACGTCGATGTCGACGCCGTCGCGGAACGAGGCGGCGACCTGCAGCGTGAAGGCTGCGCTTTCGGGCGGGACGGTCACGCGGAACCAGTCGAGATCGCCGTCGCAGATCTTCTGGTTGGCGAGGCCCTCGTCGCCGAGGGGCAGGTCGGCCGTGTGCTCGCGGTCGTCGTCGGCCCGGACGCTGCCGTCGGCGAGCGTGTCGAAGCCGCACTGCGCGGCCGCCGGGCGGGCCTGGCAGAGCAGGGCGCCGAAGGGCGTCGCGGCGCAGATCTCGTCGTCGGCGCAGTCGTCGTTGCTCGCGCACTGCGAGCGACGCTGGCAGCGGCCGGCGTCGCAGCGCCGGAAGGTGCTGCACTGATTGTCGGCCTCGCAGGCCTGCGCGCAGATGGAGACGCCGCCGGAGCGCAGGCAGTACGCGCCGTCGCCGAGGGCGGCGCACTCGGCGTCGTCCCCGCCGCACTCGATGGTGCAGTAGTTGTCGGCACCACCCGGGCCCGCGCCCGCGCAGAAGGCGGCCTCACCGGCGCAGTCGGCCGAGACGCCGCACTGCCCGCCGATCTCGACACCGCCCGCCCCCGGGACCGGCCCGCAGACGCCCGTCGCGGCGTCGCAGACGGGTCCGTTGCCGCCCGTGCAGTCCGCGTCCGAGGCGCACTGCCCGGGCGTGGCCGCCATGTCGAGGCGGTAGTCGACGTCGCGCGTCCCGCCCGCGTCCATCTCGTAGAAGAACACGCCGACCGCGTAGTCGCCGGCGGCGAGGTGCGAGAGACGCAGGCGCTCGGGGTTGGTGTTGGCGTCGCCCGCGGCCGTGCCGACGAGCGCCCCGGTGCTCAGGTTGCGGACGAGGAGGTCGAGATCCTCGCCGCCGGGGAAGCTGAGCAGCACGTCGAGCGTATCGCCCGCGGCGACGGTGACCCGATACCAATCGGGATCGGCGCCGCAGATGACCGCCTGCACGGGCCCGGCCGCGTCGAGCGCAAATGGACTCGCGTCCGCGTCGCGGTCGTTCTCTTCGTGGTCGTCGACGCCACAGTCGGCGCCCGGCAGCGCTTCGCACTGCGCCGTCAGCGGGGAGCAGATCTGACCTGCCGGGCACTCGCCGTCGAGGCGGCAGAGGGATTGCACGCTGAGGCGGTAGCTCGCCGTCACATCGCGAAACCCGCCCACGACCCGCGCGTACAGCGTGCCGTCGGCCTCGGGCAGGTAGCCGACCGACTCGACGCCGGTCTCCGTGGCGCTCTGGGCGAGGACTGCCCCCGCGGCGTCGACCAGGGAGAGGTCGAGATCGACCTCGGCCGGATCGGCGGCGAGCTGAACGGAGATGAAAGCGCCCGCGGCGACGGGGATGGCGTACCAGTCCTGGGTACCGGCGCAGAGGTAGAGGTCCTGCCGATCGAAACCGACCAGCACGGGCGTCGCGTGCGCGGCGTCCTGATTGCCCGCGTTGGCGTCCTCCTCGGCGCAGGCCGGGGGGGCCGCCGCGTCGGGGGGCAGCGGGGTGGCGTCGGGCACGCGCTCGCCACCCGCCCCGCCGGAACCGCCGCCACCGACGGGCAGCTCACCGGCCGCGCCGCCCGTGCCACCGGTCGCGCCGCCGTTGCCGCCGTTGCCGCCGGTTTCGCCCCCCGCACCGGCGTCGGCGGACTCGGACGCGGGGTCATCGGCGTTCTCGATGCAGCCGGTGACGGCGGCCGTGGCGAGGGCGGGGAGAAGCAGGAACCGAAGGGCGGTCGAGGGCGCGCGCGGCGCCCGGCGATGCGGGTGTTTCATGGGCCTCTGGAGTCTGGATGACGAACGCAGCGGGTGAGTCGACGACCCCACGGGGGACCGCGACGGCCGAGCGGGCGCTCGGTCGGTCGGGACCGGCACGGGAGGTTCCCCGCGCGAAAGCATGAAACGTGCCAATGTTGGCGATCGTTTGCTGACGGCGGGCGGAGAGGGTGGGGGGCGGGGCGCACGCGGGGGCGGTCCGGATGGCCGCCCGCCGCGGTCACCGGCCGGTCACTGCGGGGGCAGGCAGACGCCGACGTTGGCGCCGAGATCGGGCACGGCCTCGCAGACGGTGCCCTGACCGACGCAGTCCCCGTTGCCGCGGCGGGTGTCGCAGTAGACGACGCAGTAGTACTCGGTGCCGGCCTGCCCGTCGAAGGGCAGGCAGCCGAGGCCCTGGCCGCAGCGGGTGGCGTCGCACGCCTCGAACTCCTGCGCAGCGCCGGCCGGCAGGCAGATGAAGGCGATGCCACCCGCGCCGTCGCCGTTGTAGTCGCAGGCACCGTACGGGCCGCAGTCACCGGGGACGAGCGGCGCGCAGGTCGACAGACAGAGCCCCGCGGTGGGGTCCTGCGCGCTGGCCGGGACGCAGATCGTGTCCGGCACGCCCGGGGCGCAGGCGTTGTTGCCGACGCGGCACTCGCGGGCGACGCACTCGTTGTTCACGCACTGGTACGGCACGCCGAAGCCCAACGGGCAGTGCGCGTCGATCTCGCAATAGTACTCGCAGGCGACGGTGTTGGGGTTGCAGCGCGTCTCGTCGGTGCAGGCCGTCGCCGGGCCGAGGTCCGTGCAGGCGTCGTCGTCGAACTCGCCGCAGGTCTGGATGCCGGTGCCGTCGGCGGAGCAGACGTTGCTGCCGGCGATGCACTCGTCCTGACAGGTGGCGGCGCAGACGCCCAGGCGGCCGTCGATGCCGAGATCCGTGCAGCTCGTGCCGGCGGCGCAGACGCCCCCCGGGGCCTGGACGTTGCAAAGCGTGAAGCACTGGCCGCCGCCCGCGCCGTCGTCGAGGCAGGTCGCGCCCGCGACGCAGTCCGTGGGGCGCACGCAGGCGCCACCGACGGGGACGTTGCCCGGCGGCAGACAGTAGGCCGCGTTGCCGAACTGGACGCAGGCCTCGCCCGCGGGGCAGTTCGGGGCCACCGAGTCGCAGGTCGTCAGGCAGACCCCGCCGCCGCTGTCCGACGCCAGGAAGCACTGGTCGGGGGCCTGGCAGCCCATGCCCGTCGCCGGATCACACTGGCTGGAGACGCGGCAGGCGCCGGCCTGGCAGACCATCGGGACGATGGCATCGGCGCAGTCCGCGTCGGCGCGGCAGGCGACCTGGCAGGCGCCCGTCAGGTCGTTGCAGCCCTGGCCGGCGCCGCAGGGCACCGCCGGCAGCCACTCGAGGCAGAGATCGTCGTCGCCCTGCCCGCAGACCTGCACGCCCTGGGCGGTGCAGCGCGTCGCGTTGGCGTTGCATTCGCTCTCGCAGGCGCCGATGCACACGCCCACCTCGCCGCCGAGGGCGACACACACCTCGGCGCCGCAGACCCCGGCCTCTGCGGTATCGCAGAGCGTCCGGCAGCTCTGGTTGCCGACGCCGTCGTCGACGCAGAACAGGCCGGCCGCGCAGTCCTGCGGGCGGGTGCAGGCGGCGCCGACCGGACCGCGGCCGGGCGGGCTGCAGTAGCCACCCCCGTCGACCGCGACGGGGATGCAGGTGTTGCCGTTGCCGCAGGCCGGGCCGTCGAGCAGGTTGCAGGGCGCGAGGCAGACGCCCACGCCTTCGTGCTGCCAGCACTCGAGGCCGGCGCCGCAGCCCTCGCCCGTGGCGAGATCGCAGCCGTTGTTCTGCACGCAGAGGCCGGCCTCGCACGTACGATTGAGCAGGGGGTCCGTCGCGCAGTCCGCGTCGTTGCGGCACTCGGCGAGGAAACAGGCGCCGCCGAGCGGGCCGCCGGTCTCGAAACACGCCTGATTGGCCGGGCAGGCCTCGCTCGCGGCACAGTCCGTCAGGCAGGCGCCCTGATCGGGGGTCTCGGGGTCGACGACGTAGCAGGTCGAACCGGTCGGGCAGGGGAACCCGGCCGCGCAGCCCTGCGTGCAGTAGCCCCCGTCGGCCACGGCCGCGCAGACCTGGTCGGCGGCGCAGTCCGCGTCGACGGCGCAGGCGTCGCCGATGCCGGACGGCGTGTCCCGACGACAGACGCCACCGCCGAGCACGTCGCAGCGCTCGCCGGCGGGGCAATCGACGTCGCCCGCGCAGCCGATGGCCGGCAGGCAGAGCTGGAAGAGGCAGATCAGGCCGGCGGGGCAGTCCGCGTCGACCGCGCAGGCGCCGAGGATGTTCACGCAGGCGCCATCGGCGCAGACCTCACCGGCGGCGCAGGGGGCGCCGGCGGACCAGTCGGTGCAGGCGTCGTTGTCGAAGTTGCCACACGTCTCGACGCCGTTGGCGCCGCAGCGGCGGGTGCCGGCGGCGCATTCGTCCTGGCACCGGGCGGCGCACCGACCGGCGTCGCAGACCTCGCCGGCAGCGCAGGGCACGCCCTGGCCCCATTCCTGGCAGCCGTCGGCGTCGAAGTTGCCGCAGACCTGCACGCCGGGCCCGCCACAGCGCGTCGAGCCGGCGTTGCACTCGTCCGAGCAGAACTGGCTGCAGACGCCGGCCGAGCAGCTCGTGCCGTCCTGGCAGGGCTGCACGGGGCTCCAGTCGAGGCAGCGGTCGCCGTCGAACTCGCCACAGGTCTGGAAGCCGTTGCCGGCGCACTGCACGGAGCCCGCCAGGCACTCGTCGCTGCACGCGGCGGCGCAGGCGCCGTTCGAGCACACCTGGCCGGCGGGGCAGGGGCTCGTCAGGCTCCACTCGGCGCAGGCATCGTTGTCGAAGTTGCCGCAGGTCTCGACGCCGTTGGCGCCGCAGCGCGCGGCCCCGGGGGGGCACTCGTCGGCGCACGTCGCCGCACAGGCGCCGTTGGAGCAGACCTGGTCACCGGCGCAGGGGACCGCGGGACCCCAATCGGCGCAGGGATCGGCGTCGGTATTGCCGCAGGTCTGGACGCCGCCCGGCGCGCACCGCGTGGCGCCGTTGATGCACTCCTCGGCGCAGTTGGCCTGGCAGGCGCCGTTGGAGCACACGAGGCCGTCGGCGCAGGGGACGACCGCCGCCCACTCGGTGCAGGCGTCCTCGTCGAAGTTGCCGCAGCTCTGGGTGCCATTGCCCGCGCACTGGACGGAGCCCTGCGCGCACTCGTTGCTGCACTGGTCGGCGCAGACGCCGTTGGCACAGACCTGGCCCGCGGCGCAGCCCTGCTCGACGCCCCACTCGAGGCAGGCGTCGTCGTCGAAGTTGCCGCAGGTCTGGAAGCCGCCGCCGCTGCACTGGCGGGCATTCAGCACGCCACACTCGTTGGAGCACTGCAGGCTGCACACACCGTTCGAGCACGTCTCGTTGAGGTCGCAGGGCACCGCCTCGGACCACTCCGTGCACTCGTCGTCGTCGAAGTTGCCGCAGGCCTGGGCGCCCCCGGGCGCGCACTGGCGCGTGCCGTCGGCGCACTCGTTGACGCAGGCGGCGCGGCAGTTGCCGTTCGAGCAGGTCTGCCCCTCGTCGCACGAGGTCGGCAGGCCCCATTCGAGGCACGCGTCCGCGTCGAAGTTGCCGCAGGTCTGGAAGTCGTTGCCGGCGCACTGACGCTGACCCTCGGCGCCGCACTCGTCGCCGCAGTCGGCCGCGCACTCGCCGTTCGAGCACACCTGGCCGGCCTCGCACGGCACCGCGGCGCCCCACTCGGTGCAGGGGTCCTCGTCGAAGTTCGAGCAGGTCGAGACGCCGGCCGCGTCGCAGCGGCGGCTGTCGGCCTGGCACTCGTCCTGGCATTCGGCGAGGGGGCGGCACTCGTCGAGCGAGCAGCTCTGGCCCTCCGGGCAGGCCGTCGTGGCGCCCCAGTGCAGGCAGTCGTCGGCCGGACTCGTGCCACACTCCTGGATGCCTGAACCGTCACAGCGCCGATCACCGACCTTGCCGCACTCGTCGCGACACTCGCCGGCGGGCGCGCAGACGCCGTTCGAGCAGCTCTCGCCCGCCGGGCAGGCCGTCTCGGCGGCCCATTCGAAGCAGGGGTCGTCGTCGGCGGAGGCGACGCAGTCCTGGATGCCGCCGCCCGCGCCGCAGCGAATGGCGCCGCGCTCGCAGTCGTTGGTGCAGTCGGCGCACTGGCCCTCGACGCAGCTGTCGCCGACGTCGCAGAACGTCGGCTGCGTCCACTCGGCGCACCCGTCGCCGTTGGTGTCCGTACAGGTGCGGAACCCGCCGGTGACGCACTCGCGTCCGCCCGGGACCTCGCAGGTGGCCTGACAGGTGACCCCGCCGCCGCCGCCACCGCCGCTGCCGCCGACGGGCGTGCCGCCCGGACCC
>JAKLJY010000016.1 GCA_023150895.1 Myxococcota bacterium | reverse complement strand
ACGGACCGACGCCAGAACGGGGTGAAGGACGTCCGGGTGCTCATCCGGCGGCTCAATCCCGTGCTGGTGGGCTGGGGGAACTACTTCAAGACCGGCAACGCGGCGAAGAAGTTCAACCGGCTCGACGAGTACGTCAGCGAGCGACTTCACCGATTCCTGGTGAAACGCAAAGGCCGAAACCTGCGCCCAGGCCAAGCAGACGAGTGGAACCGCGAGTTCTTCTGGAACCTCGGCCTCCACCGGCTGCGCGGCACCGTTCGCTACCCGACCGGATTCGGCACAATGTCGCAGTTCGAGAGACCACCCGTAAGCCGTGTGCGGGAAAACCGCACGCACGGTTTGAAAGGGGGTCTTGCGACTCAAACCGGCGCTGCAGCGCCCAAGAGAAGCTAGATCTACCAATGCGTACCTTCACGACCCGCCGCTTCCCTGCGGTCCTCGCCCTGTCCCTCGCGGCGCTCCCGGGGGGGGCCACCGCCGGGGCATTCCCGTATCCCGTCGAACAAGACACGCTGAAGAACGGGCTCCGGATCGTTTTCGTCCCGATGGAGACCCCGGGGCTGGCGGCGTATTACACGGCCGTCCGGACGGGCTCGCGCAACGAGGTCGAACCGGGACACACCGGCTTTGCGCACTTCTTCGAACACATGATGTTCCGGGGCACCAAGGCCAACCCGAGTTTCGATGGCAAGATGGCCGACTTCGGGTGGCACAACAACGCGTACACCTCGGACGACCAGACGGTGTACACGGACTTCGGTCCGTCGGCGCGGTTGCTCGACGTCATTGCCCTCGAGGCGGATCGCTTCCGGAATCTGTCGTATCCCGAGGCGGCGTTCCGGACCGAGGCCCTCGCCGTCCTCGGCGAGTACAACAAGAGCGCGGCGGCCCCGTGGCTGAAGCTGGAAGAGACGCTGGTCGGTACGGCGTTCACGCGTCACACCTATCGACACACGACGCTGGGGTTCCTGGAAGACATCCGGTCGATGCCCGGCAAGTACGCGTATTCGAAGAAGTTTCACCAGCGCTTCTATCGGCCGGACAACTGCATCGTGATTGTCGCCGGCCACTTCGACGCGCCGGCCGTCCGCGCGGCCATCGAGGCGCACTACGGCCGTTGGACCGGGCGGGCCGACCAGCCGCAGATCCCCATCGAGCCCCCGCAGACGGAGGAGCGCCGCGCCGCCGTCGCGTGGCCGTCGCCGACGCTGCCGCGGGTGCTGTTCGGTTACAAGGTGCCGGCGGCCTCGGATCATCGGACGGCCGCGGCGCTCGAAGTGATCGATGCCTATCTCTTCGGCGAGACGGGGACGCTGCACAAGGCGCTCGTGCTCGAACAACAGGTCGCCGAGCCGTTCCAGTCGTGGTCGCAACCGCGGCGCGATCCCGGGCTCTGGGCGGTCCTCGGCACGGCGAAGGCCCCCGAGCACCTGCCGACGATCGAGCGCGCGCTCGACGAGGCCATCGTGGCACTGAAGGCGACGGGCATCGATGCGCCGACGCTCGGCCGCATCCAGTCGAACCGCCGGGCGCGTCTCATCCTGTCCCTCGAGGACCCCGAGGAGGTCGCCTCGACGCTGGCCTGGCGCATCTCGGTCACCGGCGACGTCGACGCGATCGACCGGTTCATGGCGGCGCTCGACGCGCTCACGCCGGAGGCCGTCGCCGAGGTCGCGCGCACCGTCCTCGTGCCCGCCGGGCGGACGATCGTGACGCTTCAGCATGCCCCGGCCGCCGAGGCCGGTCCCGCCCCGAAAGGCCCATCGAAATGACCCGCCGCGCTGCCGTCTTCGCCTGCACGTTCTTCGGAGCGGTCCTCGCCGGGTGCGGCGCTGCGCCCGTCGGTCCCGGCGGCCCGTCGGTGCCGTCGGTGCCGTCGGCCCCGGCGTCCGTTTCCGTCGACCCGGTGTCGAGCCCCGCGCCCGCCCCCGCACCCGTCTCGGTCTCCCATTTGACGCTGCCCCCCGGCCGCAGCCCCGCGGTGGCCATTCGCCTCGCGTTTCGCAGTGGTTTCGCCGACGATCCGCCCGGTGCGGCCGGTCTCACGGCGCTCACCGCCCAGCTCATCGCCGAGGGCGGAACGGTCGACCGCCCCCCGGCGGCCCTCAAAGAGACGCTCTTCCCGTGGGCGGCCCGCATCGAGGTCTTCGTCGACGCCGACATGACGGTCTTCACGACCCGTGTACATCGCGACGACGCTGCGGCGCTGGTGCCGGTTCTCGCAGAGGTTCTGACGCGGCCGCGCTGGGCGCCGGAGGAGTTCGAGCGCATGCGCCGCGACGCCGTCGACGAAATCGAAAAGCACCTGCGGACGAGCGACGACGAGACCCTCGGCAAAGAGGCGCTCGCCCACCTGGTCTTTGCAGGGCACCCCTACGGCCGTTACGTCGGGGGCGCCGTCGCCGATCTGAAAGCGATGACGCTGTCGCAAGTCCGTGCGCACGCGTCGCGCGTTTTCGGTCGTGCGCGGCTCACCATCGGCGTCTCCGGGGGGTGGCCACCCGGTCTGCCCGAGGCGCTCTCGGCGGCGCTCGAGGCGCTGCCGGCCGGCGACCCCGTGGCTGCGTTGCTGGCCGGCGGCGGCCTCGCGGGCGTCCGCATGCTGATCGTCGACAAGAAGGCCCCCGCGGTGGCGCTTTCGCTCGGCGCCCCCGTCGACTTCGACCGTGCACACCCGGATTTCCCGGCGCTGATGGTCGGCGTGTCGGCCTTCGGGGAGCACCGTCAGTTCCACGGCCGCCTGATGCAGCGCCTGCGCGAAGAACGGGGCCTCAACTACGGCGACTACGCGTACCCGGAGTTCTTCCGGCAGGACGGCTGGTCGACCTTCGCCCGGCTCAACATTCCGCGCCGGCGGCAGCTCTTTTCGATCTGGCTGCGCCCGGTGCAGGCCGCCGACGCCGTGTTCGCGCTGCGCCTGGCGCTGCACGAGTACGACGCGCTTCTGAGAGATGGCCTGACGCAGGAAGAGGTCACCCGGGCCGCCCGATTCCTCGAGGGTTACACGCGTCTCTTCGAGAAGGACGCCGACCGTCGCCTCGGCCTCGCCATCGATGACGCGTTCTATGGGACGCCCGAGCGCCTCGCGAAGCTGCGGGCGGCCTTGCCCGGGCTGACCGCCGAGACGGTGAACGCCGCGCTCCGCAAGCATCTGCCGGCGGCCGAGGCCCTGCGCATCGCCGTCGTGACCGACGATGCCGCCGCGTTCCGGGCGGCCGTTCTCTCCAACGCGGCGTCCGTCAAGGCCTACGCGAGCGAGAAGCCCGCGTCCCTGCTCGAGGAAGACGCTCGAGCGGCCAGGCGACCGTTCGGTCTTGCGCCGGATGAGGTCCGCATCGTCCCGGTGGGCGCCCTCTTCTGAACTTGCCACTGTCAAGACGCAAGCGGCATGCCCGACCCCTTGACCGCCGGCGCACCGTGGAATAGGCAGAGGCCGCACTTCACGAGGTCGATGCCCATGCGCGTCCGTTCGAGCCTGACCTGGATCTCCACCGCAGTGGCCGGCGTCTTGCTGCCCGCGGCCTGCACCGACGACGGGAGCCTCAACGACGACGCCTACGGGCGTCTCGTCTACGACGTCTTCCCCGACACGGCCCGCGGCGCTCCGACGGATCCGTCCAACCCGGACGATCCCTATCGTGAGTTCCGCCTGACCGGACTCGCGCGGCTCGGGGTCGACACCGTCGAGTACGCCGATCTCGGGGACGTCTACCCGGAGGTGCTCCCCGAGGTCTACGTCATGACCCGGGGCGGGCGACCCATCGACGGGCAGTATCCCATCGTCGACACGCTGCCGGACAAGGCCGAATACAGCCCGTTCTGGCGCGTCGTCGAGGTCGAGGTCCCGAGCGCCTACGTGGCCAACGCCACGAAGTCGAAGGGCGGCATCGAGCGCAACGGCTTCCGGACCCGGGTCACCGATCGCTTGCTGTACTGCCCGGTGGTCAACCCGGACGCCTACTGGATCACGCCGGATCCCGACTTCGGCGATCTGTACTGGAACGTGTTCTACGGCACCGGCGAACCCGTGCCCAACCCCTACTTCGACTCTTCGGCGCCGGACGCCGGTTCACCCGAGGAGGCGGTGCCGCCGGTGCTGACCGACGATACGGCGACCGAGGCGGACATCCGGCTGACGCCTTTCTGGCACAAGCGTCTGCTCGGATTCTGCCTGCCCGGCGTCCTCGACGCCCACCGCGCGGCGACCTATGGCATCGAGGCCGTCCAGGACGATCCCGAATGCGACCCGACCGCCGGGGCGTGCCCGACGCACCCGGAGCTCGCCGGCGCGCACGTCAACATGCTCTTCGAGCTGTATCAGCCCCTCGAGACGACCGGCGGCGAGTACGTTCCGTGGGGCGTGCCCGGCCTGCTGGCAGCGGGCCCCGGCGAGGAAGGCTACTCCTCGGCGACCCTGATCGCCGCGGTCTTCACCGAAGACCCGACGCTCGTCGGCACGACGGACGACATCGACCTCGAGACCATCGAACTGCTGGCGCTGAAAGACCTGCCCATCACCCGAATCATCCCCGCCCCGGCGCCCGAGGGCGGCGAGGGCCCGGCCGACGGCGAGCCGACCGAGTGAAGACGGAGCACGACCCCATGGAAATCACACGTCACGCCCGCGGCCCCGGTCTCGTCGCCGGTTTGCTCCTCGGACTCGCCCTGCTCCTGTGCGCGGGCGCCGCCTTCGCACAGCAGGCCGGCACCCTGTACGGCGTCGCCGAGGACGTCAACGGCGCCCCCGTCGGCGGCATCAGGATCACCGTCAGCGGCCCGGCCCTCATCGGCGGTCCGCGCTCTCAGCTCACCAACGCCGAGGGCCAATTCGAGTTCGTCCTCGTGCCGGTCGGCGTCTACCAACTCGTCGCCGAGGCGCAGGGCTTCCAGAAGGTCGTTCAGAAGAACGTCAAGCTCGACCTCGGCACCAGCGTCGAGACGACGTTTCTGATGGAGACGAAGACGGCCGAGCAGGTCATCGAGGTGAGCGGCAAGGCGCCCGTCGTAGACAAGCGCAAGACGAGCAGCGGTCGGACGCTCGACGAACAGTACCTGTCGGTCGTGCCGTCGGGCCGCGACTATCAGAGCGTCGTCGAACAGACGCCCGGCGTCGTCGACGGCGGCAACCCCAAGATCCACGGCGGCTCGGAGTACTCGAACAACTACTACCTCGACGGGATCAACGTGACCGATCCCACGACCAACAGTTTCGGCCTGAACTTCAACTTCGAGGCGATGAACCAGGTTCAGGTGATCTCCGGTCTGTTCAGCCCCGAGTACGGCAACGTCACTGGCGGCGTCGTGAACATCGTCACCGAATCCGGCAGCAATGAACTGACGCTCGACACGGGCTTCTACCTGAACCACGACAGCCTCGTGATGGAGGACTTCGAGGGGAAGTCCGGCGATTTCGCCAGCTATGAGGGGTACTTCAACGTC
Source organism: Myxococcota bacterium (assembly GCA_023150895.1). Classification (GTDB taxonomy): domain Bacteria; phylum Myxococcota_A; class Bradymonadia; order UBA7976; family UBA1532; genus CAINDO01. Next base: position 86,804 of record JAKLJY010000016.1, on the reverse strand, counting down.
GGCGGTCCCATCGTCGAGGACCACCTCTGGTACTACCTTTCGCTCCAGTACAGCTACAACCAGTCGCAGCTCACGGACGAGTCGCCGGTACTCGAGCTGCGTGGCAGCAAACACCCTGCGCGCCTCTATCAGAGCTTCTACTGGCTCGCGAAGCTGACGTTCGCGCCCGACGAACACAACCGCTTCGATTTCAAGCTCCAGGCGGATCCGGCGACGATCGACAACGCCGACCAGGATCCGTCTGCGGCGGCGGTCGCAGAGACGCATCAGGACCAGGGCGGGCTGCTCGTCGGCCTCAACTACGACGGCCTCTTCGACGACGTGGTGATCAAGTTCTCGGGCGGATACACCACGTCGGTGCTCGACATCTTCCCGCAGGAACGTGCCGTTCGCTCGAGCCCCTTCGGTTTCCCGGGTGTCTTCGGACTCGGTGAACTCTCGAAGAAGAACAGCTTCGGCCGGGCCGTCGGATGTGTCCGGGCGGAGGACCGCGCCGATGGTTTCTCGAACCCCACCTGCACGCGGGACATCCAGGCCAACGAGGAGTTCGGCAACGGACAGGTCTACGATCTCGACAACGGGGGCACGTTCGGCGGCAGCGCGTCGGACGTCTACATTCAGCGCGAGCGGCTCTACTTCAAACCGACGGTCAGCTACTTCCTCGACGGCGCCTTCGGCAATCACGAGCTCAAGGTCGGCTCGGAGATCTCCATCATGCGCGACCGCGAGACGACCCGGAACCCGGGCGGCGTGCTCTACATGCTCACCGGCGAGGGCTCCATCCCCGACTACGACGGCGATGGGCTGCCCGATGTCATCGCCTGGACGACGTCGAGCCAGGACAACGAGCAGAAATCGGAGAATCGGGGGCGCAACATCGCCGGGTTCGTGCTCGACAACTGGAACATCCGCGACCGGGTCTACATGCAGCCCGGCGTGCGCATCGAGAACGCGACCTACGGCTATGACATGAACGACTCGGAGTACCAGGGTCGCGAAGCGTTCGACTTCACGGTCTTCTCGCCCCGCTTCGGCTTCTCCATCGACGCCCTCGGGGACGGCCGGACGCGCGTCCACGGCGGCTACGCCCGCATGTACGAGACGGGCATGCTGCAGCTCGCCAAGTTCGTCAGCCGCAGCCTCGAGGTCAGGCGCCTGCGGGGCGACGCGAACGACGGACAGCCCGCGGGGGTGGTCGCGAACGACATCCGCGACTACAACTACACCGAGGATCCCGATCGCGTCCGGGTGCAGGGCGGCGCGTCCGGCACGGCCATCGAGCGCGCCGGCCTCGAGCCGATGCAGTCCGACGAATGGCAGCTCGGCGTGCAGCAGGCCATCGGCGAACAGAGCAGCATCGACGTCACGTACATCCGCCGTGCGACGCGCAACGCCTGGGAAGACAACGAGCGCAACCTGATCTGGAATCAGGCCGGCACCGATGTCATCGGCTCCATCGACGGCAGCGGTCAACAGACCTACGTCCTGCGCACGATGGGCGCCGCCAAGCGCGTCTACGATACGGTCGAGGTCTCGCTCCAGCGTCAGTTCGCCGAGCGGTGGCTGTTCAACGGCTCGTACAACCTGACGTGGTACACGGGCACCACCCCCGAACTCCTGACGCGCGACTACGACAACCCCCGTCAGGACATCTACCTCGACGGCCCGTTGCCCGACGAGCACCGCCATCAGATCAAGATTCAGATGGCCTATGCGTTCGACATGGGTCTCACCCTGGGCTTCGACTATCTCTTCGAAACGGGTGGTCCCTACAGCAAGTTCTACGAGAACCTCTACGACGGCGATCACACCAACCGCCGGGCGCCGCGTGGCTCCGATCCGGGCGACGATCCCAACGATCCGTCGGACGACAAGCCGCTGCGCCTCGCGGACTACACCGACCTCGATCTGCGCGCGACCATGAACCTGAACCAGTACATCGGGCAGGATCTCTCGCTCGTCTGCGAGATCGAAAACGTGCTGAACCTCAGCGGTCAGACGGACGTGCAGAACAAGGTCACGGCCGAGAACAACTTCGGCACCACGACCAACCGCCAGAGCCCCTTCCAGGCCACGCTCGGCGTGACCTACAGCTACTGAGTCGAAGGCCGACGCCGGCGTGTTCGAACAGTTCACCGACGAGCCGCTGCGGGGCACCCGCAAGCGACTCTGGGCGTCGATGGCCGGCGCCGGTGCCGTCTACGCCGTGCTCGGTGTCGGTGCGGCCGCGCTGTTCGCGGGGTACGCCGCGCCGGCGCTCGTCGAGGAGCCGAGCGTCGACGTGAAGTTCGTCGCGTCCGCGCCGCCGCCGCCACCCCCGCCCCCGACGCTGCCACCCCCGGTCGACGCGCCGCCGCCCCCCCCGCCGCCACCGAAGGCCCGGCCCGCCCGCCCCGACGAGGTCCTGACCCCGCCAAAGCCCATCGAGGTCCCCAACGAGATCCCGGCCGAGGCGCCGCGCGAGGCCGATCCATCCCAGGAGACGGGGCCCCCGCCGGCCGCACCGGGGGAGACCGCGGGGGAGGGGGATCCCTTCGGGCAGCGCGGTGGCAAGACGGGGGGGACGCCCCTCGGTCAGCCCGGGGGGGCCGGCTCGGCCCCGGCCGCCCCGGCACCGGAGAAGCCCGTCATTCTGCCCCCCGGAGCGACGGCCCCCGAGCCCGTCGACCCGAAAGCACGCCCCGCGTACCCGCCGGCGGCGCTCGAGGCGCGGTTCGAGGGCGAGGTCGTCGTCAAGGTCATCGTCCATGTCGACGGCCACGTCGAGGTCATGAAAGTCATCAAGAGTGATCCCAACTTCGACGCCGCGGTGCTTGCGTTCCTGAAGACCTATGCAATGAAACCGGCGATGTACAATGGGAAACCCATCGCCGTGTATCGCAACCTCCGTTTCCCCTTCACACTCGACTGAGACCCGCGATGGATTTTTCGCTCTCCGCCATCTGGGACAGCATGGGGTTTCTGGCCCGCTCGGTGGCCGTCGTGCTGCTCGTCTTCGCCATCGCCAGCCTCGGGGTGTTCATCGAGCGCCTGCTGTTCTTCCGGAAGGTCGTCGGACGTGCGGGGGTCTTTGCCCGTGCCTCGACGCCGCTGCTCGACGCAGCGAAACACGATGAACTTCTGACCCTGTGTCGGGCGCACGCCGGCATCCCGCTGGCGGAGATCGTCCTCTCCGGCCTGTCGGCCTATGGCAAGGGCGTGCGCGACGCGGCCGCCGGCACGGGCACGCTGCACCCGGTGGAACTCACCCGCCGGACGCTGGACCGCCGGGTGGAGACGCTGCAGGCCGAGCTCCGGCGCGGTTTCGGCGTGCTGGCTTCCGTGGGCTCCATCGCACCGTTCGTCGGTCTGTTCGGGACCGTCGTCGGCATCATCAACGCCTTCGAAGGCATTGCACGGACGGGCTCGGGCGGCCTCGGCAGCGTCTCGGCGGGCATCGCCGAGGCCCTCGTCGTCACGGCCTTCGGCCTGGCCGTCGCCATCCCGGCCGTGCTCGCCTTCAACTACCTGACGACGCGGGTCGAGCGGCTCGACCTCGCACTCGACCAGTCCTCCGGGGAGCTGCTCGACCACCTGGAACACACGCATGGCGTCGAGCGCAAAGCGTAAGCGCGGTACGGGGCCGACCCCGGAGATCAACGTCACGCCGCTCGTCGACGTCGTGCTGGTGCTGCTCATCATCTTCATGGTGATCGCGCCGCAGCTCGAGGGCGGCCTGCGCGTCGAGGTGCCGGGCGTGTTTCACCCCGATCCGAAGCTCGAGGGCTCGCTCGAACCCCTGACCGTCACCGTCAACGGCGAGGGCGCCGTTTTCATCGACAAGTCGCCCGTGACCGCGGCCGAGCTCGAGACCACCCTCCGCGACCGGCGCGCCGCCGATCCCCGGCAACGGGTCCTGCTCAAGGGGGATCAGACGCTCCGGTACGAGGTCATGCGCGACCTCTTCGCCCTGTGTCAGCGCCTCGGGTTTCCCGGGGTCTCGCTGGTGGTCAGCGACCGTGCCCGGCGCGGCGACGACGGCGACGACGCCCGCGCCGACCCTCGTACCCATGGAGGCAGCGCCCGTGGCCTTTAGCGTCGGTGGTCCCAAACATCCGGGACCGAGACCCCAGATGAACGTCACGCCGCTCGTGGACGTGGTCCTCGTGTTGCTCATCATCTTCATGGTGGTCGCGCCCCTGCTGGTGAAGCAGTTCCACCTGCTGCTGCCGCCCGAGGCGAAGGCCGACGTCGCAACGCCGCCGCCCGAAGACGACGCGCAGATCGTTCTGCGCCTCGCCGCGGACGGCACGATCCGCATCAATCGCGACATCGTCTCCCGCGAGGCGCTGCCCGATCGTCTTCGCCGCATGTTCGCCGCGAAGGTCGACGACATCGTCTTCTTCGACGCCGAGCCGGGGGCGAACTACGGGGAGGCGGTCGCCCTCATGGACACGGCCCGCGGGGCGGGTGCGTTGACCGTGGCCGTCGTCACCGCCGCACCGGCGCCCTGAAGGGGCAACACGGTTGCCCTTCCGCCGGGCCCCGCTACACTTCCGGCCCCATGGACACCATCAACTGGCGATGGGCGACCTTCGCCGACCTCACGCTGGCGGACCTGTACGCCGTGCTGGCTCTCCGTCAGCGCGTCTTCGTGGTCGAGCAGAAGTGCCCCTACCTCGACGCCGACGGGCTCGACGCGGGCGCGTGGCACCTGCTCATCCGGACGAAGCAGCTCGTGGGGGGCCTGCGCGTCCTGCCCGCCGGGACGCGGTACCCCGAGATGTCCATCGGACGCGTCTGCACCGCGCCGGAGGTCCGCAAGATGGGCCTCGGTCGGGAGATGATGCGTCGCACCATCGCCCGCTTCGGCGACCGCCCCCTGACGCTGAGCGCGCAGCTCTACCTGCAGAAGTTCTACGAGGAGTTCGGGTTCGTCCCCGTCGGCGCACCGTACGACGAAGACGGCATCCCGCACCTGCGCATGACCCGAGCCGCCGCCCGCGGACCTTCCCGCCCGCCCGGCCGCGCCCCGTCGGCCTGAGCCCACTGCCCATCTGGAGCCTCCCCATGGCAATCGCCGCCGCCGAAGTCTCGAGCGACAAGGTCGTCGTCACCTGCGCCCTGACGGGCGTACTGACCAACCCGGCCATGCACCCCGTCCCGGTCACGCCCGCGGAGATGGCCGCCGAGGCGCGCCGCGCGTTCGAAGCCGGTGCGACGGTCATGCACTGCCACTTCCGCGATCAGCGGCCCGGCATGGGGTTCTTGCCGACCTGGGACCCCGACGTCGTCGCCGAAATCTGTGACGCCATCCGAGCGGCGTGCCCGGGTGTCATTCTCAACCTGAGCACGGGCGTCGTCGGGCCCGACATCTCGGCGCCGGCCGCCTGCCTCGAGCGTGTGCGTCCCGAAATGGCCGCCCTGAACGCCGGCTCGCTCAACTATCTCAAGATCAAGAGCAACGGCGAGTGGGCGTGGCCCCCGATGCTCTTCGACAACGCCGTGGAGAAGATCACGGCGTTTCTGAAGGTCATGAACCCGCTCGGCGTCGTGCCCGAGTGCGAGTGCTTCGACACGGGCATTCTGCGCAGCGTCGTCATGTTCGAGCAGGCGAAGCTGTTGCACCGTCCGGTCCATGTCTCGCTGGTGATGGGCGTTTCGAGTGGCATGCCCGCCAAGGCGAGCTGGTTGCCGCTCCTCGTCGAGGAGATGAGCCCCGGCACGGCCTGGCAGACCATCCTGATCGGCCGCGAGGACGTCTGGCCGGTTCACCGACGCGCCGCCGAGCTCGGGGGGAACCTGCGCACCGGCGTCGAGGACACGTTCTACCTGCCCGACGGCTCGAAGACCTCGGGGAACGGACCCCTGATCGAGGCCCTCGTGCGCGTGGCGCGCGACTGCGGCCGCACGCCCGCGAACCCGGCCGAGGCGCGGGCCCTGCTCGGCATCTCGGGATCCACGCCGGCCCCGGAGGGCGGGGCATGATTCGCCCCCTGCCGACGCGCGTCGATCGCCACGGCGAGCGGTTTCGCCAGAACCTCGCCGCCAATACCTCCGCCGTCGCGCAGTTGCGCGAGGCCCTCGCCCTCGCCCGCGCCGGCGGCGGCGAGAAGTACAACGCCCGCCACAAGGAGCGGGGCAAGCTGCTGCCCCGCGAGCGTGTCGAGCTGTTGCTCGACCGGGACGCCCCGTTTCTCGAGATCTGCGCCCTCGCCGGGCACGGCATCGGGGCCGGTGTCAAAGCCGGCGCGAGCATCGTCGGCGGTGTCGGCGTGGTCGCCGGTGTCGAGTGCATGATCGCCTGCACGGAAGCGACCGTGAAGGGCGGCGCCATGAACGAGTACTCGGTCATGAAATCGCGCCGACTCGCCGAGATCAGCGAGGAGAACCGCCTGCCGGCCATTCACCTCATCGAGTCCGCGGGGGCCGACCTCCCGAATCAGAGTCGCATCTTCGTGCCCGGCGGGCGGGCCTTTCGCGACATCACGCGCGCCTCGAAGGCGGGCATCCCCAACATCTGCCTCGTGTTCGGCAGCTCGACGGCGGGCGGGGCGTACATCCCGGGGATGAGCGACTACACCGTCATGGTCGACCAGCAGGCACGGGTCTTTCTCGCCGGGCCGCCCCTGGTCAAGATGGCCACCAACGAGGACGCCGACGAAGAGAGCCTCGGCGGGGCGGCCATGCACAGCCGCACGAGCGGCGTCAGCGACTACCTCGCGCACGACGAGTACGAGGCCATTCGCCTCGGCCGCGAGATCGTCTCGCTGCTGCCCGGTCGCAAGGCCGGCCCCGCGCCTTGCCCGAGCGCCGACGTCTCGCCGCCGCTCTACGATGCCGAGGACCTCCTCGGCATCGTGTCCGCCGACGTCAAGGTGCCCTTCGACGCACGCGAGGTCATCGCGCGCCTCGTCGACGGCTCGGCGTTCCACGAGTTCAAGCCCGAGTTCGGCACGACGCTCGTCACCGGTTGGGCGCACGTGCACGGCTACCCGGTCGGCATCCTGGCCAACCAGGGCGTCCTCTTCAGCGAGTCGGCTCAGAAGGGCGCCCAGTTCATCCAGCTCTGCAATCAGAAGAGCGTGCCCTTGCTCTTCCTGCAGAACATCACCGGCTTCATGGTCGGCACGCAGTACGAACAGGGTGGCATCATCAAACACGGGGCGAAGCTCATCAACGCCGTGAGCAACAGCACCGTGCCCGCCATCACGATCATGATGGGCGCGAGTTTCGGGGCGGGAAACTACGGTATGTGCGGCCGGGCCTATGCCCCGCGCTTCCTGTTCTCGTGGCCCAACCACCGCATCGCGGTCATGGGCGGCGAACAGCTCGCCGGCGTGCTCGAGATCGTCAAGCGCGACGCCGCCGCGAAGTCCGGGCAGAGCGTGGACGAGATGGAACTCTCGATGATGAAGATGATGCTCGCTCAACAGATCGACAAGGAGTCGAACGCCTACTTCGCGACGGCCCGACTCTGGGACGACGGCATCATCGACCCGCGGGACACCCGCGACGTCGTCGGGCTCTGCCTCTCGGCAACCCACAACGCGCCCGTCGAAGGCACCATGGCCTTCGGCGTTTTCCGGCACTGAGGCGGGGCCATGACACCCTTCGACAAGGTCCTGGTGGCCAACCGCGGCGAGATCGCCTGCCGCGTCATGCGAACGTGCCGCGATCTCGGGCTCTCGACCGTCGCCGTCTACAGCGATGCCGACGCGAACGAGCCCCATGTGCGCCTCGCCGACGAAGCTGTCCGGCTCGGGCCCGCTCCCGTCCGGGAGAGTTACCTCGACCTCGAGGCCGTGCTCGCCGCCGCGCATCGAACCGGCGCGCAGGCGATTCATCCGGGGTACGGCTTTCTCTCGGAGAACGCGGACTTTGCCGAGGCCGTCACCGACGAGGGGCTCGTCTTCATCGGACCCCGGGCCGAGACCATTCGGGCGATGGGCAGCAAGGCCGGCGCCCGGTCACTGATGGCCCGACACGGCGTCCCGGTCGTGCCGGGGTACTCGGGTCTCGAACAATCCGACGAAGCCCTCGTCGAGGCGGCCGCGGGCATCGGCTTCCCCGTGCTCATCAAGGCGAGCGCGGGCGGCGGCGGCAAGGGCATGTCGATCGTGCGCGGGGCCGACGAAATGGTCGCGGCGCTCGCACAGGCCCGTCGGGTCGCCGGGGCGGCATTCGGGGACGCCACGCTGCTCCTCGAGCGGTACGTCGAGTCGCCCCGGCACGTCGAGGTCCAGATCTTCGGGGATCGGCACGGCAACGCGATGCATCTCTTCGAGCGGGAGTGCAGCATCCAGCGCCGCTTCCAGAAGATCATCGAGGAGTCGCCCTCGCCGGCACCGGCGTTGACGCCGGCCATTCGCGCGGCGCTGTGCGAGGCCGGGGTCACCGCCGCGCGCGCGATGGGGTACGAAGGGGCCGGCACCGTCGAGTTCCTGCTCGATGCCCAGGGCCGCTTCTACTTCCTCGAGGTCAATACTCGCCTCCAGGTGGAACACCCGGTCACGGAGTTCGTCACGGGGCTCGACCTCGTCCGGCTCCAGTTGCTCGTCGCCGCCGGGGCGAAGCTCTCCGACCTCGTCCCGGAGGTTCGGCAGACGGGGCATGCCATCGAGGCACGCCTGTACGCCGAAGACCCCGCCCTGGACTTTCTGCCGGCCACCGGGCGCCTGCTCGAATGGTCGCCCCCGGAGGGGCCGGGTCTGCGCGTGGATGCGGGCGTGGCGCAGGGCTCGGTCGTCGGCATCGACTATGACCCGCTTCTGGCCAAGCTCATCGCGTGGGCGCCCACCCGGGCCGAAGCCGTCCTGCGACTCCGCGGCGCGTTGCGGCGCCTGGGCGTGCAGGGCGTCACGACGAACCGGACGTTTCTGCGGGCGGTCCTCGCGCATCCGGCCTTCGTGGCCGGCGACACGCACACCCACTTCATCGCCGATCACTTCCCCGTCGAGACGCGGGCGGCGGTCCCTTCGGCTGCACAGGTCGAGGTCGCTGCGATCGCGGCGGCGCTGACCGACGCGGACGAACGGGTCGAGCGGGCGCGCGGCACGCCCGCGGTGCGACCGGGCTTTCGCCTCGACCATGCGGTGCCCCAGTGGGTCGAGTATGTCGGGGCGTCGGGCCCGGTCCGCGTCGAGTACGAGGCGCAGGCGCGTGGCCGCTATCGCGCGCGGACGGGCACGGCGCCGGATGGCCCCGGACCGTGGCGGGACGCGAAGCTCGAGCGAGACGTCGTCGGGAGCGGCGGGTGGCGACTGTCCGTGGACGGCCACGCGCAGCGGCTCGTCGTGCTGGCCGACGGGCCGGCGCGCTGCGTTCGTGGCGCGGAACTCCAGGTGCGCCTCGTCGAACAGCCGCGTTTCCCCGAGCTCGACCGCACCGCAAGAGGCGGCGGCTGCGAGGCGCCGATGCCCGGGCGCGTCGTCGCGGTGCTCGTCGAGTCGGGGGACCGCGTCGCGCCGGGCCAGCCGCTGGTCATTCTCGAGGCCATGAAGATGGAGCAGACGCTGACCGCCGCTGCTGCAGCCGTCGTCGAGGCGGTGCGCGTGGCCCCGGGGGATCGCGTCGAGGCCGGGGCCGTGCTCGTGACCCTCGGCGTGCCGGCGGACGATTGACCCCGCTCAGGTTCGGCGCAATGTCGCGCGCCGGTCACGGAGGTCGGCGTACACTATGGGCCCCTTTTTCCAAGAGGACGCCCATGTCCGTCAGCGCACGTCTCAAACCCGTCTTCCTGCGCCCGTTCGGCGCCACGCTCCTCGTCGGACTCGCGGTCGGCTGCGCCGAACGCTCGAGCGGCGGCGGGGTCGACTTCGTCGTCGACGCCGGCGCCCGGGCGCCCGATCAGGGCGGCTCGTCGATCAACGGTCCCTTCGACGCCATGTTCGGTGAGGGCGGCGGTGAGCCCCCGGTCGGTGGGATGGCCCGCCCCCCCGTCGGTGGCAGTGCCGGGGGTGAAGAGCCACCGGTCGGGGGCGAGCCCGAGCCGGGCGGTGACGAGCCGCCCCCCGAGCTCGACGCCGGCGCCGGTGGCGTCCCGGCCATGGGCGATCCCGGACCCTGCGCCGACCGCGCGCCTGACGCCCTCGGCGCGTGTCCGGCCACGATCTACGAGGCGCGTCAGGACATCGGCATCGGCAACCGCGTCTCCGTCACCGGCGTCGTGACGGCCGTCCGTCGCACCGGCGATGGCGAGCCTCGAAACGTGACGCTGCAGGTCGGCACGGATCAGGGGGACTACTTCGGCCCGAATTTCGGTGCGATCTGGGTGTTCACCGGCGACGCGACGGCGCCCGCCGAGAGCATCGGCGCGCTGCGCGAGGGGGATCGCGTGATCGTCACCGCGACGACCAACGACTTCTTCGGCCAGCGTCAGCTCATGCTGGTCGAAGCGGTGTCGTCGCTCGGGGCGGCCGCTCCCGTCGTTCCGCTGCCCGTCGACCCGGCCGAAGTCGCCACGGGGGGGGCCCGGGCCGCCGCCCTCGAGGGGACGCTCGTCGAGGTCTACGATGCGACCGTCGCGAATCCGACCCCGCCGGCGGGGGAAGGCGACCGGGAGCCCACCCGTGAGTTCGAGATCGAAGGCGGCCTGCGGGTCGACGACTTCCTGTACCGCATCGAGCCCGACGCCGTGGCCGGCGAGCTCTTCCCCCGCCTGACGGGGGTACTGCGCCTCGCCAACAACCTCTCGAAGCTCGAGCCTCGGACGGCCGCGGACGTCGAACGCCGCGACACGCCGCCCCCGCCGCCCGCGGACATGGGCGGCGACCCCCCGCCGCCACCCGCGGACATGGGTGTGCCGCCCCCCCCGGTCGGTGACGGTCCGCTGCTCGTCACCGAGGTCGACTACGATCAGATGGGGACCGACACCGCGGAGTTCATCGAGATCCACAACCCGGGGGACGCGCCCGTCGCCCTCGCCGGCGTCGAACTGCAGCTCGTCAACGGGGCCGACGCCGCGCCCTACCGCCGCTTCGCACTCTCCGACGTCGCCGCGTCGCTGCCGGCCGGCGGTTTCCTCGTCGTCGGTGCAAAGGCCGTCGTCGACGCGTTGCCGGCGGGTGTACCGGGACTCCCGTTCAATGCCGCCGTCGTCGACCTCAACAACAGTCAGGTCCAGAATGGCCCCGACGCGGTCCGCCTCGTGAACGGGGCGGGGTCGTTGATCGACGGACTCGCCTACGAGGGTGAAGTGCCCGGGGCGGGGGAAGGGGACTTTCTCTCCGGGGATCCGGGCAACGAGCGCCCCCAGTCGGCGAGCCGTTGTCCGGTCGATCGCGACTCGAACGACAACGCGACGGACTTCCGCTACGTGACGCCTTCGCCGGGGCTCGCGTCCATCTGCGACTGATCGGGCACGGCTTCGTGGCCGCTCGCGTTCACGCCCGCAGCGAGGGCCAGAACATGCCCGTCCGGGCCCGGTAGGCGGCGTAGGCATCGGCCAGAGGGCTCGCTGCGAACTTCGCCTCCTCGAGGCGCGCAGCCCGCACGTAGAGGACGCCCATGACGACGAGCGGCACGAGGAGTCCGGGCTCGGTGGCCGTCACGGCGCCGGCGAGCCAGGCGAGCGAATAGGCGACGTAGAACGGATGGCGCATGCGGCGGTACGGGCCCGAGGCCACCAGATGCTCGGGGGCGTCCTGGCTGAACGCCAGGCTCAGCGGACGGGTGCGATTGGCGGCCACGGCCCACCAGAAGAGGCCGAGCGCCCCCGCGTAGAGTCCTGCTCCGAGAAGCGCATGCGTCCCGGCGCCCTGCGGGTTCACGACACATGCGCCGAGCGCCGCGAGCTGCCAGAGGGCGAACGGCGTCCCGAGGCCCGCGATGGCGCGCATCCCCGGCTGCGGGCCGCCCGATGCGACGAAGAACCGCCGAATCGCCCACACGAAGCTGAGCTGCGTGGTCAGCGCCAAGGCGAACGCCATGGCCGGGAGGACACGCTCGGTCATGGCGTCGCCTCGTCGTACATGCGGCGATAGAGCAGACCGCCGACCTCGGCGGCGTGGCTCAACTGCGACCACTCGGCCGCGCTCGGCTCGCTTGCGTCGATGACGGCCTGGACGTCGGCCACGTGCCCGACGTCGAGGACGCCGTGAGCCAGCAGGAAGGTCGCCTGTTTGCGCCCGAGACGGAGGTCCGCGACGAGCCGTTGGCCGTAGGGCGTCCCGTGCTGCGCGCCAATCCCCTCGAGCACGGCCGCGATGCCCAGGCGGGCGAGGGGGTACCGCAATGCGGTGTACACGTTGAAGGCGACATACGCGGCACAGGCCGGCGCCGGGAGTTCTGTCCGGGGGTCGGGCCCCGGATCGTCGACCGCCCGGAGATCGGCCAGAATCCACTCCCAGTGAGACTTCTCTTCGTCGGCGTGGGCAAGGAGGTAGTCCCGCGCGCGGAAGTGCCGGGCCGGGCAATGGGCGGCCGCCAGGGCGAAGGTGCTCGGGCCCTCGAACGCCTGATGAAAGAGCATGCGCAACAGCGCGCGGTAGTCCGGAAGCGTCAGTTCCCCCGCATCGAGACGGCGGCAAAGGCGGTTCTCGGGAAAACCGGCGACGGCCACGGCGCACGCGGCGAGGAACGACTCTCGGCTGCTCATCGGAAGGCCTCCTGGCTGGGGGAAGGGGTACACGCCGGGGGGATGGTCTGGTCGCGTTCGAGCTGCCGGCGCTCCCGTCGCATCCACTCGGCCCCCTGCATGTGCAGGTCGTCGACACGTTGCCGCAGCACGGTGACGAGGTTGTGGGCGAGGCGAAACGCCAGGGCGGGCGCGTCGCGTTCGAGGCGCTCGAGGAGGTCCGGCGGCAGCATCACCGCGCGTGTCGGCTCGAGGGCGACCAGATCGGTCACGCGGCCGCCGGCGGGGGCCGGGCTACTCTCCCCGAAGACGTCCCCCGGTCGAAGGATCTCCAGGAAGTGGTGGCCATCGCCGGTCGGCAGACCGACGCCCACCGAGCCCGAGAGGATGACGCCGAGCCCCGTCCGGCGCTCTTGCCCGGGTTGCACGAGCTCGCGGCCGTGGAAGTGCAGCGGGGCACCGCGGGCGAACACGGCGTCGAGCTCCGCGGCCCCGAAACCGTCGAGGAGCGTCGGTCGCGGCCGGACGGAGCGGGTCAGCGCGTCCGCGAGGCCGGCCCAGAGGGTCCTCAGGTCGCCCTGCAGCAGCGGCGTGTTCGGCCGGAAGGCCCCGTAACACCGTTCTGCGTGGCCCGCCGTGCGCCCGCGATCGTCGACGGCCTCCGGCAGAAAGTGCGTGAACGGAGACTCGACCCGCGCGAGGTGTTGCCGGTCCTGCAGGGTCAGGATCAGCGGAACGCGCAGCCCGATGCCATCCGGACGGAGGGCGTCCCGGTATTCGCGGTACCCGAGGCGGTAGTACAGGCGCAGCAGCGGGACCTCGCACATGCAGAAGTCCGCGAGGGTGCCGCGCTCGAGCCCGAGGCCGTAGAGCCGCAACACGAGCAACGACGCCAGCGTGCGGCCCCGATAGGCCGGATCCACCATGAACCGGCTCGTGACCGACAGGCGCGACGCCCCGAGCGCGTCCTCGAGCGGATGGGTGCCGTAGGTCCGGCGCAGGCTCTCGGGCAGGCCTTCGGGGCCGCCGAAGTTGACCCGGATCGTGCCGACGAGGCGGTCGTCGTCCTCGGCGTAGAGGAGAACGGCGCCCGGGGCATCGTCCGCCTCGTCCGTGAGGCGGCGTCGATCGTGGTCCACGCCCCGCCCGCCCTTGCCGAGCTCGACCGCGTGGACCGCATAGCGAAACGCGAAGATGCGCTCGCGCTCCGCTGCCGTCGATGCCGTGTGGATCGAGATCCCCATCGCGCTCCCTCCAGGTGGGGATTCGACGACCCCGCGGGTTCGCTGCACCCCGGGGTGTCCGGCGACCCGCACCCGATCCAGGGACACCCGGGAACGCAACGGCGTTCGACTTGACCGTCATCGTATTGCCAGCCGGCCCGGACTTGGTTCAACATCGGCGCCCTGAACACCCTGCGGTGCCATCGGGCGCCGAGTGGGTGGTTCGTGTCCCCCCAGGCCAGATGCCCCCAAGGAGTCCTCCATGGCCACGATGATCACCAGCGATTGCATCAACTGCGGCGCCTGCGAGCCCGAGTGCCCGAACAACGCCATCAGCGAGGGCGACGACATCTACGTCATCGATCCCGCGCTCTGCACCGAGTGTGTGGGTTTCCACGGCGACGAGGCCTGCCAGTCCGTCTGCCCGGTCGAGTGCTGCGTCCCCAATCCCGACATCGTCGAGAGCGAGAGCAAGCTGCTCGCGCGCGCCCTGAAGCTGCACCCCGATCAGAGCTTCCCGGCCGAGGGCGATCTCGACGGCGACACCTCGCACTTCCGGAACGACGGCTGGATCAACAAGGGGCGCTGAGCCCCGTCGCTCAGGCGTCGAGGGCGCGCCCGGTCGCGCCGTCGACCGCGCCCACGACCCGGCGACCCCGCCGGACGATCAGGACCGGCGCATCGGCCTCCGGCGGGCACGTCAGCGGCTCTCCACGCATGAAGGCGGCCGCGGTCGTCTCGTCGACGTCGATGACGTTGCGCGTCGCGTCGGTGCCCACGATGGCCAGGAAGCCCGCCAGCGGGCGTCCCTCGGGCCAGGGGGCGTCGAGCGCCCGCCAGCCCAGATTGAGGAGATCGTCGCGGGTCTGCGGGTGCATCGCCCCGGCGACGGCGGCGTAGACCCCGCGCTCGCCCGGCACGGAGAAGAACATGAACTCGCGAAACACGGCGGGCGAGAGGCCGTAGGTGGCCGCCAGGTTCGTCGCCAGGGGCGCCCAGGGCAGCGTCCACGGCGTCGACCCCTCGCCACTCACGGCCGCGCGGCCATTGCCGGCGGGCGCGCCGACTTGCCGTGGACGCTCGCGGCCAGGCCTCCGGCGGCCAGCAGGACCCCGACGGCGGCGATGACACTGGCCATTCGGCCCATGTGCATCGCACGTTTGGCCGCCATGCCGAAGAAGACGGGGCTGAGGAGAACCATGAGCTCACCGCCGAAGCCGCCGGTCTGCTTCACGTCGGTGTGGAGCACCTTGATGCCGACTGCGGTGAGGCAGAGACCCAGGGTCAGGTACAGGCAGACTTGGATGAATGTCGAGCGATGCATGGTCGGGTTCAGTAGCGGGGCAGGGTCTCGGGGGCGGCGCCCACGGGTCGACCCACTTCGGCGTCGAGCTCGGGACAGAAGAGGGAAAGGCCGGCGCACGCGGTCGCCACGGCGGCCGCGAGGGACTCCGGTGACTGATCGGGGGCCCGGACGACACCCACGGCCGGGGTGGCCTGATCGACCCCGCGCCAGTCCGTTGCGGCGAAACCGTCGACCCGCAGGGCCTGGGCAACCCGCGCCATGATCTCCGGGGCGAACGACCGTCCGGCGGACGCTCGCAAGCGGTACAAGACCCCACCCGCCGATTGAAAGACGCCGAGCGCCGAGACGATGGGGACCGATTGGCCGTTCAGGGTCGTCTCGCCCGCCGGCACGCCGTCGACGAGCACGACATCGCCGAATCCACAGCCCGGCTCGAACCGAGGGATGCCCGTCAATCGGACCCGACAGGGGCAGAGGCGATCGCCCCAGACCACCTCGGCGAGAATCGGGGCGTCCGATGCCGCCGAGAGGCGGACCGGGACACGCTCCCCGGGCCGGGCGAAGTCGCCGTCGCTCTCCGGGACCGTCAGGCCGACGCCGCGCCAGGCCGACCGCGCGCCGGCGAAGTCGCGCAGTGCGGTACACGCGATGCCCAGGTTCCACAGGACCGGCGGATCGCGGCGGTGGACGGCCAGCGCCCGGAACTGTGCCGCACAGGCCGCCCAGTCCCCCCGGAACTTCAAGACGACGCCGTAGTTGAACTGCGCCGAAAGGTCACCCGGGTTGCGGCGGGCGGCGAATTCGACGAGCGGGTCAGCCTCGGCCCGCAGGTCCCACGAAAGCAGCAGGTCCCCGAGATCACCCGCAAAGGCCGCGCCTCGCGCAAGCGCACCCGGGGTGACGTGGCGGGCGACATCGATGGCCGCGGCGCGATCGCCGAGTCCGTGCAGCAGCGTGCCAATCCAGTCTTGCGCCACCTCGCCGGCCAGCGCGTCGGAGAGCGTGCCCTCCCACGCGCGGGCCAGAAGGCGCAGCGACAGCCCGTACCCCCCGCCGTCGCGCAGGTGGTCCAGCAGCGCCCGCAAGGTGTCGGCGGGTTTGCCGTCGAGCCACTGCGCCAAGTCGGCGGCCAGCGCCTCCAGCGGCGCCTCCCCCTGCAAGTCGCCCTCGAGGAAGGCGCTCACGCGGGCCGCCAGGGCCTTGGGCAACGTCGTCACGCGTGGGTGAACTTGCGGTACTGAATGCGCTTGGGCAGGTCGGCGTCGGCACCGAGCCGGCGACGTTTGTCGGTCATGTAGTCCTCGAAGTTGCCCTCGTACCAGACCACCTGCGAGTCGCCCTCGAACGCCAGAATGTGCGTCGCGACGCGGTCGAGGAACCAGCGGTCGTGGCTGATGACCAGCGCACAGCCGGTGAACTCGAGCAGCGCCTCTTCGAGCGCGCGCAGGGTATCGACGTCGAGGTCGTTGGTGGGCTCGTCGAGCAGCAGGACGTTGCCGCCCGACTTCAGGAGTTTGGCAAGGTGGACGCGATTGCGCTCGCCGCCGGAGAGCTCGCCGACCTTCTTCGAGTGGTCCTGGCCGCGGAATCCGAAAGCGCTGACGTAGGCCCGCGAGTTGAGCTTGACGCCGCCCATCTCGATGACCTCGGCGCCCCCGGAGATCTCCTGCCAGATGGTGCTGCCGCCGACGAGGTCGTCACGGCCCTGGTCGACGTAGGCGAGCTGCACGGTCTGACCGACGCGCAACGTGCCACCATCGGGCTGCTCCTGACCGACAATCATGCGGAAGAGCGTCGTTTTGCCGGCGCCGTTGGGGCCGATGATGCCGACGATGGCGCCCGGGGGGATGTTCAGTGTGAGGTTCTCGAACAGGAGCTTGTCGCCGTACCCCTTCGAGACGTCGTTGAGCTCGATGACCAGGTCCCCGAGCCGTTGCCCGGTCGGAATGCGGATGTCGAGCCGCCGGTCGGTCTGCTCGCGGGCCCGGTCGACGAGGCTCTGGTACGACTTGTAGCGCGCCTTGCTCTTGGCCTGGCGCGCCTTGGGCGACGAGCGCACCCACTCGAGCTCCTCTTTGAGGGCGCGCTGACGGGCGGACTCGGCCTTCTCCTCCTGGGCCAGCTTCTGGGACTTCTGGTCGAGCCACTCGGAGTAGTTGGCCTTCCACGGCACGCCCTTGCCGCTCTCGAGCTCGAGCACCCACGACGTCACGTTGTCGAGGAAGTAGCGGTCGTGCGTCACGATCAGCACCGCGCCGTGGTACTCGCGCAGGTGTTTCTCGAGCCAGTTGACCGTCTCGGCGTCGAGGTGGTTCGTCGGCTCGTCGAGGAGCAGCAGATCGGGCTTCTCGAGCAGCAGGCGGCAGAGCGCCACGCGACGCTTCTCGCCACCCGAGAGGTTCGCGACCGATGCATCGCCCGGCGGGCAGCGCAGCGCGCTCATGGCCACGTCGAGGTGGGCGTCGAGGTTCCACCCGTCGGCCGCATCGATCTTGTCCTGGAGGGCGCCTTGCTCGTCGAGCAGCTTGTTCATCTCGTCGTCGTCGGTGACCTCGCCGAGCTTCATGCTGATCTCCTCGAAGCGCTCGAGGAGGGACGTGATGCGCTTGAGGCCTTCTTTCACATTTTCGAGGACGTTCTTGGTCGGGTCGAGCTGGGGTTCCTGCGGCAGATAGCCCGCGGAGTAGCCCTTGGCCAGCCAGGCTTCGCCGGTGAAGTCCTGGTCGAGGCCCGCCATGATCTTCAGCAGGGTCGACTTACCGGCGCCGTTGCCGCCGACGACGCCGATCTTCGCGTCCGGATAGAACGACAGGAAGATGCCCTTCAGGACCTCTTTGCCGCCCGGATAGCTCTTGCGCAGATCGCGCATGTGATAGATGAACTGCTCGGCCATGTCCGCTCGCCTTCGGGTGTCACGTGTGTTCGGGATTGGGCGGGGAGCATAGGCGCGGCGCCTGCGGGGTGCAACGGGGCGAGGGGCGATTCCGCGGGATTCGAGCCCGTCAGCCGGCACACTCGCCCGCGCCGAGGTGCACCCCGAAGACCCGCTCGGTTCCGAGGTCCTGGAACATCTCTTCGGGGGCGTCGACGGCGACGTCGTTCAGGGGCTCGATGCGTTCGGCGACGAGGCGTTCGTCGACGCGCCAGAAGAAGTCCGCGACGCGTTCCCCCGCCTGTCGATGGGCTTCGTAGAGGTCGACGAGGCGCAGCAGGGCCTCCCCGGCGAGGCGCGCCGGGACCTTGCCGAGCCGACGGCCGAACCGCGCGCCGTCCGGACCGATCTGCCCGCCGAGGTGCAGCTCGTAGAGCGGCAGCACGCGCTCCCCGACGCGGCGGATGCCTCCATGGAAGCCGATGGCCGCGACATGGTGCTGCCCGCAGGAGTTTGGGCAACCGCTGATCTTGATGTCGCCGTTCAACGCCGCGCGGACGCTCGTGCGGTCCCGCTCGCGCTCGAGCACCTGAACGAGCTCGCGGCCGAGGTCACGGCTCCCGGTGTAGGCGAGGTTGCAGCTGTCCGCCCCGGGGCACGAGGTGACGTCGTGGAGCGTCCGGGCGTCCGGCCGGGCGAGCTCGGCGTCGGTCAGCGCACGGTGAAGCGCGGGCAGGGCCGCCTCCGGGATCCACGGCAGGACGACGTCCTGGTCGTTCGTGGTCCTCAGCGTGCCATCGGTGAAGGTCTCGCAGATGCGAGCCAGGGCGCGGAACTGGGCCGACGTGAGGTCGCCGAGGAGCAGGTTGACCAGCACGGCGACGTGACCGGCGTGCTTCTGGCCGATGACGTTGTGGCGGCGCCACGCGTCGAAGTCCGGCAACGGGTCGGCAGCGGGCGTCCTGCGCGGTACGGGCGGCAGGTCGGACTCGTGGCTGACGGCGGCCATCGGCACGGGCGCGTCGTAGCGGGCCCGAATTTCGGCGAGCGTTGCCTCGTACTGATTCCTGAATTCCTCGAAGCCGAGCTTCTTGACCGCGTACTTCAGGCGCGCCCGGGCCCGGTTGGCGCGATTGCCGACGCGGTCGAAGATCTGCGCCACCGCCTCGGCGACCAGCGGCATGTCCGCGGCCGGGATGAAGTCGTGCAGCACCCAGGCCGTGACGGGCGTCGTGCTGAGGCCCCCGGCGACGAGAACCCGGAACCCGCGCCGGCCATCGAGGACCCGGGCAATGAATCCGAGGTCGTTGATCGCCGCCTGCGCGCGGTCGAGTTCATTGCCCGAGAACGCGATCTTGAATTTCCGGGGGAGCGTGCCGAACCGCGGGTCGCGCAGCAGATGCTTCTGACACCACTCGGCGTAGGGCAGGACGTCGAAGGCCTCGTCCGAAGCGATCCCGGAGAGGGCGTCCGCCGTCACGTTGCGTACGGTATTGCCGCACGCCTCGCGGGTCGTCAGGCCCACCGGCTCGAGACGGCGCTGAAGACCCTCGGCGTCGTTGAGCTTCACGAAGTGGAACTGAATGTTCTGCCGGGTCGTGATGTGACCGAACCCGCGGCTGAACTCGGTCGCGACGTCCGCGAGCGCCTCGAGCTGCGGGACGGTCAGCAGGCCCCCGGGGACCTTGACCCGGATCATCTGAACGTCCGGCTGGCGCTGACCATAGACGCCACGCGTCAGCCGAAAGGTCCGGAAGGCGTCGGCATCGAGCTCGCCGGCCTCATAGCGGCGCAGCACCTCGACGAACTCGTCGATGTCGGCGATGCTGGAGAAATGGTTGTTGGCCTCGCGCACGCTCTGCTCCGGTCGACACGATAATTACGATAATCCGACCATGTTTGTCGGTTTTTGTCCAGCCCCCCGGTGAACCGATGAGACACGACCCCGCCCGCCGCGCCCTTTACCTCGCCGCCGCCATCATCTTCGTCACCGGTTGTGGAGACGCTGGGGGCACGGGGGGAGGCGGCGGAAACGGTGGTCGCGCCACGGACGCCGCGACGGAGCACGGTGGACAAGATGCGAAAAGCGACGGCTGGGATGCCGTCCCGGTCGATGCCGCGAGTCGATCCGATGCCGCGCGCCTCACCGACGCGCTGTACGCCTTCGACGCCGCCGCGGACGCGACGTGGCCGCCGGACGCTGCGCCGCCCCTCCGTGCAGCCGAGCAGCCGACCCCCGGGTCGGCGGATGTCGGCGGGGCCGCCGATCTCACGGAGCCGGTCGCGGCGGGGCGTGCCCGCGCGGGCCGGGTCGACGCCGACGCCGAACGCCTGGCGGGTCCCGAGGCCAACTGCCGCGTGGGCGACTACCGGCTCGACAACGCCCGCATCAGCCTCTGTATCCAGGACGAGGACACGTACGGCCATTTCAGCTTTTTCGGGGGCACGATCATCGACGCGCATCGCGCCGAGGCCCCCGGCACCGACGCCCTGCAGGAGGTCGTCGTGTCTCCGGAGGTCGGCGGGGCCTCGGCCGAGCACGTCGGCATCGTCCGCGACGGCAGCGACGGCGGGCCGGCCATCCTGCGCGTCGAGGGGCGCGCGTGGCCGAGTCGGCTGGTTCAGGGGCTCCTGCCCGGGCGTTTCGTCGCGCCGGATCTGCGGATCGTGACGGAGTATCGACTGCCGCCGGACAGCGACGCGGTCGAGATCCTGACCTGGGTGGAAGGGGACCGCACCGCCGGACGCGCCATCATGGCCGACGTCGTGTTGTTCGGCGATCGGACCCGGCCGTTCTGGCCCGGCCAGGGGGCCGACGGGCTGGCGCCGAATCCCGTCGCCTATCTCGCCGCCGAAGGGCCGGCCGTCTCCTATGCCTACGTCTCGGACGCGCCCGTCTCCTATCTGTCGATCCCGACGTCGGAGACGCCGGTCACGGCCATCACCTACGGCTCGGCCTTCTTGCGGGTGGGTGACCAGCGGCTCATCCGTCGCCGGTTCATCGTCGGCGCCGGTGATGTCGAGTCCATCCGCCCGGATCGCGGCGAGGCGGGGTTGCGCGACGTCGTCCTCGCGGCGCCTGCCGGGACGCGCCTCGACCTCGTCGACGCCAGCGGGCGGGCCGCAACGCGGGTGAGGGTGGGCGCCACGGGCGAGGCCGTCGTGCGCTTGCCGCTCGGGCCCCATCGCGCATCGACGGCGCCGGAGTTCTTCGACGCGCGCACGGAAGGGTTCACCTTCGAGGTCACGGCCGATGACCCCCTCCGGGTCGAGGTGCCGGTGGTCATCGCAGGGACGCTCGCGGTGCGCGTCCGCGAAGCCGGCGGCACACCGCTTGCCGCGCGCCTCCGGCTCCAGAGCACCGCCGGCGAGTCGCTCATCCGATTCGTGGTGGACGAGGCGTCGGTCCCCCTGCCGCCCGGAGAGTGGCGAATCGAAACGACGCGGGGGTGGCACTACACGGTCGACGAACGGACGATCACCATCGCCGCCGGCGAGCCGACCTCGACCGAGATCGTGTTGACCGAGGTCTTGCCCTTCGAGGGCTGGACGTCCGGTGAGTTTCACCAGCACGCCAGTCCGAGCGCGGACAGCGACGTCGACCCCGTCGCGCGGGTGCTCTCGAACCTGACCGAGGGCGTCGGTTTCATGGCACCGAGCGAGCACGACATCGTGTGGGACTTCGCCGCGCTCGTCTCGCGCCTGGGACTGAGCGACCGCATCATGGTCTTCACCGGGTCCGAGATCTCCCCGCTCTACGCCCACATCGGCGCTTACCCGCTCCCGTACCGCCCGAACGACAGCGCAGGCGGCGGGGTCGTTCTCCCGGTGCAGGAGGCCGACGGGCGCTGGCGCTGGCGTCGCGCCCCGGAGCTCGTGGCCGAGGCCCGACGCCTCGGCGCGGAGGTCATGCAGATCAACCACCCGCGCAGCTCGAGCTCCGGCTACTTCAACCACCTCGGCTACGTGCCGGGTGAACCCCTCGAGGGCCTGAGCCCGGACGACTTCACGCGGGATTTCGACACCATCGAGGTGTTCAACGAAGCCGACGACTTCTGTCGCATCATGACGGACTGGCTCTCGCTGTTAAATCAGGGTCTGCACCTGACGGCCGTCGGCAACAGCGACACGCACTCCATCGGGCAGCCCCCCGGCTACCCGCGCAACTACCTGCCTACCCTGGCGGACCGACCGGAGGGCGTCCAGCCGGCCGAGATTGTCGACGCGCTGCGCGACGGGACCGTCTTCGTGGGCGGGGGCGCCGTCATGGACTTCCCCGACGGGCGTCAACCCGGGCAGACGATCCCTCGGGAGGCGGACGGGCAGGTCGCCCTGCGGGTTCGACTCCGGACGCCGCCCTGGGCATCGCTCAACCGCCTCCTGGTGCTGGTCAATGGCGCTGTCGCGCTCGACCGACCCCTTGCCGAGCCCGCCTCGGCGCTCGTCGACTTCGACGGTGAGCTGCGCGTCCCCGTCGACTCGGATGCGCACGTCGTGGTCCTGGCGGTCGGTCCGCCCCTCGGGCACACCTGGGGGGGCAAGCCGACCTTCGCCCTCGCGAACCCCCTCTGGGTGGACGTGGACGGGGGTGGACAAGCCCCGCACGGCAACGTCGCGGCCGAACTGCCGGTGTTCGACTTCTGTCGCTGAGAAACGCCCGCGCCGCGCTTGATTTTCCGGTGCACTCTCCGCAGAATGCTGCGGCTGAACTTTCCAGATCCGAGGAACCCCATGAAGACCCGCAAGTCCCGTCGCAACACCGCGCGGCGCAAGGCCCAGCACAAGAAGAAGATCTCCAAGGCGCTCAAGCGCGTCGGCAGCCTCCTCAAGAAGAAGCGCAACGGCCGCCTCACCTCCGCCTGAACACTGCCGCGTCTTCGCTGCCCCCCGCCTCTCCAGCGCCTCCGGCCGCCCCGGCCGCCACCTCCTCTCTCGAGAATCCCAAATGATGCACCCGTGAGCACGGGCCCGCGAGGGAACCTGCGGGTGGATCGGTGCGCGCGGTCCGACGTGGCTCGCGCGCGTCCGGCGGCTACGACCGCCAATCGAGTGACAGATGGGGGAGGGGAAAGGGGGCCCGCAGGCAGCGGGCGGCGTCGGGCGGGAAGCGAGGAGTGAGAGACCGGCGGCCTGGTCGACCGAGGTCAGGGAATCGCGAAGTCCCAGACCGCGGTGGGGTTCGGGACGTACTCTTCGCAGCGGCCATCCGGATCGGACACCGGATCGTAGGGCAGGATGCGGAGCGTGTAGTTCGTCTCCGCATCGTTGTCGACGAGGTTCTCGCGGCGGCCCGTGACCGAGACGTAGACGCGGCCGCCCGCCGGGCCGACGTCGATGTTGGCGCAATCCTCGCGCGGATCGGCGGCAATTTCCGGCGGCCGCTCGTAGAAGGTCGCCATGCCGGCCGCATCGTCGACCTGGAAGAGCAGGGCGGCGCGGCCGTCGTTGAACTCGTCGTAGGTCACGAGGACGGTGCGGTTGCCGGTGCCGGGCGGGATGTCGAAGCTGTACCAGTCACCGATGCCGCGTTCGTCGTTGCAGACCCACGCATCGCAGACGCCGCTCTGGCCGGTGCCGAGGAAGACGGCCTGCGCGGGATCGTCGTTGGGCTGGTCGATCTCGCGCCAGTCCGGCGCGCACTCGGGCCGGGCGCCGTGGAGGGTGACGTTCAGGCTGTAGGCGTTCTCGCCGCCGTTCTGCCCGGAGACGAGAATCCACTTGTCGCCCTCGCTCAGGGTGCCCGGCTCGAAGGACAGGAACTCGATGCCCGCGGTGCGGGAGTCGGCCAGGGCGACCTTGCAGCGGCTGTTCACGCAGCGGCCATCGTTCCGGTCGAGACCGTCGCCGTCGACGTCGCAGTCGCCGTCGTCGAGGCAGCCGCAGACGTTGCCGTCGCCGAGACACCGGCGCGACGCGCGGACGTCGGGCGCCATGCAGTCGGCGTTCCGATTGCACGCACGGTCGTCGTCCGGATCGTTGACGCCCTCGAAGACCTCGAGCTGAAGGTCGCCATCCGCGGGCTGGAAGGCGGCTTCGATGCACCCGCGCGGCTCGTTGGCCGGCACGGTGACCTTGTACCAGTCGAGATCGGGTCCATCGACGTCACAAATCAGGCCGGAGAGGTACTCGTACCGCTCGGCATTGACGTCGTCGGACGTCAACAGCACGGCGTCCTCGAAGGTGTCGTTGCGCATCGCTTGCGGCCCGACCTCGGCGACGTCCGCACCGCACATCGCCGTCGGGTTGATGTGAATGACGAGCGTGTAGGGATCGGCGCTGCCGGCGGCGACGCTGCGCACCCGGAGGTAGTGGACCCCCGGCCGCGCGCCGTTGTAGCTGGCGGGACGCGTCGGCTGCCCGTCGAGGGTCATCTCGCCGCCCATGCCGCGCACGTTGCCGTCGGCGCCTGCAATCTCGACGATCGCTTGGCCGGCAAGGGAGGGGCTCGTCGCCCAGGCGGTGATCTGGTCGCCGTCTTCGGCTTCGAAGCGGTACCAGTCTTCTTCGCGGGGGCAGAGGCGCACGGCGACCGGAATCTCGACATCGTCATTGCGCGGGAGACCGCCGGTGAGCACGTCGAGATCGGCGGCGTCCGTCACGACACCGGGAGCACCGTTGGGCTCGGCGCCATCGTCTTCGCAACCGGCGCGCGGGCGGAGGAGCTGGATGTTGAGGCCGTAGTCGTCGAGCAGGGACGCCGCATCTGCGCCGCGGAGGCGGACGTACCACTGACCGGGACCGAACTGCGCCTGGTCGCGGGGAACGTCGAGGCGGTAGCTGACCGTGCCACCCGCGCCCACCCCGGGACCGGAGGAGAACGACGGGTTGCCGAGGTTGCGGACAGTGACGTCATTGTAGAGCTCGATCACCGCGTCGCCGGAGAGCCCCTCGACGTTGAGCTCGATGGAGACGCCCATGTTGGCATCCAGCGAGTCGAAGGTGAACCAGTCCTCGTCGCCGTTGCAGATGCTGCCCCGGAACGTAAACGTCTCGTCCGCGGCACCGTTCCAGCCCAGATCGACGGCGGTCACCGCGGCGTTGTGGCCCCGGCCGCCGTCGTCGAACTCACTGTCGTCCGGGAAACATGCACCGTCGACGGCGACGTCGATCAGGGTGACCGAGAGGTTGTACGCCTGGGAGACGGGGTCGCTCGACACGACCTCGATGTAGTAGGTGTCCGGGCGGGGTGCGCCCTGCCCGCCCATCGCCGGGAACCGAAGGCGCTTGGGCGAGCCCGGCTGGATGGCCTCAGCCGCCACCGTCTGGCCGTCCGGTTCGTAGATGCGCAGCTGGATGTCACCGATCGCGGGGTCGTCCGCGGTCAGGGTGACCTGCATGCGCGCCTGCTGGAAAAGCTCGACCGCATAGAAGTCGGGGTTGTCGGGGCAGACCAGCGCACCCCGGACCTCGCCGTGGTTGTTCACCAGGACGATGTCGGTGGCCGTGTCCGGGGTGTTGTTGGTGCCGTCCTGATCGTCGTCGCGGCACCCGGCCACGCAGCGGCCGCCGGCGGGGTCGCCGAGGTCGCAGAACTCGTCGGGCTGGCAGTCGCCGTTCTCGCCGCAGAACTCGCGGCAGCCGAAGGCTGGGTCGCAGTACTCACCCTGACCGCACTCGTTGTCCATGGCGCAGCCGTCGTTCGGCACGCACATGTTCTGGTCATCGCAGTGCTGCCCCGGGGGACAGTCCGCGTCGCCCCCGCAGCCGTCGAGGCACATCCCCGTGTTGGGATCGCAGAACTGACCGTCCGGGCACGCATCCGGGTCCTGCGGGTCGCAGGGGACCTCTTCGTCCGGCTCACAGGTGTGCTTCTCGGGGTCACACGAGAAGCCTTCGCCGCACGAGGCGGGATCGTCCTCGCGGCAGCCCGTCTGGCACGTGCCGTCGCTGGAGCAGTAGCGCTCCGCGGCGCAGTCCGCGTCCTCGTCGCAGGCGGGGCCGCACGGGTTCGGCTCACAGGAGGTGAGCCGCGCGACGAACGTCCCTTCGCAGGCGGCCGCGTCGGCGGCGAGGCTGCAGCTCGCGCCGTCCGCGCTGCAGCAAACCGCCTGGCCGGGGGCGCCGCCTTCGCACTCATGGGTCGCCGGGTTACAGGTCTGCCCCTCCGGGCAGGCGTCGGCGGCGTCGGGACGACAACCCGGTTTGCACGCGCCGTCGGCGGTATCACAGTACTCGTCGGCGCCGCAGGCGGCGTCCGAAGTGCACAGGCAGTCCCGCGTCGACGGGTCGCAGCGGTTCCCATCCCCGCACGAGGCATCGTCGCGACAGCCCTGGGTACAGACGCCCTCCGGTGCGTCGCCTTCGAACTGGCAGTACTGAGACGGGTCGCAGGCGTCGTCCTCGAGGCAAGAGCGGCCCGGCTCGGGCTCTCCCCCCGAGCCCCCACCGCCGCCGCTGCCGCCGCCGGCATCCGGGACCTCGCCGCAGCCTCCGAAGCCCTCGCAGGCCGCGTCGGGCTTCTTGCCGCCGCTCGAGACCGAGTCGCCGCAAGCGCCGAGCGCCAGCGCCGAGGTCAGGCTCAGCAGGGACCACAGCGCCCTGCGCATCGTGTTGTTCGGCATCGTTTTGTTCATCCTGTTCACTCACGCCCCCGAGTCGTTCCGTGAAACATGCATCGCGGCCCGCGTGGCCGCAGCTCAGTGAAGGGTCACGAAGGTGGTCAGCCGCCGGGTGGACGGTCGACCGGAAGTCTGCAGCACCAACTCGAGATCGGCGTTGCGATGCTCGAGCCCCTGGTTCCCGAGGAGCAGCACGCCGCCCCCCGGGAAGATCGCCGGGCCGACCGCCTCGACGGTGCGCGAGGTCTCCCGCGCGTGGACGACGGGCGGCGCAACACCACCGAGTTCGATGAGGCCGCCGGTGGAGGCCACCCAGACCGTCCCCGCCCGGGCGGCGAGATCCTGCGGCGGGAAGGTCAGCGCCGTGCCCGTCAGTTCGGCGCCGTCCGCGTCGAGAAGGAACTCGCTGGCCTGAAAGGCGTAGAGCCGGCGCGTCTTGGCGTCGGCGACGTGCACCCAGCCGGTTTCCGCGTCCGCGACGACACGCTGCAGGACGCCGCCGAGGCGCCGGCTCGCGCTGATGGCCGCGTCCCCACGGCCCGCCTCTGCGGCCGCCGCGTCGAGAAGAGCGATGTGGCCGCCTCGCGCGCCCACGACGGCGATGTGCGCATCCTCGAGGCCGTCGAATCCGGCCGGCAGGTAGACGGCGTCCATCGGGCGACCGATCTGCCCCAGGTTTACCGTTCGGATCACCTTGAGCGTCTCGGCGTCGATGATGGAGAGCGTGGCGTCGCCGGCATTGACGGCGTACACCCGGCCGTCGCCGGCCGTCACGGCCGTGCACTCGGAGCCCGTGCGAATGAACCGCGCGAAGTGCGGCGCACCGTCCCCGAGGCGGATGACCGCGACGCCGCCCGAGGCGGGGGACGCGACGAAGAGCCAACGCCCGTCGTCGCTCGCGGCGACCGTGCCGATCCCGGCTCCGACCGGGATCTCGGCTGTCGGCCGCAGCCCGAGCGCGTGGCTGAGGGGATCGCGACCGTATTCGAGCACCGTGACCCGTCCCTCGCCGTTGACCGTCGCGACGGCGGCCGCGTACGGCGTGCCGGCATCTTCGATCTCCACCGTCACTTCGGTGTCCCGCGTGAGCCCGCTCGGGGCGACGGCCCGAAGCAGCAGCGTGATCCGCCCGGCATCCACGTAGGTGGGCGTGAAGGCGAGGCGAATGGTCTTCGAGGCCTCGGCCGGAACGCCGGGGCGTTCGCTCCATTCGGCGCCCGGCGGCAGCTGCGGCACCGGGACCTGCACCGGTCCGTCGAAGACACCCGGATCGGATTCGGCGGCCAGCACCTGGAACTCGAACGACAACGCGTCGCCTTCGCGGCCGCGGTAGACGCGCTCGACGACGAAGCGGGGCCGACCGCGGGTGACCTCCACGGCGACTTCGGCGGTGGCGACGCCGCCGTCTCCGTCCGTGACGGAAACCGTGATGACCCGGCGGCCCTGCACACGATAGGTGTGGGTGACGCTGAGTGCATTCTCGTAACTCTCGTCGTCGCCCATGTCCCAGTCGACCCGGGGGAAGTCCGCGTCGACGTCCTCGACCACCGCGGTGAACGTGTGCGGGACGTTGACGTCGAGCTGGTCCTCCTCGACCTCGATCCGGACCACGGGGGCGACGTTCTCGACGCCGACGGTGCGCTCCGTCGTGCTGACGCTGCCGTCTTCGTCGACGACCGTGAGGCGAACGAGGTAGGTGCCGTCATCCGGGAACGCGTGGCGGACGACGTCGAGATCCGGCCCTTCGGCCGTCTCGCCGTCACCGAAGTCCCAACGGTACTCCGCGATGGGATCCTCGGCCGCGCCCGGCGCGCTGGCCGTGGCGTCGAGTTCGATCTCCACGCCTTCGTCGGCGCTCTCGCGCTCCGGCGCGTAGACGACGGTGAAGTCCGCAACGGGGGCGACGTCGAGGACGCGGACGCGGAGCGTGGCGGTGGCCTCGCTGTCCTCGTCGGTGGCCGTCAGAATCACGTCGAACTCGCCGTCGTCGACGAATGTGTGGACCTGACGGCGTTCGTTCGGGTCGGCGTCGACCGACGGTTGACCGTCGCCGAAGTCCCAATTGATGACCGTGAGGGGGTCGGCCGGGCCGCCCGCACGCGTCTGGAGCGCGTCGAAGGTGACCGCTTCGCCCTCGGTGACCACTCGGGGACCGTCGAGCTCCGCGACCGGCGCGAGATCCTGGACGACCACCTGCGTTCCCGGGCATTCGGTCTGTGAGTCCGGATCGTCGATCAGCACGCGGATGTCGAACGTGCCCTGATCCTGGTAGACGTGGGTCGGGGCGAAGTTGAACGCGCCATTGTCGGGCAACGGCGAGTCGCCGTAGTACCAGGTGTACCCCGTGATGGGGTCGGAGAAGCTGCCCGGGGCCGCCTCGACGGTGAACTGGACGGGCATGCCCTCGTAGAGGTCGTCCGCGCCGAGCGCGTTCACCGCCTCGCAAATGGGCGCGACGTCGCGGATGACGAGCTCCCCGGAGGTCGTGCAGCTCGAGTCGATGTCGTGGACAGTCACGGAGTAGGTGAAGGTCCCCGGGGCGTCGTACCGGTGGAGGGTCGTCCCGAGACCCGCGGCGAGCTGGTCGGGCGAGCCGTCGCCGAAGCGCCACTCGTAGAGCAGGATGTCCTCGAACTCGTTGCCCGGACGTGAGCCGGTGGCGTCGAAGTCGACGAGTTCGCCTTCGTCGAAGGGGCCCGGCGGCACGACGAGGCCGCAGGTCGGCGTCACGTCGGTGATCGTCACCGTCGCCGTGTCCTCGGCCTGCGTACCGTTGCCCGCGCGCACCTGAACGCGAACGGTGTACTCGCCGTCGTTCTTGTCGGCGCCGAAGTCGATGCAGGCCGTGCGGCCCTCGTATTCGTCGAAGTAGCCGTCGTTGTTGATGTCCCACGCGTAACCGACGATGCCGCCGAGTTCGGCGGGCGCCTGGCTGTCCGTCGCGCAGAGGCGAACAGCCTGGTTCTGCACGGACTGGTAGGGACCGCCGGCCTCGGCGATGGGCTTGGCGAGCACGGTGAAGCGCCGGCGGGCCGTCGCGGGCTGTCCGCCGCAGGAAGAGACCGAAATCTGCGCGTCGTAGTTGCCCGCGACGGCGAGCTCTTCGCCGTAAATGACCGGTCCGATGCCCTCGCCGTCCCGCGTGACGCTCGATTGAATCGAGTCGACGCATCCGACGGGCGCCTGAATGTCGTAGGTGAGCGCCGCCGTCGCGACACGCGCGCCCTCGGCGACCCCACCGAACGACACGGAGATCGCATTGGGATCGGGTGGGGGACGCCGGCTGGACGCCGAAACCTCCTGGGCGTTGCCGCAGGCGTCCGCGACCCGCACGATGCGGCGGACGTTGCATCCGTCGAACTCGAAACGCTCCTCGACATCCGGCGCGGCGTCGAAGTCGTCTGCAACGGTATAGGGCACCGCGGGCGGATTGGCCGCGCAGACGATGGGATCGGGAAGGTTGCCGTCGGCCGTGACCGAGGGCGCCTCACGGTCGAGGTCGAACGTGACGGACTGCCGGGCCGTCGAGGCGCCGTTGATGGCCTCCGCCTCGAGGGTGACGTTTTCGCCGTCCTCGATGGTGAAAACAGGGATGGGACCGGTCTCGAAGGGCTGTCCCTCTGCGGCGGCCTGGAAGTAGTGCTCGCTGACCACCTGACCGTCGACGCTGAGCCGGACGGTGATGGGATCGGCGGCGCCGTTTCCGTTGCCGTCCGTCAGGCGGAGGTTCACGGACACCGGACCAATCGGCTGGGCGGCGAGGCCGCCGAGAACGCCGCCCGAGAAGAGCTCGCCGCCGTTGTTGACGCAGCCTCCCCCCGCCGGACTGAGGATGGCGACGCTGACGTCGTTCGCGCCCGCGATCGCCAGCGTGGGGAAAACAGAGAGAGGGATCGCGACGAGGAACCCGCGCATGCGAACTGCCCCCGATGGTACGGAAATGCGGTGGGACTGGATCGCGCCGGGCGTCCACGACCCGGCGTGTACGCCAGACTAACCGGACTGGCGAGGTGATTCCAAGCGACGAGCGACGGTTTGTGAGGCTAGGACGGGTCGCTCGAACTCAGGGCGCGTCGTTCGGGCAGATGCCGGGCGGGAACGGCTCAGGCGGCGCGTTGGCAGGGTCGAGGGGCGAGAGGCAGGTGTTGTAGGTCCGGATGATCAGGCAGTGCGTCTCGTTCGAGAGGTAGTAGTTCAGCGCGCGATCGAAGTCGCGATTCTCGACGTGGCGCAGGCCGATGGCCTGCTGGGCGCGCGCGTTCTGCGAGACCGCCTGGAAGGCGCCGCAGGCGTACTCGACCCGCAGAATCGACAACTCGACGCGGAACTTCACCGCGAGCATCAGCGAGTGCTGCCAGTTGCGGACATAGGCGCCCTCGGCGCTCGCCGAGTAGAGCGAGTTGATCAGGTCCATCAGGAAGAGCTCGTTGTGGAGCGCCTGCTGGTCGTTGATGCAGGTGGGGTCCGCGCACAGCACGTTCAGCTCGAGTTCCATGAGCGGCATGATGTCGTTCTCGAGCACGTCGATGGCTGCCTGGACATCCGCCTGGCCGGGGGCCGGATCGTTCGCCCCGCCGGCGGAGACGTAGTCGTTGAGGTCGGCGAGCAGCTCGTTCAGGGCCGTCAGGAGGTTCTGATTGACCTCGTTGGCCGCCGCGACGCGGGTGCGCACGTCATCGATGTCCGGCATCGGGAAGAGATCGAAGCGGTTGAACGGATCTTCCGCGTCGGCCAGGTAGAAGTACGCGTTGAACACCGCGCCGATGAGGTCCGAAGCCAGGAGGGGGTCGTCGGAGGTCGACACCCACTGGCGGAAGTCCGGGTCGTTGTAGAGGCCGGCAGCGGCAGCGATGGAACGCTCGGCCACCTCGATCGAATCGACGGCGATGGCGTCTCGCGGGTTGGCCGCGACACGGTCGTGCATCGCATTGATCTCGCGCAGGGCCGTCCGGCTCATGGCCCAGAGCAGATTGCGGAACTCGTTCTGTGCCGGACCGCGGGACAGGGCGCTCGCGATCTGCTCCATCAGGGCCGCGTAGGCCTGCATCGTGACGCCGCGACGATCGTACGTCTCGCCCCAGTGGCCGTGTTCGACCTCGGTGTCCGACGCGGAGACGTCCCGGATGACGAGAGGCTGCGCCTGATTGGCGGCGCGGACGAGGTCGATGCGCTGCTGCGCGACGGTGAGGAGCTCGTCCATGGTGATCTGGCGAACCGGGAGGGCTTCGCCGTACGACATGCTGGAGTCCTTGTCGAACAGCTTCACCGCCACCGTGTAGTTCCCATCCGTCTCGAACTCGTAGACGACGGTGCGGTAGGCCGGCCACGGACCGGCGATCTCCGGCACGCCGTCCCCCGTGAAGTCCCACTCGGCGCGCGTGATCGGGTCGGCCGCGGAGCCACCGTTGGCATTGATGGTGAACTGCATGCCGGCGATCTCGAACGCGGGGTCCGGCAGGTCGAGGCTGTCCACGACGGGGTCGACATCGCGCACGGTCACCGTCGTCTGTGCAACGTGGAAGCTGTCCTCGTCGTCGACGCGAAGGGTGACCGTGTACACGCCGTTCTCTGCGTAAGTGTGGGGCCGCTGCGCGTGCGTGGCGGGCGGGCCCGACTCGGGCGCGCTGCCATCTCCGAAGTTCCAGGTGAAGGTCTGGAGCGGATCGGCGACCGGGTGACCGGCAGTCGTGGCAGCCCCGTCGAGGATCAGCTCGACACCCTGCGCGACCGTGTACGGGCCGCCCGGCCGGGCCGTCGGGTTCACGTCGTTGACGCGCACCTGGAACACGACCTGAGCGGTTGCGTTGAGGCTGTCACGCACCTCCAGCTTGTTCATGAAGATGCCATTGTCGTTCGTCGGGTACGCTGCGGTGGCGGCGTTCGCGTAGGCCGCGCCGCCCGGGAAGTCCCAGGTGTTGTCGTTGCGCCAGTCCCAGCGATAGCCGGTGACGCTGTCGCCGGCCTCCGGCGGCCGGGACTCGCTCGCGTCGAGCTGGAGCCCGCCGCCCTCGGCCACGATGTAGCCACCGGGGACCATCGGATCGGCGTTGACATGCCCCGCCGTGATGGCGTCCGCGGTCGGCGGACCGTTGACCGTGAAGGTCCGGATGATCTGCCGCTGCACGAGCGCGCAGTTGGTCATCTCGAGCGTCAGGACGTAGGCGCCGGGATCGCGGATCTCGGTGTTGGCGACATACGCTGCGCGCGCGGCCCCGTTTCGGGAGAGGAACGCCTGAATGTTCAGCGCACAGCCGGCGGGGCCTTCCACGGCCCAGGTCATGCGGGCGCTGCTGACCAGGGCACCCTCGGCGGCGCCATTGATGGCGACCTCGGGCTGCTCCGCGATCAGGTAGGTCCGGGCGGCGCTGCCGACGTTGCCGCACCGATCGGTCGCGCTGACCGTCAGGGTCCGGCCACAGCCGTCCTCGGAGGTCGCCTGATCGACCTCGGGGTTCGGGTCGAGCATGTCGCTGACCTGATACTCGGGGGCCGGCACCTGATTGAGCGGGTAGCAGGCGTTCGCCGCGGGACGCGCTCCGAAGGTGACCGTCGGGCCCGTCCGGTCGAAGAGGATGTTGCCGCCGGCGTTGACGACCTGCTCCGCCGCGACGCCGGAGCGGAACACGAGCTCGAGGCTCCGCAGACCTTCGGCGATGTTGGCGGGGTTGATCTGAATCGTCCCGTCGACCGGCGTACCGTTGGCGTTGGTGTTCACGACGATGGGGCCAGCGACCTCCTGACCGCCGACGCGCGCCCGGACGGTGACCTGGGCACCGGTCGGGTGAGCGACGCGGAACGAGACGTTGAACGGATTGGCCCCGGCGCAGAAGTCGGCGTCGGACGACCGCGGGCTCAGGATCTCGCCGGTGGGCGGCGCCTCGGCGAGGACGCGGACGTTCGCGAACGCCGTCCCCGAACACAGGGCGGGGTTCTTCGAGTCGCAGACCTGGAGGCCGACGCGGTAGACGTTGTTGATGTTCCACCGCGGGCTGCGGAAGCCGGCAACCGTCGCGCCCTCGTAGTCCCGCACGCCGGCCTGATCGAAGAGGGCGTTGTCGTTCGTCCCGAAGACGCCGTCGTCGTCGGCGTCCCAGAGGTACCGGCCGATGGCATCGCAGGGCATGTTCGGGTCCGTCGACGCCCGGCCATCGAGGGTGACGGGCGCGTACCCGCCGGGCACCGGACCGGTGACGTAGGGGCCACCCGCGTTGGCGTTGGGGGCGACGTTCTGCACGTTCAGCTGGACGACGACCTGCGTCTCGGACCGGTGGCCGGAGGCATCCGTGACCCGGAAGCGTACCGTGACCGAGTTGCCGAGTCCGGCGACCGCGCGGCGAACCGTCGCGCCGCTGGTCTCGTACTGGCCATCGCCGTCGAAATCCCACTCCCAGGCGGCGAGGGCGAACGCGGGGTCGTTGGCCGGCGCGTCCGTGCGGGAGCCGCTGCCGTCGAAGAGCACCTCGCCGTTGCAGGCCACCGCACCAGGAATCGCCACGGCCGCTGCCGTCGGTCCGTTGATGACGTTGAGCTGCACCGTGCTCACGGACTGGACGCCGAAGCGGTCCCGGACCCGAAGCGCAATGGTGTAGGCGCCGACGTTGTTCACGCCGGCATCGTTGAGCTGTTGCCAGGTGCGGGCAGTCTGGGCCGCGTTGGCGCCCGAGACCTCGTAGCTGCCGTTGTTGCCGATGTCCCAGGCGTAGTCGACGATGCTGTCGCCGCAGGCCGCGTCGGGGTCCAGCGAACCGCGGCCGTCCAGGTTGAGCGCGTCGCCGCGGACGATCGTGTACGGGCCGCCGGGCGTCGCGACGGGCGCGTGATTGCCGGCCTCGACCGAAACGTCCAGGGACGTCGTCCCGACGTTGCCGGAGCTGTCCGTGACCTGCAGGCCGACGCGGATCGGCTGGTTGAACGTGAAGCGGTTGAACGCCTGCGTGACCGTCTGACCGGCGCCGTCGTCGTACTGCCCGTCGCCGTCGAGGTCCCAGGCCCACGAGACCACCCGGATGTCGGGGTGGGCATGGTCGGAGGCGCGGCCGTCGAACGTGATGGTATCGCCGCAGGCGGCCGGGTTCGGATTGGCCGTCGCGACGGCAATCGGGTTGACCGGATAGACGTTGAGCGTGGCGGTGTCGCGGTTGCGGAGGTTCGTCGTGTCCTCGACCTCGAGCAGCAGCGTCGACTGGCCGGGGCCGTTGACCCCGAAGTTGTTGAGCTGAGCCCAGGTCAGGTTGGAGACGACGTTCTGCTGCTGGCCGTTGGGGTCATTGACCGTGACGTTCCAGTCCGCATTGCCGTTGACGTTGGCGTTGACGTCCCAGCGGTAGGTCCGGATGTAGTCGCCGAAGTCGCGCGCATCCGGGTCGAAGGACTGGCGGGGGTCGAGGGCGACACCCTGCCCGACGAGGATGTGGTAGTTCCGCTCCGGGGGCGACGTCGGATCGGCGTCCGCCGTGGGCGGCGTCGGCGGGACCCGATAGACGACCTGGTAGCGGACGTTGGCCCGGCGGCCCTGGCTGTCCGTGACCTGCAGGCGGACGAACGTCGCGGGAATGTTGTTGGGCTGGGGTACCGGATTGAAGACCTTGACGAACTCCACGCTGGCTCGGCCCTGCACCTCGAAGACGCCGTCGTCGTTGAGGTCCCAGTCCCAAGAGACGATGTTCACGTTCGGGATGGGGGAGCGACTCTCCTGACCGTTGAGCGTCGGGTTCGAGAAACCGGTGACCAGGTTGATCGGCGCCGGATTCGGCGACTGGACGACGACCGGAATGGGCGCGGCCTGGAAGATGGTGATCGTCGCGTTGATCCGGGCCTCCGCGCCGAATTCGTCGCGGACGCGCAGGGTGATCGTGTTGTTCGGCAGGCCGGTCACGGGATCGGCCCACTTCCGCAGGGTGTTCAGAACGCCCCACGCGATGACCGGGCGCACGCCCGTCGTGTCGACGCCGGCATCGTTGAAGTCGCCGTCGCCGTTGATGTCCCACTCGTAAGCGACGATGGAGTCACCGCAGGCGACGTTGGCGTCCGAAGACCCGGCGCCGTCGAGGGTGAGGTTGTCACCCTCGAGGACCTCGTAGTTGGCGCGCGACGTCCGGGCGACGGGGGCGAGGTTGCCCTGGTTGACCTGCACCTGGAACTGCGTGGTGTTCCGGCGACCGAGGTCGTCCGTCACGCGGAGGGTCACGGTGTAGGTGCCGAACGCGGGGTAGCGATAGACGAACGTGGGGTTGCGGCCGCCGCCGTCGTAGGTGCCGTCGCCGTTCACGTCCCACTCGTAGGTCGCGATGGAGCGGTTCGGGTTCGGATGGAAGCTGTTGCCGCCGTTGAACGTGATGTCCTGGTTGCAGGCCGCGGGGTTCGGCACCGCGCTCCCGTTGGCGACGGGGTCGGTCGGGTAGATGGTGATCGTGGTCGCGCTGATGGCCTCGCTGTTCGCGGCGTCCCGCACGCGGAGGCGGAGCGGGATGGTCTGCGGGGCGCGCGGAAGATTCTGCAGGGCGGCCCAGGCGATGACGCCGTTCGTCGCGGCGGCGGCGTTCCAGGTGTTGGCGTTGTTCAGGTCCCACGCGACCGTGATCTGCTGGCCGCAGGCCTGGTTGCCGTCGGTGGCGGTTCCGGCGAGCTGGAGGGCACCGCCGACCTCGACGACGTAGGGGCCGCCCGAGGCGGCGGTGGGGGCCACGTTGGCGGCCGCGTTGACCGTCACCGTGACCGTGGCGGTCTTCGTCTGCTGCGCGTCGTTGAGCCCGTTGTCGACGACCCGCAGGGTCGCGGTGTAGACGCCGGCGCGAAGGTACCGGTAGGTGAATGCCGCGGCGCGGTCGTTGCTCTGGAAATCCGGCTGGCCGTTGTTCTCCCACCAGAGGCCGTTGCTCGCGTCGACGTCCCACTGGTAGAGCAGAATCGAGGCGGACGGGTTGGGGTGGAAGCTCTGGTCGTGCAGCAGGTTGACGGTACCGTTGTTGCCGCCCACGCAGCCTTCGACGACCGTCGCCGTGACCGAGTTCGGGCCGTTCACGCGGGCCACGGCCACCGGCTTCGGGTTGAAGATCGTCGGCGTGAGGATCAGGCCGGCGGCGGAGGAAGACATGAACGGCGCGCCGTATGCGCACGTGACGCTGTGACCGTCTGCGCCGTTGCAGAAGTTGTCCACGAGACGGCCGTGAATCCCGTACTGGCCACCGACGCCGTTGCCGGCGTCGACGCCGCGATTGAGCGCGCGGATGTAATAGATCAGGAACTCGCGATACCAGTCGTGGCCCGCGATGGTCTGCTCCGGGCTCGCCGTGCGATAGCCCTTCTGGTGGGAGTATGCGGCGTAGGTGTTGCCGCAGCGGATCGCTGCGTTGTCGTCGGTGTTGTAGACGCGGTTGAGATTGCCGCAGTAGGGGTCGCCGCCACGCCAGAGCCGAGTCGTCCACCCGCCGCCGTGGGCGGCGAGGCTGTTGGAGTTCCAGTTGGCGCGGGTGAACTCGAGATACCGGTCGAAGACGCTGCGGAGCTGGGCGCGCGTGTAGCCGGAATCGTTCGGGAACGGCACGACGTTGTCCGAGGGCATGGCGTGGACGCCGAGCCACCGGGCACCGAGGATCGCGCCGCCGGTCAGCTGGAAGTTGGACGTGTACCCGCACCGATAGCCGGCGCTGCCGTCGCCGCCGATCATGCGCACGAGGCTCTCGGCGACGCGGTACTTGTGCCGGTTGTTCACCACGATGCCGAACGGACGGCCCGTGACCTCGGCGGACTCGAGGCCGACGAGCGCCCACTGTGTCGTCGAGCCGTCGTTGTAGCCGCAGTGGTAGTTACCGTCGAGCCAGTGGTAGTACCAGCCGCCAACACCGGTTCCGCCGTCAATCTGGATACCGCCGAGGTAGTCGACGACCTGCTGCACGAGCCACTCGTACTTGCGGCCCTTGGCCTGGCCTTCCTGGACGGGGATACCGCCGAGCGCCGGGAGCAGCGTCGCGTACCCGCCGAGCTGCATGCCCTGGCTGTAGGAGTGTTCACCTTCGGCGGCCAGCGTCCAGCCGCGCCCGTCGGCGGGGCTGGCCGTCCGGTTGCAGGCGATGGCCTGACGCTGCGCATTGTAGCCGCAGGTCGACGCCTCGTCATCGGCGGGCACGGCGCGGTAATTCTGGGCCTGGTGGGTCAGGTCGTTCGACCACCGCAGGACCGTTTCTGCATACGGGTCGTCGTTCCATCGACGGTCGTTGGCGACTTCCCAGCCGTTCGGCAAGGGCTGGGCGACGTTGTTCTGGTCGCGGCGGTCGATCGTCCCGGGGGGGAACGCCGGCAGGTGACCGTTGATGGTCATCGCCCAGATGCCGGTGCCGTCCATGGAGACGTAGGACTGGCCGAAGCGACCCTTGATCGTGGACGCGTTGGCGCCACGGTCGTTGTTGTAGAACCACGTCTGGCGATGCAGGTACCAGAGCGTCTCCTGGACCGCCATCGAGCCCATGATGTCGAGCTGGTCGCGCGTCCACTGACGCGGATCGTTCGAGGGCTGGAACGCGTAGATATAGAGCGGGAACGAGCCCGAGTAGATCTGGTTGTTGCAGACGTTGCGGACCTGCACGCCGACGTTCTGCGGCTGGTCGAACTGCACGACCGGCACCGTCCACGTCCGGCCGATGTCCCAGAGGGTGTTCTGGGTGCGGCCGTAGCGCACGGTACCGTCCGCCGCCGTGTACTGCCGGTCGAGGTTGACGTCCCACGTGACGTCGTACCCCTGGTCGCAGGTCAGGCCCCGGACGATCGCCTTCAGGGTGATCGGTGCTCCGGAGTGTGCCGGATGCGGGAGGTCCTTGTTCTGCTGCGCGTAGGGGACGATGACGACCGTCTCGGCCGCCGCCGGCGCGGCGGTGGCCATTGCGCCGACGAAGGCCCACTTCATCGCCCGGGTCGCTGCTCTGGACATTCGTTCTCTCCGGTGCCTGGTTCGAGGTACGGGCAACTCCGGTTGGAGTCGCCGCTTGTTCCGACTGATCGCCTGAGGCGGATTCGAAAAACTACTCCTGACAGATCGAAAAGGTACTATTCCGCTCGATGTTCGGTCAACGGCGGTTCAATATTACAGTCGAACTGAAAGCGGGCCCCCCATGTCGATGAAACTCTTCGGTTCGATTGCCGTCCTGGTCGTGCTCGGTCTCCTCGTCTGGTGGATGCAGAGCACGGCGGTCGCGCCGCCGCAGAAACCGAGGCCCGATGCAGGCGCGCTGGCACTGGCTGCGCCGGGCACGCTGCCACCGATGGACGCGGGCGTGCGCCCACCGGTGGACGCCATGTTGCCCGACGCGGCGATCGACACGGCGTGGTTGCGTGAGCACGGGACGGTGGGGGCGCCGGCGAAACTCGTCGACGAGTACGTGGCCCGGGAGGTGCTCGGAGAGTACTGGAAGCGGGACGGCGCGCAGCCGCTGACGTGGCGAAACGCCCAGGGGGTGGTCGTCTCGCTCGCCGCCGAGAATGGTCGTGTCACCGGCGGGCGCATCACCTTCGGCAAGAAGTCCGCGTCGCCCGAACTCCAGGCCGCTTCCGCTTTTCTGACCGGCTCCCGCTGCGCGCTCCAACCGCCGGGCTCGGACCAGGCGGACACGACGAAGGGGACCGAACGTTCCGGCCAGTTCGAATGCAACGGGAAGACGCTTCATTATAAAGGCGAGGTCTCGTTCGACGCGGGGCCCGGCCGTCCGGTCTGGTTCGAGTACTCGACCTCACCGCTCGACTGAGGGGCGTCGTTCCCCGACGCGAGCGGGGCTGGCGCGCCTCGGTTGATTCCGGGTGCGCTCCCTGCGTAACGTACCGAGAGTGCGCGACGCCGCCTTTCCGGTGGCCGCGCGGCAACGGGGCCGGGGGCCGGCCCTCCGGCAAAAGATGGAGAGGTTCAGAATGAGCCTGCGTGGCGAACGTGGCGGATGGATGGACACGGGGGCCTTGCGGCTCACCCTCGGGATCGGCCTCGGTCTCCTGACGGCCTGCGGTGGCGACGGCGGCGGCGGTTCGACGACGAAGCCCGACGCAGAAGGCTTCGGCGGCGAGACCGGCGGCGAGCCTGCCGGCGGCGGCGGCGAGGGGGGCGAAATCGTCGGGGGCGGCGGCGGCAACGGCGGGGGCACGGCCGGCAACGGCGGCACCGGCGGCAACGGCGGCACCCCGGTCGGCGGCACCGTCGACGGCGGTGTCGAGCCCGACCGGCCCTGTACCTGCGAGCGAGAGCTCGTTTGCGACACGCGTGGCGACTGTGTCGAACAGTCCCCCTGCACGAACGATCAGCAGTGCCTCGCCGGTCGGATCTGCCAGGACGGCGCCTGCGCGGACGGCTGCGCCGACGACGCGGCGTGCGCGGGCAATGGCCTCGACGACCGCTGCTTCGACGGCCGGTGCCGTCAGTGCCAGACGGACGGCGATTGTTTCGGGCGCTCGTCCTGCGATGTCGAGACCTTCCGCTGTGTCGAGCCGGAAGAGTGCGACGACAGCCGCGAATGCAACGCGCCGAACATCTGCAACATCCGGACGCGCCGCTGTACCGCGCCGTTCGATTGTCGGGCCGCGGGTGGTCAGTGCAATGAAGGCCTCGTCTGCGAGGAAGACACCGGGCGCTGCGCGGCGCCGGCGGCCTGCACCGAGAACGCCAACTGCCCGGTCGGGCAGGTGTGCGCACCGGGCCGTAATCGCGCCTGTCGACCCTGCGGCGCCGACGACGAGTGTGACGGGACGCAGATCTGCCGGGCCGGCGCCTGCGCCGAGGTCGACTGCGAGTCCGACGCGGACTGCCTCGGCAACCGGACGTGCCTCTCGGGCGCGTGCACCGCGCCGGTGTGCGAGGACGATGCCGGCGAGGACCACGACACCCTCGACAACGCGGAAGTCCTCGGGGGCGGCGGCGCCTTCGACGCGCAGAGCTGTCCGGGCGACGACGACTACTACCGATTCACGCTGCCGCGCAGCACCGCGGGGACGGTGACGCTCCGCGCCGACGGACTCGGCGCAGAGCTCGACGTCGAGATCCTCGACGCGGAAGGCACGCTCGTCGCAGTCGGCGACGCTTCCGGAATCGTCGAGCTCGTCGTGTTCGGCCCGTTCGTCATCGACCGGGACCTCGTGGCGCGGGTCTTCCAGCGCGGCGCGCAGGGCAGCGTCGGCTATGCTTTCGATCTCGGGCTCGAGCCCGTGATGGCGGGGGCGTGCGTCGACGACGCCATCGACGCGAGCGGCTCGGATGACGACCTCGCGAGCGCGCGCAACCTGCGGCCCGCCGGGACGCCGACCATTGATCGGACGATCACCGGCCGCGCCTGCCCCGGGGACGCCGACTGGATGTGCGTTCAGCTCGCCGATGGCGAGAACCTGGACATTCGCGGACGGGTCACGGCGGGGGACCTCGTGCTCGAGGCGTCGCTCGTGAATGGTGGCGACGAATCGGTCGTCGGGACGACGCAGTGGGCCCGCGGCCAGGAGGGTGGCCCCCTCGGGCGGTCGCTCCGGGGCGTGTACTGCCTCGCCTTGACACCGTCGTCGGGGACGGGCAGCTACGAGGTCCGTCTCGCGATCACGAACGCTCGCGTGGGCGCCTTCTGTGCCGAAGCGACGCCCCTCGTTCTC
Organism: Myxococcota bacterium; assembly: GCA_023150895.1. GTDB lineage: Bacteria > Myxococcota_A > Bradymonadia > UBA7976 > UBA1532 > CAINDO01. The sequence continues at coordinate 45,682 of JAKLJY010000016.1, read as the reverse complement.
GATCCGGCCGGCACGGCGCACGTCTCGGGCAGCTTGCCCGTTGCCGCCGCCGACGACATCCTGACCGCGAGCTGCGCGTCGGCGAACCTCGACGGCGGGGACGTCGCCTATACGCTGAGGCTCGAGGAGCCGCGCCTGGTGGTCGCTCGCGTCACTGGAGAAGCGGGCGGCACCTTGGGCGATCCCCACATCAGCGTCCGGACGGAGTGCGCGTCGGCCCCGTCGGAGATCGCGTGCAACGACGACCGTTACGAGCCCGACACGCCCTACCTGATCGAAGCCAATCCGGCTGAGGTGCGGGTCGCCGTGGAAGGGGCGGGCGATCTGACCTTCCTGATCGACGGCACCGAGCCCGGAGACCGGCCCGAGTACCGCCTCGACGTGACGACGCTGCCGCTCGCGGCGCCGCCCGCCAACGACGCCTGCGGGGGGGCCGTCGCCCTCGAACTGCAAGACGGCCTCGGGCGAATCCGCGTGAATCTGGACCGGGCCGCCGATGACCTCGGCGCCGGGTGCCTGCCGGCCAGCGGGCCGGACGCCGTGTACCGTCTCCGGCTCGACGCGCCGAGCCGCGTGTCCGCACAGGTGTACGCCGACTTCGCCGTCGGGGTCTCCCTGGCCGCCGCGTGTGGGGCGGGTGGAGCGCTCGGTTGCGGGACGGGCTTCGATTTGCCCGTGGTCCCCGCCGGCGAGTACTTCCTGATCGTCGAAGGCATCGGACCGCAGGCGCGCGGGCGGGTGCAAGGCCAGGTGCTCGTCGAGCCGGTGGCACCCGCGCCCGCGAACGACACCTGCGCCAGCGCCCAGAACCTCGACCGCGCGGGCGGCGTCCTCCAGGCCAACACGGCGGGCGCAAACGATGACGCGCAGCTCCCCGACGGCAACCAGTGCACGGGGCACTCGACGCTCGGCAGCGGCGATGTCGTCTACCGCCTGACCCTCGACCCCCGGCGGACCTACTTCGTCGAGGCCATCCCGGAGCGCGGTTGGGACCTCTCGCTCTTCGTGGTCGACGACTGCGCGATGCCCAACGCGAGCTGTCGAGTCGGCCGGGACGGCGCCCTGACGGAGCGCGTCGAGTTCGCGAGCGGCGCAGCCGAGGAGACCGTGACGATCATCGTCGACGGCGCGAACGGCGAGTCCGGCCCGTTCGAGCTGCGCTGGGGCCCCCTCGACGCCGCTCAGCCCTGAACGACCGAGCGGGCCCGGCTGAGGCGAGCCCGCGGGCGCATCTCCGGGCGGCCTTCGACGCTCATCCCGAGCCAGACGACGTTGGGCAGGGGGGCGGGCAGACGCGCCTCGAGCCCGAGATGGACGACGAAGGTGCCGTCGCGGGGCGTGACGCCGCCGATCCGCTCTTGCCAGATCGGTGAGGGCGCGTCCTCCGCCGAGTAGAGGGCGAACTCGAGATCGACGGACGCGGTGCGTGTCGCGCCCCCCTCGTGCAGGCATCCTTCAAAGCGCAGCGCCGCGGGGGGCGGGCCCACCGGGACCGGTTTCGGGTCGTCCCCCGCGCCCGGCAGCCCAGGATGGGGGGCCTCCACGGCGGGCCCGGGCTCGGGAGACCCTTCGTCCGCTTCCAGCCGTGCGGTCGGCTCGGCGTCGGCCGCGTCGTCCTCGTCGCCGCCGAAGAGCTTGCGCTTCAGACGGCTCAGGAGGCCTTCTTTCGGGGGGGTGAACGGGCGTACCGAGGGTCGGGCGGCGGACGGGGTGGGACCCGTCGCGGTCGGCGTCTCGGCCATCGGGGCGTCTGGCGCGCCCGCGTCGAGGGGGGCGAGGGCGACCCGCGCGAGCACGTCGACCAGATCGAATCGGTCCTCCTCCGTCCAGTCCGGATCGTGCGGTGACCGCGGCAGCGTCGGCTCGCCGTACGGCTTCGACTTCACCGCGGCCCAGCACCGTGCCGCCAGCTCCGCCAACGGCGCCTTTCGCTTGCGCGCCTGCTCGGCAGCGTTGAAGAGCAAGCGCCGCGCGTTGCGTCCATTGAGGTGGTAGAGGACCTCGAGGGCGGCGAGCTGCCACTCGGTGTCGTCCTTGAAGGGCTTCGCCTTGTCCGTCAGGCCCGGTCCCTCCGTCGAGAGGTGACCGAGGAACATGTTGTAGACGGCCAGGTGGCGCTCCCCGTCGAGTCGGGCGAGGTTCAGGGCGAGCGCGCGCTTTTCGTCCTTCGTGGCGGGGACCTCCTGCGCGTGCCGCGCGTGGGTCACCAGATAGACGCTCATCGTGCGGTCGCCGGCCCAGCCGATGCGCTCCATGACCTCGGTCCGGACGGCGGAGTCCTTGTCCTTCAGGTGGGACAGCAACACGTTGCGGAGCGTCGGGTTGTCACCGAGCGGCATCGTCCGGATGACACTGCAACGGACCTCGACCTTCGGATGGGCGACCACCTTCTGCAGGAAGATGAGGGTGTCGTCGTCCGGGCCGGGGAGCAGGGACACCACCGCCTCGACGAGAGCCGAGCTGATCTCGGGTTTGCCCCAGAAGTGGACATCCTTGCCGAGGATGTGCCGTGAGAGGCTCGCACGGACCGTCGGGGGGAGCGCCGCGGCCTCCATCAGGACGGACGCGACCCGCATGAGGCCGCCGACCCGCTCGTTGAGGTCCTTGAACTGGTGTGCGTGCTCGAGGGACTCCCGCAGACACTCGCCGGCCTCGACCTCCGCCCGAACGGCGAGCAATCCCTGAAGGGCGGCCGCGTAGGCGCCACCCATGTCGGAGCCCGCGGTCTGCCGCGCGGCCGTCAGCGCTTCCGTCGCGGCCTGCAGGGCGTCGTCGTCGCGGCCGAGCGCGACGAGATGCATGCACGCGGCGGTCAGGGCCTTGGCCCGGTAGAACGGCTCGACGACTTTGCGCGCGGCCTTCAGGCCCTCGAGCGGGTCGAGTGTGGCGAGCGTCCGTTCGACGGTCTCGAAGCCGGAGCCCGCGCGCGCCGCCGTCTCGAAGTCCACATCCCCCGACACCATCGAGATGCGCCCGAAGAACTCCCGGCCGCGCAGACTCCGGATGCGGTCGAGGGCGCGTGCGACCCGGAGCATGTCGTCCTCGGCCCCGGGGCCGGCGGCCGCCTCGGCGTCGGCGAGGAAGTCGCTTTGCCCTTCGAGCAACGCGTCCGGCGTGCCGCCGCCGGAATCTCCCAGCGCGCGCTGATGCATCGCCGCCCGGCGGGCGTCCTGATACTCGTCGAAGAGGCTGCGCGTGGCGGCGAGGAGGCGATCCTCCTGGGCGGCGAGCAGGAGTTCCGTGGCCGGATCGGCGCCGGGAAGGTCGAGCTCGAGCGTCATTTCCCGACCGAAGAGCGCGAGTTGCTTCAAGGCCTTCGCCGTCAGGCGGGGCGCGAAGGCCTGAGCGACGCGGCGTGCGGCCTCTGCCGGCGAAGCACCCGGCGCCCGAGCGGCTCGACCGGCGAGGGCGTACGCCTGTTTGACCTCCCACGGCACCGGGATGCGGCGGCCGATCACGTCCGCGTGGAAGAGCACCTCGACATGCGGGAAGGTGCCGCGTGCGAAGGCCTTCCGGAACGTCTGCTCTTCCTCGGCCGAGCTGTCGACGATGCGCGCCGAGAGGAGGCGCGCAAACTCGGTCAGCTCCCGTTGGTCGATCTCCCGGTCGAGCGAGACAGCGACGATGTTGCGGTGCTCCATCGTCCCGGTCATCCGGGTGATCAAGGTCATCATGCCGTACTTGCGGCGGACCACCCGGAGCGCGTTGCGCGGATCGAGAAAGGCCTCCGTTCCTTCGCGCTGGACGAGGAGCTCCTGCATGGACAACGGGACGTCGTGGAACTCGTGAGCGAGGATGTCGTCCACACCCGTGGAGAGTGTCGAGACGAAGGTCACCCGCGGGCGATGGGCCATCGCCTGGCGAAGCAGCCCGAGGACCTGATCGCGCTCCGCGCTCGCCTCCGGGTGCTCGGGTATCCAGGTCTTGAAGAGGCTCATCGACGCGGTGCGGAGATGGCTCTTGTCCTTTTCCGCGTCCGAGCGCCAGTCCGACGCTCCCGTGACCACCTTCTCGAGCATGGCGGTAGATCTCCCTCTGCCCGGGGACGCTAGCAGATCCCCGCGCCGCAAGGCAGGGGCCAACACGCGCGGGGGATCCGGTTGCCCATCGCGCGAATCCGGTCTAGAACCAGAGGTCGGCCCGTGTGGCCTTCCCCCCGACCCCTCGAAGGAGCCCTCCGGTGGCCGCACCGTCGCGAGAAGAAGGACCCGGCCGGGCCGTCCGCGAGGCGATCCGACGCTTGCGGGACCTCACCGCGGCCGACGCGCCGACCGGTGAAGAGCGCCGCATGGGCGTCGAAGAGATCGCGCGGCACTTTCGGCATGCCGCGGGGGAGGGCGGTGACGTCGAGCTCGTCATCGGGACGAACCGCATCACGTTCGGGGACGATGCCGTCTACAAGTCCGACGCCCGCGAGAACAACCTCGCGTTCGAGTTGTTCCGTCAGGGCCTCCGGCGGGTGACCTTCAAGAGCGGTGTTTCGGACGAGGAGGTCGACGCGTTCGTCCGGCACTTCGCCATGTGTCGGGAGATCGAGAAGGTCGACGAGGACTTCGTCAGCACGCTGTGGCGCGAGACGCTGCCCGGCATCCATACGGTCGCGATCGACGGCTTCACCGAGAAGATCTTCATGGCGGACGAGGCGTTCACGTCCGTCTTCCGCGCCGTGATCGACGATCTGTGTCCGGGACTGCTCGACATGGCCGAGGACGACGAGCCCGATCACCCGGCGCGCGCGCGAGAGACGCTCGACGCCGGGGAGGCCGTCGAACGGGGGCTCGCCGAGCTCCGGTCCGTCGGGCGTGGCCACGCGTCGGCGGCCGCCGGGCTGCGGAAATCCCTGGAGTCCGAGGTCGAGGGGCTCGCCGCCCTCGAGCATCTTCTGCACCTTCTGGCGGGCCTGACGGTCAAGGAACCCTGTGCCCTCGACCCGGCGCAAATGGGTCAGGCGCTCCTGACGGTGCTCGAGGGTCTCTACGTGGCCCACGGACCGCAGGCCTTCGCGGATGCCGGGCGCACACTGCTGGCGCTGACGGAGCCGACGGCCGGGCAGCGGGGGCCCCTGGCGACCCGGGTTCGTTCGGTCCGCGAGATCATCGCCGGCCGCCCGGCCCTGGCGATGGTGGCACGGCACTACGAGTCGGGCCGGCCGGAGGTCACGGCGTGGCTGCGCTGGTACTTCGTTTCGTCCGGCGTTCTGGCCGCGCCCGACCTGTTGGGACTCATCAACTCGGTCACCGCGGGCCCTGCGCAGGACTTCCTGAAGGACCTCCTGCGTCGCCAGGGGACATCGTCCCTCGAGCCCTGGGCCGAGCGTCTGCGCGACGACGATCCCGGCGTCGTGCTCGAGGTGCTCGAGGTCATCCTCGGCAGCGAGCTCGGTGACCAGGCGCAGCCGCTCCTGCTCGAGCTCTTGCGGCACAAGGTCCCGGAGGTCCGGGCCCGCGCGATCGAGGGTCTTCGAGGGGCCTACACGCAGCCGCTGAGACAGGCCCTCCTCCCGCTGCTCCGGGATCCGGCCTCCGGGGTCCGGCGCTCCGTCCTCGCCCGGTTCGCTGCGGCCGCCGACCCGTCCGTCGCCACCTACGTCGCCGCCACGATCAAGGCGACCATGTTCCTGGAGTTCGACGACGATGAACAACTCCAGTTCTTCGAGGCGCTCTCGCAGCTCGGGGGCGAGAAGTTCATCGAGGTCTATCGCGAGCGCCTGAATCTGGAAGAGGCGCAGCAGTCCGGCCTCGGGAAGCTCCTGCGTCGGGGCGGCGGCGTCTTGTACGACACCTCCGTTCGGCGCGCCGCCCTCGCGGGACTCGGCCTGCTCGGCACGCCGGCGGCGATTGCCCTCATCCGGGAATGTCACGCGAAAGCGGACCTCGAGCTCGCCGCCCAGTGCGACGTGGCGCTGCGCATGTCCGCACGGGCCGAGGGGGAGCGGCGACGCGGGCCGGCGCCCGCGGCGGCCGTGCCCACTGCCGAGGACTCCGCCGCGATCGTGGCCGCCGGGGCCGACAAGCTCGGCGGGCGGCTCGTCTTCGAGATCGCCCCGCTCCGCGTCGAGCCGCCGGCCCGTCCGCGACCCGCCCCCCCGCTGGTGACCGCCGCGGGGCCGACGCGCGGGGGGGCCGCGCCGATCGCGACCCCGCGCGATGCCGCCCCGCCTGCCGGCGTGCCGGGACCTGCCCCGGTGGCGAGTCGGGCGTCGCTCCCGATTTCCGAGTTGCCGCTTCTGGCGATCGGCGAGGTCTTTCTCGCCGAGGACGAGCGCCGGTTGCGTGCCGAGCCGGGTCACCTCGAGGACGGGCAGTTCACGTTGACGTCCCCGCGGGTCAGTCTCGTCGGCGTCGACGCGGTCCGGGCGGCGGCGCCCGCAGCGGTCGCGCCACCCGTGTCACCCGCTTCCCGATCGGCGCCGAGGGTCGTCGAGCGCACCGCCCGCGCGGCGGGTCAGGCCGACTGGACCCACCAGCCGGACGCAACGCTGGCGGACATCCTGTCCAGCTATCTCGACGAGGAGGCCGCCGCCGCGGAGAGCGCCGTCGAGGCCTCACCGCGTCGGCCGACGGGCCCCTTGCCCGCACGTCCGCCGACGGGCCCCTTGCCCGCGCGTCCGCCGACGGGCCCCTTGCCCGCGCGGGAGCCTGCCCCGGCCTCTTCGCCGTCCCCACCGGCCGCCCCCGTGGCGCCGAAAGCCGCGCCGACGGCCACGACGTCCGCCGCCACCGCCGCCGCACCGGCGGCGACCTCGGGGATCGATGACGTGCTCAAAGAGTTCCTTGACCTGGACCTGGGGGACTGAGGCGTGACGGCCACCACTGCCCAACAGACCGCCGTCGCGGCCGAACTGCATCAGCGCATTCAGCCGGCGGGGAAGCAGATCCTCATCAATCTCTTCTCGCTCATGAAGACGGGCGAGATTCACGACCTGAACAACGACGCCTACCTGCGCCCGACGGAGAAGCTCGCCGAGGCGCTGGAGATCATGTTCAAGCTCGAGCGCCAGGCGATCACGGTCGTCGTGTATGAGGGCGTGGCGCAAATCAACAGTCACGCGCTGTGGCTCGACCCCGCGACGCAGGAGGTCACGCAGGAGCTGGAGCAGTGGCTGGCCCGGCGAGAGTCGGGCGGCATCATCTTCTCGTCTCGCCCGACGGACGACGAGGTGCGCCGTTTCTTCTATCATTTCGCCCGGTTCCGGGCGCCGGCGGACACGAAGAACCAGTTCGGAGCCCTCGCCGCGCGCCTGACGGCCGACGGCATTACGCGGCTGAAGCTCGCGCCGCAGCCGGTTCGCCTCGAGGGCGTGGGCCAGGGCGTTCGGGGCGTGGCAACGCTGTGGCACTACGCGAAGGCCTGCGCGGGCCTCAATCTGATGTTGCAGAAGACGCCGGTGGACATGAAGCAGTCCCGGCGCCTCGCGCTCGAGCTCGTCGACGCGTGCGCCGCCGAGCAGGACATCATGACGGCGGCGCCGCTCCTCGGTCGCGCGGCGCACGGGCCGGCACGGCGCTGTGTCGACCTCGCGATCCTGGCGGCGGGGACGGCGAGGGCCCTCGGGTTGAGCGCGGTGCGTTGCGGCGACGTGGCGCAAGCCGTCTTGCTGCACGAGGTGGGCGGTGTGTATCCGAACCCCGATCCCACGGAATTCACCGTTGCCGAGGCCTCGGCGACGCTCGCGGTCCGCCAGCTGCTCGAGGCCCAACGCTTCACGCCTGAACTGGCCGCGCGCGTCTCCGTGGGCATCGAGCACGGGCTCGGGCCGACGCGGAGCGGGCCGCCCTATCTGGCGTCCGCGCCTGCACCGATCCTCGTCAGCCAGCTCCTCATCGTGGCCGCGGCGTGGCTCGACCTCGTCCGCGGTCGGGAGGACCGCACGCCCGTGAGCGCGCTGGAGGCCGGCCTGACGCTCTTGCGCTCGCCACCCCGCGGGGTGGAGCCGGCGTTGACACAGGTGTTCGTGGCCACGGTCGGGTTGCTGCCCGTCGGCACGGTCGTCGAACTCCACAACCACGACGTGGGCGTCGTCGCCGACGTCGAGCATCTCCGCGGGCGCAGCCTCTACGGGGCGGAGCCCGCGCCGATCACCGCCCCGCGCAAGATCTGGATCGAGCGGATGCGCACGGCTCGCGGCGAGGTGGTGCCCGAGCGGCAGTCCCGCGTATGCCTCGGCGCAACGACGCCCGACGGAGACGACTGGGCGATCCGGCGGACGCTCTCGTCCGAAGGCTGGACGCCGGTCATCCTGCGCGCACTGCTGCGACGCCCTTCGACGGTGGTGATGCAGCTCGGATTGCGCACATGACGTTCACCACGGCTCCCGGCATTCTCATCGCCGTCCCGCAGCTCGACGATCCCAACTTCCACCGCAGTGTGGTGTTGATGATCGAGCACAACGAGAAGGGCGCCCTCGGCCTGATTGTGAACCTCGAACTCGATCACCCCTCCGCCGCCGTCGCCGAAGAGCTCGGACTGAGCTGGCCGGGGCGGCCGGAAGCCCACCTCCGGCGTGGCGGGCCGGTCGAGCCGCAGTCGCTCTGGATGCTGCACGACGACGGCTGGGCGTTTTCGGAGACGATGCGGGTCGTGCCGGGCGTGAGCGTCAGCCGGAGCCGGGAGGCGTTGACGCGCATGTGTGAGGCCCGCGAGCAGCGCCTCGTCTTCCTCGTCGGGTATGCCGGCTGGGGTCCCGGGCAGCTCGAACGCGAGATCGCGCAGGGCTCGTGGTTGTCGAGCCGGGCGACGGCCGAGCTCGTCTACGAGTGGCTGCCGGACGAGATCTGGACGCGTGCGCTCGGTGCCATGGGGATCGACCCGGCCCACCTCGTCGAGGCGGCCGGCGAGATCCAGTGAGCGGGTTGCTCTCGCGGGCGCGGTTCCGGCGCCGGACCGCGGCGCTGGTCGGTCTCACCGGGGGGGGCGCGTGGGCCCTGGGGTGCGGGGTCGTGCTTCTCGGCGGTCGACGCTTCCGCGGTCCGGTCGAAGCTCGCGCGCCGATGCGGACGCTCGTTCTCGGGTGTCCGCCCGGCCCGGCGTTCGAACGCCGGCTCGAGGCGGCCCGGGCCCTCTACGTCGCCGGCGCGACGGATCGCGTCGTCGTGAGTGGCCGAGGCGAAGCGCACTGGGGCGTCGATTGGCTCCGGGCGGCCGGCGTCGCGCCCGACGCCCTCATCGCGGAGCCGGCTGCCCGGAACACCTGGGAGAACCTTCGGCTGTCGGCCGGGCTGCTCGGCGAAGGGCCGTTTCACCTGGTCACCGACGCCTGGCATATGCCGCGGGCCCTTCTGTCTGCGCGGTCCCTGGCGCTCTTGCCCGTGCCGGCGCCGGCGCCCGGCCCCTTTTCGGCAGCCGCCATCGCGCGGGAGGGTCTCGCCGTGGTGATGACCGTCAGCGGCGGGCACGTCCCGCTGCGTCGATGGTGGTCATGGTGCGTGACCGGCGCGAACGAGCGCTGACCGGATCCGCCGCTCGAGCTCCTCGTTGCGGGCCGCGAACTCGAGTCCGAGGCGGACGTCCTCGCCGAGCACGACGGCCGTGCGCACCCGCGCGGGGAGCGAGAGGGTGCCGTCTCCGAAGTTCAGATGTACCGTGAAGACCTGGCCAATCACGAACCCGTCGTTCGCGTCCGTACGAACTCCGATGCCGCCCATGGAGACGTCGACTCCTCGAGCCACCGTGACCTGGTCGTCGTACTCGAGAACGACATCCGCACCGAGCGTCCCGTCGAGGCGAACGTGCCGGCGTCCCGGATAGAAGACGGCCTCGCGCGGGACGAAGAGTTTGACGACGACCCCATCACCCTCCCGCACGACGGCGCCGACCGTGGCGCGAAACCCGACGAACTGCACGCCCCGGTGGTCGGTGATCGCGACGGTGTCTCCGACCTCGAACCGGACGGCGGGGGCGTCGACGAAGAAGGACAATGCCCCCGTGCAGCGCGCGACGGTCAGCTCGCCTGCGTCGGCCGCGATCATCACCTCACGGCCGACCATGCTGGCGACGGCGCGACGGATCCCGTCGAGATCGTGAACGATCTCCGTGCCGACGAGCTCCTGCAGGAACGGATCGAAGGGCGGGATGCTCTCGGCGTGCGCGGTGACGTTCACGATGCGCTCCGGGCCTGGGGGGGCGGCGTGGCCTGCCGCGTGGCTTCGACACCGCACGCCGCCAGGCGTGCACCGTCGTCCGGGGAGGCGACGTCGAGGTCGATGATGATGTCCCGCGTCTGGTCCTCACGGAGCCGGAGCCGGGCGAGGACGCCGGCGGCCGACAGGCGGGGCCCGTCGGGCAGCGTCACGGTGAGGTCGATCGCGAGCCCGGGACGCTGCATCGGCCCCGCCTCGATCGAGCCTCGCAGAGATGCGCGACCCGCCTCTCGGACCCAGCAGACCCGCTCGCCCTCACCGGGCAGCGAGAAGCGTGCGATCAGCGCCGTGTCGCGGGGGACGAGCCGTCGTTCGCGGCCGAGCGGGGGAAACCGGTAGAGAATCCGGGGGCCGATGAGGGCCATAATCTGACCGACGCTGCCGGCGAAGCTCGTTCGGCACCCGACGAACTCGGGCCCATCGAAGAACCCGATGTTGACCGGGATACCGCGCGTCCAGTGTGTCGTGTCGAGCCCGGCCGCGGCGACGTCGACGAGGACGAGGGGGGGGCCGGACTGCCGATTGCCCGGGCGCGTCATGATCGTCCCGTGGAAGATTTCGGGCATCGAGGGAAAGGTGAAGGCGACACTGCGCTCGAGCGCAGAGACCTTCATCAGCTCGCGGACCTCGTTGACATCGTCGATGATCAGCGAGCGACCGAGGTCGTCGAAAAAGGGGTCGAAACCCTGCAGGCGGGCAGCCCACCGCTCGTCCGCGCCGGTCACCTGGGGCAGCATGGCGTACATGTTCGCAAAATCGGAGCGCCGGTTCGGGACCTTGAGGGGGCGGGCCGCGAAACCGCGGCGCGGGCGCGTGAATCCCAACCCGGCCGTCCGCGTCCGTGGCGGTGGGCCGCGTGCCCGTGATACTTCCGCCCCGAAACCGACCTGGAGTTGACCCGTGTCTCGTCTCGCCCCCGTCCCGTCCCGTCTCGTCGCGGGCCCGACCCGCCGCCGCTTCGCGCGCGCGCTCGTCGGCGCGTTCGTGCTGCTCGCGGTTCTCTCGGCCCCGGCGCTCTCGCGCCCCAAGGAAAAGTCCGATCACGAGGCCCAGATTCAGCGCCTGATCAACAACGTCCGCTACGGCCAGGACGCGGACGCGCTGACACTGCTCGACGGCGAACAGGAAGCCCGGGTCCTCCTCGGCGCGGCGTGGGAGAAAGGAAGCGCGGCCGAGCGGACCGAGTTCGTGACTCTTTTCCACCACATCTTCGCGGGCATTGCCTTCCCCAAGATGCGCGACAGCTTCCAGCACCTCACCAGCCTGACCTATTCGCCGCCCGAGACGGTCGCCGGGCGCCTCGAGGTCGCGTCGGTGATTCACATCCAGGCCGGTCCGAAGGAGCAGGAGCTCAAGGTGCGCTACTGGCTCCACAAAGGGGCCGACGGCAAGCTGCGCGTCGTCGACGTCACCATTCAGGGTGACAAGTCGTTTCTGACCAACATCCGGGACGACCAGATTCAGCCGATCCTCGCCGAGGGCGGCTGGCCGAAACTGCTCGAACTCATGCGCGTTCGCGCGAAAGAGCTGGCGGCCCCCCGCAACGCCCCGCTCGCACCGAAGAAGTGACCGTGCGCCTCGGTTCGAGCCGGGCGGCGTACGCTTGTGCGGCCGGGGTTCTCGCGTCGCTCGTCGGCTGCTCGTCGGTCGTCGACACGCGCCTGCGCGACGACTACGGCGCGGTCGACCGCCAACGGACCCTCCGCCTGGCCGTGATTGCGGCCCCGCTTCCGGCCGGTTTGCAGGACCTCGGCGACGTCTGGTCCATGATGGCGCGCAAATATGTCAACCAGCACCGCGACTTCATCGTCGTGCAGGACCGTGCCGAGGCGGTGGTGCCCGCCGACGCGTGCGGTGAGCGCATCGAAGGTGTCCTGCTGCTCGCCGGCCGCGCGGAACGCCGGGGCGAGCGCGTCGACACCGCCGTGACGGCCCGCCTCGTCCGCTGCAGCGACCGGGCGGAAGTCTGGCAGACCCGCGCCGCCGGGACGTGGTCGACGACGGATGACGATCTCGTCGAGGCCCGCCGGTATTGGGTCTCCCAGTCGGCTCCGGTGGTCGAGCCCTACGTCGTCGCGACGTACCGCTTGCTGACCGACGTGCTCGCGACGCTGCCGCATCCGACCATGCCCGACGAGAGCTACGTCCGCGAGAAGATCGACCTCGGCGAATGACGGTGCGCGGCGTGGGCCCCGTGTGTTAGATCCGCGCGGCGCGGCCCGTCGGGCGGCCCGCATTCGAGGATTTCATGGCTGAGTTCAATATCGTCCGCTTTCTGGATCTGGCCGGCGGCGTCAAGACCGACGACCTCGATTGGGATCTCTGCGCGCGCATCGGCATCTCCGACGTCGAGGAACGTGTACTGCGCTACATGGGCGACACCGAGTCGCATACGATCCTGTACATGCGGGACCTGCTCGCCGGGCACAGCACGCGGGACCCCGAGATCACGGCGTTTCTCTCGGCCTGGGTCTACGAGGAGCTCTGCCACGGGCGGGCCATCTCCAAGGTGCTCGAGAAGGTCGGGCGACCGGACGAGTCGGACCGGTACACGAAGGTCACCGCGGGCTCCTCGGCCCGCGAGTTCATCGAGGCGGCGCTGTCGCACGCGGCCGCGTACCTCTCGCCCCGCTTCATCGCAGTGCACATGACCTGGGGGGCGATCAACGAGGCAACGGCCGCGGCGGCGTACCAGATCATGGAGCAGAACACCGCCAACCCGGTGCTGGCCACCCTGATCAATCGCATGGCGCGCCAGGAGCGGCGGCACTTCTCGTTCTACTGGCACCAGGCCGAGAAGCGCATGAAGGACGACCGGGCGGCCCGCGCCCTCGTGAACTTCGCGATCCGGCGCTTCTGGACGCTGGTCGGCTCCGGCGTGGGCGGTGACGACAATCTGGCGTTCGTCTCGGCGCATCTCTTCCCCGACGCCGAGAGTCGGCAGTTGCTCGTCAAGGCCGAGGCCTCCATCCGCGAGCTCCCGGGGATGGAGTGGTTCGACATGCTGACGGCGCAGAGCCAGGCGAAGGCCGACGCTTGGGTGGCTCGCCACGGGCCCGCGCGCTACGTCACGAACCACGACCAGGCACGCGCCGCGGGCGTCGTCAGCGCATGACACGAACGGGGGCCGGCGAGGTGCCCGCCGCGCTGCGGCGGTGGTTCATCGTCCACTTCGTCGCCGACTTCCTGTTCGCGGTTCCGATCTTCTTTGCCCCGGAGGCCTTTCTGGGGCTCCTCGGGTGGCCGACGGTCGACCCGTTCGCTGCGCGGGGTGTCGCGGCGGCACTGTTCGGCATCGGCGCGCAGTCGTTCCTCGACCGCAACGCCGGTGTCGCGTCGTATCGCACCATGCTGAGCCTGAAGGTCATCTGGGCCACCTTCGCGTCCGCGGGATTCCTGTGGGGCTGCGTGACCGCGGGGTTTCCGATGGCGTGGGTGATCTTCGTGATCTTCGCGGGTTTCGACGTCGTCTGGATGTACTGGTTGTGGCGTCTGGGGAGGCCGGACTTCGGTCCGAGCGGCGCCTGATGCGACTCGTCCTGCTCGTCGCGGCGGGGGGGGCATTGGGCTCGGTGCTGCGCTACCTCGTCGGCCTCGCCCTCGCCGGGGTCGTCGGCGCTGGGTTTCCGTGGGCGGTTCTGCTGGTCAACGTCGTGGGCTCGTTCGCGATCGGCTTCGTGACCGCGCTCGGCCTCGAGCTCTCGCGGATCCCGGACGAGGCGCGTGTGTTCTGGACGACGGGTGTCATGGGCGGGCTGACGACCTACTCGGCGTTCTCGATGGACCTCGTCCGCTATCTCGAGGCGGAAGCGTTCGTGCGGGCCGCACTCTACTTCGGGGCCACGAGCGTGCTCGCGTTGTTGGCGTGCGCGGGCGGGCTGTTCACGGCGCGCCTCCTCGGCCCATAATCCGCGGTCATGCGTACCTGGGTCGAAGTCGACACGGCAGCCCTCACGGAGAACGTGCGGGCCTTCCGTCATCTCGTGGGGTCGACGCTGTTGGCGCCGACGGTGAAGTCCAACGGGTATGGCCACGGCCTCTTGCTCGCCGCCCGCGCATTTCTCGCCGGAGGTGCGGATTGGCTCTGCGTCGACGCACTCGACGAGGCGCGCACGCTCCGGGCCGCCGGCATTGCGGCGCCGATCTACGTCTTCGGGTATGTGCCGCTGGACGAGTTGGCCGAGGCGGCGTCGCTCGACCTTCGACTCGTCGTCTACAACCGGGAAACGATCGACCGGCTCGCCGCCCTCGGGGCTCAGGTCCGGGTGCACCTGAAGGTCGAGACCGGGAATCATCGGCAGGGGTTGCCGCCCGCCGAGGTGCTCGCCCTCGCCGACCACCTGCGTCGGTCCCCCGGCATCGTGCTCGAAGGGCTCTCGAGCCACTTCGCGAACATCGAGGACACGACTGATCACACCTACGCGCGGCACCAACTGGCCTGCTTCGAGGCGGCCGTCGCTGCCCTCCAGGCGGCCGGGCACGCGGTCCCGATGCGCCACCTGTCGAATACGGCCGCGACGTTGCTCTGGCCGGACCAGCGCTTCGAGATGGTCCGGCTCGGCATCGGCGCGTATGGCATCTGGCCGTCGAAGGAGACGCGGATCGCCGCCCTCCTGACCGGCCGGGCCGAGATGCCCCTGCGCCCGGCCCTGACCTGGAAGACCCGCGTCGCGCAGGTCAAGTCGGTGCCCGAAGGCGCGTTCGTCGGTTATGGATGCACTTATATGACGACGCATCCGACCCGGCTGGCCATCCTGCCGGTCGGGTATGCCGACGGCTTCGACCGCGGGCTGAGCAACCTGGCCCATGTGTTGATTCGTGGCCGACGGGCGCCCGTCCGGGGGCGGATCTGCATGAACATCACGATGGTCGATGTGACGGACATCCCGGACGCTGCACTCGAGGACGAGGTCGTCTTGCTCGGCGGGCAGGGCAGCGAGCGGCTGACGGCCGATCAGATCGGCGATTGGGCCCAGACGATCTCCTACGAGGTGCTGGCGCGCATCGGAGGTCATCTGCCCCGGGTCGAGGTCCCGGGCAGCGCCGCGCCGCATCCGGGGGCCGCGGCGCGCGCGTGGCGACCGCCCCGCGCCGATTGACGGTCGGCACGGGCAAAGTGGCCGCGTCTCAGGGGAGGACGGCTGCGCCGTCGAGAGCGAGCCGAAACCCGAGATCCGGCGCCGCGCGATCGAGCTTGACGAACGTCCGGACGGCCAGGTGGCAGCCGCTGCGTCCGGACAGAAAGCCCCCCCCCTTGACGGCGCGCCGCCTCGGATCCCAGGGGTGCTCCGAGCTCGTCCATTCGCGGACGCCGCCGGCCAGATCGCGGACGCCGTAGGGGCCCTCGTCGTTCGGGTTGCCGACGGCGGAGAGGGCGCCTCCCTCCGGGCCCTCCGCGCACCGGCAGAACGTCGGCTCCCAATCGCCGCCCCACGGCCAGGCGCGCGCGTCCACGCCGCGGGCGGCCTTCTCCCACTCCTGTTCGGTGGGCAAGCGCCAGGGGAGACCGTCCCGCTCGGCACGCCACGCGCAATACGCCAGCGCGTCGCGCCCGGTGACCTGGGTCACCGGAAGACGCCCGTGGTCCTCGGGGTAGAGGCGCCCGTCGCTGCCCTTCTGCCAGCGGGGCGGGATGTGCGCGCG
This sequence comes from Myxococcota bacterium, assembly GCA_023150895.1. Classification (GTDB taxonomy): domain Bacteria; phylum Myxococcota_A; class Bradymonadia; order UBA7976; family UBA1532; genus CAINDO01. The sequence continues at coordinate 29,900 of JAKLJY010000016.1, read as the reverse complement.
GGCCTGGTACGGATCCCGAGCGTTCAGGTCGTTGAGGAACTCCGCGTACTCCTCGACGGTGACGGGCTCCGCGGCGAGGACGAAGTCGTCGATGCGGGCGCGATGGCGCGGGGGGGCCTGGAGCTCGGGCTCGGCGGCACCGAACCACGCAATGCCCTCCGGGACGTGGATCATCCCGTGCGGCAACCGGCCGCGGGGCACGAGCCGGACATGGCCTTCGGCCTGTTCCTGGCGCGCGAGGCAGACCGGCACCCGAGTCGGTTCGTACCCGTCGGCCTCGAGCACGAGCAAGTAGGACGCCATGGGCAGGGGATCGAGCACGATGGGGGTGACCCCGAGGGGTCGCGGCTCGCCTTGGACCAGGCGGCGCTCACGCGATTCATAGCGATGGAGTGTGACCCGCGCGCCGGGCGGCACGCTCGTCAACGTCAGCGAACCGTCGCCCTCGAGCCCCGCGCGCAGGACGCCCGCGTGGTCGTACTGCGCGGCGAGGGCGCGGAAGATGGCCATGCTCGCCCGATCCGCGGCACGCTCCGCTTCGAGGAACCGGTACCAGAAGAGCTCGCGCAGGCCATCCCGGGCGTCGTCCTGCTCGGGCGACTCGCTCAGGACCTGGGTGAACAGGGCGACCGCCGTCTCGAACGCTTGTTCGACTTCCTGTTCGAGGGTTTCGAGATCGGCCTCGGCGAGCCAGAGGCCGGAGAGCCGTTCGGGGTCGTCACCGGGCAGGCGAAGGCAGCGCCCCTCGGCGACCTCGCGCGCGACGTGTCGCCGGCGCCGGGCGAGGTCCTTGAACTGTTGGGCGTGACGGGCGGCCTCGCGGCTCGTGCGAACGGCGCTGCGGACTCGATGCATGCCGGTCCGGCCGCAGGCGAGGAAGGCCTCGATCTCGTCGACGAGGGCCTGGGCGTGTGCGAAGCGGTCGCTCTGCTCGCGGCAGAGGCAGCGCATGACGATGGAGTCGAGCTCGGCCGGCACGTCGAGGCCGGGGGCAGCGCTGCTCGGCGGCTCGGGCTGCTCCTGCCGGACGCGCCGGAGGATCTCCTGCGGCGTCCCGCCGCCGTGGGGGGGCCGCAGCGTCAGAAGCTCGTAGAGTATGGACCCGAGGGCGTAGACGTCCGAGCGCGCGTTGAGCGCGTCGACGAGGCCCATTGCCTGCTCGGGGCTCATGTAACTCGGCGTTCCGGTCACGTCGCCGACCCGCGTCCGCCAGACGGGATCCGGTGCGCGGCCGGCATGCACGGGGTTGGGGACCTCGGTGCTGAGGATCTTGGCGAGGCCCCAATCCATGACGAAGACCTCGCCGAACGTCCCGAGCATGATGTTCTCGGGTTTCAGATCCCGGTGAATGACGCCGCGGCTGTGGGCGTAGGCGACGGCGTTGCAGACCTGAATGAAGATGTGGAGGAGCCGCACGCGGCCGAAGGCGCGAAGCACCTCGGGGGCGCGCGCCCGCAGGCCGTCGAGGATGGATTGCAGCGTGCGTCCTTCGATGAGCTGCATCGTGAAGAACGGCGTGCCGTCGGCACCGACCCCGATCTCGTAGACGGCCACGATGCCCGGGTGGCTGAGCTGCGCGGTGATCCGGGCTTCTTCCACGAACCGTGAAGGGGCGCCGGGAATCGTGCACGTCGGGTTGAGCGCCTTCAGCGCCACCCGGCGGTGCAGGGTCACGTCGTGGGCGACCTGGATGATGCCCATGCTGCCGCGGGCGAGCTCACGCTCGACGACGTACCGGTCGGCGGCGCCGACGGGCAGGGCGAGGGGCAGCGCGCGGTCGTCCTCGGGGGACCACTCGGAGGCCGCCCGGGCGTCGGCCACGATGACCTCCGTCCCCCCGCCCTTGCCATGTTCACCGTGCTCGCTCATGCCATCCGCCGGGGTATCATCTGCGCGGTCGTCTGGAAACGGGCGCCATTGTCCCGCAAAGCGTCCGCAAAGTGGAGGCCCGATGCGCGCGCCGCGCGTCCTGCTCGTCGACAACTACGACTCGTTCACGTTCAACGTCGTGCAGGGACTCGGCGCGCTGGGCGCGGACGTCGTCGTCCGGAGAAACGACGCCCTCGCGCCCGAGGACGTCGCGGCGCTCTCGCCGACGCACGTCTGCATTTCTCCGGGCCCCGGTCATCCAGAGGCGGCGGGCAACAGCCTGGCCATTCTGCGCGCGTGCCTCGGGCGGCTCCCGGTGCTGGGGATCTGTCTCGGCCACCAGGCGCTGGCCGTCGCGCTCGGGGGGCGCGTCGTCGCCGCGAAGCGCTTGATGCACGGACGCGCGTCGACCATCACCCACGACGGCACCGGGCTGTTCGAGGGCCTCGAGGGCGCCTTCGAGGCCGGGCGGTATCACTCCCTCTCGGTCTCGCCGGACGGCTTGCCGCCGGCCCTGCGTGTCAACGCCCACACGGATGACGACGATCGCGAGATCATGGGGCTCCAGCATGTCGCGTGGCCGGTGGCGGGCGTGCAGTTTCACCCGGAGAGCGTGCTGACGCCCGGCGGTCAGGCGTTGTTCGCGCGGTTTCTCTCCTGGCGCCGGGAGGCCTGAGCCGTCGGCCCGTCAGGGCGCGCGGCCCGGCCCCGGGGTTCGCCGGTCGCAGGCTCGACAATGGAGCCCCATCGGCGTCCCCCCGTTCATCCAGGCGCCCGTTTCCCGCGAGCCGCAGGCCGGGCAGCCGCGACCCGGCAACGCGGCGACGGGGACCCCCTGAAGCGCGGTGATGGGGCGGCGCATCCGGGCGAGCAGTGCGAGGAGGGCGACGAGGAGGGCGGCGTCCCACGCGACGGCAAACCAGACGGGCAGCGGGAACGCCCAGACGGCGGCCATCAGCGCGAGCACCAGCGGAAAGAAGACGCACATCGTCCGGCGAATCCTCAGTCTGCCGCCGCGAGGCGCAGCAACGCCTCCGGATCGAGGCAGGCGCCCTCCACGAGTCGCCCGAGCTCGCCCCTCGGCGACCAGCGAATCAGTGTCGGGATGCGCTCGAGGCGGATGCGGGGATCGCGCCGATACGGATGGGCCGCGTTGCCCTTGTAGTCGGCCCGGCGGCCGACCGGACACTCGACGAGGTGGACCGGGCGGCGGGTGATCAGCGACAGCGTCCCCCGGATGACCGGATCGGCCACGACGCAATCCGGGCACCAGGAAGCGCCGGTCTCCTCGACCTCCGAGCCGAAGAACAGGAGAAAGAGCAAGGGCGCTTCGTCGGGGGTCCCCGAGCCCGCGGGGAGCGCCGCCGCGAATGCATCGAACTCGGCGGGCGTGTGGAGTCGCGTGATCTGCATGGGCGCACTCTGCACCGGCGGCGCTGCCGGCTCAAGGCCGCGCGGGCTCGGCAGGCTCCAAGGGCGCGGCGAGATGGTGTAGGCTCGCGCAACGGCGGCCGAGGTGGAGGCGAACGACGTGGAATCCCGGACGCTGTCTCCGTGCGCAACGCAGCGCCGCAAGGCCGTTGCCCTGAGCTGGGCGGTCGCGGGTCTCGGGGGCTGTGTCGATCTCCAGCCGCTGAGCTATGAACGCGACTTCGGTGCAGGTCAGGCCTTCATGGACGCCCGGTCCGGCGGCGGGGGGTCGGGCGGGCCGAGCGACCCCGGCGGACCGGATTCGACCCGCCCGGCGGGGGATGGCGGCCTCGACGATGCACGGCGCCCAGGCTTGCCCGATGCCCGCCCGCCGGCCATCCGATGCCCGGAAGATCGCGACTGCCAGGGCCAGCGCTGCGACCTCGATCCGGTCTGCCGGGTGAGCTGCGGCACGTGCGGGGACGGCGAGTCGTGTCGGGACGGGCGTTGCGTGCCGGCCCCACCGGGCTGCCCGGAAACGCGCGACTGCGCGGGGCGCTTCTGCGGTCTCGACCCGGTCTGCGGCGTGTCGTGCGGCGACTGTCCCGACGACGAAATCTGCGGTGACGATGCCCGATGTGCGCCGCGGGGGCCGCGCTGCCCGGAGGACGCCGACTGTGGCGGCGGGCGATGTGGGGCGGATCCCGTCTGCGGGACGGACTGCGGGGGCTGCCCGGCCGGTGAGGCCTGTGCGAATGGCACCTGTCAGTGCGCGCCCGCGTGCGGGGGCCGCGGGTGCGGAGACGACGGGTGCGGCGGCGTGTGCGGGGCCTGCGCGGGCGCCGAAACGTGCAGCGCCGACGGCCGTTGCGTGTGCGAGGCGCTCCTGTGCGGTGAGACCTGCTGCCCGCTCGACGCCCGGTGCGAGGGGGGACGCTGTTGCCAGACGACCTTCCGGGTGGCCCTCGGGCTCAGGCCGTACGTCGGACCGGTCCTCGACCGCGACGGAGGGATGCTGTTGGGTGGCGAGGACGCGGGCGGGCCCGTCGTCGTCGCGCTCGACGCGTGTGCCGGCGAAGCGCGCGCGCTCGGTGGGCCCGGGGGTCTGGAGTTCCTGGCGGGCGGCGCCGTCCTTGCGGTCGCCCCGATCGGGGAGGAGGTCGTGATCGCCGGTGCGTTCGGGGACGCGTTCGATCCGTCGCCCTCGGCCTTCATCGGTCGACTCGAGCGAGACACGCTGCGGGATCGGGGCTTTCGTCCGACCGTCACCGGCTGGATCCGTTCACTGATGAGCGACGGTGGCAGCGGCGTCGTGGGCGTCGGGGGCGACGCCTCGCCGGCGTTCACGGTCTCGACGCTCGCGCCGGACCTGCGAGAGGAGTGCATCGACGACGTCGCCGACGCCGGCGAGGGGTTTGCCGCCCTGCAGCATGGCGACCGGCGTTGGGCCGCCGGGACGAGCGGTGGGCAGGGCGTGCTCCTCGGTTTCGGCGCGGACTGCCAGACCTGGAACGCCGCAGCCGGGATGGTCGTCTGCGGGTGCGACGATGTGATCGAAGCGCGCCTCGAGCTCCCGGAAACGCCCCGGCTCGAGCTGCGAGCCCTCGCCTTCGGTGCGGGCGGTCGGTTTGCCGGCGGGTTCGCGACGCGCCCGGCCGCAGCGGACGACACGCGGGCCGTCCTGGCCAGTCTGCAGGAGGCTGCGCTGCTCACTCGCCTCGAATGGGATCCGACGCCGGCGGCCGATGCGCTGACCGGTCTGGCGATGGGCGAGGGAACGCCGCTGTTTGCGTCGGCGTTCAGCGGGCGCCCGACGGTGGGCGGGCGCGACGACGGGCAGGCCAGGGCGCATCTGCTCGTCATCGACCCGGCGACGGGACAGATCACGCGCGACGTGAGCGTCGGACGCGGCCGAGCCCTCGGCGTCGCATTCACTCAGGGCGGCGTCTATGTCGTCGTCGACGGTCCGGACGGCGCGGCGCTCGTCCGGTGCACCACCGGCGGTGACTGCCCCTGAGCGGGGGTCGGCGGTCGCTCAGTCCTTGTGGTACTGCTTCTGCTGCTCGAGGAAGTGGCCTTCGGCGAACTGCTCCGGCGAGACCTCCCGGACGCCCTCCCGAGACATCTCCAGAATGCGGGTGGCCACGTCGACGACCATCTGTCGGTCGTGCGTCACGAAGATGCAGGTGCCCTCGTACTTGTCGAGGGCCTCGGTGAGGCTGCGGATCGACTCGAGATCGAGGTGGTTGGTCGGTTCGTCGAGCACGAGGACGTTGGGCTTCTGGAGCATCAGCTTGGCGAGCAGGAGCCGCACCGTCTCGCCGCCCGAGAGCACCTTGGTGGCCTTGAAGGGTTCGTCCTTGGAGAAGAGGAGCTTGCCGAAAATGCTGCGAAGCTGCTCCTCGCTCTGGTCCTTCACGAACTGGGACAGCCAGTTGTGGGCCGTCTGGTCGGTCTTGGCGATGACCTCGTGGTGGTCCTGCGGCATGTACCCGACCTGCGTCTCGTAACCCCACTCGACCTTGCCGTCGTCGGCGCGCACTTCGTTCATGATCATGCGCAACAGGGTCGTCTTGCCGATGCCGTTGGGGCCGACGATGGCCACCTTGTCGCCGCGAAAGACGTGGAACGTGAGGTCGTCGGTGATGGACTGGTGCTCGAACTGCTTGTGGACGCCGTCGAGGTTCAGCACCTGCTTCCCGCTGGCGCGCGTCACGTCGAACCGGATGAACGGGCGGGCGATGTTCGACCGCTTGAGATCGGCCATCGCCTGTTTCTCGCGCTCGAGCTGCTTCTCGCGGGACTTGACCTGGCTCGCTCGCGAGCCGGCACGGAACCGCTGCACGAACTCCTGCAGTTGCTGGACCCGCTTCTCTTTGGCCGCGTTGGCGAGCTCGAGGGCGCCGCGGGACTCGGCCTTGGCCGTCACCATGTCGTCGTAGGCGCCGGGGTAGACGATGATCGTCTCGTAGTCGATGTCTGCGATCTTGGTGCAGACCTCGTTCAGGAAGTGCCGGTCGTGGCTGATGACCACGAGAACGCCCGTGTACTCGGCCAGGAAGCCCTCGAGCCAGCGGATGCTGCCGATGTCCAGCGCGTTGGTGGGCTCGTCGAGCAGGAGGCCGTCGGGGCGACCGAAGAGGGCCTGCGCGAGCAGCACCCGCACCTTGTCGCCGCCGACGAGCGACGACATCGGCTGAAGGTGCAGTTTTTCGGGAATGCCGAGCCCCTCGAGCAACTCGGCGGCCTCCGGCTCGGCCATGTAGCCGTCCTCTTCGGCGATGACCATTTCGAGTTCGCCGAGGCGAAGGCCGTCCGCCTCGGTCATGTGGTGGTCGCCGTCCGCGAGGAGGGCGTCCTTCTCCTTCATCGCCGCCCACAGCGCGGCGTTGCCCATGAGCACGACATCGAGGACGCGGTCGTTCTCGAACTGGTAGTGGTCCTGGCGCAGGATCCCGAGCCGCTTGGGCCGAAAGACCCGCCCGGAGATCGCCTCGAGATCGCCGGACAGGATCTTCATGAACGTCGACTTGCCGCTGCCGTTCGGCCCGGTCAGACCGTAGCGCTCGCCCGGGTTGAACGAGACGTTGACGTTGTCGAACAGCACCTTCGTGCCGTAGCGCATCGTGACTTCGCTGACGGTGATCATGGGGGCTCCCGGCCGAGGAAAAAGGCGCGGGACCATACCAGACGAGGTCCCGCCGGGCAATGATGGGTCTCGGGTGACTCATTTGGAAAATTTAGAAGCGATTCGTCCGACGAGAACAGGTGGACGGGGTCGCAAGCCCCCGACAAAGGCAAACCAGTCGCGAGGCTGGGACGCAAAGCCACGGATCTCCAATGGTGGAGACAGCCGGGTTGCCGAAGGGAAACTCTCAATCTCCAGGGTCACCGCTCCCGGGGGGAGGTCGCCGGCGGTTCTGCCGCCGGGCCCCGGGGCGCAAGAGACGCGCCATGTCCGCCCACGTCGAAGGTCGACTCGGTCTTCTGGGCTTCGCGGCCCTGATCGCCGCCTCTCCGGGCACCGCCCGCGCCGACGTGGACGATTGGTTCACGGTGGGGCTCGGGGCCCAATACAGTTACGTCGGCTCGGGCTCCGAGGACGCCGCAGAGGCGCCCACGCGGCAGTTCGGGTTCGTCTCGCGCCTGAAGGTCCTCAAGTTCCTCGGCGCCGAGGTCACGACCGCTTTCGACGAAGACCCCGGCTCGCAGCGCGACCGCATCCTGTCGCCGCGATACCAGCTCGGCGCGATGCTGAACCTCGTACCGACGGAGTATTTCAACCTCTTCGCCGTCGCCGGCACCGGCGCACAGTCGGCCGGTGACCTGTTCTCGGTGCAGGGCGCCTCGACGAGCCTGCACTTCGGGCCCGGCCTCGAGGTCTTCGTGACCGATCACGTCGCGGTCGGTGGCGATGTCCGGTGGCGACTGCCCGGTCCCGCCTACATCAAGGACGAGGTCGAGGCGCAGATCGAGTCGCAAGCGGACGCCCTCGGGCGAGAGGGGCAGGGGACGACCGCCCCGACCGTCGAGGCCGAGGTGGGGCCGCGCATGTGGCAGGCGAACTTCACTGTGTCGGTCTACCTCTGAAGGCGTGACCGGAAGGGTCTCGAATCGCCTGCCGCCGCTGTTTCCCACCGCATCCCCCACCAACCCCCACCCGGCCCCCCGAAACGCCCGGAAAGCCCCGGACGGTCGCGGGCTTTTCGCCATTCGCCCCCCTCTGCTTCTATATGTAGTGGCGGAAGCTCTTGTGTACCCCAACCCGTGGGGTTCAGCACGCCGCGCCCAAACGGCTGAAATCTCACCACTTTTTGCCGTTGCATCGCCGATCGCGCCCAATTAGTGTGCCGCGGTGGGGATTGGTGGGTATCCTGCCCATCGAGATGAACCCCGTGGGAAGCGATGCCGACCGACGACCTCAGCTCGAACCCGGAGAACGCCCGAAAGGGCGCGGCGAAGTCGCACAAGCGGCTCTCCGGGCAGCACGAGTGCAGCCTCGACGAGAAGGGCCGGCTGTCGATTCCCGTGGAGTTCCGGACCATCCTGGGGCTGACCGAGGGCTCTGAGCTCAAGGTCACGCGGCACATCAAGCTGCCCTGCGTGGTCATCTATCGCCCGGATGCCTTTGATGCCCTCCTCGACCAGGCCGAACGCAGCGGCACACGCGAGGGCAAGATCCTCATCCGGGTGATTGGTGGCACCGCACGCACGATGGTCCTCGACAAGGCCGGACGCATCTCGATCCCCAACATCTTCCGGGAACCCGTCGGACTGGCGGGCCCGGCCTATGTGGTCGGCATGGACCAACACCTGGAGCTGTGGGCGCCCGAGACCTGGGACGCAACACACGGGCCCGAGGTTCACGGCGACTTGGACTTCTCCGACTGGATGTGACCCGCGGCGGCGTTGGCCGGATGCGGGGCGTCGAGCCGGGGCGGCGGGGGGAGGCGAGGACGGTCATGGTGGGGGAGGACGTCGTGCATCGGCCGGTGCTGCGCGAGGCGGTCAACGCCCTGGCAGCGGCGCGTCCGGGCGAGCGCTGGGTGGACTGCACCCTGGGCTTCGGCGGCCACACGGCCGACCTGCTCCGCGCGGGGGCGTCGGTGACCGGTCTCGACCAGGATCCGGAGGCGCTCGCCCGCGCGACCGCCTCGCTCGCCTTCGCCGGCGACCGATTCCGCGCCCTCCGAGCCAACTTCCGGCACGTGGCCTCGCTGGTGGACGGGCCGATCGACGGCATCCTGGCGGACATCGGTGTCTCCTCCTGGCAGCTCGACCGACCCGAGCGCGGGTTCTCCTTTTCGGCCCGCGGTCCGGTGGACATGCGCATGGATCCGGAGGCGGGCGAGACCGCGCTCGAGCTCGTCCGGCGCCTGTCGGAGACCGAACTCGCCGGCGTTCTCGCGACGTTCGGCGAGGAGCCCTTCGCACGACGGATTGCACCCGCGCTCAAGGCCTTCGCCGCCGGTGACGGGCCGCACGACACCAGCACGATGGCGGCCGTCGTGGCGGCTTGCCTGCCGCGCAAGGTCGCCGCGACGATGCACCACCACCCGGCGACGCGGACGTTCCAGGCGCTGCGCATCGCGGTCAACGACGAACTCGGGGCCCTCGATGCGCTGCTCGAAGGGGCGCCGGCGCTGCTCGCGCCCGGTGGGCGCTGCCTCATCATCAGCTTTCACAGCCTCGAGGACCGGCGCGTGAAACAGCGCTTCGCCGCGCTGTCCGGGCGCGTCCGACCCCAGGCGCCCCGCCGCGGACTCCCTCCCCCGGTGTCCGACGCGGACCCGCCGGCCTTCACGTTGCTCACCCCCCACGCCGTCGTCGCGGACGACGCCGAGGTCGAGCGCAATCCGCGCGCCCGCAGCGCGCGCCTGCGGGCCCTGAAGCGTCGGCCCGCCCCCAGCGAGAGTGACGCATGAAGTTCTTCGCCCTGACGCTTCTGACCGTGACCGCGGTCGTGCTCTGCCTGCTGAACGTCGTGTCGGCACGGCATGCCTACTACGCGACGGCCTATGACATCGCCCGCGCGACCCGGGTCCAGCGCGACCTCGAGGACAAGCGCAAGCAGCTGCTCATCGACCGCGCCGCGCTGCTCGATCCCGGGCGCCTCTCGCCCATCGCCGCCCGGCACGGCTTCAAGGTCGCGACCGCGGACCAGATCGTCATCGTCGGCGCGCCGCAGTCGTCCGCCGCGGCACCAGCCCCCGCCGCCCCGCCCGCCACCACCGCCCCCGCGGCCGTCTTGGAGCACTGAGTCATGGCCATGCGTTGGCGCCGAAACGCCCGTCGACCGAAAGCCCCCACCGAGCCCGGACCTCGCAAGGGCCGGATTCAGACCATGGTGGTGTTTCTCGGTCTCGGCATCGTGGCCATCCTCGGCCGGGCCTTCTACCTGCAGGTCACGCGTCACGACGACTTCATGAAGCGGTCGGAGGGACAGCACCGCACGCAGCTCAAGCTGACCGCCAACCGGGGCGACATCCTCGACCGCAACGGTCAGCCCCTCGCGATCAGCGCCCCGGTGGCCTCGGTGTATGCCGTCCCGCACGAGGTCCAGGACATCCCCGGGACGGTGGCCGTGCTCGTCTCGACGCTCGGCGTCGACCCCGGCAAGATCAGCGCCCGCCTCGGCAAGAAGAACGACTTCGCCTGGATCGCACGCCAGATCGGCCCGACGGAGACGCGGATCCTCGAAGAGCGCAAGCTGCCCGGGATCTACCTGATGGACGAGCCGCGGCGGTTCTACCCCAACCGCACCATCGGGGGCGCGCTCGTCGGCTTCGCGGGCATCGACGGGACCGGGCTCGAGGGGGTCGAGCGGGACTATGACCGCTACCTGCGCGGCAAGGAGTACGTCCTCGATACGCTTCGCGACGCCCGCGGGCGACAACTGCTGACGGGAGGCTACCTCCCGCAGGAGCAGCTGTCCGGCCACAGCGTCGTGACGACCATCGACCTGCGCATTCAGCAGGTCGCCGAGCAGGCGGTCGCGGCGCAGGTCGAGGAGATGGGGGCCAAGAGCGGCTTCGTGGTGGTCATGGAGCCCCGCTCGGGCGACATCCTGGCCATGGCGCAGACGCCGGCGTTCGACCCGAACCTCTTCGACGAAGCGACCGCCGACGAGTGGCGCAACAAGCCGATCACCGACTCTCTGGAGCCCGGCTCGACCATCAAGCCCTTCCTGGTCGCCGCGGCGCTCGACGCGGGCAAGATCACCCCCGAGAGCATCTTCGACGGCCACGGCGGGCAATGGCAGTTCGGCAAGAAGCTGATCCGCGACGTCCACGGCGTCGGCACGATGAACACGTACGAGCTCGTGAAATTCAGCTCGAACATCGGGGCGGTTCAGGTCGGCCAGCGCCTCGGCAAGGAGCTCTACGGTGCCTACCTCGCGGCCTACGGTTTCGGCGAGCCGACGGGCGTCGGCCTCTCGGGCGAGACGGGCGGCATTCTCCATCCGAGCTCGAAGTGGGGTCAGATCCACCTCGCGACCATGAGCTACGGGTACGGTCTGAGCGTCACCCCGCTGCAGATGGCCCGCGGCATGGCGGCCCTCGTCAACGGGGGTCACGTGATGCGTCCGCGGATCGTCAAGGAGATCCGGGACGCCCGCGGCAACGTGGTCGAGTCCTTCCCCGTCCGCGAGGTCCGCCGGGTCATCGGTGACGCGGCGTCGGCGCAGATCCGCACGGCCTTGCACATGGTGACGGAAAAGGGCGGCACCGGTGGTCGCGCGGTGATTCCGGGTTTCAAGGTCGGCGGCAAGACCGGTACCGCCCACAAGGTCGATGCCGTTGCGGGTGGCTACTCCAAGAACAAGATGCGGTCGTCGTTCGTGGGGTTCGTGCCCGTCGATGACCCTCGCCTCGTGATGTACGTGCTCGTCGACGAGCCGACCAAGGCGCAGTACGGCGGCGTGGTGGCGGCGCCGATCTTCCGCGCCATCGGCGAGAGCGTCCTGCCGTACCTCGGGGTGCGGGCGACCGAGCCCATCGTGGCGGGCGCCGACGCCGGCGGCACGAACGAAGAGGTCATGGAGGCCGAGCTCGAGGAGGTCTTCGAGCCCATCTCGGCGAAGGCCCAGGCCTGGTGGATGGATGTGCAGGATCCCGCCGTGCCGCGGGTCACGGTGCCCGATCTGCGCGGCGCGCCCTTGGCCTCGGTGGTCGAGCAGGCCAAGGCCCTCGGCGCAGACCTGCACGTCGAGGGCGCCGGCATCGTCGTCTCGCAGCGCCCGGCGGCGGGGGCGGTCCTCAAGGCCGACGAGGGGCTCAGCGTCGTGCTCGGGCTGCCGGGGGACGTCCGTCGGCGCGTCGCGGCCGCGCAGCCCGCCGCCGAGAGCCCGGACGAGGCCGCCGAGGGCACGCCGTGACGCTCGCCGAACTCGCCGCTGCGGTCTCGGGCGCGCGGGTCGTCCGCGAGGCGACGACCGCCGTCTCCCGCGTGACGCACGACAGCCGCACGGCCGGGCCGGGCGCGCTCTACGTGGCGGTCCCCGGTCAGCGGGTCGACGGCCGGCAGTTCATTTCGCAGGCGATCGTCGCCGGTGCCGCCGCGATCGCCGGCGTGCCGGCCTGTGAGGCGGACGTGCCTCCGGGGACGGGCTTTCTGGCGTTGACGGAGCCGCGCGTGGCGCTCGGCGCACTGGCGGCGGCGGCGCTCGGATACCCGGCGCGCTCGATGACGCTCGTCGGCATCACGGGCACCAACGGCAAGACGACGACCTCCACCCTCGTGGCGCAGATGTGCGCGGCGGCCGGTGAGGCGCCCGGGCTCATCGGGACGGTGGCCCACCGGATCGGCGACGAGCTCATCGAAGCCCGCCACACCACGCCCGAGGCACCGGATCTTCAGGCGCTTTTCGCCCGGATGCGCGCAGCCGGCGTGCGCCATGCCGCGATGGAGGTGAGCTCGATCGGCCTGACCGAACACCGGCTCGCCGGGCTCTCATTCGACGTCGCCGCCTTTCTGAACCTGACGCCGGACCACCTCGACTACCACGGCACGCTCGCCGCCTATGGGGACGCCAAGGCGCAGCTCTTCCGCGATCACCTCGCCCCCGGCGCGACCGCCGTGATCGCCCTCGACGACCCGGCGGGGGCGGCGATGATGGCCGCCGTGCCTGCGGGTCGCACGATCTGGCGCGTGTCGGCCGTGCCCGGGCGGTCGGACGTCGAGGTCGCCTACACGGCGCTCTCGTTCGGAGGGGATGGCATTCGCGGGCGGCTGCGCACGCCGGTCGGCGCGCTCGACGTCGAGACGCCCCTCGTCGGCGGGTTCAACGCCGAGAACGTCGCCGTCGCCGCCGCGTGCGCGCTGGCCGCCGGTCTCCCCGCCCATGCCGTCGGCCGCGGCCTCGCAGGGGCGCGGATCCGGGGGCGCCTCGAGCGCGTGCCGGCGCCGTCCGGTGCCCCGACGGTCCTCGTGGACTACGCCCATACCCCCGATGCGCTCGCGCGGGCCATCGACGCGGTCCGGCCATTCGCCACCGGACGGGTGCTCGTGGTCTTCGGATGCGGCGGCGATCGGGATCGGCAGAAGCGCCCGCTCATGGGGGCCGCGGCAGCCGCCGCCGACGTCGTCGTGGTGACGACCGACAATCCGCGCGGAGAGGCGCCCGACGCGATCGCGACCGCCGCCCTCGAGGGCGCCCTCGCCGCGGGCAAGCGGGCCGCGGACGACCGTGCGACCGGGACGGCAGGCATCGTTCTCGACCGCCGAACTGCGATTGAGGCGGCCATCGCCGCGGCCGCCGCCGGGGACGTCGTGCTCGTCGCCGGCAAGGGCCACGAGACCTACCAGGAGATCGCGGGGCAGCGGCACCCGTTCGACGACGTCGCGGTCGCCCGGGCGGCCCTCGGGGAGGTTCGGTGATGAACCTGGGAACACGCGACCTCGTCCGGGTGACCGGCGGGCGCCGGGCGCACGGCATCGACCGCCCGCTCGGGCCGGTCTCCATCGACACCCGGACGCTGCCGCCCCTCGCCACCTTCTTCTGCCTGCGCGGTCCCCGGTTCGACGGCCACGAATTCGCCGAGGCCGCCGTCGCGGGGGGCGCGCTCGTCGTCGTCTGTGACGACACCGGGCTCGCGCGGCTGCCGCGGACCGTGCGGACCGGCGGCGCGACGGTGATCTGCGTCCCCGACACGGAGCAGGCGCTCGTCGCGCTCGCCGCCGAGGCGCGGTCGCGCTTTCGGGGCGTCGTGGTGGGGATCACCGGCTCGAGCGGCAAGACGACGACGAAGGAGCTCCTGGCGGCGGTGCTCGGGACGCTCGGGCAGACGCTGAAGACGGCCGGCAACCAGAACAATCAGCTCGGCGTGCCCCTGACGCTGCTGCGCCTCACGCCCGACGACAGGTTCGCGGTCATCGAGATGGGGACGAACGCCCCCGGGGAGATCGCGGCGCTCGCGGCCCTCGCGCGGCCGGACCACGGGCTGCTGACCAGTATCGGGGCCGCCCACCTCGAGGGGCTCGGCGGCATTTCGGGCGTCGCGACGGAAAAGGGCGCCCTGCTGCGGGCGCTCCCCGCGGAAGGCCTCGCCGTCATGCCGGCCGACGTACCGTTCCCCTGGCTCGTGACGCGCAACGTCCGCGCCCGGCTCGTCACGCTCGGCAAGGGGCCGGGTCCCGGTCCGCGACGGCTCTCGGCGGTCGAGACGAGCACGGGCGTTCGCGGCCGGTTCCAGCTCGCGGACGGTCGAATGGGCCACATGCAGCTTCGCATGCCGGGGACGCATGCGTTCGACGACGCGCTGTTGGCCCTCGTCTGCGGCCTCGAACTCGGGGCTTCGCTCGAGCAGGCCACCGCCGCGCTCGCCACCGTTGCACCGGCCAGCATGCGCGGCGAGGTGCGTCGCCTGCCGGGCGGTCGTGCGGTGGTTCTCGACTGCTACAACGCCAACCCGACGTCGATGGAGGCGTCCATCCGCGCGTTCGTGCGGGTCTCGCCTCGCGGCCTCCTGGTGCTCGGCGACATGCTCGAGCTCGGCGCCGAGTCACAGGAGGCCCACCGCACGATCGGTCGCCTGGTCGCCGCGTTCCCCGGGGTGCGTCTCGTGGCCGTCGGTCCCCGGGCGCTCGCGCTCTACGAAGCGGCGCTCGAGGCCGGGTTGGCACCGGCGCGCGCCGCCCACGCGGCGGACGCGAGTGATGCTCTGGAGCCCGTCCAGGCCGCCCTCGCGGCGATGGGACGCGGCCGGATGCTCCTCAAGGGGTCCCGCGGGGTGGGGCTCGAGCGGGTCTATCGGCACCTGGCGGGGGACGCCGGGACGGAAAAGGCGAACGACAAGGGGAACCGCTGATGTTGCTCTGGCTCATCCAGGAGATGCGCGAGTACTTCCCGCCGCTGCGGGTCTTTCGCTACGTGAGCTTCCGCATCATCGCGGCGATGCTCACGGCGATGGCCATCAGCTTCGTGCTGCATCCGTGGTTCATCCGCCGCCTGCAGTCCCGCCAGATCGGTCAGGTCGTCCGCAAGGACGGGCCGGAGTCCCACTTCAGCAAGGCCGGGACCCCGACGATGGGGGGCAGCCTCGTGCTGTTCGCGTTGGTGATCCCGACCATCCTGTGGACGGATCTCTCGAACCTGTACGTGTGGGCAGCCCTCACTGTGACTGTCTCCTACGGCATCATCGGGTTCATCGACGACTACAAGAAGCTCAAGGAGCGTAATAGCAAAGGCCTTCCCGGTCGTTACAAATTGCTGTTCCAGTTCGTGGTCGCATCGGTCGTGATGCTTTCGCTGTTCCGAGATGAACTTTCATTCGATCGAACCCTCTATTTGCCCTTCGTGAAGGCAGATACCTTCTCGATCGTCTTGCCGCTTGCCGTCTTCGTCCCATTTGCGATTCTCGTGATTGCCGGTACGTCGAACGCGGTCAACCTGACCGATGGGCTGGATGGTCTGGCGATAGGGCCGGTAATGGTGGCGGCGTTTACGTATCTGGTGCTCGCTTACGGGGCAGGTACCGTGCTGCAGATTCCCATGCCGGGGGGTGGACTCTTCCAGTTCAACATTGCGGAGTACTTGCGCCTGCCACACGTGGCGGGTGTCAACGAACTGGCCGTGTTTGCTGCGGCCATCATCGGAGCAGGGGTTGGCTTCCTCTGGTTCAATACCTTTCCGGCCCAGGTTTTCATGGGAGACGTCGGTTCGCTGTCCCTCGGCGGTGCTTTGGGCATGCTGGCTGTCCTGACGAAAAATGAGCTCCTCTCTCTGATCATCTGCGGCCTTTTCCTGGTCGAAGCACTGTCGGTCATCGCGCAAACGACCTCTTTCAAACTAACCGGGAAACGCGTATTTCGAATGGCTCCCATTCACCATCATTTCGAGAAGCTCGGCTGGCAAGAGCCCAAGATCGTGGTCCGCTTCTGGATCATTTCGATCATGCTCGCGCTCATTGCGCTCGCGAGCCTCAAGGTTCGTTGAGGAGAGCCCGTGGAAGACTCCCGTTCCGATACCATGATGGTCTCCCACCGCTATGACCGGTGGCTCCTGGCGATCGTACTCAGCCTGATGGGCGTCGGGATCGTCATGGTCTACTCGGCTTCCGTCGTGAGCGCCGAGATTCAGTTCGGGGACGACCTGTACTACCTGAAGCGCCAGTTGGCGTTTATGTTGGGTGGACTCGTCGTCATGGCGATCGGAATGAACGTTCCGTACCAACTTCTGGAACGCTATGCCCGTCCCCTGATGATCATCGCCGTCTGTCTGCTTGTGCTCGCACTCGTTCCCGGCATCTCCAGCTCGGCAAAGGGAGCGAGTCGTTGGCTGAATCTCGGATTCATCCGATTGCAGCCCTCCGAGGTGGTGAAACTGTCATTCATCATCTACTTGTCGGCCTATCTCAGCCAGCGTCAGCACGATCTGCACAAATTTCGGGTGGCCTGGGTCCCCAATATCCTCCTGGTCGGGGTGATCGCGGCGCTGCTGATGGTGCAGCCGGATTTCGGGAGCACGGTCATCATCGGTGGCATGCTGACCTTGATGATCTGGGCTGCGGGTGGACGCCATCTGCACGTCGCCATCCTGGGTGGCATCGGCCTCTTGCTCGGTTCGGCCGCCATCGCGCACAAGGCCTACCGGATGAAGCGCCTCATGGCATTTCTCTCACCCGAAAGTGACCCGCAGGGAGTCGCATACCAGATCAATCAGGCGCTGATCAGCTTCGGCAGTGGTGAATGGACGGGTCTCGGCCTCGGTGCGAGCCGCCAGAAGCTGCTTTACCTTCCCGATGCCCATACCGACTTCATCTTCTCGATCATCGGGGAAGAAATGGGCCTCCTCGGGGCCAGTTTCATCGTCGTGCTCTTCGTCTTGTTTCTCTGGCGGGGTCTGAAAATCGCGCGACAGGCCAGCTATAGCTTCGGGGCACTCCTCGCATTCGGGCTCACCGCGATGATTGCCGGTCAGGCCTGCGTGAACATGGCCGTGGTCATGGCAATGCTTCCGACGAAGGGTTTGACGCTTCCGTTCATCAGCTACGGCGGCAGCTCCCTGCTGATTCTGTCGTTCAGTGCGGGCGTATTGCTGAACATCTCCCGGCAAATGCCGCCTCCGGACTGGTTCCACAAGAAGCAGGGCGGAGGGCGTGCGATCAAGGCCGTGGATGCGCTTTTTCAGAAGTTCATGCCGCAAACCTGAACAGATGATCCGTTGTTTGTGAAAATTGCATAGATCCTTGTGATCATAGAGCAAACGAAGAATTTGCTTTTTCGGTTGAACCTGATCCACGCGGGCGATAGAACCCGAATCCCGCCTTGGAGCTTCACCGAACATGTACCCAGAGCAGTCCATCGCCAGCCCGAAGCTCGCCGTCGTCGGCGGGGGCACCGGCGGACACCTGTTCCCGGGGGTGGCCGTGGCCGAAGCCTGGCTCGCGCTGCACCCGACCGGCCGGGTCGTGTTCGTGGGCTCCGAGCGCGGGATTGAAGCGAAGGTCGTCCCGGCGCTCGGCTACGAGCTCGTCACGGTGCCGACCGAGCGCCTGAAGAACGCGGGCCTGTTGGAGCGCGCTCGCTCGCTGCTGCGCATGCCGCGGGCCATGTTGCGGGCCCGGGCCGTCGTCGCGGCCCTCGCGCCGGACGTCGTCCTGGGCGTCGGCGGGTTCGTCTCCGGGCCGGTCGTTCTCGCCGCCGCACTCAGCGGAGTGCCCTGCGCGGTCGCCGAGCAGAACGCGCTGCCGGGGTTGACGAATCGCCTGCTGAGCCGGGTGGTCCGCCGCATCTACACCGCGTTCCCGGAGGCCGAGAAGCGCCTGCCGCAAAGCAAGGTCAAGCCGCTCGGCAACCCGGTCCGGGCCGCCATTCGACGAGCCGCGGCAGCGGCGCCGATGCCTGCGGGGGGTCGCCGGGTGCTCGTAATGGGGGGCAGCCAGGGGGCGCGTACGCTGAACGAACGGCTCCCGTCCGTCTTTGCAGCGGTCTCCCGCCGGTTCCCGGATCTCACCGTCCGCCACCAGGCCGGGCGGGGCAACGGCGACGCGGTGGCGAAGCGCTACGCCGACGCCGGCCTGGCGGCCGCGCGGGTGGACGAGTTCATCGACGACGTCGCCGCAGCGGTCCTCGACGCCGATCTCGTCGTGTGCCGCAGCGGAGCGACGACCGTTGCGGAGCTGGCGTGCATCGGTCGGCCGGCGCTGTTCATTCCGTTCCCCTTCGCCGCGGACGACCACCAGGCCGTCAACGCCGCATCGCTCGTCGGCATCGGCGCGGCCCGCATGGTGCGGGAAGCGGACTGTACGCCCGAGCGCCTCGAGGCCGAGCTCGTCGGGCTCCTCGAGACCACGGACACCCTGGCGGAAATGGGACGTCTGGCGCGAACGCGCGGACGCCCGGAGGCCGCCGATACCATCGCCCGCGACCTCGCGTCGCTGCTCGAACGGAGCGCCGCATGACTGCCCCGATCACCGGCCGTTTCCACGGGCGCCGGGTCGCCGTTCTCAAGGGCGGACTCTCCGCCGAGCGTGAAGTCAGCCTCAATACGGGGCGGGCCATCGCGGCCGCGCTGCGCGGCCGTCCCTACAACGTCGTCGAGCTCGATCCCGGCCACGATCTGCCGGCCCGGCTCGTCGCCGAGCGGGTGGACGTCGTGTTCAACGCCCTCCATGGGACGTGGGGCGAGGACGGCCGGCTTCAGGGTCTGCTCGACTGGATGAACGTGCCCTATACGGGCGACGGGCTGCGGGCCTGCCTGCTCGCGATGGACAAGCAGATCTCCAAGGTGCTCTTCCGGCAGGCCGGCGTCCCGGTGGCCGCCGACGTGGTCCTCACACGTGGCGCCGTGCCGGCCGAGGTGGCCGAGACGCCGCCCTTTGCGCTGCCGGTCGTCGTCAAGCCGGTGGCGGAAGGCTCGAGCGTCGGGGTGACCATCGTCCGCGCACCGGGCGAGTGGGCGCCCGCACTGGCGGCGGCGTTTGCGGTCAGCAGCCGCGTGCTCGTCGAACGCTTCGTCGCCGGGGTGGAACTCTCGGTCGTCACCCTCGTCGACCGGGCACTCGGCGCGGTCGAAATCGCGCCGGCGCGCGAGTTCTACGACTACGAGGCCAAGTACGGGCAGGCCGGCACGCAGTATCACATCCCGCCGCGGCTCCCCGCGCCGCTGCTCGAGGCCGCGCAGGCCGCCGGCCTCGCCGCCCATCGCGCGCTCGGCTGCCGCGGCGTGACGCGCACGGACGTCATCTGCGGCGCCGACGGCCCCGTCGTGCTCGAGGTCAATACGTTGCCGGGCATGACCGCGACGAGCCTCGTCCCGAAGGTCGCGGCCGCCGCCGGCATGCCGTTTGCCGACCTGCTCGAGTTCCTGCTCGACCGGGCCACTTGCGGCGTGGAGGGCTGAACGTGTCTCGCAACCGCCTCCGGCGACCCTCCGGGCGTTTCGGTGCCATCGTCGTCTCCCGCGCCGGCGACTGGCTGCGCCACTCCGTCGTGGGCCTCGGTGTCCTCGGGGCGCTCTCCCTGGTGGCGTTTGGCGGCTGGTCGATGGTCCAGCGGTCGAGCTACTTCAACATCCGGACGATCGAGGTCGGCGAGACCCCCCACCTCGATCGCGCCCGGATCGCGGCGCTCGTCGGCCTCGAGGGGCCGGTGAACCTCTTCCGATTCGACGCCCGGGGGGCCGAAGAAGCCCTTGCGGCGCACCCTTGGGTGGCGACGGCGCGCGTCGAGAAGCGGATGCCCGATCGCGTCGAGATCCACCTTTCGGAGCGTGTCCCGGCCGCGGTCGTGGCCATCGGCGCGCTCTACATCGTCGATGCCGACGGTCAGCCGTTCATTCGGGCGACGCCGGCGGAAGCGGCCGGTCTTCCGCTGGTGACCGGGCTCAGCCGGGAAGGCTTCGAGGGGCAGCCCGCCGAGGCGCGGGCGCGGGTTCGTGAGGCCCTCGCGCTGGGGCGCCAGTACGAACGTTCGCCCATGGCGGCCGCCCGGCCGCTCAGCAACGTGCACGTCGGTGACGGCGGGCGCCTCGAGCTGATGCTCGGCCGCACGCGCGTGGTCGTGGGGCAGGGGGATCTGCGCGGCAAGCTCGAGCGCCTCGAGCGCATCTACGAGACGCTGACGCAGCGGGGCGTCGATGCGACGTACATCCTGCTCGACGACAAGGGGCAACGTTCGATCGTCAAGGAAGTGGCCGCGGTGCGCCCGGTCATGGGGTCACTCTGAGGGCGCGCCAGGGGCGCGCAGGTTCAGGTCGTCATGGAGCTCGAGGGGGGATCTGTGTCCAACGCCACGGTCAATACCAGCGCCAAGGGGGAAGTCATCGCGAGCCTCGACTTCGGCACGCACTCGGTGAAGTGCGTGATCGGGTTGTGCGGCGACGACGGTCAGCTCGACATCATCGGGACGGGCAGCGCCCCGGTGAAGGGCCTGCGCGGGGGGCTCGTGCACAACCGTGCGGAGCTCACCACCTGCATCAAGCGGGTGAAAGAAGAGGCCGAGATGATGGCGGGCTGCGAGCTCGAGGAGGTCGTCGCTGCGGTCAGCGGACAGCCGGTCGAGAGCTTCAACGCGTGGGGCGTCTGGCGGGTGCGCGACCGCGAGGTGAGCGCAGCGGACGTGACGCAGGTCCTCGACATCGCGCAGGCGCACCTGCTGCCGAACGACAGGTCGGTCCTGCATTGCGTGCCGGGGCTCTTCCAGGTCGATGAACAGCGCAACCTCGTCCGGGCGACCGGTATCCGAGGCGTTCGCCTCGAGGTCGAGGCCCATCTCGTCATCGGCGCCGGGCAGACGTTCGACGACGTGCGGGCGTGCGCGAAGGCGGCCGGGCTGACCATCAAGGGGTTCGTTCACGCGGGTGTCGCCGGCGCCGAGACGGTCATCCGCGACGAGGACAAGGAGCTCGGGGTCGCGGTCGTCGACCTCGGCGGCGCCTGCACCGAGATCTCGGTGTACAAGCATCGCGCGCTCGTCCACACCGCCGTGCTTCCGGTCGGGGGCGACCACGTCACCGCCGATCTCCACGAGTGCCTTCAGCTCCCCATGGTCGAGGCCGAGCGCCTGAAGCAGAGCGCAGGCTGCGCGCTCGCGTGGATGGTCGGGGACCACGAGCAGGTCGAACTCTCGGGGGGCGGCGGCCGGCGCGCGCGGCTCGTCGCGCGGACGCAGGTCGCGGGTGTCATCGAGGCGCGCTACGAGGAGATCCTGAACATCGTGGGCGCCAACCTGGAGCAGGCCGGCTGGCCGGCACACATGCTCGCGAGCGTCGTGGTGACCGGGGGCGCGTCGAACATCGCCGGTCTGCCGGAGCTCGCCGATCGCGTGCTCGCCGGCGCAACCGTCCGCGGCGAGCCGCACGATGTCTTCGGGCTGGTGGACGTGGTCAAGAACCCCCGGTACGCCACGGCCACGGGACTCGTGCTGGCCGCGCTGCGGGGCAACGACAAGAGCTGGGTGACGCCGAAGTCGGTGCCACAACAACCGAATCTCTGGAATCGGCTCTTCGACTGGATTCGCTGATCGTTTTCGGCACCGAACGCTTGTTTACCCCCTTGGTCCTGCATAGTATCGCCCCGCTGTAACGGGAGGGATGGTCCCATGAGTGACATTTTCGAGTTCGTCAAGAGTGACAAGGCCCGTCTGCGGGTCGTCGGCGTCGGTGGAGCCGGTGGCAACGCCGTCAACACGATGGTCGCCCAGGGACTGTCCGGGGTGGAGTTCATCACCGCCAATACGGACGTGCAGGCGCTCGATCACTCGCTCGCCCCGACGAAACTGGTCATCGGCTCGCAGGTGACCAAGGGCCTCGGCGCGGGCGCCGATCCGGACATGGGACAGGAGGCCGCGCTCGAGGACCAGGAGGCCATCGCCGCCGTCCTGAAGGGCGCGGACATGGTCTTCGTCACCGCCGGAATGGGCGGTGGCACCGGCACCGGCGCCGCCCCGGTCATCGCCCGCATCGCCCGTTCCATGGGCGCGCTGACGGTGGGCGTGGTGACCAAGCCCTTCATGTTCGAGGGCAAGGCGCGCCGGAATCGCGCCGAGAGCGGCCTCGCGGCGCTCTCCCGCGAGGTCGACTCCCTCATCGTGATTCCCAACCAGCAGCTGCTGGCCATCACCGCGGAGGACACCTCCCTCGTCGAGGCGTTCCGTCAGGCGGACCAGGTGCTGTTCAACGCCGTCCAGGGCATCTCCGACGTCATCAAGCGTCACGGCATGATCAACGTCGACTTCGCCGACGTGCGGACCATCATGTCCCTGAAGGGCGTGGCATTGATGGGGACGGGCACCGGCCGCGGGCCGAAGCGCGCCCTCGAAGCGGCCCAGGCCGCCATCTCCAGCCCGTTGCTCGACAACGTGTCCATTCAGGGCGCACGCGGCGTGCTGATCAACTTCACCGGCGGCGCGAACATGCGGCTCGCGGAGATCGAAGAGGCCGCGAGCCTCGTCGAGCGCGCGGCGCACGACAACGTCAACCTCATCTTCGGTGCGGTCATCGACCCTTCGATGAACGACGAAATCAAGATCACGGTCATCGCGACCGGTTTCGGCGACGCGGCCCAGCAGTATGCCGATCTGAACGCGGCGTCCGCCGAGCCGACGCGCGGGCGCGTCGCCGCGGAGATCCCCGCACTGCGGGCGGTGCCGCCCCCGTTGCCCGCGGAGGTCGTCGCAGCGCCGGCGCCCGCCGCGGTGGCCGCCCCGGCACGGACCTTCGACGTCGCCGCCGCGCCGCCCATTGCCCTGCCGACGCTGAGCCCGCCGGCGGGCCTGCCCCGCTCCCCGCTTCAGCGTGGCCTCGACACGCCGCTCCCGGGGATGGTTCAGGCCGGCCTCGCCGACCGCCCCAGCCTCGGCCGTATGTCCACGCCGCCGGTCGGGGTGGCGCCGGTCCGCCTCGCCACCCGCACGCAAACGCTCGACGCCGACGCGCTTCGTGAGCCGGCCATCAATCGCAAAGCCGTCCGCGAGACGGGCGAGGCCAAGATGGGCAGCGGTTTCTGGGACGAGACCAGCGGCGAAATCGACCTCAACGCCCCGCGCTTCCGGACCTCCCGCGACTGACGCGCCCCCCGCCCCCCCGCTCCGCCCATTGAGGCGGGCGCGACTTGCCATTACTCTTCGGGCCGGATTCTGACGTACCACAGTGCGTCCGTGGGTATGCGCCCGGAGGCGCCCACGTCCCGTCCGAACCGAAAAAGGCCCCATGAAAAAACTCGCGCTCGCCGTGTCGCTGCTCGCCGTTCTCCCGTCGCCCGCTGCAATGGCTGCCAAGAAGGTCGCCAAGGCCGCGCCCGTCGACGTCACTTTCCAGAACACCTGTGCCCAGGATCTTGCGCTGCGGCTCGGCGCGACCGACGTGAAGGTCGCGGCCGGGCAAACGGCGCTCGTGACGGTCACGCCGGAGAAGCCGGGCGAGGCGCTGCCCCTGGCGGCCGCCGAGCAGGCGGCGGTCGAGTGGGCGCGTCTGGCGTTCGCCGGCGCCGGCAAGTGGGAGGTCAAGATCGCGGCGTGTTCGGAGGGAAAGGCGGACGTCTTCGCGCGGCAGGCCACCGATCCCAACGCGGGCTCGCCGCAGGCCGCGGCGCAGGTTCACTTCCGAGCGCGCGTCCGCGGGTTTCTGGAGTACCAGGCGGGTGACATGGGGGCGTTCAAGCCCCTCTCCGTCGCGATGACCAGCTACGCGGATGCGAAGCCCGGCGACCTCTCGGTCTCGCTGCGCAAACTCGGTGGCGTCAAGGGTCCCGTCCTGGCGAACCTCAAGAAGACCGTCCCCATCCTCCCCGGCCGCAAGCAGGTGGTCGAGGTCGACTTCTCGGGCACGGTCCCGTTCGTCAGCGTCGAGGACGAAGGCCCCCTCGGTCCGTGAGCGTCGGCCTGTCCGGGCCTCTCAGTCGCCCGCGGGGCGGCCGTGTTTCGAGGGGTCGCTCGCGCCGCGCAGGCGGCCGTCCTTCCACTCGATGACCTGCACGGCGTTGTAACGCGGTTGCCGCGTGACGACGTGCCCGCGGCGTTCGAGCGCCTCGACGACGTCGACCGGGAGGTCCTCCTCGACGACGAGCGTATCGGGCAGCCACTGGTGATGGATGCGGCTCGCGGACACGGCGGTGGCCGGATCCATGCCGAAGGCGAGGACGTTGAGGAGGACCTGGAGCGTCCCCGTGATGATGGTCGGACCGCCCGAGGCGCCGACGACCAGCACGGCCCGTCCGTCCCGTACGATGATGGTCGGCGTCATGCTCGACAGGGGTCGTTTCCCCGGGGCGATGGCGTTGGCGGCCCGCCCGACGAGCCCGAAGGCGTTGGGGACGCCGGGTCGCGCCACGAAGTCGTCCATTTCGTTGTTCATCAGCAGGCCGGTGTCACCGGCGACGTAGAGGCTTCCGAAGTTCGTATTCACCGTGGTGGTGAGCGCGACGGCATTCCCGGCGGCGTCGACGACGCTCAGGTGACTGGTGCCGGCGTCCGGCGGCAGCGGGGACGCCCGACCGTAGTGATCGGACGGTCGGGTGCGGTGCGGCAGCGTCCGTGATCGGATCCGCTCGATGGTGGGGTCGTCGAGCAGCGCGTCGACCGGGACCGGCGTGAAGGCGGGGTCGCCCATGACGGCGGCGCGATCGGCAAAGGCGTGTTTGAGCGCCTCGCCGAGCCGATGGAGGTACCGGCTCGAATTGTGCCCGAGGGCCGGCAGATCGTCGGGCTCGAGGACCCGCAGGACCTGGAGCAGGACGGCCCCGCCGCTGCTCGGCGGCGGCATGCTGTAGATGCGGTGTCCGCGCCAGTCGACGTGGACGGGCGTTCGCTCGACGACGCGATAGGCCGCGAGATCCGCGGCGGTGAGAAGGCCGCCGTCCCGCGCCATGGCGGCGGCGACGGCGCGGCCGAGGGCGCCCGTATAGAGCGCGTCGGCGCCCTCCCGGGCGATCAGGCCGAGCGTACGCGCCAGTGCGGGACGGCGGACGCGCTCGCCCTCGGTCTTCGGCCGCCCGTCTGCATGCAGCAGGTCGCCGGCGAGACCGGGTACGGCAGCGATGACGTCCCGCTGCCGCTCGATGCGCAGGGCCAGCAGGCTCCCGACCGCGAAGCCGTCCCGCGCGAGGCGCAGGGCGGGCTCGACGACGCGGGCCCAAGGCAGACGCCCGAAACGGCGGTGCAGGGCGTAGAGACCCGCCAGCTCTCCCGGGACGGCGGCCGCCCGGGGGCCGACCGTGCTCGCCTTCGGGACGACCTCCCCGCGGTCGTCGAGGTACATGTTCGCCGTGGCGCCGGCCGGGGCCGTCTCCCGAAAGTCCAGCGTGAACGGTGGGGCCGTGGGGGCGTCGGCCCGAAAGACGAGGGCAAAGCCGCCACCGCCGAGGCCGCTGGCGAAGGGCTGGACGACCCCGAGGACGAGGGCCGTCGCGACCGCGGCATCCACGGCGTCGCCCCCTGCACCGAGGATGTCGCGCCCCGCCTCGGAGGCGAGGGCGTTGTCGGCCGCGACCATTGCCCCGCGTGCCGTGACCGGGGGGGGCGACGCCGCCTCGACCGGGAGCGGTCCGGCGAACGGACCGAAAAGGGTTCCCAGCGCGGCGAAGCAGACGAGACGTCGAGCGAAGGCAGCGGCGGTGCGTGCAGGCATGGCACCGGAGTATCGCAGGTTCCGAGAGCGGACAAGGGCCTGCGTGGCCCCGCACGTCAGGGCGAGGTCGGTGGCGAGGCGCCGGTGACGTAGGTGTCGCCCACGGCGACGATCCGATAGACGGGTGCCGGGCCCGGGCTCGAATCCGTCGTCGCCGCGACGCTGGCGTCGAAGATCCCGAGGAGCGCCTCGCCGCGAAAGACCTGGACGCGGGCCGATGCGTCGGCCGGGGGCAGCCAGGTGAGCTCCACGGCGCCATCCGCCGGTCGCCGAAAGACGAGGGGAGGGGGCGGCGGCGGGGGGGGCGGCGTCCAGACGGGCAGGTCCAGGCCACGCGGCTCGCCGACGGCATGTCCGTGAAAGGCGGCGACGGCAAGTCGGCGCGCGGGGTCGTTCGGCCCGCCGGAAAGCCCGAGGGGGGTGCCCGCCACGGCCCGCGCGAGGGGCGGGTGGAGGCCGAGCTCGGCCGTGTCGAAGGCGCCCCACTGAAGGGGGCGGTCGAGGGGGTGCCCTTCGACGTCCATTGCCGGCACGGTCCCTTCGATTCGCCAGCCCGTGAGTGTCCTCAGGGGCCGCAGTCCGGTGGGGGCGGCGGGCACGCCGTCCCGTGCGGGGCGGGGCGCGCCGGCCGCGCCGCAGCCGACGAGCAGGGCGGCCGCCAGCAGGACTCCGAGCCGCCCCGGACCCGTCACGCCGGCTGCAGGGACAGGCGGGCGCGGGCCTCGGTCAGGGCGGCCGCCACCCGGTCGGGGGCGGTGCCGCCGTAAGAGGTGCGGGCCGCGACGCTCGCTTCGACCGTGACGGCCGTGCGGATGTCCTCGTCGAACGCCTCGGAGAAGCGTCGGAACTCCGCGAGGGAGAGCGACGGGAGGGTGCGTTGCTCGGCAATGCACCACCCGACGAGGCGCCCGGTGACGTGATGGGCCTCGCGGAACGGGACACCCCGTCGGGCGAGGTAATCCGCGACGTCGGTGGCCGTAACGAAACCGCCGTCGCACGCGCTGCGCATGCG
Organism: Myxococcota bacterium; assembly: GCA_023150895.1. Taxonomy (GTDB): domain Bacteria; phylum Myxococcota_A; class Bradymonadia; order UBA7976; family UBA1532; genus CAINDO01. The sequence goes on along the minus strand of JAKLJY010000016.1, from coordinate 3,042 downwards.
CTCGGGATGAAACGTGCAGGCCGGCAGCAGACGGGCCATGACGTCGAGGCAGTCGCCGAGGGTGTCGGCGGCGTCGAAGAGGGCTTCTTTGTCTTCCTGGAGGTCTTTGTTGTAGGCGAGCGGCAGACCCTTGAGCACGGTCAGCAGAGCCACGAGATCGCCGAAGACGCGCCCCGTCTTGCCCCGCACGAGTTCGGGAATGTCCGGGTTCTTCTTCTGCGGCATGATGCTAGAGCCCGTCGCGAAGGCGTCGCCGAGCGTGACGAACGCGAACTCCTGGCTCGACCACAACACGAGTTCCTCTCCCATGCGGGAGAGGTGCACCATCGCCAGCGCAGCCGCGGCCGTGAACTCCACGGCGAAGTCGCGATCCGCGACGGCGTCCAGGCTGTTGCGCACGGGACGTTCGAAACCGAGGGCCGTCGCCGTCGCGAAGCGGTCGACGGGGAACGGGGTACCGGCGAGCGCGGCCGCACCGAGCGGGCTCTCCGCCGCGCGGCGTCGGGCATCGGCCAGGCGGCCGCGGTCGCGGTCGAACATCTCGAAGTACGCCAGCAGGTGATGCGCGAGCAGGATGGGCTGCGCCCGCTGCAGGTGGGTGTACCCGGGCAGAATGGCCCGGCCGTCCCGCTCTGCGAGATCGAGCAGGGCGCTTTGCAGGCCCCGGAGCGCACCATCGAGCGCGTCGATGCGGCGCATCAGCCAGAGGCGGATGTCCGTCGCCACCTGGTCGTTGCGGCTGCGTGCCGTGTGCAGGCGGGCGCCGGCCGGACCAATCGCTTCGGTCAGCCGGGCCTCGATGTTCATGTGGACGTCCTCGAGCGCCTCGGACCACACGAACGTCCCGGCGTCGATCTGTGCGCGAATGGCCAGCAGCCCCGTTTCGATCGCCGCGGCGTCGTCGGTCGTGAGGACGCCTTGCTGCGCGAGCATGCGGGCGTGGGCGATGGAGCCGTCGACGTCCTCTCGATGCAATCGCGCGTCGAAACCCACCGATGCATTGAGGCGCTGCACCAGGGCGTCCGTCGGTTCGGAGAAGCGCCCGCCCCAGGTCTTCTGCTGCGCCACCGTCGCCTCGCTCAGAACTGCATGCCGACCATGGTCTGAATCGTCTGCGCCACGCCGGGCTCGCGGACGGTGACGTAGGGACCGGGGGCCCCGTCGTCGCCCTGCGGATCGCGGTTCTTCAGGTTGAACGCCCCGAACGGCAACAGCAGGCCGTAGTCGAGCGACCATTTGAAGCGGTCGATCTCGACGATGTAGAGGCTGAGATCGAACTCGAGGCCGAGGGGGGCCTCGTCGCCGGGGGTTGCATCCGGCTCGAGCGCGAAGGCGTATTCGGCCGCGAGCCGGAAGCCCCACTCGTCCGTGTCGTCCTGGACGAAGTTGTACTGGATGTAGGGCACGAAATAGACCGCGTTCGTCACGCCGCCGATGAGCTGGCGGAAGAGAATGAGGTCGATCTGGTAGTCGCGATCGAACTTGAAGTTCGTGATCTCCTGATCCGGCTTCTTCTTGCCGGTCTTGGGATCGGGCAGGTCATTGTCGGTGATGGGTGTGCGATCGAGGATGCCGAAGCCCTCGGTGGGGTCACCGGAGGCGAGGCCGTGTTTGATGCCCCACTGGAGCTTGTCGATCCGGTGGTCGAACTCGAGCGCGTAGCCGTACTGCAAGATGTCCCGCTTGCGCGGGTAGACGATCTCGGAGGCCGGGCAGTCGGCGAGGGTGTCGGCCTCGTTGAACTGCTCGTTGAGGCACTCCTTGGCCGGGCGCCCGTACCGCTGCGGCAACTCGTTGATGACGCCCCAGATGAAGGCGCTCTCGAGCTGGACCTTGTAGAACGAGCCCCGCCGCGGGCGATACTCGAACTTGCCCCAGACGTCCGGGATGTAGGCGAACGCCTTGATGTCCCGGAGCTTGGAGTTCGTGCCCTCTTCCGGCGTGGCGTCGCGGTAGGGGCTCGCGGTGACCTCCGTCACCAGCTCCTGGTTGCGGATGACGTTGTAGACGCCCCAGTCCCACACCGGCTTGCGCAACTCGTTGAGGTCGCGATCCCGCTGGTCCTTCTCTTCCTTCGTCACCGGACGCTGGAAGAGCGCGATCACGTACTCGTTGACGTCGTCCAGCTGATCCAGGTCGTACGGCTGCCCGAGCGCCTGATTCGAGCCGTCGTGAATGCCGGGATAGCCCGTCGGGCCCTCGTTGACGAAGTCCCACCCCAGCGCGAGGTAGGTATTGAAGAGTTTCGTCAGCCCCATGACGCGGTCGACCGCATCGCCGTAGTCGCAGTTCAGACAGTTGCCGCCGTTGGCCAGAATGCCCATGCCCCAGTCGCTGGGGACGCGGCCGAAGATGAGGGCGCCGAGCGGCGTCTTCCACTCACCCCAGAGGTGCTTGATGGCAACCGAGTCCTGCCAGGAGTTGATGCCCGAACGGGGCGGCACCTGGCCTCCCGAGAACGTCGGGAGCGAGACGTCCGGGCGCGTCTGGCCCTGGCCCCACAGGCCGCCGTCTGGCGTACTGCCGAGCACCAGGTTGTCGAGCGCGTCGATCGTGGTCTTCACGCGCAGCGTCTCGGCGATGTGGATCGTCGGCTGGTAGCGCAACCGCATGTTGGCCATCGACAGGGTGTCGTGGCCGTTGCGATAGCTCGCCGGGTTGTTGGGGTCCTCTTCGAAGCGATGACCGGGTCCACCCTCGTCGGTCTCGGTCAGGGGCGGCAGATACGGCGACGAATAGAGGTTGCCCCGGCGCTTGTCGTACGTGTCCAGATCGAAGTTGTGGAACATCTGGAGACGCATCCGGAAGTACCCGTGGCTCTCGACCCACGGGTAGCTGACGGTCGCTGCCGCGCTCGTCGTGGCGTCCCAGTTCGGCTGCATCGTGGCGGCCGGACTGCCGGCCGTCGGGACGACGTCCGTACCCGGTGCCGGCCCCCAGGCGGGGAGGTCCGAGTCGCTGGCGGGCGCAGCGGCGGGCGCAGCGGCCTCGCTGGCGGGCGCGGCGGCGGGCGCAGCGGCTTCGCTGGCGGGCGCAGCGGCC
>JAKLJY010000169.1 GCA_023150895.1 Myxococcota bacterium | reverse complement strand
TCGACGCGGTCCGCGCCGCGCTGTCCCCCCCCGGCGCGCTCACCGCGGCCCTGGAGTATTACCGGGCGCTGCGATCTCCGCTCGCGTGGGCCGAGAGCGCCGGGCTCGCGTTCCGACGCATCGCCGCACCGACACTCCTGCTCGTCGGCGCGCGGGACGCCTGCATCGCCCCCGAGATGTTCGATCATCTCGCGCCGGCGTTCCTCGGACCGTTCGAACGCCGCGTTCACCCCACCGCCGGGCATTTCCTGCCGGAGGAGGATCCGGGTTGGGTCGTCGCGCGCATCGAGGCGTTTCTCTCCGAGCGCGCCCCCTGAGCCGGCCGGCCCGCGCCGGCCTTCGCCTTCGTTTCAGAGCAGGCGCAGCCGCCGCAGGAAGACGACGAGGCCGGCGACGAGCAGGACGACGACGACCCAGAACATCGCGTAGCCATGGGCCCACCGCAGCTCGGGCAGCACCTCGAAGTTCATGCCGTAGACCCCGGCGAGGAAGCTCAGGGGCAGGAAGATCACGCTGACGACGGTCAGCTTGTTCATCAGACGGTTCGTCTGGTGGCTGACGAGCGACATGTGCAGGTTGAGGGACTGCGTGAGGATGTCCCGGTCGACGAGCGCGTCTCCGAGGACGCGGTCGATGGTGCCGATCATGTTCGACAAAAACGGCTGCGTCGCCTCGCTGACGAAGACCGTCTTGCGCGTCGAGAGTTCGGCGAGCACGGCCCGCGCCGGCAGGAGAATCTTGCGGAAGTAGAGCAGGTGCGCGCCGACCTGAGAGACCCGCGCGAACAGATCGTCGTCGATGTTGCGAATGAGGTCGCGCTGCAGCACCTCGACCCGGTCCTCGAAGTCTTTCTGGACGGCCACGTAGTGCTCGGTGAGGTGGTCCCAGAGCTCGTAGACGAGGAAGCTCGGGCTCTGCGCGAACCGGACGAAGTCGTCGTGGGCATCGCGGCGGACGCGCTCGACGAACTCGACCGGCCCCTTGTGGATCGTCAGCAGGCAGCGCTCGCCGATGAAGCAGTCGACGCGGTCGAGCGCGAAGCGGTCGCCATCCATGCGACAGGCCGACAGGACCAGGTGGAGGAAGTGCTCGAACCGGGCGAGATGGTTCGTCGATTCGTGGTGACACACGTCGTGGACGAGCGTGACCTCCAGCAGCTCCGTCGCGACGAGCCACTCCGCCGCCGCGTCGACGTACTCCGGCCGGGAGGCGTCGATCGTCAGGTCGACCCAGACGAAGCGCCCGTCGAGCGAACCGAGCTCGGCGAGCTCGACCCGCCCGTCGGTCTTGTGCTGAAAGTCGAAGGCGATGCAGCGTGCCGTCAGCGCCGACAACGGCAACCGATCGGCCCAGCGGGCCAACGCAGCGAGGTCTTGCATATGTGCGGACGGTACCACCAACACAAGCCGAGGGAAGCCCTCGAGCTGATGTTCGAGATCGGACAGATCCTCGACGAGCTCGCCGACTTCACCCCGCGCTGGAACATCGCACCGACCCAGCGGGCGCCCGTCGTCCGGGCCCTGCCCGACGGGACGCGCACCCTGTCGCTTCTGCGGTGGGGCCTCGTGCCGCGCTGGACGCGGGCCCCGGACACCAAGACCGCCCTGAAGGACGCCGGGCGCCTGATCAACGCCCGCGCGGAGACGGCCCCGGACAAGCCGAGTTTCCGCGAGGCCGTCGTGCGCCGACGCTGCCTCGTCCCTGCGACGGGTTTCTACGAGTGGCGCCGGGCGGGCCAGACGGTCAAGCAGCCGTTCAACATCACCCCGGTCGAGGGCGTCTTCTTCGCGTTCGGTGGCCTGTGGGAGCGCTGGCAACCGCCACCGACACCCGACGGACCCGGCGGGGCGCTCGAGACGTTCTCCATTCTCACCTGTGCCGCCAATGCCGACATGGCCGGGCTGCACGACCGCATGCCGGTGATCATTCCGCAGGCGGCGTTCAATGCCTGGCTCGACCCCGGGCTCGCCGATCTCGCCGCGCTCGCGCACCTCGTCGAACCGGCCGCGCCGGGTTCGCTCGCCCTCGCGCCCGCCCATCCGAGCGTCAACAGCGTGCGCAACGAAGGCCCCGAGCTCCTTCGACCTTGACGCACTGCGTCATTTCCTTGCGCGCGACCCGGCCGGAGCGTAGAACGACTCGCAAACGCCGGAGGTGCAGGTCCATGAACGCCCGCCATCTGCTCCAGCAGGGTCCGATGCTGGCCACCCTCGGCCGAATGGCCGTGAAGGTCCTTCAGCAACGGTTCGAGCCGCCCCGGCCGGACACGCCTGCGACCGCCCCCGGGCCTCGGCTCACCGAGACCGTCGCGCCCCGGGACCCGGCCCTCGTGGCCGACTACCTGCGCTGGTGCAAGGGCGACCCGTCCGCCTGGCGCGGAACCCTGCCACCGCATCTGTTTCCGCAGTGGGGTTTCCCCCTGCTGGCGCGCACGCTCGCGGATCTGCCCTATCCGCTCGCCCGCGTGCTCAACGGGGGATGCCGGCTCGAGATCGCCGCGCCCCTTCCCGCCGACGAGCCGCTCGAGCTCAGCGCCCAGCTCGTCGAAATCAACGCCGATGCGCGGCGGGCCGTCTTGCACCAGCGCCTCGTCACCGGGACGGCCCGCGCCCCGGAGAGTCTCGTCAGCCACCTCTATGCGTACGTGCCGCTCACCGATGCCGGGGCGGGAGAGAAAGCCCGGGGCCGCGGACGCAGTCCGGCGAAGGGCACCCGGCCCCTGGTCCCCGTCGACGCGCGGGAGATCGGCCAGATGCGCCTGACCGCGAGCGCCGGTTTCGAGTTCGCCTGCCTGACGGGTGATCTCAACCCGGTCCACTGGCTCGTGCCCTACGGGCGCGCCGCCGGGTTCGGGGGGACGATCCTCCACGGTTTCGCGACGATGAGCCGCGCCATCGAGCGCCTGAACCGAGTCGTCTTCGCCGGCGACATCCGGGCGCTGAAGGTCGTCGACGTCAAGTTTACGCGCCCGCTGCGTCTGCCCGCGCGGGTCGCCGTGTTCCAGAAGCCCGGCGAGCTCTTCGTCGGAGAGGCGCCGGGCGCGCCCGCCTATCTGACCGGCACCTACGACGTCTGACCGCACTCGGCGGTTTTTCGCAGAAAGGTCCTGCCATGTCCGACTTCCTCGTCGATCTGAGCCAGCACCCGGTGTTTCGACAGACGGTGAAGCAGCTCGGGCTTCCGCTGCCGATGCCGGAAAAGCTGCGGCGGGCGCGCGGCCCGTGGGAAGACCGCCCGCTCGCCGACCGGGCCGTGGTGGTGTTCACGGCGGGCGGCGCCCTCGGCAATACGCTGGCGACCGCGCTCGCGCCGGCCGGGGCCGTGCCGCATGTGGTCGGGGAGGCCACGGACCTGCGCCCGTTCCTGTCGCCCGGCGAGGCGTTCGGTCGACCGCCGGTGCATCACGCGCCGGGTGCGTCGCCGCCCGAAGATCTCCGGGCGCACGGGCTGGTCTTCGACGCGACGGGTCTGCGGACGCCGGCCGAACTCCGGGCCCTGTATGACGGGCTCCATCCGTTCATCGGCGCCCTCGCGCGCTGCGGGCGGGTGATCGTCCTCGGGCGCCCCCCCCGCACGGCGTCGCAGCCCGCCGCCGCCGCCACCGCCACCGCGCTCGAAGGGTTCGTGCGGTCCGTGGCCAAGGAGGTCGGGCGCAAGGGCGCGACGGCCCACGTCGTCTACGTCGCACCGGGTGCCGAGGCCCGACTGACGCCCTTGCTCCGGTTCCTGCTCTCCGACCGCTCGGCCTTCCTGACGGGGCAGCCCTGGTCCATCGACGCCACCGCGGCCGACGCCCCCGAGACACCGTTCGCCCCGTCCTATGTCCGACCGCTCGAAGGGCGCACGGCCCTCGTCACGGGGGCCGCCCGCGGCATCGGGGCCGCCATCGCCGCGCACCTCGCCGCCGAGGGCGCACGGGTCGTCTGTCTCGACCGCCCAGGTGACGAGACCCCGCTCGCGCAGGTGGCGGCCGCGGTCAAGGGCGTGCCGCTCGCGCTCGACATCACCGACGCGGCGGCCCCGGAGCGACTCGTCGACTTCGTGAAGGACCCGGCCGGCGGCGGCGGCCGCCTCGACGTCCTCGTCCACAATGCCGGCATCACGCGCGACAAGACGCTCGGTCGTATGTCCCCGGAGTATTGGGACCAGGCCGTCGCCGTGAACCTCGGCGCCGTCGTGGCGACGACGACCGCCCTGCTCGACGAAGGCCTCTCGGACGACGCGCGCATCATCTGTCTGTCGAGCGTCTCGGGCCTCGCCGGCAACGTGGGGCAGACGAACTACTCGGCCTCCAAGGCCGGGGTGGTCGGGTACGTCCGCGCCCTCGCGCCGCTCGTCGCCGGTCGCGGCATCACCATCAACGCCATCGCACCGGGTTTCATCGAGACCCGCCTCACGGCCGCCATGCCGGCCATGACCCGCGAGGTGGCGCGCCGCCTGTCCGCCCTCGGGCAGGGGGGCGAACCCCGCGACATCGCCGAGCTCGTCACCTTCCTCGCGTCGACCGGCGGCAAGGGCCTCACGGGCCAAAGCCTGCGCGCGTGCGGCGGCATGTTCATCGGCGCCTGAAAGAACGGAGACCTCCATGGCCCGCAGTTCGTCGTCCTCGCAGTCGGCCGGTGCGCGCGCGCGTGCTCGCCGTGCCGTGATCGTCGGTGGCATCCGCACGCCGTTCGTGAAGGCGTTCACGGACTTCACGAAGATGGACACCATCGCCCTCGGGGACGCTGCGGTCGCGGCGCTCCTCGACCGGTTTCCCGTCCCCCGAGCGGAGCTCGACGCCCTGATCTGGGGCGGCGTCATCCTGCCGGGCGCCGCCCCCAACGTGGGTCGGGAGATCGTGCTCGACCTGAAGCTCGGGGCCCACGTCGAGGCCATGACCTGCACGCGGGCCTGCGCATCCGGCCTGCAGGCCGTGACGCTTGCCGCAGCGGCCATCGAACGGGGCGAGGCCGACGTCGTCGTCGCCGGTGGTTCGGACTCGACGAGCAATGCCGAGATCAAGCTGCCTCAGAAGTGGGTCCACGCCCTCGCCCCGCTCGCCCTCGGCGGCAAGCCGAAACCGGCCGACTACCTCGCCGTTCTCGCACAGCTCATGCCCATCACCGACCTCGTGCCGACCCGCCCGCGCATCGCCGAGCGCACGACGGGCGAGGTCATGGGCGAGGCCGCCGAGAAGATGGCCGCCCGCAACGAGATCGGCCGGGCCGAGCAGGACGAGTTCGCCGCCCGCTCCCATCATCGGGCGGCGGCGGCCATCGCGAGCGGTCGCTTCGACGAAGAGGTCTGCACCGTGGTCACGCCCGACGGCGGTAAGGTCTATGCGGACGGCCTCGTCCGGGCGGACACCTCGGTCGAGAAGCTCGCGCGGCTGCGACCCGTCTTCGCGCGCGCCGGCACGCTGACCGCGGGCAACTCGAGCCCGCTGACGGACGGGGCCGCCGCGGTCCTGTTGATGAGCGAAGACAAGGCCCGCGCGCTCGGCTTCACGCCGCGGGCGGCGTTGCGCTCGTGGGCCTACGCGGGCGTCGACCCGGCCGATCAGCTCCTGATGGGTCCGGCGCTCGCCATGCCCAAGGCGCTCGCCCGCGCCGGTCTTTCGCTGGCCGACGTCGACCTCGTGGACATGCACGAGGCGTTCGCCGCGCAGGTCCTGAGCATCCTGAAGATGCTCGGCAGCGACGCCTTCGCGCGGGAACGCCTCGGTCGCGACAAGGCCGTCGGCAGCGTCGACCCCGCTCGGCTCAACGTCCACGGCGGCTCGCTCGCCCTCGGTCACCCCTTCGGTGCGACGGGCGCCCGCATGGTGACGACCATGACGAACGAGCTCGTCCGCAGCGGCAAGGAGACCGCCCTGCTGGGCATCTGCGCGGCCGGCGGGCTCGGCGCGGCGGCCGTCCTCGAGCGCATCGGCTGAGTTCGCGGGTGCCGCGTGCCGCCCCGGGGGTTCGCACGCCCCTTGTCCGGGGCGCCTCGTCCCGTATGATGCGCGGTCACCGTGCGTGACCCGTCTTTCTTTTCGCCGCGCCCCCCCGGCCAGCTCCGGCCCATCCTGGCCGTCGTGCTGCTGGTCGCCCTGTTCTACGGGGCGGCGCATTTCTGGGTCACCGCCGGCGAGAGTCCGCCGAGCACGGGGCCGGCCCCCGCTGCGCTCCGGCCCGCGGAGGTACCCGGCGAGGGGCCCGCCGCCGGTGTCGCGCCCCGCCCCGACGCCCCGACGGCCCCCGTGACCCGGCCACCCACCCCTCCGTACCGGGAGGTCAGCGACATGCTCTCGCCGGATCGAACGGTGGGCGCGGAGCTCGGCATGCACGGCGTCTCGGCCGTCGGCGTCAACGAGCTCGTCGCAGCGCTGAACGGGCTTTTCGACTTCCGGCGCGCCCGGGCGGGCAACCGCTACCGCTTCACGCTCCGGACGGCCGACGGCCGCATCACGAAGTTCCGCTACGAGACCGGCCCCCTCGACGTCTGGGAGGTCGAACGCGGCGCCGACGACAAGCTCACCGCCCGCAAGCTCGACATCCCGGTCCGCACGGAGGTCGTCGAGATTGGCGCCGAGCTCCAGGTCAGCCTGCACCAGGCGATGAAACGGGTCGGCGAATCGCCGGGCCTCGTCGGGCAGCTCGTGGACGTCTTCGCCTGGGACCTCGACTTCTACAAGGATCCACGCCCCGGCGACACGTTCCGGGTCCTGGTGGAAAAGGTCTATTCGGGCGACACGCTCATCCGGTACGGGCGCCTGCTCGCGGCCGAATACAACAGCCAGAAACTCGGGACGTTCCGGGTCTATGCGTTCACGCCCGAGGCTCGCCCGGGCAAACCGAAACCGGGCGAGCTGCCCGTCACGACGGGCTACTTCCTCGAGGACGGTCAGAGCGCCAAGAAGCTCTTTCTCAAGACCCCGCTCAAGTTCGCCCGGGTTTCGAGCAAGTTCGACCTCAAGCGCAAACACCCCATCCTGAAGTACACGCGGGCCCACCTGGGGGTCGACTACGCGGCGAAGACGGGTACGCCGGTCTGGTCGATGGCCGCCGGCGTCGTGCGCAAGGCGGCCTTCGAACGCGGCTTCGGCAACCTCGTCGTCGTCGACCACCGGAACGGGCTGCTCAGCTTCTACGCGCACCTCCACCGCTTCGCGAAGGGCCTCAAGGCCGGGCAGGTCGTCGAGCAGAAGCAGCTCGTGGGGTACGTCGGCTCGACGGGCATGTCGACCGGCCCCCACCTCCACTTCGGTGTGAAGCGCAACGGCGGGTGGATCAACCCGGAGAACATGAAGATGACGCGGGACGCCCCCGTCCCCGCACGGTCGATGGCGGCGTTCAAAAAGCAGGTCGCGCAATGGAAGACCCGCCTCGCGGCCATCCCCATCCGCACGGCCCCGCCCGCCGAGCCCGAGGACGACGACGTGACCGATCCGCAGGAGGACGACGCGCCGGCCGGCCCGCCGGAGGCGCTCAACGCCCCCCCGGGCGCCACTCCGAGCGCGCGGGTGAGCGCGGCGCCTTGAGTCGAAGCCCGTTCGCGAAGATGCTGCGTAGGTTCCGGCTCCACCGTATCGAGGTCTCCCGATGACGACGTCGTGCCCTTCGCGGCGCCCGAGCGCCTTGTCTTCCGTTCTGGTCTTCGCCGCGGCCTTTGCTGCCTTCGGGTGTCAGTCCTCGAACCCGCTCGCCGAGAAGGCGGGCACCGACGCCGGCGGCGCGCCGGCCGCGGGCGGGGCCGGGGGCGCTCCGAGCGCGGGCGGGTCTGGCGGCTCGGAGGGCCCGACCGGGGGCGATGTCCCCGCGACAGACGGTGCCCCCGCCTCGGGGGGCGATGGCGTGCCCGGCGACGGCGGCCCGGCCGGAGATGCCACCGGAACGGCCGAGCCGGACGCCGGGCGCCCGGTCGACCCGACGGCGGACTCCGACGACGACGGCGTGCTCGACGGCGACGACAATTGTCCTTTCGCCGCCAACAACCGCCAGACGGACGCGGACGCCGACGGCCACGGGGATGCCTGCGACGTCTGCCCGGCGGTCGCCGATCCGGACCAGGCCGACACCGACGGCGACGGCATCGGCGACGCCTGCGATCCGGATACGCCGATGGGTCCCCCGGGTGACATCGACGACGACGGCGTCCCCGATGCGACCGACAACTGCCGGGTCGTCGCCAATCACGAGCAGATCGACACGGACACCGATGGCGTCGGGGACGCCTGCGACGCCTGCCCGCAGGACGCCGGGGCGACGGCCGCGCCCTGTGCGCCGGCCATCGTGCTCGACCCGGAGCGGCTCGGCTTCGGCGACGTCGCCGTCGATTGCGGCGAGGTCGAGCGGACGGTCACGGTCTCCGGGCCCGCCGAGGCCTGTCTTGCCGGCGCGGCCCTCGACGGGGCCTGCCGGGGCGTCACGCTCTTCGGTCTCGACGGCGAGTGCCGGCCGCTGAATCAGCCCCGAAGCGTCCGCGTGCGCTGGGCGCCGTCGCAGCCGGGGGCCCTGGCGTGCACGCTCATCCTCGACGTGCAGGGACCGCGTCCCCTGGCACTCCGTGTGCCGCTCGACGGCCGGGGGGTCGACGGGCGGATGTCCGAGCGGATCCCGCTGACGACGCCGCGAACCGTCGACGTGGTCATGGTGATGGACGACTCCGCGTCGATGACGCCGATCCAGAACGGCGTCGCCGAGCGGTTCGACGCCTTCTTCCGGGCGGCCGACGACGCGGGGACGGATTGGCGGCTGGGCGTCACGACGACGGACATGAGCGACGGGGGGCCGCGCGGCCGCTTCATCGATCCCGGCGTCTTCGGCGCGGGGCCCGGCGCCGAGGCGGCCTGGACCCGGGCGACCACCCCGGGGAACGACGGCTCGGGCACGGAGGAGGGTCTCGACGCCGCCGTGGCCGCCCTCTCCGACCGCGTCAACCCCGCCTTTCTGCGCCCGGACGCCCGCCTCGCGGTGCTGATCGTCAGCGACGAGGACGATCAGGGCGAGGGCAGCGTGGGCGACATCGTCGACGACCTGCTCCGCGAAACGAACGGGCACCCGGAGCGACTGACGGTCGTCGGGGTCGTCAGCGTCGACGCCGCGGGCGACCCCGACACCTGCGACGTCGGCGATCTCATCGGCGATCCGGCCGAACGGTACGTCGACGCGTTCGATGCGCTCGGCGGACGCGGCTGGCCCATCTGCGGCGACCTCACCGTCGCACTCGGCGCGGCGGGCGAGCGCATCTTCGGGCCGGCGCGGGCCGTGGCGCTCGCCGGACGCCCCAACGGACGGGTGACCGTCCGCGTCGACGGGCGCGACGACGACCAATGGACCTACGACCGCGACGCCCGCCTGCTGCGCCTCGGCGCCCGCGCCCCCATGCCCGCCGCCGGGACGGTCCTCGACGTCGAATACGACGTCGACTGTGGCGACTGATCGCTCGACGGCCGTCGCCCCCTACCCCCGCTCCCAGTCCTCGATTCGCCAGCCGCGGGCGACGGCGAGCCGCCTCAGGCGAGGATCCGGGTGAACCGCGACCGGCGTGCCGACCGCCTCGAGGACGGGCAGATCGGACATGGAGTCGGTGTAGAAGGCGCACGCCGTGAGGGGGATGCCGTGCCGAGCCGCATACGCCCGCGCCGCCACGAGCTTGCCCGCGCCGTAACACAGCTCCCCCTGCGGCTCCCCCGTGAACGACCCGTCCGGGCGAACCTCGAACCGATTGCACAGATAGTCGTCGAGCTCGAGCTGCGCGGCCACGTGGGCGGACAGGTAGTTGCTCGACGTCGTGAGGAGCACGAGGCGATCCCCCGCCGCGCGGTGCCGGGCGAGGGCGACGTGGGCGCCCGGGCGCACGAGGTGGCGGACCTCGCGCTCGTAGAACCGGCGCGTCCGCTCGGCGATCGCACTCTCGGGGGTGTCCCGCAGCGTGCGGATGGCCTCCCGAAGGATGGGCTGAATATCCGTGTAGCCCAGGTGATAGCCCACGAGCCAGCCCCAGCCCCGCACGGCCTGCCGCAGGCGCAGGTGCCCGCCTCGCAGCTCCGAGCGAATCCAGAGATTGCCGCTGTTCCGGGCGAGCAGCGTTTTGTCGAGATCGAAGAAGGCGATGCCCACGGCTGCGCTCACCATCGGTGGAAGGCCGGATGGCCCTCGCGCACGGCGACGAACGTCCCCCGACAGGTCGCGGTGACCTTCGTTCCATCGCCGACCGGCGCGCTGAGCGTGGCCTCGACGACGGCGCGATCGTCCGTCGACTCGACGACGCGCGCCCGCAGGGTGATGGGGCCGCTCATCGGCGTCGGCCGCTTCAAGGCGACGTGGAAGTCCGCCGTCACCGTGCACGGCGGCGTCTCGGCGCCCTGGCGGGTCATGAGGTGGAGGGCCGCGCACCAGTTCGAGTGGCAGTCGAGCAACGCACCGCAGATGCCCCCGTTCAACACACCGGGGAACGCCTGGTGGTGTTCTTCGGGGGTGAAGCTGGCGACGAGGTCGCCCGTCCCCGGCTCGATGAACGACCGGATGCGCAACCCGCGCTCGTTGGCGGGACCGCAGCCGAAACAGGCGTTGTGCGGGGCATAGCGTTCCTGAACGGAGGGCAGAATGCTCACGGGGCGGCTCCGGCGAACGGGCGTGCGCTCGGCACGCGATGCCGTCATGGATGCCCGAACGGCGGCGAAGTCGCCACTTCCATCGCCCGGGGCGATGTCGCGGTCCTGCCCGCCGCGGACCCGACGTGATAGCGTCGGCCCATGCGAGACCTGACCGAAATCCTGACCTCCGCGCGCGTCGTCGCCGTGCTCGGCGCGCACCACGAGCCCGGCCGCGCGGCCTTCTACGTGCCCGACTATCTGCACGCGATGGGCTACCGCATCCTGCCGGTGAACCCGATGCTCGTCGGTCGAGTCCTTTGGGGCGTCCCCGTCGTCGCGCGCCTCACGGATCTCGAGACGCCCGTCGATCTCGTCGACGTCTTCCGGCGGGGCGAGAGTCTGCCCGACCACCAAGACGAGTTCCTGGCGATGCGGCCGGCGCCGCGCACCGTGTGGTTCCAGTCGGGGATCCGTCACGACGCGGTCGCCGCCGCGCTCGAGGCGGCCGGGCTCGAGGTCGTCCAGGACCGCTGCACGCTCGCCGAGCACCGCGCCCGTCGGCTGCCGCCGGTCCGCGAGTGAAACGCGCCCCGATCCCGTCGGCGACCTCGCCCCGTAGGTCTCCCCGCAGCGAGTGAGACGATGACCTTCTTCGCGGGCGACCGCGATCTCCTCCAACGATTCCGCCAAGGGGACCGTGCGGTGCTCGACCGCGTGTACCAGCACTACGTGCGCCCGCTGTCGCACATTCTGCGACAGGGGTTCTCCGTCCCCATGGCGGACCGGCTCGTCCACATCCCGGGGCTCAACGACTCCGATGCGATCGAGTCGGCATGCCAGGAGGTCTTCCTGCGGGCGTTCCGGCCGGCGGGACGACTCGGGTACGACGGCGAGCGCAGCTACGGGAACTACCTGTTCCGCATCGCGCGGAACTGGCGCATCGACGAGCACCGACGTCGGGCCCTGCCGGTCACCGACGTCGAGATCGAAGCGCTCTCGCTGGCCGATCCCGCACCGGACGCCGACACGCGCCTCGTCGATGCCGAGCTCGGGGCCCTCGTCGAGGACTACCTGGCGACCGTACCCGAGCGAGAACAGTCGTACTTCCGGCATCGTTTCGCCGATGGCCTGCCGCAGACCGACGCAGCGGCTCGTCTGGGGATGACACGCATTCAGGGGCGAAGGATCGAGGCCCGGGTGAAGGCGGGCTTGCTGGACTTTCTGCGCTCGCGCGGACATGGGGGGAACCGTTGACCTGCACGCCGACCTGGGGAGAGGAGATCCGCGCCGCGGTCACGGAGGGCGTCGGTCCCGTGCGCGCCGCCGCGTTGCGCGCTCACCGTCACGAGTGCCCGGCCTGCGCCGCCGCGTATGACGAGGCGACCGTCGCCGTGGACGCCCTCGAGGGGCACGCGGATGGGTTGCCCGAGAGCGTCCGCGCCGATCTCGGAGCCTCGCTGTTCGACCAGCTTGCGGCCGAGGGCGCTTTGGATGAGTCCCCGGCCCCGACCACCGCCGAGGTGCGGCCTTTCGAGCGTCCGGGCGCACCGCGGACGACACGGCCCGGGCGGCGGACCCTGTGGGCCGGCCTCGGTGCGGCCCTCGCCGCCGGCCTCGCCCTGACGCTGCTGCCGGGCGGCACCCCGGACGAGGTCCCCCTCGCGCCCCCCGGCGAACCCGGCACCGGTGTCCCCGAGTTCTCGCCCCGCGGCGGCGCCCGGGCAGCGCTCGGCTTCGGCCTCTACTGCGTCCGGGTGGACACCGGCACGCCCCGAATCGAGTCGGCGGCATCCTCCGGCGACGCCCGACCGGCACGCTGCGCGCTCGACGACCGACTGCAGTTCACCTACTCGGTCGACGCGGGACACCCGCGCCCACCGACCGCTCTGTCTCTGGTCGGTGTCGGTCCCGAGGGCGAGGTCGCCTGGTACTGGCCCCGCGCCGAGGGGGCGCCGCCATTGACCGTTCCCGCCCGCCAGGAGGCGCTCCCCGGGAGCTTCGAACTCGCCGTGCGCCATCGTCCCGGTCGCTGGCGGGTCTACGGCATCTTCGGCCCCCGCCCGGTCCCACGCGACGCGCTGGCCGCTCAGCCGGGCCGCGGGGCCCCCGCCGCGCTGGCGGCACTTGAAGAGGCAGGAGATTTCGCGGTAACTGAAGCGATCCTCGACATCGCCGCCCCCGGCGATCCGCCGGAAGGCCCCCGTCCAAGATGAAGATCGTCTCGCCCGGCCTCCTCGTTGCGCTGCTGACCTCCCCGGGGGCGGCCGCCGCCGGTCCCGCGGGCGGCCCGGGTCTCCCACCCCATCGGTTCGCGCTGATCGTCGCCGAGAACGAGCCGCAGGGCGGCGCCCTGACGCCCCTGCGCTATGCCGATGACGACGGACTCCGGTATGCCGAGTTCCTGCGTGGAACGGGCGCGGAGGTCGAGCTTCTCACCGTCCTCGACGACGAGACGCAGCGGCGCGCCCCGGGCGCCGCGGCCGGGACGCGGCCACCCACGCGCGGTGAGCTCGCCGCCGCCATGGCCCGCCTCAACGCAGGCATCGAGCGGGCGCGGTCGGCGGGTCTGACGGTCGACTTCTACTTCGTCTTCGCGGGCCACGGCGAGGCGGGTCCCAATGGCGAGGGGCGCATGCACCTGCGCGATGGCACGCTCTCCCGGGCGGACCTGCTGTCGCTCGTCGTCGCACCGTCGAAGGCGGACTTCAATCACCTGGTCATCGACGCCTGCCACGCGCAGGCGCTCGTATTCAACCGCGGGCCCGCCGGCGCCGACGACGGTTACCGCCCCGACGACTATCGCAATGCCATCGCCCGGTATCTCGACGCCCAGGACCTCCGCGCGTTCCCCAATACCGGGGCCATCCTGGCGTCGACGGCCGGCCGCGAGACGCACGAGTGGGAGGTCTTCGGCGCGGGCATCTTCAGCCACGAGGTGCGCTCCGGGCTGGCCGGCGTCGCGGACGTCAACGGGGACGGCGCCGTCGAATACAGCGAACTCGCGGCCTACGTCTCGGCAGCAAACGACGCCATCGTCGATCCGGCCGCGCGGCCGCAGATCGTGTTCCAGCCGCCCGCGCGGGACCGCAACCGGCCCCTGCTCGCCTATACGGACGGCCCGTCGAGCTTTCTGCGCATTCCCCGGGGGTTCACCGGGCGGGCGTGGCTCGAGGACGCGCGTGGCAATCGATATGCGGACTTCCACGGCTCCGGCGAGGCGCCCATCGTCGTGGCGCTCGCGGACGCGCCGTTCTATTTCCTGCGGCGCGACCAGGACGAAGCGCGCATCGATCCGCCCCGCCCGGGCGTGGTCGACGAGGCGAGGCTGTCGTGGCGGCGCCGTGAGGTCGCCACGCGCGGCGCGCTGAACGAGACGTTCGAGACGAAGCTCTTCTCCCGCCCCTTCGGCCCCGCGTTTTACGCTGGTTACGTCTCGAGCGCCGGCCACGTCCCGGCCATCGCGCAGTCGACGCCCACGCTGCCGGTGACCGCCGAAACGTCTCTCACCCTCGGCGAGACGGGCGGGCGCTTCGGCGTCTGGCCCCACGTCACGGCCGGGGCGGCGCTCGTCCTCGGCGGCCTCGCGACCTGGCAGGGCCTCGCGGCGATGGACGACCATGATCGATTCTCGCGTGCGCTCACCGAGACGGGCGTCGGCGACCGCGCGCTGGCCGACCGCATCGAGCGCGAGCAGGCGATGGCGTGGGGGTTCGGCGCGGCCGGGCTCGCGACGGCCGGTGCGGCCGCGCTGCTGTACTTGCTCGAGGCCCGCGACGGAGGCGACGTCGCCGTGGCACCCGCGCCCGGCGGCCTCGTCGCCGGCGGCCGCTTCTGACCCCGATGGGAAGCCGACCTCTCCTGCTCGCGGCGGTCGCCGCCGGTGTGGCCGGATGCTTCTACGATCCACACGCGACGCTCGACGGCGTCGATCTCCACGTCATCGTGCTGCGGCTCGATTCGCGCGCGACGCGGGTCGAGGTGAGCGCACGTTCAGCGTCGTCCACCGACGCGGCCACGCTCGTCCGGACGCTGGCGCCCGAGCCCGGCGGGCGCGCCGAGGTCTTCGTTCCGCGGTTGCCCGAGGGCCGCTTCGTCGTGCAGGCCCGAGCCCGGGACGCGGAGGGCTCGACGCTCGCCTGCGCCCGGCTCGACCGCACGCTCGACGCCGCCGCCGCCCCCCATGACGTCACGCTCGACATGGACGCCGATCACGCCCCCTGCGTCGACGTCGACGTCCCGGGCACCGATGCCCGAGTCGACGACCCCTCGGGCCGACCGGACGCCGGCCCCGACGACGACGGGCGCCCGGGCGCCGCGGACCGCGACATGCGCTTGCGGCGCGACGCGAAGCCCGACGACGACGAGAAGCACTGACGCGCCGGCGGTTCCGGCTCGTCAGTCGCCGTTGGTGACGCGAATCATGACCGTGTCCGGGGCCGAGTCGACGAGACCGTCGTTCACGATCAGTTCGAGCTCGATCTCGGTGTCCGCGTCGGGAGAGCGGAACGTCGCACGACGATCGGTCACGTCGGAGATCTGGATCTCGCGCCCGCGGAGCTGGCGCCATCGGTAGGTCAGGGGATCGCCGTCCGCGTCGGTCCCGCTCCCGTTCAAGGTGACCTGCCGGTCCCGGTCGACCGTCACGTTCTGTCCGGCGTTGGCGACCGGCGCATGATTGCGGATGTCCACGACGACGGCGTCGGGCGGGCTCTCCGCGGCGCCGTCGTTCACGACGAGCTCGAAGCGCAGGCGCTGCCGAGCCTCGGGGGCCCGGAAGGTCGGCCGCGCGGTGTTGCGCCCGTCGAGCTGCACCGGCGTCCCCTCGACCTGCTGCCAGAAGAAGCCGAGCGGATCGTCGTCGGGATCACTCGAGCGACTGCCGTCGAGCGTCACGCGGGCCATGCCGTCGACTTCGGCATCCGGCCCAGCATCGGCCGTTGGCGCACCGTTCAGGACCTGCACGACGACCTCGTCCGGCGCGCCGGGCCCCGCGTCGTCGGCCACGCTCAGTCGAAACGTCAACGGCCCGCGGCGCCGGGGCGCGACGAACGTGGGCGTCGGGCCGTCGGCCCCTGCGAGGACGACGGGCGTCCCGTCCGTCTGACTCCAGGTCCAGCGGAGTTCGTCGCCATCCGCGTCGCGGGAGTCCTGTCCGTCGAGCTGCACGACGGTCGCCTGCGCGGCCGATTGATCGGGCCCGGCGTCGGCGACCGGCGGCGTATTGCGCACGGTGACCGTCACCTCGTCCGGGCGGGACCGCGCGACACCGTCGTCCGTGAAGAGGACGAAGGCCAGCGCCGCCCGGTGGTCGGGCGCGGTGAAGGTCGGCTGCGCCGCGCGCGGATCGCTGAGTGCGACCGCGGGGCCCGCCGTCTGCGACCACCAGAACGTCAACGCGTCGCCGTCGAGGTCTTCCCCCCGGCCGGCGAGGGTCACGAGGGTACCAGGCGCCACGTCGAGCTGATCGGGCCCGGCGTCGGCGGTCGGCGGCACGTCGTCGACGAGGAGCGTGACGCGATCGGGCGCCGAGACGCCAATGCCGTCACCCGCGGTCAGCTCGAAGACCAGCGCGGTCCGGCGCGCCGGTGCTCGGAAGCCGGCGTCCGCCCGGCTCGCATCGTCGAGCTCGACGGGCAGACCCTCGAGTTGTCGCCAGCTCAGCGTGATGGGGTCACCGTCCGGATCCTCCGCCGAGCCGTCGAGCCGAACGTCGGCGCCGGGCGCCACGACGCGGTCCGCCCCGGCCTCGACGACCGGCGGGCGATTGTCCACGTCGATCGAAACGGTGTCGGTGGCCGTGGCGAGACCGTCGTCGACGGCCAGTTCGAAGACGAGGTGGGCGCTCCCCGCCGGCGCGGTGAACGCCGGCCGGGGCGAGAGCACGTCGTCGAGCAGGACCTCGGGGCCGGCGACCTGACGCCAGAGGAACGTGATGGCGTCCCCGTCCGGATCCCGAGAGCCCGAGCCGTCGAGGGCGATCCGGGCTTCCGGCGCCACCCCGTGCTGATCGGGCCCCGCGTCGACCGCCGGTGCCGTGTTCCCGATCTGCACCGCGACCGTCGCGGTATCCGTCAGGCCCTCGACGTCCGTCACGACGAGCCTGAACTCGAGCGCCGCCCGGCCCGCGGGGGCCTCGAAGGCCGCCTGGGCCTGGTCGTCGCCCTCGAGCAGGACGCCAACACCGCCGATCTGCGACCACGCATAGGTGAGTGGCGCCCCCTCGGGATCGAATGATCGTCCGCCCTCGAGAAGGACGCGGAGCCCCGGCCGGACCGTGGCCGGCGCCCAGGCGACCGCCCGCGGAGGCCGGTTTCCAGGCCCGGGCTCGCCGCCGCCGCTGCCGCCGCTGCCGCCGCTGC
>JAKLJY010000168.1 GCA_023150895.1 Myxococcota bacterium | reverse complement strand
GCGGCGATCGCGGCGCCCGCCACCGCGCCGACGCCGACGATCACGAGCGGGCCGCTGCGCCGCGCGGCGGGCGCAGGCGCAGGCGCGGACGGCGACGCGGCGGGCGCCGCACGGACCGCCTCGAGCGTGAGGCGACTGCGCGACACCGCCGGGACGAACCCGAGCGCCTCGTCGGCAATCCGAACGAAGGCGTCGAGGCCCGGGAGGCGGTCGGCGGGATCCCGCGACAGGCACCGCATGATGAGTCGCTGGAGCGCAGGCGGCACGGCCTGGTCCCCGACGTGCTGCGACAGTGGCTTCGGGTCCTGCGTGATCTGCTGCGTAATGGTCTGGAGTGCGCCGAGACGGTCGTAGGGGAACGCGCCGCTGACGAGCTCGTAGAAGATGGCCGCGATGCTGTACTGGTCGGCCCGACCGTCGACCGCCCGCCCGAGCGCCTGCTCCGGCGCCATGTAACCGGGGGTGCCGATGACCTGCCCGTCCTGGGTGAGCCGCGCCTCCGTCTCGGCCTCGACCTTGGCGATGCCGAAGTCGAGGATCGTCACGAACTCACCCGCGTCCCGCGGCTCGACCATCAGGTTCTCGGGCTTGAGATCCCGGTGGACGATGCCCGCCTCGTGCGCGCTCTGAAGCGCGAGGCAGACCTGACGCAGCAGCGCCCAGGCGCGATCGACGTCGAGCTTCCGCTCGCGCTCGATGAGCTCCTTGAGGCTCTGGCCCTGGATGAGCCGCATGGCGACGTAGGGTCGGTTGTCCGTCGTCACGCCGAGCGTGTAGATGTCGATGATGTGCGGATTCGCCAGGGCCGCCGTGGCGCGCGCCTCGCGCTCGAGGCGCTTCATCGCCTGCTCGTCCTCGGCGATGTGCGGGGCGAGCAGCTTCACCGCATCGCGTCGCCCGAGGGCGGTGTGCTCGGCGATGTAGACCGAGCCCATGCCGCCTCCGCCGAGGCGCTTGATCAACCGATAGCTCGTGCCGGGCAGCAGTTCGCCCGCGGGTTCGGACCGTGCGTCGGTCATGGTGCAGCGGCCCCTTCGGCCGGAGAGAGCGCGCGGCCGGTCAGGTCGAGGCCGGCGCCATACTCGCCCGGTTTGTGACCGGGCTTGCGCTCGTCGAGCGTCCAGGTGCGGCCATCGCCGACGGGTGACTCGGCGGCCACGCCCGCGTAGGTGTCGACCCCGTCGGCATCGACGAAGAGGCCCAGGCAGAGTGCGGCCTCGAACGGCACGCCGCGGTCACCGGTATTCGCCCCCCCGAACGTCGTCCCGTCGGGCACGTCGTAGCGGTCGTCCCCGCCGCCTTCGAGGAAGAAGCCGATGCCGTTGTCGTTGCCCCCGCCGACGCCGAGACCGGGTGCGACGTAGTGGTCGTTGCCCGCGGCGTCCACGAGCACGCCCACGCTGAGATCGTGCCCCTGCCCCGTCGCCGTCGCCAGGATGACCGGCCCGAGCTCGCCCTCGCCGGCCACGAGCGGCAAGCCCTCGTTGTAGCGATCGTCTCCGGCGTCCTCGTAGAAGAGCGACATCGCGAAGTGCGCGCTCGAGCCCTGCACGTACCAGCGACCGTTGTAGACGTCGTGCCCGTCGCGATCCCGCAGGACGCCGGTCCCGAACCAGTAGCCCGTCCCCTGTCCGAAGATGTCGACGGTGTAGACGTCGTCGCCGGCGAGGTCCTGCAGCACCCCGAGTCCGCCGGAGGCGTAGGTGCCGTCCGCGTCGGCGCGGCGTCCGAAGCCCGCCCCCTGCGCGAAACTGCTGTTGCTGCCCGAGGGGTTCTGCGGATTGCCGTAGAGGATGGTGCCGCCGAAGAGCGGATCGCCGGGCAGCGCGAGGTACCGGTCGGCGCCGGCAGCGTCGTGCAGGTAGGCCACGCCGCGAAGGCCGGCAAAGCCCTGAACGAGCTGCGCTCCGGCGTAGTCGTCGTCGCCCTCGCGATCGATCAGGGCCGCGACGCCGAACGCGGCGGCCGCCTGACAGCCCTGCTCGCAGCCATACTCGTCCCGGCCCGCCGCGTCGACGAGCAACCCGAGCCCGCCGACCGTCGCGCCCTGCGAGAGACGCAGGGACCGATAAACGTCGTCTCCCTCGAAGTCGAACAGCAGGCCCGCGCCGAGAATGCCGACGCCCTGGCGCGGCGTCTCGGAGCGCGACGCCGGATACCCGCCCAGGCCGCGTCCTTCGCGGTCGGCCGGCGGGAGCCCGGACACTTCGGGCGGGTCGTCCATCTCGGGGTAGCCATAACGATCCGCGCCCCCGAGCTCGATGACGACGCTGACCGGCTCGGTGGCGCCCCGGGTCGCCGCCACCGCGGCCTCATAGCGGTCGTCGCCGCCGGCGTCGAAGACCATCAGAAAGTGCCCTTGACCGCTCAGCACCTGGGTCCCCGCGTCCTGGACGCGGAAGCGCCCCATCGGCGTCGCGAGGTCGACCGAATACCCCGTCGTCCCGCGTACGGGCGCCCAGTCCGTGCCCTCGATGAGCGCCGCGAGCTCCGCGGCGGCGGCCAGGAACGCCCCCGGCGCGAGGCCGCCCTGCAGGGCCGCCACCTCGGCGGCGTCGGCGAAGTTCACCCCGCCGGGCAGCGAGACCATCGCCCCGGGCAGGCGTTCGAAGAGTGCCGCCGCCCGCGGAATGTCGTATCCGCCGACGGTGAGCATCTCGTCCCGGGCGACGGCGACCCGTGCCATCGCGGCGACGACGGGGGCGAGGCGCGCCTGGAGCTCGGCGGGGACGTCGTCGATGGCGTTGGCGACGAGCCCCTCGTTGAAGCGGGGACCGTCGCCCGCAGCGAGCCAGATGCCCCGCAGCGCTTCGAGCAAAGAGGGCGCCGGCTCGGGCGCGGCGGCGGCCGGCAGGGGGCCACCGATCAGGACGGCACCGGCCGCGCGAATGACCTCGTCGGCCGCCGCCCGAGCGCCGGGCCCAGCGAGGGCGTCCGTGACCTCGCGCCCCCACCCGACGGCGCGCGGCGCGTGTCGATGGATGGCGTCGTAGAACGGCAGACGCCACCCGTCCGCGCTGAGGTTGGGCGGGAAGAGGTCCATCGTCTCGCGGCGGAAGACGGCCTCGCAGCGGTTCAGGCCCGCCGCCGCGAGGGCCTCGTCGACCAGCCCGCGCTCCGGCGCCGTCTCGTCGAGACACGCGCACGGCTCGGGCAAGCAGAGCGCGCGCCCGCCGAAACGACCGCAGCGCTCTCCGGGACCGCAGGCGCCGGGATCGGCATCACAGGCCCGGGCGCAGAACGGGGCGACCGTGGCGGGCAGGGGCGCTTCCCCGTCGCCGGTCTGGCAGGTCGCTCCCTCGGGGCACGCGCCGCCCTCCCCGCAGGCCGTCGCCCCGCGGCCGCAGCCCTCGGGGCCGCCCATCCAGTCCGGGAGGCAATGGCCCGCGAGGCAGGTCTTGAAGCCCGGCGCACAGTCGGCGCTCGTCGCGCAGGCCGTCGTGCAGAGGCCGTCGGCGCAGGTGTCCGCCCCGAGGCGACAGTCGGCGTCTGCCGTGCAGGGCGCCCCGAGGTCGCTCGGCGGCCAGGTCGCGCAGGTCGCCGCCGCCGGAGCACACTGAAACGCCCCCTCGCCGAGCTCGAAGCAGCTCGAGCCCCGGGGACACTCGCCCGCGGGTCCGGCACAGTCGAGGCCGCAGAACTGCTCGCCCGTCGCCTGATTCGTCAGGCAGATGGCACCCGGCGTCGTACACCCGCCCTCCGCCGTGCACGGCAGGCACAGGAGATCCGAAGGTCGGACGGCGGCATCGGGCGCGACGATCATCGCATCGGGGCGGGCGTCGGCCTCGATGGGGGCCGCATCGGACCCCGGAGCCCCGGCGTCGGGGCGAACTCCGCCCGTCGCGCCCGCGTCGGTGCCCCCGGCGGCGGCGGCGTCCGGTCGGCTCGGCACCGCAGCGTCGGGCGCCGGTGCCCCGCCCGAGCCGCCACCGGTCTCCCCGCCGCCCGAACCGCAGCCGACGAGCCCGGCGTGCCCGAGGACCATGAAAGCGGCGATCCGCGCCGTAGGGTGTCGCAGCAGCATCGAAGGCCTCGTCCATCCGGGGAATGCGGGAATCTAACCCGATCCGCCCTCGCGGGTCATTTCTCGTCTGTCCTCTCCCGATGCCGGCAATCCTGGCACGGTCCGTCCCCTCCGCTTGCAAGGCCCGGCCCGAACCGGCAAAAGGAGGAGGTGCGCCCGTCATCGAAGATTTCCGCCCCCCGCCTCGCCGTCTGGCCCCTGACCCTCGCGCTCGGCGTGATGGCATGCGGCGACTCGGCGACGCCCCAGGGTTCCGCGGACGCCTCCCCCACGGGGCATGATCAGCCCGACGGCGGCGGTGCGGTCGACCTCGGTTCCCCGGCACCCGACGCGCTCCCCTCGGCCGACGCCGTCGGTCCGCCGGCCGACGTCGCCGTGCCGGCCGGCGACGCGCACGGCTCGCCGAGCGATGCCGCCGCCCCGCCCCTGGACCGCGGGCCGTCACCCACCGACGGGTCCCCGCCCCCCCCCGTGGCCGGCCGCGCCCTCGTCCCGCCGCCCGACGGCGCGCTCGTCCCGCCCCCAGACGGGGCGCGCCCGCCGGGGGACACCGGCACCTCCACGCCCGACGCTTTGCAGCCGCCGGTTTCCGACGCTTCGCCCGGACCGGCCGATGGTCTCGTGCCGCCGGTGGATGCCGTGCCGATCGACGCCTCGCCGGACGCGCACCCGCCCGTCGACGCGACCGTCGCCGGGGACGGCCCGCCCCCGCCCCCCGAGGACGCGCGCACCGACTTCGCCGATGGACCGGCCCTCGTCGATGCCGACTGCCGTGGAGGTGCGTCCTGCGACGCCTCCCCGGCTCCGCCCGATGCCGTCGCGCCGCCGCTCTGCCCCGAGAACGAGCAGAACGCCTGCGGGACCTGCGGCCCCCTGCCCGAGGAGATCTGTAACGGCCTCGACGACGACTGCGACGGCGAGACCGACGAGGGCGACGCGGACGCAGACGGCCTGTCGGACTGCGGCGAACGTCGGTCCGGGCTCGATCCGGCCACCCCCGACGACCCGGCGGATGATCCGGACCACGACGAGATCTCCAACGCGGAGGAGGTCGCCGCGGGCTCGTACGCCGCACCGGTCCTGCGGCTGGTCTACGCCGCGACGGAGGATCCCGCCGTGTTCGAAGTCCGGGTGATGATGGCGCCGGCCACCCCCGAGCTTCGGCCGATCCTCGTCGAGATCTTCTTGCGTTTCACCGGCCGGGCCGTTCCCGAGGACTGCGAAATCGGAGAGGCCGCGGCGCTCGCCGACAAGGACCTCTTCTGGCACCCGTTCGGCGACGATCAGGTCCGGTTCACCCTGCTCGCCGCCAACCTGCAACGCATCGGTGCGGGCGAACTCGCACGCGTCCGGTTCCGACGCACGGGCGCCGGCGGCCTGCGATTCACCTTCATCCCGCACGCCGAGCAGCTCGCGCCCATCGAAACGCAGGACGCGGCGACCTATGGTATCGGTGACCCGGACGAGCCGCTCGTCGTCGCGGGGGTCCCGTTGCTCGTCAACGAGGTCGACTACGACCAGGTCAGCACCGACACGGCGGAGTTCGTCGAGCTCGTCAACCCCAACGGCTTCGAGGTCGGGCTCGACGGGCTCGCGCTCGAGGTCCGCAACGGATTGACGGGGGCGCTGATCTCGTCGAGCGTCCTCGCCGACGCGGGCCCCGCCCTGCCCGCGGGGGGACGCCTCGTCTATGGTATGCCGCGGGTCCTCGCGACCCTTCCGCCGGGCGTACTCCGCCTCGCGCAGGGCCCCAACCTGCCCAACGCCGCCGGCAGCGTCCGCGTGGTCGATACACGGATGGCGGCGCCGCCCGAGGTCCTCGATGGCCTCGGCTGGGAGGGCGCCCGGGCGGACCTCTCCGAGGGCCGCCCCGCCGCCCAGGAAGACCCGAACGACCGCCCGGCGCTGGGCCTTTCGCGCTGCCCCGACTCGTTGGACGGCGACGACAACGCCCAGGACTTCACCCTCACGGCCCCCACCCCGGGAGGTTCCAATGCCTGCCCCTGAGACCCCCGGCCCGCGCACGTCCCGGGCGCTCCTGATCGCATTTGCCGGTCTCACGGCGTGTGGTGAGAGCGACGGGGACACGGGCGCCGCGTCGGCCGACATGGCAGCCTTCGCCCCGGCCCCGGATGCGCAGCCGGTCGACTCGACGGTCGAGCCGCCGCCCGTGCCCGACGCGGCTCCGCCGCGCGCCGACGCCACACCGGACCTCGACGCCGCCCCGCCCGGACAGCCGCCATGCGCCGCCGATACGGACTGCGCGCGGGAAGCCTACTGTGCCGACGGCGTCTGCCTCGCCGGGTGCCGGACGACGCCCGACGACTGCCGGACGACGCCGGCCGGTCTCCCCACCCGCTGCAACCCCGAGACGCGTCGGTGCGAGGGCGGTCCGCCGGCGGCCGAGGGCTGTGCCGACGACACGGGGTGTGCCGCCGGACGATACTGCGATGCGAACGGCGACTGCGTCCCCGGTTGCCGACCCGCCCCGGGAGATTGCGGGCCGTTCGATCTGTGCGATCTGGCGACGCGCACCTGCCGGGCCCCGACCTGCTCCGAAGACGCGGACTGTCCGATCGATACGGCTTGCGCCGTCGCGGAGGGTCGCTGCGTCCCGGGCTGCCGGCGCGCGGCCGACTGCCGCGACGGGGCGCGTTGCGACGCGGATCACGTCTGCCGCCTCGGCTGCACCGCCGACGAGGACTGCCGCGCGGGTGAGTACTGCGATGCCGCCGCCGGCGCCTGCCGCGTGGCCTGCACCCTGCCCGACCACCAGGGCTGCCGCCCGGACGAGGCCTGTGACGCGGCGACGCACCGGTGCCTCGACGCGTGTCGCGACGACGGTGCCGAGGTCGGCGACGGCAACGACACGGCCGAGACCGCCTCGCCCTTGCCGACCGCGGCCGACGCCAACCGCCCCGGCGTCCGGTCCGGCGCCGTCGTCGGGCGCGTCCTGTGTCCGGGTGATCCGGATTTTCTGGCGGTCTCTCTCCCGGCCCCGGCCCGGACCGAGCTGGTCCTGACCTGGGACACGGGCCCCGGCGACCTGCGCCTGCGCGTGACCGACGAGGCGGGGCACCCCGTGGCGGAGGCGACCGGCACCTCGCCCCTTCGCGTGCAGACGTCGCCCCTCGGTGCGCCCCCCGGGCCCGCGGAGCTTCGCGTCGAGGTGACTGCGGAGGCCCTCGCCGGTCCCGCCACGTATTCGCTCTCGGCTCGGACGGCCGAGCCGGCGACGGGGTGTTTCCCCGATGCGGCGGACCCCCAGGACGACCGGGCCGCCTTCGGACGCACCGCCGGGCTGCGGGCGGAGGCGCGTTCCGTCGAGCGTTTCTCGGGCAACCTCTGCCGCGGCGACGTCGACTGGATTTGTTTCGACCTCGAGGCCAATGACGGCTTCACGGCGACGCTCGAGGTGCCGGAGGGCGCCGCGCCGCTGGCGATCTCGTTGGCACCCGCCGCCGCCCCCGAGGCGCCGTCCCCCGTGGAAGCGACGGTCGTCGAGGGCGCGCCGTCCGCCCGCCGGCTCGGTGTCCTGCCGGGCGCCGGCGCCCTGGACAACGGCCGCTATTGCCTGCGCATCGCAGCCCCGGAAGCCGCGGAGACGCAGACGGAGGACTGGCGGTTGACCCTCGAGATGGTCCGCAGTCCCTTCCGCTGCGGAGACGCCGCCGAACCGAACGACGCGCCTGGGGCCGCGACACCGCTCGACGACGACGGGCCCCTCGCCGATCCGGCGGGTCGCCTGCCGAGCGGGCGCGCGCTCGCGTACCCCGAGGCTCTTCGGCTCTGTCCGGGCGACGCCGACGTCTTCCGCCTCGACGCGGACGCGGGGGATGTGATTCGAGCCTGGATCGAGGGTCCGCCGGACCTCGGGCGACCGGAGGTCGCGGTCCTCGACGCCGCGGGCCGGCCGCGTGGCGATCTCGGCACCGTCACGCCCGCCGGCGCCCCCGCCCCCCTCGCGGCGCTCGCGGTCGCCGCGACGCCGGGACGCTTTTATGTCCGCGTCCGCGGAGACGTCGTCGGGGGGGGGGCCTATACCCTCTTCGTCCGGCGCGACACGCCCGCACTCGGCTGCGACGCCGACTTTCAGGAGCCGGCGCCCCGCAACGACGGCCCGGACGACGCGGTCGCGCTCGCGGGTCCGCGGGCGGACCGGACATCGGTCACCAACGCCCGGCTGTGCAACGCGCTCCCCGGCGAGACCGACGAGGACTGGTATCGGTTCGAACTCAACGAGCCGGGCGAACGGCTGTGCATCGAGTCGGCGTTCCGGCAGCGCGACGGCAATGTCGACCTCGAACTCTACCGTGCCGATCCCGACGCCGCGGCCTGTGCGGACGCGTGCCCCGGCGGTCACTGCGTCGAAGGGCGCTGTGTCGCGCCGACGGCGGCCGCCCGCACCCGACACGACGGCGAGATGATCGCCCTCGACGGCGCCGTCACGGTCCCCGGGACCCACTATCTGCGGGTCTTCAGCGCGGACGGCGAGCAGAACGCCTACGACCTGGCGGTCACGCGTGTCGCCGCGGGCGGGCTGTGCGAGCCGGACTTCCGCGAACGGGAGCGCCCGAACGACACGATCGACGGCGCCACCCCGCTCGGTGCCGGCCGCGCCCACGTCTGCGACGCCTGGCTCTGCCGCGAGGAGCGCCAGACCGGCGACTGGTACCGTCTCCAGGTCCCCGCAGGGGAGGACCGCACCGTGCACGTCGGGTTCGATGGGCTCGCCGACGGCACGGTCGCGCTGACCGTCCTCGATCCGCAGGACCCGGAGGCCGGCGAGACGTTCGTCGCCTACGGCGACACCCTCGCCCAATGCCTGAACCTGCGTGGGGGCGCCGAGACCGTCGAGGTCGCCGTCGGGCTGACCGTGGTCCGCTTCGAGGACGACGCCGACGGCCGCCTCGACTACGCCTTGCAGGTCGCGCCGACCAACCTCGCCGCCAGCCCCCGGGGCGAGTGCGACGCGCTCTCGGGGGGGCTGCACCGCGAGGTCCCTTGGCCGACCCGCGTGCTCGGGCGCTGATCCGCCCGGCGCCGGCCGTCAGCGCCGCAAGCCGACCTGCAGACGCGCGGCGCCGTTGCCGCGCCAGACCTCGACGACCGCAGCGTCCGCCGTCCGGTGCAGCTCGATGGCACCGGTCGTCCCGAGCGCCAGGATCGACTCGCCGAGCAGAGCGGCGGGGACGGCTGCGAGACCCCGCCACCGGCGCGGATTCGTCACCGAGCCACCGGCCTCCGGCGTCACGATCCGCTCGAGCCCCGCCGACGTCACCGCCCAGATCGCGTCCGGCGTGAACGCCACCGTTTGGGCCACCCCGGAGAGGGTGACGGTCACGCCGTCGAGGACCGGCCGCGGGAACGAAAGGGCTGCGGCGTCGAGGCGCAACAGAGCGGGCCTCTTGCGATCCGGGGCCCAGACCGACAGGCCATCGGGCGCGGGGAAGAGGTCCCGCACCCCGTCCGTGAGGCCTTCCAGCTCGACCGTCATGGGCGGCGAGGGTCGCACGCCCCCGAGGACGGCGCCCGACCAGCGGTAGAGCGTGCGCCCGGAGCGGCCGAGACCGAGGATGACGCCGGCCTCCGGCTCGCCGAGGTGAATCAGCGCCATGAGACCCTCGGGCGCCTCGAGGACGACCGGGCGTTCGAGTTTCAGGGTCGCCTCGTCGAGGCGGTGCAACCGGTTGCCGGGCCCGAGCACGAAGAGCACGCCATTCGAATCGAGGAACGTCGGGGGTCGCAGATCGGCCCCGAGCGGGATCCGACGCACGACGGCGCCCGTCGACAGGTCGAGCACGGCGATCACCCCGGCGCCCGGGAGCGAGAGGAAACCGTACCGACCGGCCGGGCCGAGAACGAGCGGTCCCGGGACCTCGCCGAGCGGGGTCCGCGCGCGCCGCGTGAACCCGACGACGCCCGTCGCGGGGGCGCGCGACCACTCGAAGAGCGAGACCTCGCCGGCACCGCGGGCACCGTCCACGCCCACCAGGACGGGCGTCCCCGCATCCTGGACGTCGAGCGCAAACCTGTGCTGACGGACGAGCCCGGAGGCGCTGCGCGCCTCCACGACGATGGCGTGGCGCCCTTCGTCGGCATAACCCGGCGTGAAGTCGAACCGGACGCGCTGCAGCGGCGCGTCGGGGCGCCCGAGGTCGAGAACTTCGACGCGGGCGCCCGGCGAGACCCCGAAGACCCGGACCGTGACCGGCGCGTCGAACGTCCCGGCCGCCACCGGGGCTGGACGAACGTCGAAGAGGGCCTGGTGGGGCACGCCCTCCGTCGCCACTCCGCTCGTCGGCCCCTCGATCGTCGGCCCCGGGCGCTCGACCGTCACGAACAGTTCGGCCGTCCCCTGCCCCCCGTCGCCGTCGTCGACGGTGGCCACGACGCGGTAGCGGCCGGGGGCGCCCCAGGTATGCGAGACCTCGGCCGGCCCTTCGGCCCGTCCGCCGTCGCCGAACGACCACGTGACGCGGAGCGGATCGGCGGCCACGTCGGTCGTCCGCACCGCGAGATCGACCGGACGACCGACCTCGGCCACACCCGCGCCCACGAGCTCGATTCGCGTCCCGGTCGGCGCGACGTTTTCGATCCGCACGAGGGCATCTCGACGCGCAACGCTGCCGTCGGCGTCTTCGACGGTCAACACGACGAGGTAGAGGCCGTTGTCCGGAAAGGCGTGGTCGACGCGCTCGAGGGCCGGTCCTTCCCGGCTCGTCCCGTCTCCGAAATCCCAACGAAACATGACGATGGGATCGCTTTGCGCCCCGCCGATGCTGGCGCTGGCATCGAATGTGACTGGCACGGCCTCGAGTCCGCCGCGCGGCGCGTCGAGCGCGGCCTGGGGCGTGGCGTCCTCGACGAGCACGCGGCGGCTCGCCTCGGCGGTCGAGTCTTCGTCGGCGACCGTGACTCGCACCGTGACTTCGCCCGACCGCGTGAAGACGTGCTCCACGGCGGTCTCCCCGGGCGCCTGGCGGACCGGGGGCGTCTCGTCGCCGAAGTCGAACGTCAGGCCGGTCAGCGGATCCGCCGCGCCGCCCGCACGCGAGCCGGCGGCATCGAATGAGACGGGCTCGCCCTCGAGGGCAAAACCGGGCCCGGTCAGGAGCGCGCGGGGGCTCAGGTCCGTCACCGTCGCCATGAGGCACTCCGAGACCGTCGAGTCCACATCGCGGACCGAGAGACAGATCTCGTAGGCCCCGTCGTCGGGGTAGACGTGCGAGACAGCGCGCAGCTCGGGCCCCGAAACGGGCGGCGTTCCGTCCCCGAACGTCCAGGTGAAACTCTGCAGGGGCTCCGCGGCCGAGCCGGCGGAGGTCTGTCCCGCAGAGATCTCGACGGCCTCGCCCTCGGGTCGGCCATCCTCGAGCACGTGAAGGTTCCGGATGACGGGCGTGACGTCCCGCACGGAGACCCGGGCAGTCGCGACGCAGGTCGAGTCCACGTCGAACGCGGTCAGGGTCACCACATACTCCCCCTCGCGCTCGAACCGATGGACCGGATGAATCAGTCCGTCGCCCTGCTGGGGGAAGCGGTCGTCGCCGAAGTCCCAGGCGTAGGAGAGAATCGGCTCGTCGGCCCCGCCGGCGACCGTGCGCGAACCGTCGAGCGTCAATGGGGCGCCCTGCTCGACGGCGTAGGGGCCGCCGGCGTCGCAGCTCGGCTCGGGATCGCTGACGGTGACCAGCGCGTCGTCGAAGGCCCGCTCTCCGGCGGCCGTCGTGATGCGCACCCAGACCGGATAGCGACCGTCGACCTCGCGCATGAACGGCACCGTCGGCCCCGCGTCGATGAGGTCGTAGAAACCATCGGCGTCGAGGTCCCAGTCGTAGCTGCGGATGGCCCCCGCGGCCGGCGGCGACGTGCTCCGCCCCGCGTCGAGGGTGATGACCTGACCTTGCCGCGCCTGGTAGGGACCGCCCGCGTCGGCGACCGGCCTGCCGACCACGGTGAACCCGCGGCGGGCCGTCGCGGTGACGTCGCTGCAGACCGGGTCGACCGTGACGGACGCGGCGTAGGTGCCGGGCTCGACGACGATGTCTCCGTCGAAGAGCGGCGCGGCGGCGCCCCCGTCCCGCGTCAGCGAGGCGGTGACCGACTCGACGCAGCCCTCGCCGGCCGTCAACGTGTAGTCGACGACCGCCCGCAGCGCGATTTCGCCTTCGGTCGGGCTCTCGAAAGTGACGCCGAGCGCCGCCGGTGGCGGGCGCCGCAGGCGGTAGGTCACGACGCTGCGGTTGGGCGCCGCCCCACAATGGTCGGCGACGGTGACCTCGAAACGCCGCTCGCAGCCGACCGCGAGCCAGCGACCGGCGCCCGAGGGGGCCGCGTCGAGGCCGTCACTGACCTGGAAGGCCGGATCGGCCGGTTGCTCTGGCGCGCAGGCTCCGGCGCCGGCGAGCACCTCCGCCGGAAAGCTCACCCGCGGCGGCTGGCGGTCGAGCGTGGCCACCACGGCGTCCGCGCTCGCGCCGTCGGCGTCGAGGGCTTCGACGCGGAACGAACGGTCGGGGCCGTCGTGAACGGCGAGCGCCGGGAGGACGAGCTCGAGCGACTCCTCGACGCCGTCGAGCGCGGGCACGTGGAGGGCCTCGACGACGGGCTCTCCGTCGACGAGCGCGGTCACCGTGATCGGCTGCCCCTCGAGGCCACCGATGTCGACCGTGAGGCGCACGTCGGCGGGCAGCACGGGGGGCTCGGCGCCGGCCTGCGCGGCGACGGGCGGGCCACCAGCCGAGAGGCAATCTCCGGCGGTGGGGGAGGTGATCGTGACGACGGGCGCCGCCCACGCCGCCCCGGCCGCCCCGGCCGCTGCGGCGACGAGGGCGTACACGACGGCGGTGCGGGCAGTGCGGCGCATGGCGTCCTCAGCCGCCGAACGCGGCGTCCGTCAGGCTCATGATCGCGGCCGCTTCGTCCGGCGCGATGGTCGTGCCGCGAATGCCCAGATCGGGCTGGTTCTCGATCCAGGTCAGAAGGTGCGGGGCGGCACCGGCGAGCGAGAAGTGCAGGATCGCAATCTCCGCCTCACCCGTCGCGGGGTCGGGCGCGATGCGGTTCGTGTTCACGGCGAGGGCCACGAGGCGGATGGCCCCGTCCGCCGTCTGCTGAACCGTGAGGTCCTTCTCCGCCACGAGGAGCGCGTCGCCCGGGCTGGCACGCTCGTCTTCGGGCGTGTCCTCGTTGTCCGGCACGACGACGAGCGACGCGCCTGGCCGCACCCACAGGTTGAGCACGCGGGGCTGCGTGTCCTCGGCCTCGGCCAACGGCGAGGCCGTCTGACGATAGATGATCGCCACGTCGAGGCGGTTGGCGTCGAGGTTCGCGATGCGGAACGAGAAGTTGTTGTCGCCGCACTCCTCGTCGATGGGCCCGTCGCAGTCGTCGTCGAGGCCGTCGCAGGTGTCGTCGAGCGCGCGCGGCGGCGCCGAGGGCGTGCAGACCTCACCCACGTCCGGGTCGCATACACCCTGCGCCTGACACACCCCGAGGCCGCAGCTCTGAGAGGCGCGCCAGCCCTCGTCCGTCTGACCGTTGCAGTCGTCGTCGACGCCGTTGCAGGTCACGTCGTCGGCCGCCAGGGGTGCCGCCGGCTCGCAGACCGCCCGGCCGGCCTCGCAGTGCGCGGTCACGGCGCAGGCACCCTGACCGCAGACGTCCCCGACGAAGTCCTCGTCCTCGACGCCGTTGCAGTCCTCGTCGATCCCGTTGCAGGTCGTGTCGTCGAGCAGCTCCGGGAGGCCGGGCTCGCACGCCGACTCGACACCGTTCTCGCAGGCATTGAAGGCTTCGCAGACGCCGAGTCCGCACGACCGCGGGACGAAGTCCTCGTCCGTCTCGCCGTCGCAGTCGGCATCCACACCGTCGCAGACGGCGTCATCGCCGGCGGGCGCGCCGGGAACGCAGGGGGCTTCGGCGCCGTTGACGCAGGCGCTCTGCGCCGCGCACGCCCCGAGGCCGCAGGCTTCCGCGGCGAAGTCCTCGTCGGACGTCCCGTCGCAGTCGTTGTCGCGGCCGTCGCAGGGATCGGCGACGCCCGGGTGGACATCGAACGCCCCGTCGTCGCAGTCGGGCCCGAGGCAGCCGTCCCCGTCGCCGTAGCCGTCGCCATCGCCATCGAGACAGGTCGGCGGTGCGGCACAGCCGGCCTCGGGGAGGCAGAAGGTGCCGTCCAGACCATCGAGGGCCACACACGCCTGACCGTCGGCACAGTCCTCGGCATCACCACAGCTCACGGTGCAGATCCGTGCGCCGTCGACCGTTGCGCAGACACCGCCACCACAGTCCACGTCGGCCACGCACGGGGTGCAGACGACGTCGACCGAGCCGTCCGGATCACTCGGACCGGCATCGACCGGGGGACCGGCTTCCGGCAGTCCGGCGTCCTCGGGCGGCGTTGCGCCCCCGGTCGCCGCGTCCGGTGTGACCGTTCCGCCGGCGCCGCCGCTGCCGCTCGTCACGGCGCCGCCGTCCGTCCCCCGTGCGCCGGCGAGGTCGACGAGACCGTCGATCACCGCCGCGCCCCGGACGAGCACGATGGCCGGCAGATACGCCGGGTTGCCGGGCCGGTTGGGCGCGGCGTCGTCGGCGGAGAAGCGCAGGACCTGCCCGGCCGGCACGTCGAGGGACTCGAAGACCACCGTCCCGCCGGGGGACCGCATGGCCGGGGTGATGGTGATGACCCCCCCACCGTTCGCCGCGGGCTGGGCCACGGGCGAAACGACGTTGAACTGGTTGTCGAGCCCGGGGCCGTACGGCAGCACGGGGGCCCCGTCGACGTAGAGGGTGTGACTGCCGGGCTGCGCGTCGGGACGCACATAGAGCACTACGCTGAGGACGCCGTTGGGTCGAGGATCGTCCGGCGCAGAGTCGGCCGGGCGCGTGACGACGGGGCCGACGACGACATCGTCCGAATCCGTCGTGACGACCGGAGCCTCCCCCCAACCGCCCGTGCGGTCCGTGATGAGGTGGCTGACCACGGTCATGCCCGGCGCGGCGGCGTCGACCTGCAAGAAGTCCCGTTCGCGCTCGAGGACGTAGACCCGGTTCGTGGTGTTCGACGAGAAGTAGATGTCGCCCTCGGGCGATGCGGCCACCCCCAGCGGCGAGGGCACGTCCGTCACGATGGCCTGGGGCTGACCCCCGGCCATCCACCGGAAGATCGTGCCCGCCGTGCGGGCGTACCAGATCGATCCGTCCGGGTCGATGTCCACACCGCAAACGGCCGTGGTGTCGACCAGCCGCTGGGTGACGCCGCCCGGCGAGACGCGGAGCAGCCCGTTGCGGTCGCCGACGAGGACGTTCCCGTTGCCGTCGACCACGCAGCCGCAGGGCGTCGTCACCGGCGCGACCTCGGTGATCGTCAGATTCGGCGCAACGCGCACGAGGCGGTTCGTCGATTGCGAGCCGACGTACAGGTTGCCGGCGGCGTCGAAGCAGAGGGCGTTGGCGTTGCCGACGGCCGCGTTGGAGAGCCAGGCCGCGTTGGGCGAACCCGCCGGCGCGATGCGGGTGATGGTCGTCCCCGCGCTCGCGACGTAGAGGGCGCCGTCCGGTCCGAGCGCCAACGCATCGGGCGCCTGGATGTTGGGGCCCCAGCCCCGGTCGACGCCGTCCGGTTCGACGAAGTAGACAGGCGTGTTCAGGAACTGGACGCCGCCGTGGGCGATGAAGACGCCGCCCCGCGGGTCGATCTCGATGCCCGTCGAGGGCGCGGCGACGGGATCGGCGAAACGACGCAGACGGAAACCGTCGACCTGCAGCGCCTGAGCAGCGGCGGAGCCGGCGGCCCCGCTGAGCAGAGCGGCGGCGGCGACCGCCAGGAGACCGGAGCGAAGGCGCATGGGCACCCCTCGTACAAGACGTTCAATCGGAGTGTGAAATTCGCGCCCCATGGTACGGGCGGGGCGGGTCCGGTGCAATCGCGGGCGGGGCGGTGTCAACCGACGCGCACGACGTGCCACGCCTTCTTGCCCCGCCGCAGCACGGCGAAGCGGTCGGCGTAGAGGTCGGTGGCGGCAAGCTGTCGGTTGGGGTCCGTGACCGGCACGTTGTTCAGCGCGACCCCGCCGCCCGTGATGGCCTGCCGGGCCTGCCCCCGGGACGGCACGAGGCCGGCGTCGGCGAGGATGGCCACGAGCGAGGCGTCCGGTGTGCCGAGCTTCTCTCGGGGGAGCGTCGAGCTCGGGGACGCGGCGAAGGCCTGCTCGAGGTCCGTCGGTGAGAGCGTCGACCAGTCTCCGCCGCCGAAAAGGGCCTCGGTCGTGCGCTCGGCCCGCCGCAAGGCTTCATCGCCGTGCACCAACGAGACGACGCTCGCCGCGAGCAGCCGCTGGGCGTGCCGTTTCTCCGGGGCCGACTGCACCTGCGCCTCCGCGGCCTCGATTTCGGCCCAGTCCAGGAACGTGAAGTACTTGAGATACCGCACGACGTCCGCGTCCTCGGTGTTCAGGAGGAACTGGTACATCGCGTACGGGCTGGTCATCTCGGGGTCGAGCCAGATGTTGCCCGCCTCGGACTTGCCGAATTTCGTGCCGTCGGACTTCAGGACGAGGGGCTGGGTGAGGCCGTAGGTCTCCACGCCGCGCACCCGTCGGATGAGGTCCGTGCCGGAGACGATGTTGCCCCACTGGTCGGAGCCGCCCATCTGGAGGCGACACCCGTAGCGGTCGTAGAGCGCGAGGAAGTCGTAGGCCTGCAGCAGGACGTAGCTGAACTCGGTGTACGAGATGCCCTGCTCGCGGTTCTCGAGGCGGTCGCGGACGGCGTCGCGGGCGATCAGACCGTTGACCGAGAAGTGCTTGCCGACGTCGCGCAGGAAGTCCATGACCGACATCGACCCGAGCCAGTCGTAGTTGTCGACCATGCGGGCGGCGTTGGGGCCGTCGAAGTCCAGAAAGCGTCCGAGCTGCGCCTTGAGGCCGGCGAGGTTGCGCTGCAGCGACTCGTGGGTCAGCAGCGTGCGCTCCGCGGCCTTGCCGGACGGATCGCCGATGAGGCCGGTGCCGCCGCCGACGACCGCGATGGGCCGGTGCCCGGCGCGCTGCAGACGCATGAGGTTCGTCACGGGCAGCAGGCTGCCGATGTGCAGCGACGTCGAGGTCGGGTCGAAACCGATATAGGCCGTCACGGGCTCCCGACGCAGGAGTTCCGCGAGGTCGGGCGAGGTGCTCTGGTGAACGAGCCCGCGGCGGCGCAGGTCGTCGAGGAAGTGGGGATCCGGGGTCGACGTGGAGGCGCTGGTCATGGCCCCGGATTGCCCCAGGCCGGGGGAGAGAGTCAAGGTTCGTGCGCCGGGGCACGGCCCCCCCGCCGGCGACGCCGCGGGTGCCGGGTAGCGGCGAGGGCGAGCGCGAGGGCGAGGCAGGCCCACTGCGCCGGGGTCCCCCGTTTGGGCGTTTTCGCGAACGGGGCCGCGATCGCGCAACCGCCG
>JAKLJY010000167.1 GCA_023150895.1 Myxococcota bacterium | reverse complement strand
CGCCGCCCCTCGCCCCGATCCGAACGCCGCACGGCTGCTTCCGCGCCTCGCCGCCGATCTGGGTCTCGCCGACGGGTTCTTTTCCCACCTGCACGCGCAGGAGTCCCGCCTGCTGTCGCAGCTCGACCGCGGTCCGCTGCTGGACATCCAGCTCCCGCCGGCGGTGCTGGCACGCCTGCGGGTCCTGGCCGTGCTGCTCGTGACCGAAAACGTCGACCGGCGGGGCCTGCTGCAAGCGGCCGTGGTCGGCCACTACGAGCACCAGCCGGAGGCGCTCGACGCGCTCCTGCAGATCCTCGGGCGCTCGGGCGTGGCCGACGTGACGGCCGCGTTCCGCAAGAGTCTGGGCCTGCTGCCCCGCCCCTCGCCGCCCCGGGAGGTGCAGCAGATCCTCGAGGCCGAGGACCCGCTCCTCACCTGGCTGGCCCTGCGTGACTTGCGCGACGACGACCCCGAGACCATCGGCATCGTGGAGGCGGCGCTCGTCCAGCTCGAGCGCGCGGCGATCACGTCGGCGGGGTTCGAGGCGGTCCGGCAGGCCGTGGAACGTCGGCTCGCACGCCTTCGGATGCAGGCCACGCGGCGCGCCTGAGAAGCGAAAGGGTGGTCGCGCGCAGGACGGGCAAAGGCGGCCGCTTTCGTCTATCCTGGCCGGATGCCGTCGCCGTTCCGACTCACGCCGACCCTCGGCCGGGCCCTCGCCCTCGGCGCCGTTTTCGCCCCGGGCGCGGGCGTCGCCTCGGGACTCGACTCACCGGCGATCGGCAGCTTGCTCTCCGGCCCGTTGACCGTCGATCCGGCGGCCGTCTACCACAACCCGGGCGCGTTGGGCTTTCAGCGGGCACCCGCCGTGCTCGTCGGCGCCGGCCTGGTGATCGGCGGGGTGGAGGTCGTCCGGGAGCGACGCGGGACGTACCAGTCGCCGGAGACCCTGCGCTTCCAGACGCCCGTGCCGGAGGCCGATCTCGAGCCCGAGCTGACCGGGCGCGCCGATGCGGCCGGCGCGACGCCCGTCGCGCCCCTCGGAGACGCCTTCTTCACCGCGGGTCTCGGCGGCTCGGGCGTGACGCTGGGCCTCGGCGCCTACGCCCCATACGCCGCCCTGGCGGACTTCCCCGACGACGGCGCGCAGCGCTTCGCCGTTCAGGATGCCACGATCATCGTCGGACACCTCACCGCCGCGGTGGGGGTCAAGGCCAACGAACACTTCGGACTCGGCGCGGGGCTGTCGTACGTGGTCGGCACGGCGGCCATCTCGAAGGTCCAGGACTTCGGCGCCCTCTCCGACTTCGGCGATGGCCTCGCCCGCCCGCCGGTCTCACAGCCCAACGGTTTCGGGCCCGACGCCCCGACGGAGCTGCGGGAGCTCGACGTCCTGGCGCGTCCGGTCTCACTGAAGGACGCCACGGCCCACGGGGTGACGTTCCACCTGGGCGCCTACGTCCGGCCAGCCCCCGAGTGGGACCTGGCCATGACCTACCAGCATGACGCCACGCTCGATTTCGAGGGGCGCTTCACGCTGGACATGGACGACGACTTCTTCACCGGCGATCTGGCGCACGTCGGCCTGCAATACGCCCCGCGGGTCGAGGGCGACGCGACGGTGAACTTTCGTCTCCCGATGCGCATCGGTCTCGCCGCGGGGTACACCCCGACCCGCGATCTGCGGTTCGAGCTGCGCGGGCAATATGTGACGTGGTCCGATCTGGACGCGATGCGCATCGAGCTGCGCTCGCCCGAGCTGGCGCAACCAGCGCTCGGGCTGCCCCCCTACAGCGAGGTCGCCCTGCCCCGCCGCTGGCAGGACACCGTCTCGATCGCCGCCTTCGGCCGCTTCGCGGTCAGCCGCGCCTTCGCCCTGCTCGGCCTTCTCGGGTACGACAGCCCGGCGAGCCCGGATGCCACCATCGACGCGTCCTCACCCGACGGCCATCGTTTGACGTTCGGACTCGGCGCCCAGTATTCGTTGACGCAGCACACGAGCCTCGTCGGGGATGCGCGGCTCGCGACGCTGCTGCCGCGCGAAGTGACCGGTTCGGACCACGACCTCGGCAATGGCACCTATTCGCTGACCCTCGCCGCGCTCGCGGCCCACCTGCAGGTGAAGTTCCCATGATGCTCTGCGCTCCGCACGCCCGGCGGCTCGTCTTCACCGCCGGTGCCGCCCTCGCGGCCGGCTGCGCGTCCATCGCCCCCGCGGACGGGACGATCTCCGGCGAGGCCCCGGAAGAGGGCTTCGTCGAAACCCCGGAGGCCGGCGCCCCGCCGACGCTGCCGCCCGCCGACGCCAACGGGGAGCGCACCTTCACGCTCGCGCTCGACCCGGCACCGCCGCCGCCGCTGATGCTGGACATGAACCGGGCCGAGGTGGCCGAGCTGCTCGGCTCGGTGGCCGATCGCATCCTGCTGCTGAACCTCGACAGCTTCCCGTTCCTGGTCAACGCCCTCGAACAGGTCAAGAACGCCTGCGGCTCGGCCTGGCGCAACGACGCGCGCGATCCGATGCTCGACTGTTCCGTGACCGCCCTCGGGCAGTCCTTCGGTCAGAACGGCCGTCCGTGGCAGGAGAGCCCCGAATACGCCCTGGTCCGACTGCTGACCATGACGCCGTCGAACAGTGACGTGC
This sequence comes from Myxococcota bacterium, assembly GCA_023150895.1. Lineage (GTDB taxonomy): Bacteria > Myxococcota_A > Bradymonadia > UBA7976 > UBA1532 > CAINDO01. The sequence continues at coordinate 14,896 of JAKLJY010000167.1, read as the reverse complement.
GGGGCACCTCCATCGAGTTCCTGCAAGGTGTCTCCGACTTCCTGGGAATTGGCGGCGGCTTCGCGCAGATGCTCTCGGACAACCTGCAGATCGGGCGCACCGAGGAGTTCCTCGACACGCACGTCGTCGCGCTGGCCCTGCGGGACCACTACCTGGGCAGCCACCCGGCCATCGGCGAGGACGGCAGCATCCCGTTCACGCTGGCCGACGCGCTCGCCGATCTGGCGACCCTGTCGACGAAACTCGGTCCGACGGGCGGGCACCCCGGCATCGTAGCCCCCGGGTTCGTGCCCTATGGCGAGGTCCTCGGGCCGGACTTTCGCATGCGCGTCACGGCGGACTCGAACATCCGCATCTTCGAGGGTCTCGCGATGGCGACCGGCCCCGGTCAGCTCAACGTCCTGCAGGACCGCATCGGTCCGACGTTCGACGACCCGCTCGAGTTCGACTTCGAGCGAAACGACCGCTTCTCCATCAGCGGACTCGCCGCCGAGCCCACCGTCGACCTGCGCATCGCGATTCAGGAGAGCCCGCTCTACGTACCGGCCTGCGCCGGGCCGGCGGAGTGCACGGGCAACCGCCCGGGCAGCCCCACGAACCTCGACTCCGTCTGGGCGCAGCCCGAATGGCAGCTCGAACCCATCGTCGCCTACGCCGGCCTGAGCAAGTACGACCAGCTCGTGCATGCCACGCAGTACCTCGACGGCCTCGCGTCGGTGGAGATCGGTCAGAACGGTACCCCGCCGGGCTGGATTCACTTCGGCGTGCCCTTCAACCTCGGTCCCAAAGACCAATACGCCTGGGAGCTCATCCTCGAGGTCGCCGAGGTCGGCATGCACGGCCCGGACGAGAGCCGCTTCGCCGAGGGCGACGCCAACGTGGCGTTCACCCTGACGGACGTGCCGGTGGGCATCACCGGCGAAGAGTGCGCCGAGGCGGTCAGACCCTACCTGCAAGCCCAGCGGGCAGACATCGCGCGACACATCCTCGGTGACTTCCGCGAGCGCAACGACCCGGTCGACTTCTATCTCGCGTCCATCGACACCGGCGCCCTCGCCCTCTACTTCGTCTCGCCCGACGATCTCGCGCCGGGCACGCCCTACCCCTACGTACGACCCGGATTCTACCTCGATCCCGGGCTCACGCCGGGGCAGAAGGTCTCGGTCCTCGACATGGGTGGCTCGTCCGATCGCCTGCACGAAAAGCTGCTGATCCCGCCGTCCGAACAGATCGTCTACGCCGGCAACGCCAAGGGGCAGGTCTTCCGGCTGCGCATCACACCCGATCCCCTCGACGCGTTGCGCGTGCGCGTCGGCGTGGCACCGGTGACCCCCGGCGAGGGGGCGCCATGAGTCGCCCCGCGGGCCGCACGATCTCTCTCGGTGTGTTCGTCTCGGTGTTCACCGCGTGCGCCGACGCGCCCGATCCCGGTCGCGATCCGGACACCGAGTCCGACGACGGCGCGACGTCGCCCCCCGGCCCGGTCCTGGCCACGGGCGAGACGCGCGAGGTCGAGCTGCGGTCGCTCACGTTCGACGTGCAAGGTTTCGAGCGCACCCTGCGCCTCGCCGATCTGCGCGAGGTCCCGCGACCCATCCTCGACGACGTCTGGCTGATGGACCTCAATCTCACCGGTTTCGTGAACAACGCGCTCGCCCAGATCGCCGCGACGCCGCCCGAGGCCTTCCCGGACACGGCCGCCCGCAATCTGCACCGTCTGTTGACGATGACACCCAACAACGTCGCGCTCGCCGGCACCTCGCTCGAGCCGCTCGTGCAACTGTCGCGGTCCATCGGCATCGCCCCGCAGGACGCCGTCGCGGATCTGATGCAGGCCGTCGATGGCAACGCGCCGGTCATCCCGACGGACATCGCCGCCGAGGTCATGCTCACCGATCTCATCGCGACACATCCCAACGCACAGTTCCGCCGCGCGCCGGACGGGTCGCTTCTGCCCATCGCCGCCCGCAGCATCCCCGTGCGCTTAGGCGACGTGGTGGACAACTTCGCCCGCCTCGCCCAGACGTTCGGTCCCATCGAGCTCGGCGACGGCCGCGTGCATCCCGGCATCATCGACGCCGCGAGCGGGTTCGCCGTCGTCGAGGACGCGTTCGCCATGACCGTGAAGGTCGACGCCAACGCCCTGCCCTACAAGGGCGTCGACCTCGACCGCGCCAGCGTCGCCAGCGTGAACAGCCTCGGCAGTCAGATCGACCACGTCTTTCCCCTCGACGACCCCGAATGGCTACAGGTCAAAGGCCTCGTGCCCGATCCGTTCATCAGTCAGGTGACGGTGCAGATTCGCGAGGCGCCGGTGTTCTACCCGCCCGGCGACGCTCGCGAGCCCGCCCCCTACGGCAACGCCGGGGTCTGGCAGGCCGAGCCGTGGCTCATCGAGCCCATGATCACCAAGATGGCCTACCAGCTCGCCGCCCGCATGTCGACGGACTGTGTCGTCTACGAGGTCGCGAGCGGCGCCGAAGTGTTCCGGGCCTGCATGGACGACACCAAGTGGGTGACGTTCGAGACCTTCAACAACGTCGGCATGCCCCCCGCGCCGAAATACATCTGGGACATCATCGGGGAAATGGCGCAAGTGCGCCTGCACGACCAGAACCTGCCCGAGGGTACGGCGAACGCGATGCTGACCCTGAGCAATCTGTCCCTCAGAATTACGGCCGAGTCCCTCACGGAGCAGATCCGCGCGAACATCGCCGCCAACCCGGCGGCGTTGCGCGAGCTCGCGGAGGCCACGAATCAGAACACCCGGGGCGAGGCGGACTTCTACTATCACCGCCCGCCGGGGGTGGACGAAGACTGGCTCGCGTTCATCGATCCGTCCGACATCCCCCGCGACGCGAGCGGGGCCCGGGTCCGCCCGGACACCTACGCGCGCCCCGGCTTTTTCGCCGACGAGGCGTTGACGCAGGCCCTCGCCGCCCCCGTCGTGCGCGGCGGCGGCGTCGCCCACCTCGAGATGCGCATCGCGCCGGGTCTCGTCTTTTTCTGTCAGGACGCGCAGGGCGGCGTCTTCCGCGTCACCGTGCGGGACAAGCCGTCGCGGCAACGTGTCCGGTTGGCCATCACGCGGCTGCGGTGAGTGCGGGCCGGCTTGCAACCGCCGAGGCGCCTCGGGCATCGTACCCGGCACACCACCCACTGGGAGCAGCACCATGATGAAGTCGCTTTCGACCGCGGCGTTCCTGACCCTTGCGGCCTTCGGCACCGTCCTCCCCTCGGCCGCGTTCGCCTGCGCCGGGCACGAGGAGACCGCCAGCGCCCCCGGGTACGGCGAGGTCACGCTCGAGACCGTCGCGCAGCTCGTCGAGACCAAGAAGGCCACCATCGTCGACGCCAACAAGGCCGAGCGGTACGCCGCGGGGCACATCCCCGGCGCCCTCCACGCCCGCGCGGACGAGAACGGCAAGCTGACCGGCGCCGCCCTGCCCGCCGACAAGGCCACGAAGCTCGTCTTCTACTGCCACAGCGAGAAGTGCCAGGCCAGCCACATGGCCGCCAAGGCCGCCGTCGAGGCCGGGTACACCGACGTCCACGTCTACCCGGGCGGCATCGTCGGCTGGGAGAAGGCCGGCAAGCCCGTCGAGAAGGCCGCCCCCAAGACCGCCGGCAAGGCCCAGGTCAAGGGCCAGGGCTGAGGCGTCCCGGGCCGGGCCCCCTGCGGCCGACGGGTTGCGGCAACTTGCGCTCGCCCGCGTTCTTCTGTAGGTCCCGGAGGCGATGCGCCCCACGTCCTCTCCACCGTCGACCGCCGAATCCCTCGCTCCCCTGCCCGGCCTGCCGCGTCGCCGGCTGAGCCTCCGCGTCGGCCTCTCGACGGCCTTCGTGCTGATGGTGCTGGGTACGGCGTCCATCCTCTGCACGGTCCTGTTCGTCCAGATGCGCGGCATCATGCGGCAGGACATCCGCGAGCGCATCGGCGACATCGCCGGCCTCGCCGCGCTCACGCTCGACGGCGACCTGCACGCGCAGGTCACGGGCCCGGCCGACGAGAACACCGACGCCTTTCGGACGCTCAAGGCGCGCCTGCAGGCCGTCAAGGCCAGCGCACCCGATCTGCGCTTCGCCTACACCATCAAGCGCACGAGCCCGGACGCCTTCGCGTTCTGGATCGACGCCGAAACGGACGCGAGCGGGACGAAGGTCGGCGACCCCGTCACGACGGTGACGGCGCTGGTGCAGGACGCTTTCGAGCGGCCCCGGCGGCAGATGGTCGAGCCGGAGTTCTACTCGGACGAGTGGGGCACCTGGCAGTCGGCCTACAGCCCGATCTACGCCCGCGACGGTCGGCTCGAGGCCATCGTCGGGGTCGACATCTCGGCCGCGAAGATCGCCGCCTCGGAGCGCGCCGCGCTGATGGTGCTCTTCATCGTCGCAGTGCTCATCACCGTCCCCGTGGCGTTGCTCGGCCTCTTGCTCTCGAGCCGCATCGTCCGGCCGCTGAACGAGCTCGAAGAGGCGATGGCCCGCGTGCGCGAGCTGAACCTCGATCAGAACGTCGCCCTCGAGTCGCGTTTTCGCGAGATCGTGCGCATGCGCGATGCCGTGAACGCCATGAAATCGGGCCTGCGATCGTTCAGCAAATACGTCCCGACGGAGCTCGTGCGCGAGCTCATTCGCGAGGGCAACGAGGCGACGCTCGGCGGTCGGCGGGCCGAGCTGACCATCTTCTTCTCGGACATCGAGGGCTTCACCACCCTGGCCGAGGCCACCACGCCGGAGGGCCTCGCCGCCGATCTCGCCGACTACTTCGCCTTGATGACGGGCACCATTCTCGAAGCCGGCGGCACGGTCGACAAGTACATCGGCGATGCGGTCATGGCCTTCTGGGGCGCCCCCTCGCCCCGGCCGGACCACGCGGTCTCCGCCGTCCGCACCGCCCTGCTCCTGCGGCGCAAGCTCGACGCCCTCAACGTCGACCGCGTCCGCGAAGGCCGACCGCCCATCAACACGCGCATCGGCCTGGCGACCGGTGAGGTCATCGTCGGCAACTTCGGCTACGAGAATCGGCTGAACTACACCGTGATGGGCGACACCGTGAACCTGGCGAGCCGCCTCGAGGGCCTGAACAAGTACGTCGGCACGGCCGCCCTGACGAACGAGGCGACGGCCCGCGCGACGGCAGACACGGTCGTCTCGCGCCTGCTGGGCACGGTCGCGGTCAAGGGCAAGAAGGAAGGCGTGCGCATCTACGAGCCCCTGGCCGCGGGCGCCGACGCCGTCCCGCTCGCCCCGCGCGTCGAGGCCTGGAACGCCGCCGTCGAGCGCTACCTCGCCCGCGACTTCGAGGCCGCCCTGCCGACCTTCGAAGCCTGGCTCGCCGTCGAACCCGACGACGAACCGGCCGCCCGCCTCGCCGACCAGTGCCGTGCCTTCGTCGCCGAACCGCCGGGGCCCGAGTGGACGGGCACCGTGATCATGGACGCGAAGTAGGGGTCCGGGGCCCGAGGCCGCCCTCTCTGTCTCACGCCATGCCGAGGTGGTCGTTCTCTTCACACGAGAGCAGCCACTCGCGCACGCTGAGCCGCCGCACGCCGGCCCGCACGAAGGGGTCCGTCTCGGCGAGCTCCATCGCCGCGCCGTGGTCGGCCGCGGTGACGATCACCAATCCGCCGCCCCCATCGGCGAAGGGTCCCGCGGCCACCAGCTTTCCGTCCGCCTCGAGTTGGCGCAGCCAGCGGACGTGTGCGCGCGTGACGCTCTCGTCCGTCTCCACGCCGGGAATGCGGTCGAGGGCGATGACGTATCGTTTGTAGCCGTGCCGCTCGGCCCTGCGGCCCTGACCGCGCAGGGAGCGCAGCGCGGCCGCGGCCTCGCCCGCCGTCGACACGCCCGCGACCCGGGACAGGGCCGTGGCGAACTCGAGGTGCGCCCAGGGTTTCGCCGTGACGAGGTGAGCGTCGACGACCACGTTCTCGTCCTCGTAACGGGACTCCGCAAAGCGCGGGGCAGCGAACGTCCGCAGACCCTCGAAGGCGTCCCCCGGGGCGTACTTCGGGGTGCAGACGTGCGTGCAGCGGCGCCCGCGCAGGACGCCCGCCGCGGCCATCACCAGCGCCCCGTGGCAGATGCCGCCCATCGGCACGCCCCGCGCCGAGAGGGCTTGCAACAGCGGCCCCGTATCCGGGCAGACCACCGCCGCCTCGCAGTCGCCGCCGGGCACGACCACCGCCGCGACGGCCGCAACGGGCACTTGCGCGTAGGCGACCTCGGCGTTGATTTCGAGCCCTTCGGCCACCCGGAAGGGCCGCCCATCGGGGCTCGCGACCAGAAGGGGCCAGCGGGGCGTCAACACCGAGAGGGCCGCGGCGACCTCCAGGTGGACGCAGCGAGAGAAACCGAGGAGGAGGGTGCGCACGGCAGCAGCCTACGCGGAAAGGTCCGACGGGGACAAGCGGTGCAAAGGCTGCCGGCGCACGGTCCGCCGCACGCGATTCGGCGCGACGCAGAGCAGCCCTGGTTGCCCGGCGTCGGCACGCGAGAAATGGCGCGTGTCGAGCCAGCGCTCGCTGAAGACCCGACGGCCATTCCGCCGAAGCCGCCTGCACTGGCTGGACTCTCGGCTTTCAAGCGCAATGCCGCTCGACGTCGCGCGCCGGTTGGATTGCGAAGCCACGATATCCTCGATCGACGTCGACAGGGGTTATTATCGAGTGTCTCGGACCGGCGGAGGGTAGGTCAACAAATTGAGCCTCGTCGAAGTTCTAAGGGACCTGCGCTTTCGTGATCTCATCGCACCGTTGACCGCCGGACTGCGGCAGCAGAATCCGTCGCCTTCGAGACTCATGTTCCCCACGACCGGCACTGCATCCACCGTTGGTGCGGCGTTCGATTACATGGTGCGATTCGAGCTCCAACGTCGCTGCGCAGGCGTCGCCGACGGTCTTTGGAATGCGGAACGGGCCGTCGCGCGACTCGAGTCGGCAGTTCCCGAACCGATCGACGGCGCGATCGTCGCGGCCTGCCGCCGCGGCGTGAAGCGCGCACGGTCTCATCACGCCGACTTCGTCCGTTCTACGCCCCCGAAGCGGACCGCGATGATGATTCGACACGCGGTCCGCCTCGCAAAGCTCGACGTCTTCTACCGTTCCGGCAGCCTGCCGGCCGACGTTCTGGCCGTAGATGGCGCCGACTGCGACGACATCGGTCGACTGCTCCGCCATGTCCCGTGGCCACAGCTCATCACGCTCGGGGCGATACGCTTGAACCCGGACTTCGGTATGTCCTCCTATGCCATCGGCGGCGCAGACTGCGACATCATCGCGGGATCGACGATCGTCGAGCTCAAGACGTCCGCGAAGCCATCAGCACTGGCCGATCTCCGACAGCTGGTCGGATATCTGCTCCTCGCGTCGGCGGAGGATGATGCGGGGCACGGGCAGCAGCCATTCGGGATCGACTCCGTCGCCATCTACTACGCGCGATTCGGGAGTCTGGTCCGTTATTGCGCGCGGGACGTCCTCGGGCGACCGAGTTTTCTCCAAATCAGAGACACGTTCATCTCAAATGCAACACGGTTGATGTCGGGTGACCCGCTCGACCACTGGCGGACGCGGCCTGAGCAACTGCGGCTGGGGTTCTGAGGTCGACATCTTCGAAGATGCAGGCAACTCCGACACCGATCGTGCCGCCCCGCACAAGTGGTCAGGCGGAGGCGCGTCGTGGGTCCGCGTGCGAGCGACTCGGCCTCACGTCGCCGCGCCCGGGGTGACGGGGGGCGTCGCCGGGGGGTTGCCCGAACCGGCCGGCGCGCGGCGGGTCACGACGAGCGAGGCGACGATGGCAACCGCCAGGATGCCGAAGACGACACCGAGGGAGGCCAGGACCGGCACCTTGTACCAGTCCATCACGAGCATCTTCCCGCCCACGAACAGCAGGATGAACGCCAAGCCGGTCTTGAGGTACACGAAGCGGTCCATCACACCCGCGAGCAGGAAGAACAACGACCGCAGGCCCAGAATCGCGAAGATGTTGGACGTGAACACGATGAACGGGTCCTGCGTCACGGCGAAAATGGCCGGGATGGAGTCCACGGCGAAGACCACGTCCGTCGCTTCGACCGCGCCGAGACACACGAACAGCGGGGTCGCCATGCGTGCACCGTTCTCCCGCACGAAGAATTTGTCGCCGCGGAACCCGTCGGTGACGGGCAGGAACTTGCGCAAGAAGCGCACCGCGAAGTTCTTCTCGGGGTCGACGTGCTCGTCGCCGGCGCGCAGCAGTTTCAGCCCGGTGATCGCCAGGATGCCGCCGAAGACGTAGATGGCCCAGTGGAACTTCGCCAGGAACGCGCCGCCGGCGAAGATGAAGATGGCCCGCATGACGAGCGCCCCGAGCACGCCCCAGAACAAGACGCGGTGCTGATAGATCTCGGGCACTTTGAAGAACGAGAACAGCACCAGGAACACGAAGATGTTGTCGACGGAGAGCGCCTTCTCGATGAGGTAGCCGGTGGTGAACTCGAGCGCCCGGTCCGGCCCGAACCAGACGTAGACGCCGAAATTGAAGACCATGGCGAGGCTCACCCACACGACGCTCCACCCGGCCGCCTCCTTGAGCGAGACGCGGTGGGCGGCCTTGTGAAAGACGCCGAGGTCGAGGGCCAGCATGGCCAGGACGAAAACGATGAAGCCGAGCCAGAGGGCCGGGCTGCCGATGGATTCGAGGGGCATGTTCACTTTCCTTCCGTTGCCTTCCGGTTGTGAACGTAGTGACCGCGAACGCATCATTCCAATGGATAAATTCGCGCGAATCCATACATTGAAGCTATGACTTGGCTCAACTACCACCACCTCCTCTACTTCCACACGGTCGTCCGCGAAGGCGGCGTCAGCGCGGCTGCGCGGGTCCTGCACGTCGCGCAGCCCACCGTCAGCGCGCAGATCAAGACGCTCGAGGACCAACTCGGGGAGAAGCTCCTGATGCGCGAGGGCCGGGGGGTCGCCCTGACGGAGACCGGGCGCACGGTCTACGCCTACGCCGACGAGATCTTCTCGCTCGGCCGCGAGATGATGGACACCCTGCGAAACGGGCTGCCCGGGCAGGTCTCGCGCCTGCGGGTGGGCATCGCGGACGTCGTCCCGAAGCTGGTGGCGCGGCGCCTCTTGCTGCCCGCCCTCAGTCCGCCGGTCGAGGCGCAGCTTCTGTGTAGAGAAGACCGCCACGAGCGCCTGCTGGCCGATCTGGCCGCGCACGAGCTCGATCTGGTCATCACCGACCACCCCCTGGGGCCGGCGGACCGCGTCAAGGCGTTCAACCACCAGTTGGGCGAGTCCGGCGTGTCGTTTCTGGCGACGCATGCGCTCGCCGCGCGGCTCGGCGGGGGGTTCCCCAAGGCCCTGAGCGGGGCCCCCCTGATCCTGCCGCTGGAGGCCTCGGGCCTGCGCCGCAGCCTGGAGGCCTTCTTCGAGACCGAGGCGCTGAGCCCTCGCGTCGTGGCCGAGTGCGAGGACTCGGCGCTCGCCAAGGTGCTCGGCGAGGCCGGGGTGGGCATCTACTGCGTGCCGACCATCGCCGAGGAGGCCGCCGTCGCCGCCGGCGGGGTCGAGGTGCTGTGCCGTACGGAGGCCGTCCGCGAGCGGTATTGGGCCATCTCGCCGGAACGCCGCCTCAAGCACCCCGCCGTGATCGCCATTTCGCGCGCCGCCCGGGGCGGCCGTGAGCCCGGCCTCCCGGTCAGCGCAGGGCCTTGACCGCCCCGTCGAGGATGGCCGCCCCCCACACCGGGGCCGCGTACCACAGGGCCTGCTTGAACCCGCCGCCCTCCGCCTCGCCGCGGTCGGCGCGCATCTGCGCGTCGAGGATCTCCGTGCCGACGGCGTTGCGCAGGACTCGCGTCAGGTGGACACGCACCTGCGGCTCCCGCAGGGGGGTGGCGAGGGCCGCTGCCAGGGGCGCCCACCGGGGCGCGACTGCCGTGAACGTTTGCCGCACGGGCTCCGCGTCGACGTGAATGGAGTCGAGCGAACGCCCGTTGTCCCACCCGCTGCCGTACGTGTACGTGAAGCTGCGGGCGGTGCGCGCAATGTGAAACGTCGCGCTCGCGCGGTCCTCGACGGCCCCGGGCAGGGCGTCGACGGCGGGACCACCCATGAACTCGTCCCAGGCGGCCTCGAAGCTCAGCGTGGGCACCCGCGCGATCTGGGTCTCGAGCTGCTGCCCGAGCTCGGCCTTGTTGCGGCGCAGTTGCCCTTCCAGCGCGCGGCGGTGCCGCTCCGCGAGCACGATGCCGGCCACGGCCCCGGCCGTCAGGAGCAGGTTCTTCTGGTAGGGCACGAGCTCACGATCAGGCCGCACCGGACTGCTCGCCCGCCCGTTCAGGTAGCCGATGAAGTCGTCGTAGAACGCCGGGGGCATCGTGCAGAGCGCCGCCGAGAGCGCCGAAATGCTCGCATCGCGTCCGAAGGGCACCGTTTGCCGGGCGAGGCTGAAGTCGCGCTCGGCGTGCTCCGCTTTCGAGGCGAGCAGGTCGAAGATGCGCTCGTCGAGCAGCCGCTGCGCCCGGGCGAGCCGGTGCGCGTCGCCGTCCCGCCAGCCCTCGACCACGGCGTGCTGCCCCCCGAGGCCGGGCGGCTCGACCCACATGGTTCGATAATCCTTCGACCAGGTGGAGTGTGTGTAGTGCCGCTTGCCGTCCTTGTCGGTGCGGTAGTGTTTCGTCTCCGTCCACCCCACGTGGACGCGCCGGTAGAATTGCGCCTCGTAGACGCCGAACGCCTGCCCCGAGCTCTCGGCGATGGGCCGCAGCGCCGCCGCGATGCGCTTCGTGTCGGCCAGACAACCCGACGCGTCGAGCGCGAACAGCGCCCCCCGCAGGTCGAACCAGTATTTCCCGCCCGCGGTGAAGTAGCTGTAGAGCAGGCCGAGCTGCGGCACGAGCCACGCGAGCAGGTCGCGGCGCGCCTCGGTCTCGTCCGTCGTCTGTTTGCGGGCGTAACTCACCCCGTCCCAGGTGAGCACCGCCGCGCCGAGCCCGAACCCGACCAGCCGCTGCAGCGTGCGCCGACGGGCCGCGTCCGCCTCGGCGGCGAGCTCCTGCGCCCGGGGCGAGAGGACGTCCTTGCGCATGTCGAGCCCGCGCAGGGCCGTGAAGTCGAGCGTCAGCGCGCGCTCGCCCACTCGCACGGGGATGGGCGGGGCGACGGCGTCGTGCCGGTCTCGAAAATCCCCCACCGCGGCCGTGACCTCGCAGCGCGTGCCGGCCGGCAGCGGCACCGTCTCGCCCGTCGCGGGATCGCGGGCCTCGCCGCCGCGCTGCAGGATGATCAGCGTGCCCCGGGGCAGGGTCGCGCGGTCGTCCCGCTCGGCGAGGTCCTCGATGTGCGACACGGCGCGTCGCGTCTCGGCGTCCTCGCCCGCCACCTCGAGCCCCTTGACCCGCTCGGGCAGGGGGGCCTCGACCTCGGCGGCGCGCTCGGCGGCCAGGGCGTCGGTGCGGACCCGTGCCGGGTGACACAGCGTCGCGAGCGGCAGGAAGTACTTGCGGGCCGTCCAGCGGTGCGCCTCCTCGTAGACGACGCCGAGGCTGTGCGCGTTGTCGGTCAGCGTCCCGAGCAGGATGTCCCCCTCGTGCTCGGCGACGCGCAGCACGGTGCCCCCCGGGACGCGCACGGAGCGCAGATCCACCGGGTCCCAGAGCTCGACGGGGATGAGGGTGAGCAGCGGCGCGCCGGCTTCGAAAGCGGCGTGCAGGCGGGCCTTCTCGGCGGCGATGACGCGCTCCCCGGCCGCGAGCTCGGCCTGTGCTTCGCGGACGTAGCGGTCGATCAGCGCGTCGACGTCGGTCTCGGGGTCGGGGTCTCTCGGGTTCATGTCTTCGGGGCGATCGCCAGCCATGGGCGCACGGTGGCACAGCGCGCGAGGCGTTGCCAGGGGCGCCGTTTCGGTGCGAAGGTCCGACCGATGAGCGAGCACGCCCGCCCCAACCTGGAGCCCGAGTGGCTCGAAGCCCTCGCCGATCAGTTCGAGCAGCCGTACATGGCCGAACTCAAGGCGTTTCTGGTCGCCGAGCGCACCGCCCATGCGGTCTACCCGCCCGGGCGCGACATGTTCAACGCGTTCTGGTACACGCCGCTGAGTCGCGTGCGGGTGGTCATCCTGGGGCAGGACCCCTACCACGGGCCGAATCAGGCGCACGGGCTGTGCTTCAGCGTGCGCCGCGGCGTCCCCCCGCCCCCGTCGCTCGTGAACATCTTTCAGGAGCTCCGCGACGACCTCGGCGTGCCCCGGCCGACCCACGGCGAGCTGACGCATTGGGCGGAGCAGGGCGTGCTGCTGCTCAACACCGTGCTCTCCGTGCGCGCCGGCCAGGCCGCGTCGCACCAGGGCCGGGGCTGGGAGCGCTTCACCGACCGGGTCATCGAGGTCCTGAACACCCGGCGCGAGGGGCTGATCTTCGTCCTGTGGGGCACCCCCGCCGGGCGCAAGGCCAGCATGATCGACGGGCGGCGGCATCTGATACTGACCGCCCCCCACCCGTCGCCCCTCTCGGCGCACCGGGGCTTCTTCGGCTGCCGCCACTTCTCGCGCATCAACGCCGTGCTCGCCGCCCGGGGCGAGGTGCCCATCGACTGGTCGCTGCCCCCATGACGGCCGGGCCCGTCGCACAACTCGGGGCGCCGCTGCGGGCGCTGGCGGCCCTCTTCTCGCCCGCCCGCGGGGCGTGGGGCCTCACGGCGCTCTACTTCGTCCTCGTGGCCTTCGCGCTGGCCGGCACGGGCTGGGCGCTGACGACGGGCCGCCCGGCGCTGACCGACGCGCTTCTGCGCTACGTCTTCCCCGAGGACTGGATGCCCTGGGTGGAGCCCCTCGCGCAGGGCATTCTCTCCGGGCAGGGCAACGTCGTTTTCGTCAACGCCGCGCTCATGACCGGCATCGCCGTCGCCGCCGCGCTGCTGTTTCCGCTGAAGGAGCGCGTATCGCGGGCGTTCGAGGCCGGCGCCGCCTGGGCCCCCGACGCCCCGGTGCGCGAGCTGCCGCTGCTGTTTCAGGCCTTCGAAGAGACCCGCATCTTTCTGGTCTATCTTTCGCTCCAGTTGACGCTGTTCTGGGTCGGACTGAGCGCCAACCCCGCCCGGCAAGCCTTCGCGGCGGGGGCGAGCACCGTGCTGCTCTGGGTCCAGATGAGCCTCGACTTCGGCGCGCCCGTGCTGCAGCGCCGCGGTCGTCGTTACGCCGACATCGCCCGTCTCATGTTGCGCCGGCCGCTGGCCGCCCTGGGCTTCGGCGCGCTGTTCGCCGCCCCCGCGCAGCTCGCCGGGCTGCTGCTCGCCCCGCAGGCCGCTCAGGCCCCCGAGCGCACGCTGGCCTTGCTCTACGCCGTGACGGCCGTCTCCCTGCCCCTGGCCGTCTGGGGCGGCACGCGCTTCGGGGCCGAGCTCGTCGCGCTGCCCGTCGAGCCGCTGCGGGGTCTGAAGCGCCTCGCGGGCAACCTCGCCGTCGCCGCGCTGATCGCCGTGAACCTCGCATCGGCGGGCCTGGCCCTGCGCACCCTGCACCGCATGAGTCAGGTGCTCAAATGCGAGTACGCGCTCGTGCCCGACTCCTGGCGCGTCCGCACGGGGTTGCTCGACGCCTTCGCCACGGAGCGCCTGCACCTCGACGCGAGCATCGAGGTCGACGTGCGCAACCCCACCCCGTTCGACCTCGAGATTCACGACCTCACGTTCGACGTGCGCCACCAGGGCGAGCCCGTGGCCGCTCCCCGCCTCACCGGCGTGCGCGTCCCCGCCGGGGAGACGCGGCGCCAACGCCTCGCGCTGACGCTGCCGGTCGCGCTGTCCACCCTCGGCAAGGGGCTCGCGCTGCTCGACCCGGGCTGGGCCGTCACGCTCGAGCTCGAGGTGCTGCCCGGCACTTCGGTGCCCCTGCGGATCGTCAAACCCGAGGCTGCCCCGGGGTCCGGCAAACCTACTCGTCGTTGAGGGTCTCGACGGCGTCGAGCACGTCCGGCCGCGCCTCGCGTCCCGGTCCCCCGCCCGCGACGGGCACCTGAAAGTGGTCGACGTTCACGAACGTCGGGCGCTGACCGAAGGGATTGTTCGCCGGGTCGACCCCCCGGCACCGCCGGCCGTGTTCCAGAACGGTGTCATATGCGTTGTTCTGCGACGAGATCATGACATCCCCGCCCGCCGGTCCGAGACTGTAGTGATTCAGGATGAACACACGATTCGGTCCGGCGGTGGGCTCGCCGCGGCCGTGATCACAGGTGAACGTCGGGTCGTTGTAGGGGGTCTCGAAGCCGAACGTCGGCCAGTGCAAGTGCCAGGTGCCGTTCGCCGCCGGGTCGTCGGTGAAGACGACCAGCCGGCGATTCGCGTCGATCATGTCACCGAGCGTCGGCCAGGGCGTGCCCGGCGGGCCGTCGGCGTGAAAGAGCGGAAAGACCGGATCGACCGCCCCGCCCGGTGCCGCGAGCCCGACCTCCTCGAGCGCCGCGCGGGTCTGCGCTTCGTCGATGTAGGCCTCGAGGATGAACGTCACGACGTCCCGCGGGTGCGCCGCCAGCCACGTCGCGACCTCGCGCAGGCCGTCGGCGAGCTTCATCTTGCCCCAGTTGCCACAGGCGCCGTGACAGAGATGCCGCTCGCCCTCGAACAGATAAGTGTCGAGCATCAGACAGCGCACGCCGGCGTCGAGCTGCTCGGTGATGGAGACCGCCTGATTCGGTTTGGGAATGATGAACCGATAGGCCGTGCTCGACATGGCGTTGTGTGTACACACCTGCGTCGCGTCGTTGTATGGCCGGGCGCAGAGATCGGCGCGGCCGTTGCACACCGGCCCGGCGTCGGGGGGCGCGGCGCCGTCCGGGATGGGCGCGGCGGCGTCCGGGATGGGCGCGGCGGCGTCCGGGATGGGCGCGGCGGCGTCGGGCGCGGCG
>JAKLJY010000166.1 GCA_023150895.1 Myxococcota bacterium | reverse complement strand
GGACAGACCTGGAACGCCGGGCTGTGTTGTGGCGAGGCGCAGACCCAAGGCGTCGACGACGTCGGATTCACGCGGGCATTGCTCGACCGCCTCGCCGACGAACGCTGTGTCGACCCGGGCCGCGTCTATGCGATGGGGCTCTCCAACGGGGGCTTCATGGCGCATCGCGTCGCCTGCGAGCTCGCGGACCGGTTCGCAGCCATCGGCTCGGTCGCGGGTCCGAGCGCGACGTTCACCTGTGAGCCCGTCCGGCCGGTGGCGGTGCAACACTTCCACGGGACGGCCGACATGATCGTCCCGTACGACGGCTTCGCCGGGCAGGTCTCGGCCCCGGCTACCATCGACGGCTGGGTGAGCCGAAACGGCTGTGCGCCGGGGGCCACCACGTACTTCACCGCCGGGGTCGTGCGCTGTGATGAGTTCACGGGTTGCCGGGAGGACGCGACCGTCCGGCTGTGTACCATCGAGGGTGGCGGGCATCAGTGGCCGGGCGGTCTGACGATCCCGCTCCTGGGCAAGAACACGAACGACATCTCGGCGTCCGACGCGCTCTGGGCGTTCTTCTCCGAGCACGCGCGGCGCTGAGGGGCCGGCGGTGCCCCATCAGGGCCCGGGCACGCGCAGAAGCACGATCCGGGCCCCGGCCCCCGGGGGGTGTGCGCGCTCGCCCCACCGGACGTCTCCGGGCAGGTCGCCCCCGACGTAGATCCAGGGACCGGCCCGGCGGACATGCCGGTCGAGCGGAGCGTTGCCACCACTGCGGCCGAAGACCTGCGCCCAGACCGCCGCGCCCGCGTTGAGTCCGGCGACGAACGGACCCGAGTGCACGACGGCCTTGCCACCGATGAAGACGGGCGTGTGCCCGCCCGCGGCGCCCGACGTGTCGCCCAGAATCGTCACGTCGTCACCGGCCCCGGCCGCGACCGCGCCGAGCGTGAGACCCGTGCCTGCGCCCCGTGAGGGCACGTGCAGGGTCGTCGACACGTCGAACGTCCCGTCGGGCAGGATGCGCGCCACGGCGCCGTATGCACCCCCAAAGTCGGGCGCCGGGGCGACGGCCGGCCACGGCGTCGTCATCGCGGACACGCCACCGATGTGTGCCAGCACCCAGGTCCGCCCGTTTCCATCGACGGCGAAAGCGCGCGGATCGACGTCGGTCTCCGCCCAGGCGGCCGTCCAGGACAGCGAACCGTCGGGACCTGTGCCGGCCAGCGTCACGCCGGGTCCGCCCGCCCCCTGACCCCAGAGGTCGAGGGCCGTGTTGGCGAATGCGGCGAACGCGACGTGCCCGCCGGGCCCGACGGCGAGCGACCGAACGCCCGCCGTCGGATCGCCGATCGAACGCTCCCAGACGAGCCCGCCTGCACCGTCGAGTTTCACGAGGAACGCCCCGGGCGCCGTGGGATCCGTTCCCGACCGAAAGGGTGTCTCGCCGGCGTCGAGGTAGAAGTCCGCGTTGCCCGGCGCACCCGAGACGACGATGGACCCGTCGCCGGTGGCGCCGACACGCGGGGCGTATCCCAAGGCCGAATCCCGGTACGAGAACACGAACCGCACGGCGTCGTTCACGACGCACGCCACCACCGCGCGACCCGCGATTGGTCCGAAGTCGCGGTCGAACAGGCGGCCAGCCATGGCGCTGGTGCCGCTCAGCCACAGGCCGCCCTCGGACGCGGCGAGATCGCTGCCCGTGAAGGGCAGCGCGATGACATCCGTGACACGCCAGTCATCGGATGCCAACCGAAGCAGGTGGCTGCTCGCGCCGCCGCCCCCCCGCGCGCCGCCGGCGTCGACGATGCCCTCGAGTCGGCCGTTCACCAGCGCCCAGGCGGCCCCGGACGCGTCGCCCACCAGAGCGGCGAGTCGCAGATCCGGACCACGGAGTTCGACGGACGCGCAGGTCGCCCCGTCACATGCGGGCCCCGACGCGATCAGGGGCGCGTCCGGGATCTCGGCGTCGGGCTCGGGACGTACGAATGCATCGGCGGGCGGGGCGGTGCCCCCGGAGGGTGCGTGGACGCCCCCCGTTCCGCCATCGGCGCCAACGGGATCGAAGAAGTCCGGGTCGAGCAGGCAGCCTCCCGAACCCGCCAAGGCGAGCGCAACGACCCCGGAACGAAGCGATGGATGATCCATGACCGGACCGTAGCAGCACGCACGCCCCCTGGAAAGCCGTCGAAGCGGGCGGACCCTCGTTGCGCGCGGGACGGCGGGCCGTTAGGATGCCCGAATGCGTCGATGCCTCACCCACTCGGCCGTGGCCGCCGCTTGCGGCGCGGCCATCCTCATCCCGAGGACGACGCATGCATTCGGGCTCGGGTACGGGTATGAGTTCGCGCAGGCGAAGTTCGAGGCCGATCCGGGCCTGCCCCATACGAAGGTCGAGTGGCCGACACACCGCCTCGCGCTCGTCGACACCACGGGCCGGCTCGCGACGCTGTTCGCGAGCGCCGCGGCGACGGATTACGAACGCACCGAGCAGCGCAGCGACTTCGCCATCTACACGACCGAGACGTGGACGGGCCGATACGTGCCCATGTCCGCCGGCACCCGGGTCGTGATCTCCTATGCGTGGTCCGGGGCCGAGGTCGACGCCCAGCGCGAGGGCGGGCCCGTCGAGCGCCAGAAGCTCGATTTCAGCGAGTTCCGCCTGCAGCTCGGCGGCCTCGTGCCCATGAACCCGCTCTACGTCGATCTCGATGTCGTGGATCTCATCTGGCGGGACATGTCGGGGCCCGCGAAGATCGACCGCTTCCAATGGAACCTCAACGCGGAGGTCGGCGGGATGTTCGGACCCCTCCGCGCCGGGCCTCTGTTGGAGCTCGACCTCGTCTCGGCGGTCGACGCGGCCTTCGACGGGCGACCTTTCGCGTGGGTCTGGGGCTTCGGCGCACACTTCGACGCCCGTCCGCTCATCGTCAGTTTCCGGTGGCGTTCGTTCACGCTCGCAACGGACGACCGCGGCGGCACGGCCAAGGGGCGCGCCCTGATGGCTGGCGCGAGCCTCGAGTACTGACGCCGGCGGCGTGTTCCGGGCGCTTGCCGGGGATGTCGTCCTCGACGAGGACCCTGGATGCGATGGCCCGGGTTGTGATAGGGCCACCGTACACGACCGGACCGGGAGGCCGAGATGAGACGGAGCGCACGATGCGTAGCGCTGGGCTGGCTCGTTGCCGCATGTGGCGACGGAGGCGGATCAGGGACGCCGGCGAAGGATGCCGCGATGACGGCGGACGCCCCCTCGCCCGCGGGCGACGAAGGGACGGCGGACACAGGCACCGGACCCGGCGACGCCGGACGGCCCGACGCGAATGCGCACGACGGGGGGCCGCCCCGAGATGCCGGGGCGCCACTCGATGGCGGTGCGGTGCTGGATCTGGGGTCCACGCCGGAGTTCGGTCCGACCCCGGATCTCGGCCTCGTCGTAGATATCGGACCGTCCGTCGACGGGTTCACTCCGGTCGACGCCACCGCGGACGCTCGTGCCGGCGACGCGCTCCCCGAGCCGCTCGACGCCCGAGCCCTCGACGCCTTGAGCGGGGACCTCGCCGAGCTGGTCCCCGAGCCCGGCCCGCCGGATCCGCTCGCCGGCGCCGTCGCGGACCTCGAAGCCGAGTCGGCCCGCCCCGTCTTGATCGCCATCGAGGACGGCCTGCCCGCTTTCGTGTCCCTTCAGGTGCCCGTGCCGGGTGCCGACCCGGCCGAGCGCGCGCTGGCCTTTCTGGCGGCCCATCCGGCGCTCTTCGGTTTTGCGGCGCCTGCGGAGAGTCTCTTCCCCGCGCGACTGCCCGGGCCGGAGGACGAGGCGCAAGACTTCGTCTTGCTGGCACAGCATCACCACGGCGTCCCCGTCCTCGGCGCCTCGCTGTCCTTCCACTTCGAGGGGGCGGACGTCACGAGCATCTCCGGCCGCTGGCTCGCCGATCTGCCGACCCCTCGACCCCCGGAGGTGAGCGCGGCGGTCGCCCGGGAGAGCGCCGCACGTGCAATGAGCGACCAGCTGAGCGACGTCCAGAGTGCCGGCGAGTCGACCCTGGTCTACGTCGATCGGAGGCTCCTGGGGGGCGAAGACACTCGCGTTCATCTGGCCTGGCAGACCGGGGTCTTCGGCCGGCGCGCGGGCGGCGCGGACCTCCTCGGGTTTCGGGTCTACACGGACGCCCACGACGGGGGTTTCCTCATCGCCAACCCCAACGAGGCCGACGCCGACCGCTTTGGAGAGGACTTCGACATCGAGGTCTCTCCGGCGTTCCTCGCTGCCGGCACGCCCGCATTCCTGTGGGAGTTCTGGCGGCCCGTCGTCAACTGGTTCACCGAGGACGGACCGACGGCGAACTATCCGGGCGGAGATGCTGAAGGCGACGCCGCCAATCTGTACCTGCACGCCGTCTATCATCTCTTCTTCGACACGTTCAGTATGGTGAGCTGGGACGACGACGGCGATACGCTTCGCATGATCATCCACGACCCTACGGCGGTCGATGGTTTCGCCAAATACAGTGGCAGCGACGAGACCCTGCGGTTCTCGGACGGCGCCGTGCTCCCCGATGTCGTCGGCCACGAGTTCAGTCACGGGGTCGACGACCATCACGGCGAGCTGAACTACGCGTACCAGAGCGGCGCCCTGGACGAGAGTTTCGCCGATGTCTTCGGATATCTCTCCGATCCGGACGAGTGGTTCCTCGGTGATCGGGATCTCGATGGGGATGGCATCAACGAGGCGTACTTCCGTGACATGTCCGAGCCGGCCAACCGAGGGCACCCGGACCACATGGACGCGGCGGTCAGCACCGATGGTCTCGGTTACCGCGTGTTGCGCGGCAGCGGAATCCCGGCCCCCTGCCCCGACGACGATCCCCGGATGTGCAATGACTTCGGTTTCGTCCACACCAACAGCGGCATCCCGAACAAGGTGGCCTACTTGCTGTTTGCAGGTGGCGTGCACAAGGGGTACGCGATCACCGGGCTCGGGACGCTGAAGACGAGCTGGCTCTATTACCGCGTCCTCACGCGACACATGGGCGAGTCATCGAGGTTCTCGGACGCCCGGCGCGAGAGCATCGAGGTGGCGCAGGCCTATGTTCGCCGCGGGCGTCTGGGATACACCCCCGCAGACGTCTGCGACATCATGAACGCCTGGGCTTCCGCCGGTGTGGGTGCCGGCGACGCCGACTGCGACGGCACGACGGACGACCTCGAGACGGACGACGACAACGACTTCATCTCGGACGCACGCGACGTCTGCCCCCAGATCCGCGATCCGCTCCAGGAGGACACAGACGGGGACGGTCAGGGAGACGCCTGCGACCGCGACGACGACAACGATGGCGCCCAGGACGAGGACGACAACTGCCGTCTCGTCTTCAACGATCAGGCGGACACCGACGGGGATGGCATCGGGGATCTCTGTGAAGACACGGATGGCGACGGGGTCTTCGACGTGGTCGACAACTGCCCGAACCACGCCAACCCCTACCAGGAGGCGCACGACGGCGACCCGTTGGGCGACGCCTGCGATCCCGACATGGACGACGATGGCATCGCAAACGCGCAGGATGTCTGCCCGTCGACCGCCGATCCGGCGCAGCGCGACCGCGACCGCGACGGTCGTGGCGATCTCTGCGACAACTGCCCGAACCACGCCAACCCGGACCAGGCCAACGGGGATTCCGATGTACTCGGCGACGTCTGCGACGACGACAACGACGACGACGGGATCGCCGACGGTGTCGACAACTGCCCGGGCCTCGCCAATCCCGACCAGACGGACCTCAACCACGACGGCATCGGGCTCGCGTGCGACGACGTCGATCTCGGCGTCTTTCGGCGCGAGATCGACGACGCCGTGCTGGGCGATCTGTCCTTCCCGGACGCCCCCGACGCACCGTTTCGCGTCCCGCTCGCGCCCTGCCGGGATGATCGGTGTCCGAACCGCCTGGCGCCGGGCCTGAAGCTGACGCTCGGGCTGACGTTGCCGCCCGATCTGCGGGCCGCGCAGGGCAACGCGCGTCTCCTGGCCCGCGTGACGGACGAGGCCGGGCGCGTCGTGGCGCGGGGAAAGACACTGCCGGACGGGCGGCTCGTCGTGAGCTTCAGACCGGGGCCGCGTGCGCTGTTCAGAACGCCTGCCGGAGTGCTGGTCAAGGGGAAACGCTTCTTCCTCGAACTGCTGCCAGCACCGGAGGTCTCGCGCGAGCGTTCGTATCCCGTCTCGATCATCTTCACCGACGGCGCCTTGCCGCCCCCGCCCCCGCCCCCGGCGGCCGAATGGCCGCGTTTCGTGGGCTCGCCAGAGTATGAGATCGCCGTCTCGCTCGTCCCGGCGCCCGACGCCGGCGTATATGTCATCGGCAACGGCTTCTCACCCGACTCGGGCGCGCTGGTGGGCTACGTCACGCGTATCGACGCGAACGGTGCCGTTCTCTGGACGCGGATGCTCGAAGCGTTCGGTGAGCATCAGGCACGTGGCGCGGCCCCGGGCCCGGACGGCGGCGTCCTGATGGTCGGCGGCGCCCCCCAGGAGAGCCACGGCGCCTGGGCCGCCCGATTCGATCCGGACGGCGACCTGCTCTGGCTCCGACGCTACGGCGGCGACCAGGACCGGGCGTGGTTCAATCGCGCGGTAGCGACCCCGGACGGCTTCCTCGTCGGGGGCACTGCAACCGATGCCATTGGCCCGCAGCCTGCCGCCGAGTGTTTCCGTGCCGCCGCATGGTTCGTGGCGCTCGACGCAGACGGCGAGGTCCGGTGGCAGACCCGGCTCGCCCCCGGAGAGGGCACCCCGGAGGTCCTGGCGCTCTCCCACGGCGATCAGGGCGTCCGCGCGGTCCTGGCCGCCAACGAGGCCTACACAGTCTGGGTGGTGGACCTCGACGCGAACGGCGCTCTCGTCGCCGAAGTGGCCCACGGCGGCATGTTGCCTCAAGGGGCCGCCCTTGCGGCGGACGGGCGCGTAGCCATCGCGGGCAAACACGAGGCCCCCGGCGCGCTCTACTCGGGACGCGTCGCCGTGCTGGATCCGACGCTCACACCTCTGTGGCAGCGCGACGTGCTCGTCGACGCCGGCGTGGAAGCCCATCGAGTAGACTTCACCACCGGGGGGCAGATCGTCGTGCTCGGCATTCAACACACCCCGCGTGGCCGATTTACCTGGCAGGCCCGCTTTCAGGGCGACGGCGCGCCCATCGACGAATGGGACGGGAGCCGGGGTGAAGCGGACGGTCTCGCACTGCTGGCGACGGCCGGTGAGACCTGGGTGGCCATGCCCGGGGCGAATCCGCGGCCCTCGCCCAACGACGACGTCCGGCTGCTTCGGACCGACGACATGGCCACGCCGCCCGCCTGCACCGGCGCATCGGGCCCGGTCGCGGGCCTGACCGCGCCCGCGTTCGAGCCGTCCGCCGTCCCCCTCTTCGAGTGCGAGGCGCGTGGGGACACGGGGCCGGACGGGCCACCCGTACGGACGCTCGATACCGTCATCTCGACGGCGATCTGCGTGCCCTGACGAGGACAAAACCGCCCGGATGTCGCTCTCGCGGCCCCGCAGAAGCGACCACGTCGCTCTCTTGTCCGGTCGCGATAGCGGCTTCTCTGCCCGGCCAAGGCTCAGACCGTGTGTAGAGACTTGCACACCTTGCGTCGCCGCGTTCGCACCCTGCGATCCCCGTCGGGTTCGATCCGAGCCCTTCGCGCCGCCCGAATCGCCACCCGGACACCCACGGGCGTCAATGCAGCGGCGGGTCCGCACCTTGCATGGGCGAGGCACACATGTAGAACCGATGGCCGAAAGGTGCTTCGACCCCATGACAAGACCACTCGTTTGGATCACCACCACTGGCCTGCTCACGGCAGGCTGTTACAACACCGTGATGGTCCGGCCGGACTCCCTCAATGCGCTCGATGGATATGAGCGCGGAGCGCCCCGAAAAGGCCCGGCCCCCGTCCTCTACGACGCATCCGACCGTCCGTTCCACTATGCGGGCCAGACACTCGTGCTGGAGACCCGCGACACACCGACCGCCGCGGTAAATTCGACCGAGACATCCGGTGCCGATGATGGGACCCGCGTCTCTTCATGCGTCGACGTGGACGCCAAGTTCCAGCACATTGGGATCCGAGACGGGATCTTCTCCGGGACGACCGCGGACGGGGGTATTGTCCGCGTGGCGCTGTCTGATATCGAGGCGGCGTACATCCGATCACCCGATGAGAACGCAAAGCGCGGCGTCGTGTGGGCAGTGGCCCACGCGTCGCTCGTGGGGGTCGCCTTCGTGGCCTTCGCGTCGTCGGCCGAGGACGAAATCGTGAGCTTGGATTGACTTGCCAGACGAGCCCGTCTCGTCCTCACCACACACGCACCCCGACCGCGCCTGCGAGGACGAAACGCTCGGCGGTCGCCCGCAGCCCGCATGGGGCCAACAGTGTCTCCTGCACCGGGGCGCAGACCTCGCTGCAACGCGCGTGGCAGATCTCGTCTGCGACCTCGACGCACGTCGCGTCTGCGGCAGCACACAGCGCGGCCGCGGCCGGCGACCGGCAGGTCAGGATCTGGCGTGAAATCTCCCGCACGGCGCGTTGACAGACCCAGGCGTCGGGATTGAACGCGCCGAAGAGCGACAGGCAGTATCCGTAGGCACCCGCGTCGATGATCTCGCGCGTCACCTCCGTCGTGACCGCGCACGCGTCGGCACAGGTTTCGGCGCAGCCGCCCGCCTCCGTTTCGGCACAGACATCGCCCTGCGCGGGCGAGAGGCCGTCACAGACGGCGTCGATCTCGTCCTCGTGGGCACCACAGTCGAGGCGGGTCATCGTCGACTGACATTGGACCGTCTGTTCGGGCGAAACGCAGACGTTGACGGGGATCTCACGGTCGTCGAGGTGGGCGAACAGACCCTCGCGGAACGGATCGACGACCTCGGCATTGCCAGCCTGACCGAAGCCCGTACCCAGGACGAACGCGCCCCCGTGTCGTGGCCGATTGAGCTCGAAGTGCAAGTGCGGGGCCGCGGAAATGCCCGAGCTGCCGATGTCTGCGAGCCAGGTGCCGCACTCGACCCGGTCGCCCCGCCGCACGCGGACGCTGTCACGTCGCAGGTGGTGGTACTGGGCGATGAGGCCGTCGTCCTGCCGGACGATCACGAAGTTCGAGGCGAGCGCCGCGCGACCCGGGCAGACGATGCGGTGCTCTCCCTGGACGGTCGGATCGAAGTGGCAGTGATCGACGCTGCCATCGTCCACCTCGACCACGACCCCGCCCATCGCCGCGACCACCGGGACGTGTTGCATGTCCATCTGGGCGAAGGCGCCGCCGAGCATGAAATCCGTCCCCGTGTGTCCGTTGTAACAGTGGGGCGCGCCTCGGCCGCGCCAATCCGTGCAGTCCTGCGTCTCTCCGGGATCGCTCGAGTCATGCGTCTCCGTGTCGCGACCGATCGGCGGCAGGAAGTGTCCCGGCGTGAGAAATGGGGCCGAGAGCGTCCCCGGGGCAACCTCCCGCCCCGCCGCGCGGACGTTTCGCAGCTGAAAGGTCTCCCACGCCCGCGCCTCTCCTCGGTTTGCGCGGACCACGTCCCCACCGCCGTACTCGGCCACGACGTAGAGACCCGTCCATCGGGATCGGAGCGCAATCCCGGCCCCCTCGGTCGGCGACCCGCCCTTGATGATCTCCAGCGTAAAGACCGCGGGGCCGGTGGGGGCGATCTCGGCGGCGTCGAGGGACGACGCCCCCGCCCGGAGAAAGCGGCCGTTCGCGGTCCGCAACGCGACCGGATCGCCGTGCACGAGCTCGCCCCCCGTCAGATCGAGCATCGTAAACGCCTCCCATGGGCCGGCGACCGCTCGATTGGCATTCACGGCGCCGCCCCCGCCGCCCTCGGCCACGACGTAGTGTCCCGAGAGGGCCTGGAGGTTGACCGTCAGATCCCGTGCCCGGGCCGATCCCGGGGCTGCGGCGCTCAGGACGGTCAGGGCGCTCAGGGTGGTCAGGGTGGCGAGACGATGGGTCGTTCGGCGCATCTTCACGGGTTTCTCCTCGTTGGGGTGTCTTGCACTCGCCACGGGGAGTGTGCACGGCGCGTGCCAGCACGACGGCCCGTCGCCGCGCGCCCCACGAAGACCCGATGTGTTCCACGGAACGTTCCACGGGGTGGCCGGCACGTTCCACGTCCGCCGCGCGACGCCGTCGAAACGTCAGGGCGGCGTGCAGGCGAAGCTGGCGCGCGGATCCTGGGGATCGGCGGTCGTCGTCCCCCGGGCCGAATGAAGCTCGAGGCCGTACCGGGCCTCGTAGCCGGGCGTGGGCCGCAGCGACAACGTGAGGCGGGCCGTGCGCCCGTCCGGCGACGGCGCGTAGTCGGTGACGTCGATGAAGTCCGCGGGCAGGCCGCCCGCCCCGAGAATGGAGACCACCCCGACGGCGTCAAGGCCCACGCCGGTCAGCGTCAGGTCGACGTCACCGGGCATGACCGCAACCTGCGCCGGATCGACGGCGTGCACGCGCGGCAGCGTCGAGAACCCCACCGGCGGCGCCACCACGGGCCCCGCGGGCTGCGTGTCCGCCGTCAGCCCCGCGATCACCCGGAACCCTACCGGCGGCGCGACCACGGGCCCCGCGGGCTGCGTGTCCGCCGTCAGCCCCGCGATCACCCGGAACCCCACCGGCGGCGCGACCACGGCGCCGACCACGTCCCGCAAGGGCTGCACCGGGCGGACCAGCACGAGATCCCCGACGTCGTCGAAGTCGTTGGGGGCGGGCGGGAAGGGCCCGAACGCCTGGTAACGCACTTCGCCCGCCACGGTCGCCAGTACGCCGAGCTCGTAGGGGCCATCGGCGCGCAGTCCGTTCAGGCGGAACTCGCCGAAGCCATCCGTCGAGGTGAGGTCGAGCCCCCCGACGACGAAGACGGTGGCATCGGGGACGGGGGCCCCCGTGTGATCGACCACCCGGCCCGCGATGTCCATCGTGGCCACCGCGTCGGCGAAGACGGCGACGGAGACCTCGGCGCTGCGCGTCCCGTCGTCGTACTCGGCGATGGCGGTCAGCGTCTGAACGCCCACCGCGCCCGCGGGGATGGGCACCCGAAAGCGGAACGGCGGCTCGCCATCAACGATTGCCTGCTCGCCGTTGCGCCGCAGTGTCACTCGGGCCGGCAACCGGCCTTCGATCTCGACGCGGACGTCCACCGCGCCCGGGGCGGCGACGTGGTCCCCCGCACGGGGCGCCTCGATCCGGAGGGCATCCACCGGGCAACCGGGCCCCTGGCAACAGAACCGAATCTCCGGGTGAACGCAGGTGCCCGCCTCGCAGACGTCCCGCGTGCAGGCGTCCTCGTCGTCACAGTCGACGACCGCTGCGAAACACACGCCGTCGTCCATGCAACGGCCCACATCCCGGCACGGGTCCCCGGTCTCGCAGGGGCGCCCGACGCAGGTCGGATCCTCGCAGCCACGCAGGCCGTTGCCGTTGGTGTCCTCGTCCGTCGTGCAGTCCAGCTCGGCCACCGCCCCGCTGCCAAAGTCGGGCCACCCCTCGAAGACGAGTTCGGCCGTCGCGGCCCGCACGGCGGTCGCCGTCAGGGCCATGACCTCGACGCGGTGGCTCGAACCGCGGGCGCTGTCCACGGCCCGATAGACGTTCTCGAACCCACCGATGCCGTCGAGGGACCCGTCCCCCTCCGCGACGCGCCAGAACATGTTCAGGTCGTCGCCATTGGGGTCGAAGGCCGTCGCGGTGAGGGGCACGGTGCGACCCGCGTAAAGCACCAGACTCGCCGGCGCCACCGAGACGCGGGGCGGCAGATCCACCGGCTCGGGCAGGATCTCGATCTGAATCTCACCGTCGAGGGGTGCCTCGGCGGCCGGGGGCAGCGCAATCTCCAGGGAGAAGAAGTGCCTCGGTGCGGGCGCCCCGCCCGGCCCGAGCGTCAGGAAGTCCCGCGGCAATTCGACGCCGATCATGTGTTCGGGTTTCGCCGCCGAGCCGGCAACGGTGCGCCCGGTCTCGTCGACGACCCGCAGCGCGGCCCAGAGCGGCAGCTGGACGTGCACGCCGAACCGGCCCCCCGTCGCGTTCAGGAGCGCGGCGCAGTCGAGCGCGTCACAGACGGCCAGGGGCATGCGCAGAGCCTGGGGTGACACGGCTGGCCGCAACCGCGCCCGGAACTCGAACGGCCCCTGCGGCGCCGGACGCGCGAAGACGAGATCACCCGGATCACACGCCAGGCCGAGGCCATCACCGTCCGCGTCGATCTGATCGGGGTTGAACGCCGCCGGGCAGTTGTCGGGCGTCTCTCCGTCGCCCGGACGCTCCGGGACGCCATCGCCGTCGGCGTCCGGATCACAGGCGTCACCGAGGGCGTCGGCGAAGGCATCACCGTTCTCCTGCAAGGGATTCACGACGTCGGGACAGTTGTCGCAGACGTCGCCCACGCGATCGCCGTCGCGGTCTGCGCCCGGCGCCCCGCCGATCTGGAACGGGCACAGATCGACGAGATCGTCGATGCGGTCGTTGTCGTCGTCGGGATCACAGGCGTCGCCGTTTGCATCCCGGTCGAAGTTCTCCTGACCCGGGTTCGCATCGTTCCAGCAGTTGTCCCGAGCGTCCACCACGCCGTCGCCGTCGGGGTCGTCACAGGCGTTGCCGATGCGGTTGCCGTTGCGATCGTTCTGGTTGGCGTTGGGCGTCATCGGACAGTTGTCGTTCACGTCGAGCGCGCCGTCGTCGTCGTCATCGGTGTCGCAGGCGTCGCCCTGCGGATCGGGATCGTTGTTCTCCTGGAGCGTGTTCGGGACGAGCGGGCAGTTGTCGTCGGCGTCGAGCACGCCGTCACCGTCGTCGTCGACGTCGAGCGCCTCGGGCGTGCCGTCGCAGTCGACGTCGGCGTTCGCCAGCCCCACGGCCGCGAAGGCGTTGCGCGCCATGCAGACGAGATCGTCGCGGGGCGGGCAGCCCTCCTGTCCGCCGAGGTCCCCGGCCGCGTCGATGGCCGCCGCCGCGACGTGGAGAAACCCGGAGAGAAAGTCGAGCCGTTCGACGATGACTTTGTTGGCCACCCGGGCAACACATTCGTCTCCCACACCGCGGGCCACCTCGATGCCGCTGCGGGGATGCCGCCCGCCCCGGGCGAGCAGGTAGAATGCGTGGGACAGAATCGTCGAGTTGCCGTGCACCCGGCCGAAGTCGTTCCCGCGCGCCGGGAGCCCGTCGGGCGCGACGAACCCCCTCCCGTCGGTGCTCAGCGCGGCCCACATGTGATCGGGGAAGTTGCAGCCGCCCGCCACGCCGTTGCGCGGTCGGCTCAGGTCACGATTGACCGGGATGGCATTGCCCGCCGCGTCGTTCTGACTCGACAGGCAGTTCGCCAGCGGCGTGCCTTCGCCCAGAAGCCAGTCCCGGGTGCGCGCGCAGGCGAGCACGTCCGAGAGCGCCTCGTGCACCGCGCCGCTCTCGTTGACGAAACTCAGCCCGAGCGCCCGGGCGTGGTGAATGTGTCCGTGCGTGAACTCGTGGGTCACGATGTCTTGCGACGTGACGCCGTCACCGAACTGAAGCTCCTCGCACGGTGCCATGTAACGCGCATTCGCCCAGGACGGACACTCCGGCAAGGGGTCGTCGTCCGGGGGCGGGGTCTCCCGCACCCGCACCGCCGCTCGCGTGCGCACCCGGTCGCGGGCGTTGGCCCGGCAGACGTTGATGGGCGACGGCAACGCGATGGTCCGCCCGTTCCACTCGAACTCTTCGAGGTCGACACAGACTTCGGGCGCGACGTCGTCCCAACCGTGCCGGCCCAGGCGGTCGTGGAACCATGTGTAGGTGTCCGCCAGGGCTTGCGATACGGCCCGGAAGTCGGCGTCGTTGGTGTCCGTGCCGGGCGGGCTCGCAATCGAGACGTCGCGCACTGCGTCCTGCTCGTCCTGGGTCAACACACCCACCAACACAGTCGCGTAGGTCTCCCGGAAACGGTCGTCACAGCCCGTCGTCGTGCACTGCTCGCCGTCGACGCGAACCTGAATCTCGCCGTGGGCGCCCTGGTGCGTGGCGGCCTCCGGCAGATCGAGCAGCACCCGACCGTCGAGGGCGTCCACGAGCCGGCGGGCGGTGCCATCCGGCGCCCCGCGCAAGGCGAATGCCCAGGCGAGGCGCGGCGCCCCCCGCAGGCCGACCATCTCGGGTGCGAACCAGACCAGGACGGGCGGCAGCGCAGAGACGGCCCCGGCCATCTGAACCTCGGCGGCGCACTGCGGGGTCGGGCGGTGATCGCCGTTCACGTCGATGCCGGCCAGACCCACGGTCGCGAGGCGGCGGGCCTCGGGCGCGGCGAGCGCGGGCTCGACCGCCTCCGGAACGTCCCGCGTGTAGCCGGCCTGCACGGCCGTCAGCCGCTCGCCCTCCAGACGCAGCGTGATGGCCCCCCCGAAGAGAGGCCGGCCATGGAGCGTCACGGCCAGGGTCACCGTGCGGTGCTCTTCGTCGCCCTGCCGGTCGAGCGGATACAGCCGCTCCTCGGGCGTCGACAGACCGAACAGGCCGTCGTAGGTCGAGAGAAAGGCCACGGCGCGCTCGAAGTCGTCGTCCCCCGGCGGCAGGGGAACATCGAGCCGCAGCGTGACGGGCACGCCGTCGCGAGACCGGATCTCGACGGGCACGGCGGACGCTCGATGCAGGGCCCGCAAGGCATCCCGGGCGGCCAGAGCCTCTGCGGGCAAGGGCGGGCCCGCATCGGGCCCCGGCGCGGCGTCGACCGGTTGCCGGGCGTCGGTCGCGGCGTCGGCGGGGTGCGCGGCGTCGGCGAGGCGCACGGCGTCGACGGGACCCGAACCATCGACCGGCCCGCCCCGATCACCGACGTTGCCGACCTCGGCCCCCGGCTCGCCGGTACCATCCCGCGGCCGGCGCGCGTCCGTCGGCGTCTCGCCCCCCTGATCCGGGGTGGACGAACCGCCGGGGCCACCCCCGCCCCCATCGCAGGCGACGACGAGCGCGAGCGCCATCAAACAGAGCCATCGGTTCATGGCGACTCCTCGTCAGCGCAGGCGCGCGACGGGCATCTCGGCGATGTACGCCTGGATGTCGCCGAGGCGGACCCCCCGCGGCACCTGAATCGTCGCCCGGGCGGTCGATCGCGAGAGGTCACCCTGGAGGGGGGTGCTCTGGAACTGCGCAGGCGCGGCGCCGATCATGTTGACGACGACCGTTGCGACGCTGCCGACGGGCACGTTGCGGGCCTCGAGTTCGACGATCACCGGGGTCTCCGGGGCCAACGTCGCGCCCGGATACAGGTGGGGGTGTTCACCGGTCGGGGTCGGCGTCGCGGGGCGGGCATCCACCGAGACGATGTGCAGAATCGGCCGGTCGGCCTCGTCGAAGGGCAGCGCCGGCCCGGGCAGGCTGGTGGCGTCCGCCGCGGCGTCGAGGCCGCCCGCGAACGAGAAGGCCTCCAGCCGGATGAACCCGCGCCCGCCCAAGCCACAGGCCGTGCCGAACGTCGGCACGACCCCCGCGATGATGCTCCCCGGGGGCCCGACGAGTCGTTCGCCGACGAGCCGCAACGAGCCACCGCCCCCCGTGGCCACGTACGTGTTGGCGTCCGACCGATTAGACCCGACCGTGACCAGCCCCGTGATCGTCAACGTGCCGGACGTCGCGATCGTCAGGGCGCCGCCCCCGGCACCGCCCGCCCCGTTGAGATTGCCGACCACCGGATCTCCGCCGCCGCCGCTGCCGCCCGTGAGCAGATAGGCGTCGGCCCGCGCCGGCGCAGGGGCGGGCGCGCGGCAACCGTCCACCGCCGTCGCCCCCCGCACCGCCGAGCCGCCCCCGAGCGCGTCCTGCACGCCCGGGGTTGCGCCGAGCCCGCCGGCGGGTCCCAGGCCGGCGCTCGACCGGCGCTCGAGCCCACCATCGAAGTGCCCGACGCTGCCGCCGGCATGGCCGCCCGGCCCGCCGACGTTGCCCACGACGAGCAGGTCACGCGTCACGCTCCCGTCGCCGAGCTGAATCGCGTGGCGGGAGGGCGCGGCATCGATCACCCCCTCGATGACGACGTCGCCCGACGCGAGCAGGTAGGCCGGCGTATTGTCCGCGTTGGGCAGGAGGCGCAGGGTGGCTCCCGACGCCACGTGGATCGTCGTGTAGTGCAACACGCCGTCGGGCGGCAGGCGCAGCTCCGTACTCGCGACGACGTCCAGCGCGCCGTCACGGCCGCTGCTGCCGCTGTCGTAGAGTTCCTGAGCCGCGGCGGGCCCCGAAACGAGCCCGACGGCCAGACAGATCCCCCGGATGAGCGCATTCAGATATCCCATGACTCGTTCTCCCCCTCGATGACACGGTTCCAGTGGACCGCAGCCTTTCAGAGAGCAGATTCGCAGGGACGCGTCCATGGAATTCGGGATGCCGGCGGCGCGGCCCGTCGAGCGGTTGACCGCACCCGAGGGCGGGGGTAGCGTCCAAACGACCATGCACCCACGACGCCCCC
This sequence comes from Myxococcota bacterium, assembly GCA_023150895.1. GTDB lineage: Bacteria > Myxococcota_A > Bradymonadia > UBA7976 > UBA1532 > CAINDO01. Next base: position 1,274 of record JAKLJY010000166.1, on the reverse strand, counting down.
ATCGCACGCCCTCGGCCGTCCTCGCGGGCCTCTGCCTCTTCGCCTGCACGACGACCAATGATGCCCTGCACTCCGGGGAGGGCGACGGCGGCGGCGGCGGGTCCTCCGCACTTGACGCAGATCATGCCCCACCGGATCGCGGCTCGGGGGGCGCGTCGGCGGCCGACGCGGTTGCCGACCCGGGCGGCCCGGGGGACGCGGGCGGTTCCGGCGGTTCGGGCGGTTCGGGCGGGGAGCCCGGTGACAAGCCGGACGCGGGCCGTCCCGGGGGCGATGCCGGGGCCGTGCCCGACGCGGCCGCCGACGTCGACGCCACCCCGGGCGGCCCCCGCATTCACTTCATCGTCCGCACGTCGACGGCGGCGTTCCCGCACGCCGACGGTCTCTCGGGTCAGACCGCGCGCAATGCCTACCAGGGCATCCGTCGGTTCGCGCTGCTCCGCGGCCCCGACGATCCGGAGCCGCTCGTGGTGCTCGACACGGGCGATGCGCCCGTCGAGGCGGGGTACAACGACCGGGACGAGACACTCATCGGGTCGACGCCGATCGCGGGGCTGCGCCCGGGCCGATACACCATCGGGCGCAACCTGGTCACCCATTCGCGATACACGGTGAACGCGACGATGCACGTCGGTGCGCTCGACGTGCCGGGTGAGTTCGACAACGTACAAGTATTGTCCGAAGGCACGATCATCGACGGTCTGCCCCGCCCGCAGTCCTGGTTCCGGTATGTGTTCCGGGCCGCGGGTCGGGAGTTTCCCCTCGAAGGTCTCGGCGCGCCGCTCCCGACGAACGCGACCGCCGGCGGGTTCGGCCTGACGCTCGAGGGCGGCCTCGCCTACTACGACTATCCCATCGATCTGACGATCGACCCGGGCGTCCCTCGCGACGTTCATGTCTACCTCGACGTGAACATGGACCACGCCTTCCGCTGGGAAGACACCGAGCTGCCCCGTTACGCGCCGTCGGTCTTCGACGCGACCCCCGTTGGCGCCGAGCCCGTGCGCCGCTTCGGCGCGAATCGCCTGGACGTGCGGATTCAGTAGGTCCCGGCCGAGGAGCGGCCGAGGTGACGACCACTTCGGCAGAGCGCATGCACGCTTTACCGCGCCCCCCGGCACGTTCATCATCCGGTCATGCGTGTACTCGCCCACAGGTTCACCGTGGCGGCCGCCCTCCTCGGGGCCTGTGCGAACCCGCCGGCCGGTGACGACCCGATGCGCGATGCCGTGGTGTTCGCGACCCCGGCCGACGCCGCCCCCGGCTCGTCGCCG
>JAKLJY010000165.1 GCA_023150895.1 Myxococcota bacterium | reverse complement strand
GCGGACGTGGTGGCCGCGCAGACGCTGACGATGCTGAACGGCGACGAGGCCGAGATCACGCTCGCCGACGGGCAGGCCTTCATCGACGGCGTGCGCATCGCCGTGACGGACATCCAGGCGAGCAACGGCATCGTGCACGTGCTCGACGGCGTGATGCTGCCGCCGGCCGACGAGCCGGAGCCGCTGCCCTCGATTGTCGAGATCGCCGTGAACAACCCGGACTTCGAGACGCTCGTAGTGGCGCTGACGGCGGCGGATCTGGTGGGCACGCTGAGCGGCCCCGGGCCCTTCACGGTGTTCGCGCCCACGGACGACGCCTTCGCGCTGCTGCCCGAAGGCACGATCGAGGCCCTGCTGGCGGACATCCCGACCCTGACGGACATCCTCACCTATCACGTCATCGCGGGCGAGGTGCCGGCGGCGGACGTGGTGGCGACGACGACCTTCGAGATGCTCAACGGCCTCGAGGCCGACGTGAACCTCATCGACGGGGCCGTCTACATCGACGGGGCCCGCATCTCGGTGGCGAACATCCAGGCGAGCAACGGCATCATCCACGTCCTCGACGCGGTGATGCTGCCCCCCGGCGCCAGCGCGGCGCCGGCGCAGGCGGGCACGTGCGCCGACCCGATCCCGCTCCCCTACGGCCAGCGCGTGACCGTCCGCGACGACTCCGCCCGCGGGGTCGCGGCGCAGCGCGGGGCGTGTGGCGGCGGCGGCGCCCCCGAACTCGTCTACGAGCTGACGCTCCCGGCCCGCGCGCTCATCGACGTGCAGACGACGGGTTACGACACGGTGCTCTACGGCCGCGCGGTCTGCGAGGACACCGCGACGCAGATCTCGTGCAACAACGACTCGTCCCCGCCCGGTGCGCCGGGCTCGCGCCTCTTCCGGCTGCTCGACGCGGGCACGTACTACGTGTTCGTCGACGGCCGCAGCGGCGCGAACGGCGAGTTCAAACTGACGCTCACCGCGCCCTGAGTCGCCGCGCCGGCGCCGGGCCGTTCAGCGGGCGTTGATGAACTGAAGCTGGTCGCCGCACGCTTCGGGCATGGCGCCCGCGCCGTCCTCCGGGCAGGTGTTCATCGCGTCGAGGCCGGGCAGACAGTCCTGGTAGAAGCTCTGCTCGTCGCGGAGACCGTCGGCCCCCCCGCAACCGGTGCCGAACCGGGACTCGAAGCCCGACTCGAGCTCGGCTTTCAGGTCATCTAGGCTGTACTCCGGCGCGCAGGTGCGCTGAAGCATGGCGGCGGCGTGGTCGACGAAGTCTGCGCACGCCTGGCGAGCCTTCGTCCGCGTGCCGCCGAGGGCGGGCGTGTTCGCGCTGCCCTCGTCCTCGACCGGGCAGCCGGCGAGCGGGACCGCGGCGAGCATCACGGCGAGGACGCGGCGTAGGGTGACAGGTCGCATCGCACCTCCACCCGCGTCATAGCGAACCTGGGGAATACCCGCAAATGACGTGGCCTGGGTCCACCCACGCGCCCGGATTCACGGCGGGGCCAGCCGACTTCACCCGCCGGACAGCGTGTCCCAGAAGTCGCAGTCGTCCGTCCGCACGCCCTCCGCGCCGTGCACGTCGCCCCCTTCGAGGACGAGGTGGGCATCCGTCGCGGCGTCGAAGGTCGGCCACGCCGGGCCACCCGGTGCCGCCGGCACGCCGTCGCGCGCCAGGCCGCCCCAGGCACCGCCCATGAACGCCGCCAGCGCGGTCTCGTCGGCGCTGGGTCGGTAGCCGCCGATCGTCAGCCGTTGAAACACGAAGAGCAGCTCGATGCCGTGCTGCGCGTAGGGCTCCCGCCGGGCGAGGTTGTCGAGCCGGTGCGTGTAGAAATAGCGCCAGCGGGGGACGTCCGGGGCCTGCGTCGAGAGCGCGCGCAGGATCGTCCGCGTCGGACACACGAACTTGGCGTCCGTCGTCAGGCGCATCAGCGCCTCCCACGGGCTCGAGAAGCGCTCGACGGGGTACTGGCGCAGGACGACGTCGGCGAGCGGACCGACGAGCCCGCGCACGGTGGTCTCGTAGACGGCCGGGGTGACCGTCGCCGCGGGCGGCAGGCTGGCGGCCGTCTCGTCCGCGTTCGAGCCGACGACGGTGGGCACCCGCTGCCCGCGACCCGCCGCGAACGCGACCAGCGGGGGCTCCGGCAGCACGTCACCATCGATGTGGGGCTGATACGTATTGCCGTTGATGCCGGCGACGTTCACCTGTGGCGGGTTGGCGCGCAGGATCGCGTCGCCCGCGGCGGCCTTGAGGCACGCGAGCTCACCGGCGGGGGCGCCCGTGCAGTCGAGTGCCGCCAGGGCGTCCGCCGTCGTCTCCCGCACCCGGTCGGTGTCGTAGGCGGGGCAGCCGCCGCTCTGCATCAGCGCGGCGCTGAAGAGGCCCGCGGCGTGCGGGGACGCGAGCAGCATGCAGACGTTCAACGCCCCGGCGGACTCGCCGAAGATCATCACGCGCGCCGGGTCGAGCCCGAAGGCGTCGGCGTTCGTGCGCACCCACGTCAGCGCGGCGATCTGGTCGAGCAGCCCGAAGTTGCCCTCGACGCCGCCGTTCTCGGGCAACGCCATGTCCGGGTGGGCCGCCCAGCCGAAGGGGCCGACGCGGTAGGCCGTCGTGACGACGACCGCGTCCGTCAGGTCCGCGAGGGCCGCGCCGTCGTACGTGCGGACCCCGGGCAGGACCTCTTCGCTCGTCGAGCCGATGCCGTTGCCGCCGCCGTGGATGAAGAACAGGACCGGTCGCGTTTGCCCGTCGGCGCTCGGGCGGCTCGGCCGCCAGACGTTGAGGTAGAGGCAGTCCTCGTCGCCCTCGACCGCGCAGTCGGCGGTCTGCCCCGTCGCGCAGGCCTTGTCGACCTGCAGGCAGGCGGGGGCGTAGTCGACGGCCGACAGGGGCTCGGCGCGGCAGGCGGGCGCGGCGGGCGGCCGAAAGCGCAGCTCGCCCACCGGCGGCGCGGCGAACGGCACGCCCAGAAATCGAGTGACGCCGGCCGACTCGGCGCCGACGACGATGCCCTCCGAGGTCGTGACTCGCAGGGGATCCTGCGCATCGGGGCCGGGGACGAACCCGCAGGACTCGCCGCCTGCGCCGCCTTCGCCGCCGCCCGCGCCGCCGCCTGCGCCGCCTGCACCGCCTTCGCCGCCGCCCATGCCGCCGGAGCCGCCTGCACCGCCCGCACCGCCGGCGCCCGCCGTGCCCACATCCACGAGCCCGGGGTCGCCGCCCGAGCCGGCGTCGAGGGAGCCGGGATCCCCACCCGCGCCGGCGCCGCCGAGCGCGGCGTCCCCGCCTTCAGGATCCGCCGTCGAGGTCGACGAGGTGCAGGCGCCGAGCGCCGTGGCCGTCAGTGTGAAGGCCAACGTCCGGGCGACGAAGGCGGGGAAGTGGCGGGAGGAACGGGTGTGTTTCATACCGCGATCCTAACCCGCGAGCGCGCCCCGGGTTGCGGAAGAAGACCGCGCGATCGGTGTGAAAACCACGAGCGGCTCGGCCTTGCCCTTCACCGGCACGGCTTCGGGGGCGCCGAACGCGAAGGCATCGCCGACCCGCGCCCGGGTGGCCTCCGTGACGAGAATGACCCGCCCGAGCCCCTTGGTGAGCCCCTCGACCCGGGAGGCGGTGTTCACGGTGTCGCCGATGGCAGTGTATTCGAGCCGGCGATCGGGCGCGCCGACGTTGCCGATGACGGCCGGGCCGGTGTGGACGCCGACCCCGATCCGCAGCGGTTCGAGGCCGCGGGCGAGCCGCTCGGCGTTGTGTTCCTCGAGGGCCGTCTGCATCTGAAGCGCGCATTCGACGGCGTGCCGCGGATGGTCGGGGTCCCGCAGCGGCGCGCCGAACCACGCCATGATGCCGTCGCCGATGAACTTGTCCAGCGTGCCGCCGCAGCGGAAGATCACCTCGACCATGCGCGCGTGATAGGCGTTGAGCAGCGCGACGACCTCCGCCGCGGACATCTGTTCGGACAACCGTGTGAAGTCCCGGATGTCGCTGAAGAGCACGGTCACCTCGCGCTCCTCGGGGGCGTCCGCTTCGGCGGGCACGCCGGCGAGCGCGTCCTCCTGCAGGCGCGCGGCCACCGCGGGGGAGAAGTAGCGGCCGAGCTTTTCGCGGCGCAGCTCGCCCCGGGCGACGACGTCGAGCAGGGCGCGGACCCGGGCGAGCAGGTGGGCGGCGGTGATGGCCAGCACGAGCAGCGCCAGCGTGGCGATCAACCGGGGTGCCAGCGCCATGCCGCCCTCGAACTGAAGCCACTGCAACGCCGCCACGGCGGTCAGCGAGACGGCGGCGATCACCCGTCGTTGCAGCGAGAGCGCCGCGAATGCGATCAGGATGGCGAACAACACCGCGCCGAACGTGGCGACGACGAGCGGCGTCTCCGACGTGTCCATCTGCGCGCGCTGCACCAGGGTGATCACCGGGACGTCCATGAACGCCAGCGCGAACCCGGAGAGCGTCGCCGCGCCGTCGTGCCGGCGGGCGAGCACCCAGAGCAGTCCGCTGGCGGCCAGATACGCGCCCAACAGGGTCGTCCCCGCGCGCCAGTCCTCGAGCCCGAGGCCGTATCCGAGCGTCGCGACGAACGCGGTCATCAGGCCGAGCGCCACGAACCGGGCGCGCGTGAGCCAGCGCGCGTCGCGCAGGCGCTCCTCGGTCAGCGTGCGTTCGAGCATCTCCCGGGGCTGCATGCGGGGAAGCATGGTGAGCCGGCGCTGCGCTGGCAAGGGTCGGCGAAGATGCGCGTCGAAAAGGTTGTCGACTTGCAATTAATACTAATTTCGTATTCTTGAAATATAAATGCGTCATTGTTTAATATTGTGAAAACGAAATGAACTGGAGCATGGACATGCCCGTCATCGAAGCCGAACACCGTCTCCGCCGCTGGGGGGCCTGGGCCCTCCTGATGGTCGGCATTCTGGGACTCATGGCGCCCGGCAGCGGCCCGCCGCGCGAGGACGCCGGCCCGATCAACCCGGGCGACGTCGCCTGGATGCTGACCGCGTCCGGCCTGGTGCTGCTGATGACGCCGGGGCTGTCGTTCTTCTACGGCGGCATGGTGAGCCGCAAGAGCGTGCTCTCCACGATGCTGCAGAGCTTCATCGCCATGGGCGTGATCTCGCTGCTGTGGGTGATCGTCGGCTTCAGCCTGGCCTTCGGGGACAGCCTCGGCGGGGTCATCGGCGATCCGCGGACGTTCTTCATGCTCAAGGACGTCGGCGCGCAGACGCACCCGGCGTTGTCGCCGACCATCCCGCTGGTGCTCTTCGCCCTCTTCCAGCTCAAGTTCGCGATCATCACGCCGGCGCTCATCACCGGCTCGTTCGCCGAGCGGGTGCGCTTCTCGGCCTACGTGCTCTTCATGGTGCTCTTCGCCCTGTTCGTCTACGCCCCGCTCGCCCACTGGACGTGGCACCCGGAGGGCTTCCTGCGCAAGTGGGGCGTACTCGACTTCGCCGGCGGCGCCGTCGTGCACATGTCGGCCGGATTCGCCGCGCTCGCCGGCGTGCTGGTGCTCGGGCCGCGCAAGAGCCACCGCGAGGGCGTACATCAGGGACCGACGCACATCCCCTACGTACTGCTCGGCACGGGCATGCTCTGGTTCGGCTGGTTCGGCTTCAACGCGGGTTCGGCCCTCTCCGCGACGGACGTGGCCGCCTCGGCGTTTCTCACGACGAACACCGCCTCGGCCGCGGCCATGCTGGCCTGGATCGTCGTCGACGGGATGCGCGGGCAGAAGCCGAGCGCGCTCGGGGCCTGCATCGGCGCAGTCGTCGGGCTCGTGGCGATCACCCCCGCAGCGGGCTTCGTCACGGTCGGCCACAGCATCGTGATCGGCCTCGTGAGCTCGGTGATCTCGAACCTCGCGGTGGCCTACAAGAACAAGGTCGGCCTCGACGACACGCTCGACGTCTTCCCCTGTCACGGCCTCGGCGGCACGGTCGGCATGCTGCTCACGGCCGTCTTCGCCAAGGACGTCGGCCTCATCCACGGCAAGTTCGAGACGATGGGCGTCCATCTGCTGGCGATGGTCATCGTCGCCGGCTTCACTTTCGGGGGCAGCTACCTGCTCTACAAGGTCGTCGGTTTTCTGATTCCGCTGCGCGTGACCAGCGAGCAGGAGTCGCAGGGCCTCGATCTCAGCCAGCACGGCGAGTCGTTCGACCCCGAGCCCGCCGAGGCGCTGCGCGCGGGGTGAGCCGGGACCCGGCCGGGTTCGCGCCTACGGCGACGGCAGGTTCTCGTTGGTGTCGAGGGCGTCGAACGCGGTGAAGTCCTCGACGCGCTGCGCCAGCCCCGGACAGTCGACGAACGGATTGCGGTTGCCCTGCAGCGCTTCGACGATGTCATTGCGCGTCCGCTCGCGCTCGCTCACCGGATCCTCGACATCCCAGCGCTTGAGGGCTTCTTCTTCCCAGTCCTGCAGGTCGAGGCCCCAGCGGGCCGTCATGTAGAAGATCACGCGGGCGACGTCGCCTTTGCGCTCGGGGCGCGGGGCGAACACACGCTGACCGTGCTCGTCCTCGCCGAGCAGGGAGGGCGCCCACTGCGCGTCGGTAATCCGCACCGGATCCCCGAACGGCAGGCTGCCGCGGGTCGAGTTCGCCCCCGGCAACGAAGGGTACAGGTGGTGGATGTCCGACTCCTGATGCGAGAACAGAACGCTGTCCCGGTCCGGGTTCAGCTCGCTGCGCGGCCGGACGTGCTCGGCATTGACGACGTCGTGCAGGGGCTCCTGACCCGGCGCGAGGGGGAAGAACGTGGCCGTGTACAGACACTCCACGCCCCCTTCACCGTCCGGACCGTTCTCGATGCGCTCCGCGTCGATGAACATGAGGTGGCGGGCCGTCGTGTAGCGATTCGGCGTGCCGCCTTGATCCGGCTCGGGCGCGACGGGGCGATAGTCCGCATGCAGATCGTCGTGCAGCACCTCGACGAGCGCCTGATCGCGCAGGCCGTTCAACGCATTGCACTCGACGAGCGGCGGGGGCTCCGGCCCGGCGTCGGGCGCCGGCGGGGGCGGGGCTGCGGCGTCGGGATCGGGGCGCGGGCCGGCGTCGATCAGCGCGTCGAAGGTCGGCTCCGGCGTCGAATCGAGCGTCGGCTCCGGTCCGGGGCCGGTGGACGCGTCGGGATCGGTCGCGGGCAGCGTGCCGGGGCCGGGCGTCGCGTCGGGCGTCGGGCCGACGCGCATGTCGCGCGCATCCTGTCCCGAAGGCAGGGCGGCGTCGGGTGTGGCCGGATCGGCGTCCGCGGCGCCGCACGCGGCGAGCAGCGTCGTCGCGGCGAGCGAGAGGGCGGTCAGGGTGGGGTGAGCGGGGCGGGTGCGCGGGCGTGTCATCTCGGCGTCGATGTGTTCCGTTGCGATGCGAGCGCAGGGTAGCAGAAGCCGCCGCGGCGTCGCTCGCCCCTTTGCCCCTTTGCCCCTTTGCCCCTTGACGTCACGACGCGCGTGGCGTCGACTGCGCGCACATCCCAACCCACCCAGGAGATCGACATGGCCATCATCGAGTTCGTGAAGGGCGCCGGAGAGAACCTCGACACCAAGGCCGAGGCCGATCTGGCCGCGGCGCTGAAGCAGCGCGTCGTCGAGACGGGCGTCACGGTGAAGTTCCTGGCGGTCGTCTTCGACGACGGCACGGCCGTGGTCACGGGCACCGTGGCCACTCACGCCGACCGCGAGAAGGTCGTGCTCGCCATCGGCAACACCCACGCCGTCGCGCGCGTCGACGACAAGCTCACCGTCGAACAGCCCGCCGCGCCGCAGTTCACGATGTACACCGTGCAGAAGGGCGACACCCTCTCGGCCATCGCCAAGGCCCAGCTCGGCGACGCCAAGCGTTACCCCGAGATCTTCGAGGCCAACAAGCCCATGCTCAAGGACCCCAACAAGATCTTCGTCGGTCAGGTGCTGCGCATCCCGCCGAAGACGCACGCCTGAGGGTCGCGGGCGCCGCGCCTCACGCCGGGCGGTAGCGCAACTGCACCGCGCCGCCCGGGCCGGGCGTGCAGGCCTCGAGCACGAATGCACGGCGGGCCTTCAGACCCGCGAACAGCGGCACCCCCGCGCCGAGCGCGATGGGGATGACCGTCACGGTCAGCTCGTCGACCAGCGAGGCCTGCAGGGCCAGCCGGATGAGCTCGCCGCCGTCGATGTAGACGTCGCCGTCGCCCGCGGCGGCGTGCGCGGCGCTCACCAGCGCCCCGATCTCCCCCGAGACGGCCCGCACCGTGGGCACCTTGGGCGTCAGCGGGCGGTGCGTCGGCACCAGCACCGGCCGGTCGCCGTAGGGCCAGTCGCCCTCGAAGCCGGCGACGACGTCATACGTGCGCCGCCCCATGAGCAGTGCGCCAATGCCGGCCATGAACGCGCCGTACCCGAAGTCCCCCGCAGGCGACTCCGGCTCCGGCGCGGGCAGCCACGACAGATCGTCCCCCGGCCCGGCGATGAAACCGTCGAGGGACGTGGCGATGAAGACCTTGAGGCGTCCGGGCATGGGGGGAGTGTAGCGCAGGCGGGTGTCGTCGATCACGACGACGCCCGCTCGACGAAACCGCAGGTTCGGCCAACCCCCGGTCGACCCCGATCGACCCCGATCGAGGTGTTTGGCGCCCGAGTCGACGGGGAGCGTGGGCCGATCAGAGGGTGTCGACATGACAACGCCCCCTCCTGCGTGATCTGAGGAAATAGGGCCGGCAATCGCCCGCTCGAGTGCGCCTTCGATCTCCCCGGGTACCGGCGACCGTTGTTGGGGTGCCGGGGCCTCGCCACGCTCCCCGGGTCCCCCTCGGGGGGAGCGGATCAGGTGCTGATCGAGGTGCTGATCGAGGTGCTGATCGAGGTGCCGGGCACCTCGTCCTGATCGAGGTGCCGGGCACCTCGTCCGGGGCGCCTCGTCCGCACCCCGCCCGCTCTTCGCCGCTCACTCGAAGACCGTCGAAAGTGTCTTGGCCGTGTCGTTGGTCGGACGCTTGCCGGGCCAAGGCGGCAGCATGGCCACGAACTGTGGATCGGCGCCCGCCACGACGGCGAAACCGCTCTCGATGCGCTTCGCCCGGACCGGCGCGGAGGCCATGTACCCGGAGATGAGGCCGCCGATGCCGAACGTAGCCGCGAGCGCCATGCCCACGACCGAGCCTGCCTGTCCGAGCGCGTACATCGGCCAGAATGCAAGCAGCGGCACCAGCCAGGCGATGGCAATGGCCACGCGACGCCGTCGCAGCGCCGCCCGGCTCAGCCCGACATACACGATGGCATCCCGGCGCACGGCCATCGCCACGATGAGATACACGACGGGGCTGAACAGGATCGTCAGGCACCACCAGGGCGAGAGCCAGGTCAGCTTGTGCTCGAGCACGACATCCACGGGCGCGTTCGTTTTCACGCAGCGCGCCGGAAGCCTGGCCTGGGGTGCAATCACGACGTTCGGGCCGTCGCGCCATACACCGATGCCGTCCTCGCTGAGTCGAGAGTCGATGGCAGACATGGGAAACCTCCAGAGTTCGAGTTCGTGCCCCGGAGTACTGCCTGCGCCCGCTGAAATTTCATGGCCGGGTGTCGCGCATCAGTTTCGCTGCACGAGGTGCTGCACGAGGTGCCAACCACTTCGGCCGAACCACGGCGGCACGCGATGCCCGCTCGACGAAACCGCATGCTCGATCAATCGCCCGTCGACCCCGATCAACGCGTTTCGCGCCCGAGGCGATGAGGATCATGGGCCGATCAACGGGCTCCAGAGTCGAGGCAATCCGATCATCAACGCAAAGAACGGAAGGCGGAGATCGATCAATGGCCTGGCAGTAGGGCGCGCCTCGCGAACGCTCTCGTAGGTCGTCGATCGCAGCGGCTTCGGCATCGAGGACGTCGGGTGGAGCATCGCCTCCGCATCTCGGCCCATCATGCGGGTTTGCGACATCATCGACCGCGGCTCGAAGTCCATCGATCGGGGTCGAAACCGCGTCGATCGATGTCGAGTTTCCATTGATCGATCTTCGGACCACATCGTGCGGGTGGTCTCGCCGACTTCGTTCGCCGTGAGCGAGGTGATCGGGGTGCCTGATCGGGGTGCCAGGCACCTCGTCCAGAACCTGGAAGCTCCTCCCAGTTCGGACGGGCGTCGTCCTCGTAGTCGAAATCCTCGACATCTGATTCGTTCACTGCGTCAGTCAAGTCTGCGTCGAAGTTCACGTAGAGACCAGGGCTACCGCCGATCGCGGTGCCAACCACTTCGGCTGGCGGGTTCAGAGGCCGCGCCGACGGGTTTGACACGCCACGGCGGCGCCAGCACTCTCGCCCCGTGACCGCGCCCCCCGCCCCGGACGAACCGCGAGCCGGCCGCCGCCGAAACGCCGCCCTTGCCGCAGGGCTGGCGCTGCTCGTGGTTGTCCTCGCCTGGCCGGCGCTCACCGGCAGTTTCATCTACGACGACGTGGCGCTCGCTTCGCACCCCTATCTCGATGGTCAGGATGATCTGGTCGCCGCGTGGGGACGCAACAGCGCCGACTACCTGGACACCGCAGACATCGCCGTCCGCAGCACCGCCACTTGGCGGCCGCTTTCGATGATCTCGATCATCGCGGTGCAGGCGGTCGCGGGTCCCTCGCCGACCGCGCACCACCTCGTCTCGCTGGGGCTGCACGGCCTCGCGGTCGCGCTCGTGGTGGCCACCCTCCGACGCCGGGACGCAGCGCCGGTCTGGCAGGCGCTCGGTGGCGCGTTGGTCGCCCTGCACCCGGCCCCGGGCGAGGCGTGGCTGTGGATCAATGGCCGCTCGGACGTCCTCGCAGGCGTCTGGCTCGCGGGCTTGGCGTATCACCTCGCGGGCGCGTCGACGGGGGCGCGCCGCGCAGTCGTCTCGACCCTGCTCATGGTCGGCGGCGCGCTCTCCAAGGAGACCTTCCTGCCCGCTGCCCTGGGTCTCTGCGTCGCGCACGCTCAGGCGAGCGTTCCTGAGCGAAGTGCCAGGCACCTCGTCCGGGACGTCGCCGGCGCTTGTCTGCCCTTCGTCGGCGCGGCGGCGGTCTTCTGGTTCGGCCGGGTGGCGACCTTGCCCGAGGACCTGCCCGTCCTCGGGGGCGGGGGCCTGCCCGGGCCCCTGCGGCTGCTCACGCGCGGACCGGACCTGGTCGGCCTCGGCCTGGAAACCCTCCTCGTGCCCCAGGCCCGCGGCATGCGTTTCCTCGGCTGGGAACTCTCGGGACGCGGCGCGCTGCCCGGACTCCTCGCCACCGCCTGCGTGGTGCTGGCGGTCGCACTGCTCCTTCGGCGGGGCCGACACCGGGCGGCCGCGCTTCTGACGGGCGCCACGCTCACGCTGCTGCCGGTGGGCCTCGTGGGGGACGCGTTCTGGCTTGGCTTCGACCGCTACCTGTACCTGCCGCTCGTCTTGATCGTGCTCGCGTTGGCGGAGGCCCCCGCGCCCGCGCCGCGGCTCGCGCTGGCCGGGGGCGGGCCCGCGCTGCTGGTCTGCGCATGGGCCCTGTGGGGCACTGCCGGCACCTACGCCTCGCCCGTGGAGTTCGCCCTCGGCATGGCCACGTTGCGGCCCGGCGAACCCACCGGAGCGCTGATGACGGCCGGCGAGGCCGTCGCGGCGGGCCGGCGCGAGGCTGCGCTCGCTCTCCTCGACGCCCGCCCGGTCGTCACCGATCGCCCCGTGCCGCCGGCCCTCACGCACCAGTTGGCCGGCGAGTACCTCGGCCTCGGCCGCCCCGATCGGGCGGCGGCGTTGATCGAGGAAGCCGCCGCGGCCGCCCCGGACGACCCCAATCTCCGCTTCGACCTGATGACGTTGCGCATGGGTCAGCGTCGCGTGGACGAGGCACTCGCCCTTGCCGAGGCCTTGATCGCCGATCCCCTCCGCCGGCCCGCCACCCGGGCGCAATTGGCACAGTGGGCCGCGGATGCGCGCCTGCCCGGGGCCGTGCGCGAACGCTGCCGCGGACTCGCCGGACCGTGAGGCCAAGCGCTCAGCGCAGGACGGCCTTGGTCTGCACGGCATCTCGGGTCTCCGAGGCCTGCGGGCCGGTGAGGTGCACTGACCGCGGTGCCAGGCACCTCGGCCAGATCATCAACTCGAAGAGCGGAAGCGGGAGATCGATCAATGGCCTGGCAGTAGGGCGCGCCTCGCGAACGCTCTCTTAGGTCGTCGATCGCAGCGGCTTCGGCATCGAGGACGTCGGGTGGAGCATCGCCTCCGCATCTCGGCCCATCATGCGGGTTTGCGACATCATCGACCGCGGCTCGAGGTCCATCGATCGGGGTCGAGACCGCGTCGATCGATGTCGAGTTTCCATTGATCGATCTTCGGACCACATCGTGCGGGTGGTCTCGCCGATTTCGTGCGCCGTGAGGGAGGTGATCGGGGTGCCTGATCGGGGTGCCTGATCGGGGTGCCAGGCACCTCGTCCAGATCGGGGTGCCAGGCACCTCGTCCAGATCGAAATCGCGGCATTCGTCGAGAATTTGCACGCCAACCCGGAAGATTGCTCGCGCTCACCGCAAATCGATCCGTGCACACTGTCCGCCACCCACCTGGGAGACCTCACGATGACCCGTAATCACCTCGTCCTCTCGTTCTCGCTCGTCGTCGCCGCTACGTTGGCCCAGGCTGAGCCGAGCCGTGCCGAAGGATTCGCGACCCGGGGTTCCTGGGTGGCGCTCGGAGAACTCTCCTACGACCGCGACGACTTCGAGTCGACCCGAGGCAGCCTGACGATCGCGCGCGGCGATCGACAGAAGGTCTCGGTCGCGCCCGAGGTGGGGTACTTCGTACTGGATGGGCTGCTGTTGGCCGGAGGTGTCGGGGTGTCGTTCGACCGCCTGTCCGACCGTGCGTCGACGGACCGGACGACCGCGGTCGCCGTGACGCTGAAGCCCGCGTACTACCTGCCCATTGCCGACGGTCTTTTCTTGCATGCGCTCCTGCCCGTGTCGGCGATCGTCGGTGGCGGGTATCGCAATGAGAGCAAGTCGACCGGCACCTCGACGGAGGGCGGGATCACCGGCTGGTCCGCGGGCGTCGGGGGTGGCCTCGCGTATGCCCTCGGCGTCGAGCGCGGCGGCTTCGCCCGCCTCACGCTCGACTACAGCCTTCAGTCCCTCACGCTTGCGCCGGACACGGGCACGAGCACGAAGGTGGAACAAGGGGCGTTCTCCGTCGGCGTGGGGTTCGGCGCCCACTTCTGATCGGGGTGCGCGGTCTGGCGTCGCGGCTGCGGCTGCCGATCGAGGTGCCAGGCACTTCGTCCAGGCACTTCGTCCAGCCCTGTGACACGCCCGGTGCCATCGACTACGACCACCTGCCGGACATCCTGCGCGCCGGCCGAGACCTGGTGGCCGATCTCTCCATCGCGCCCGACCTGGCGACGCCGCGGTCGAGTTTCGCCACCGACGACCTCGCCGAGTACCCCCACCTGGGTGACCTCGCGGAGACGTGCGGGTACCAGGAGGCGTGAGTTGAGCGTCAGGGCGCCGCGTCGAGGCCCTCGAGCGTCGCGAAGAGCGTCGCCACGTCCAGCGTCACGTCCAGGCCCTCGAACGTGACGCTGCCCTCACGTTCCACGCTCTGATACGCCCAGCGGCCGCCTTCGCCGCGGGTGTACCACTCGACGCGCCGGTCGACCGGGTCGATCAGGGCGTAGATGCGCAGGGACGCACACCGCCGGGCGTGGGCGAACTTGCCGCCGCGATCCCAGGACTCCGTGGACGGCGAGAGCACCTCGAACCAGGCCGAGGGGTTCTGCAAGGAGCGAGGTCGCGGGCCGACGAATCTCGGCGGATCGCACACGATGACCACGTCGGGGTAGAAGTAGGCCTCCGTCTCGCCCACGTTCACCCGCTGATCGGCCGAGAAGCTCCGACAGGGCCGGCCGCGGAGTGACGCCCAGACCTGCGCGCTCAAAGACTCGCGGACGACGTTGTGCTCCGGCTCGGCGCCGGCCATGGCGATGATCTCGCCGCCAGCGAACTCGCGCTTGGACGGCGCGTCCGCCTCGGTGTCCAGGTAGTCGTCGATGGTCGGCTCGAGCGCGGCGGTCATGGGGCCATCATGGTGTGGGACGACGCGGCGGTCAATCCGGCCCGGCCCCCTCAGTCGAGCTTGAACATCGCCATCGCCGTCTCACCGGACTTGATCACGACGGACCGCGTCTTCTGGGCCCCCGAGGCGGGTTTGCAGCTCACCGAATACGTGGCCGCCGGCACGCTGAGCTTGAGCTGGCTGCTCGTGCCCTTGTTGGCGCCGTTCACCGAGAACGTGCAGTTCCCGCCCACGGCCACCGCGACGAGCCAGCCGTTGCCGCCGCCCGGCGGGGGCGGCGGAGGGGTCGTGGGGGGCATGGACACCGGCGCCGCCGAGACCATCGGCGCAGGCGCGATTGGCGGCGCCGAGGGGCCGGTGGTCGTCGGGGCGCTGGGGCCGGGCGCGGCGGCCAGGGCGGCGCCGGCGCCCAGGGCGAGGGCGAGTGTGACGACGTGGGCGCGGGCGTGCATGAACATGGGCCTTTCGCCTTCTGTGCGGTGCGTGGTTCGTGTGTTGGGGTGAGTGTCGGACACTCTCCGATGCGTGTTCGGTTGTCAATGCGGCGGGCGGGCGCTCGATGGGCGGCTGCGCTTTGACGGACCAGAGGCCGGATCGAGGTGCCGGGCATCTCGTCCGGCCGCCCGCCCCGGCACCGAGGACCTCGGACAGCGATTCGAGAACCTCGTCGGCCTGGACCTGTGTCGGCAAGGCGACGATCTCACCTACTATCAGACCCGCGCACGGGAACAGACCGCCCTGGACGAGGCCCGTGCGGAGACGGAGCTCGGGGGCCGGCTCGTCACGCCGGCGAGGGGGATGAGGTGTCGATGGCGACGAACCACCGAGTGGCGCATTGACCGTGAAGGCAAAGTCTGCGTATTATCAATGCGCATGGTTTTCGTGGAGGTCGTCGTGCTGGAGTTCGACCGAGGCGCCCCGAAGCGGGCCACCAATCTGAGCTTCAACGCCGACCTGCTCCGGCGGGCCAAGGCGTTGGGCATCAATCTCTCGGCTCGGCTCGAGCCGGAGCTGATTCGCATCGTGGCGGACGAGGAACGACGGCGACTCGCGCAGGAACTCGCGCCGTCGGTGGCCGCCTGGGCGGCATACTACGAGACACACTCGGCGGTCGTCGACGACTGGTCCGAGGAGTGATCGTGGCGCAATTCGACGTTCACCGGACCAATCGTCGCCGCGTGGATGGCCCGCCCTTCCTGGTCGTCGTGCAGTCGAGTCGTTTCAAAGACGTCCCGAGGCGGCTGGCGATTCCGTTGGTCGAGCAGTCGGTCATCGGGCCGTTGGATTCGCGACTCAGCCCGACTTTCACGATTGACGGCGTCGTGGTCGTGCTGGCCACCCTGGAGGTGGCGAGCCTTCCGCTCGGGGCCTTCGGAGATCTCGTCGGCAACCTGAGTTCCCGGGGCGACGACATCATTCGCGCGCTCGACCTCGTGGTCTCGCGCGCCTGGGACTGAGGGCACGCACCGGCCTCGTCGTATCGCCCCGGCTCGTCGTCCATGGAGCCGCCCGCCCCGCCTCGAACCGGCGCTCCCGAATCAACTCGGGGAGCGCCGCAACCGTCGACGCAGGCCCGCGGCCGCCAGGCAGAGCACGGCGAGGGCCGCGGGCGAGGCGGGTCGACCGGGCGTCGTGCTGCAGGCCGCCTCGTCGGCACCATCGGCGGAGGACTCCGCGTCCGCGGGCACCGGCTCGCCACCGACGGGGAGCTCGGGCGCCTCGTCGCTCGGCATCTCGGCGGGTGGGGGCCGGTAGCCGCCGGCGTCGGCGGTGAGGGGGTCCGCGACGTCGGTGTTCGGATCACTCCAGTCGATGGGACCCGGCTCGTCGGCTTCGTAGGCGGTGAACACGACGCAGATCTCGTCGATCGCCGGCCACTCGCCGTCCGCCCGAGCGACCTCCAGCTCAAAGGGCGCCGGGAAGCGTGTCTGGGCGGGCAGGTGTCCGTTGAGCGCCGAATCGAGGCAGTCGCAGGCCGTGTCCTCGGGGCACTCGAAGTCGCAGACGACGTCGAAGAAGGCGAATGAGTCGAAGGGCACGTAGGCCTCGCCCGCCAGCCGCATCCGGAGAGAAGGCAGATCCGTATCGGAGCCCGGCGAAGCCGTCACGAAGATCTCGGACACGGAGCGGGCCCACGGCGCGACGAGCGCCGGAAACGCCACCCGCCACGGGCGCTCGAGGTTGGGGGGCGCACCTTCGGGACTGACCGCGGCGCAGGCCCGCATGGTCTCGCGGCGGCCGTCTGGCACGGGGGGAGGCTCGTCGCCCGGCGGCCCCGCATCCCGGAGGGCGGCCTCCGGACCGGCGTCGTACACCGTGGAGTCGACCGAGGCGTCGCGGGTGTCCGAGGGGGGGGCGAGGGCGTCGGCCGGCGCCTGGGCGGACGCGGCGGCGGGCAACGTGGCGAGGGCGGCCAGGGACAGGAACAGCGAGTGCGGGCGCATGGGAAGCCTCCGAGTGTTTTGGGGTCGGGTTCGGAGACAAGCAATACACTGAGCGTGCCATGACCGGGCGCGGCGTGGCGCCCACGTCTGCGAGCGGCGTGTGACCGCGCGTTCACGGCGGGCGCGACTCGCCGCCACCGGGCGTGGAGCCGAGTGGCGTGGGGTACGGGCAGTGCGAGAACGCCGAAGCCGGCGGGTCCCGGCGAGAGCGTGCCGACCCATGACGGCGCGGGTTCACGGGGTGTGGCGGTCGCAGGGGCACCCGGGCGGACACATGAGACAGTTGCGTCGGTGAAATCGTATCTTCCGTCGGAAGGGACGCTGCGGGGGGACTCCGTGGCGGATCGGGAGGAGGCCCCCTCGGGGAGAATCGCACGCGCCCCGGAGACTCTGCTCGCCGGTTCGCACATGCAGACTGCCGAGTCTGAATCGACGAGCCAGCGACTCGACATGAACAGGAGCCGCTGTGTGTTGCTCCGCCGCGTCGTCGAGATCGGCGTGTTGAGGTGTCCGACCCGCCGCCCCGAGCCCCGACTCGCGACCTTGGTTTGACACCTCTACGGTGCCGGAGTCCAACCGCAGGGTCGCAGAAGCCCCATCACCGCCTCGCCGCCGTCGCGAAGCGGGGGGCGCGGACATTTGCTCTGGCGAGCCGCGCCCTCCGGGGACATCGAAGCGGTAGACCGATTGCATCATGATGCGACGGTCACTACATTCCGATGTATGCGCACCACGGTCGACATCAGTGAGCCCCTTCTGCGCCGCGCCCGCTCGCTGGCCATCGAGACCGGCCGCACGCTCGGCGAGGTCGTCGAGGACGCCTTGTCCCTCGCGCTCGACCGGGCGGAGCGGGTCGTCAGAAGCCCACCCCTGCCCGTGGCGCGGGCGAGCGCATTGGTCGCCGGGGCGGACCTCTCGCCGCGAGGGTTGAAGGAGCTGCTCGCCGAAGAGGACCTGGCGCGCCGTCCATGACCCTCGTGGATGTGAACCTGCTGGTCTATGCCTTCCAGCCCGCTTCGCCCCATCACGAGGCGGCGAGGTCGTGGCTCGACGCGCTGCGAGAGCGCCCCTTCTGGGTGGCCGACGAAGCGCTCCTGGGGTTCATGCGGATCGTGACGAACGGCCGCATCTTCGCCACTCCATCGACCGTGGCCGAGGCGCTCGCATTCGTGGCGGCCCTGCGTGGTAGCCCCGGTTGGCGGGAGTTGCCGCGTACCGCCACTCGCTGGGCGACCCTGCAACGGGTCTGCGACGCGACCGGTGCGCGCGCGGCGGGCCTCTCGGACGCCTGGCTCGCGGTCCTCGCGCTCGAGCAGGACGCGGTCCTCGCCTCGGCCGACCGCGACTTCGCCGCGATTCCGGGTCTCCGCTGGTTGAACCCGCTGGACTGAGCTGGAACCCGCCTCACTCGCCAACGCAGGTCACGTTCAGCGCATCGTCGCCCGCGCGCGCGACGTCGGCATCGATGAACACGACCACCGACCGCCCTGTCTCGAGCGGGCGCGAGTCGCGCGAGGGGTTGTCGGATCTGCCGTCATGGCCGCTGGCCGGCCGTCGTCGTCGGTGGCATTGCAGAGCTCGCGGGGGACGGGGTCGCAGGGGGTGG
>JAKLJY010000164.1 GCA_023150895.1 Myxococcota bacterium | reverse complement strand
AGCCGGACGTGGCCCGCCGCAACGGTGAACCCACGATCCTCACGACACGGTCACCCACGGATATCCGAGAAGAGCCCGCTTTTTGTCGGTGGTGGATTCCGTCACCGAAGTGGCTTCTCCCCGCGGTGGCGCTGCCGTAGCCTGTCGCCGACTTCGACTTCAAAGAAGGCGAGCTAGATGTGGACCCACATGCGCCCGTGGGCCTTCGTTGGAGGAATTCGATTCATTTCGAGGCGACAAGCCCACCGCTCCCGCGGCGCGCAACCGGCGTCACCACAGCGTAATCATGGATTCAAATTGACATGAACACGCGTTCAGGTACTGGTGACTGCACATGACCGACGCTTCACCCTCGCCAACTGCGCCGCCGACCGTCCCGCCCGGTGACGGCGAGATCCGGGCTGCGCTTCTGCGGCGGCTCATGGCCGCTCACAAACGGGAGGCGGACACCGCCTTCATCGAAGAGCTTGGGCTCTGCCGTGGGCGCGTGCGGGTCGACGTCGCGGTGGTGAACGGGTCGCTCCACGGATACGAGATCAAGTCCGACCGGGACAGCCTCCGTCGGCTCGCCGGCCAGGTCGACCTGTACGGTCAGGTGCTCGACCGCGCCGCCTTGGTCGTCGGGCGTCGCCATGTGGAGGAAGCTCTCGGGCTCTTGCCCGCCTGGTGGGAAGTACAGGTCGTTGACGGCGACTCGGAGTCAGTCCGGGTCAAGCAGGTCAGGCGCGGCCGGAAGAACCCCACGAGGTCCGCACGGGCCCTCGTTGAGCTGCTCTGGCTCGACGACGCGATGGCAATGCTCGAGGCGCGCGGTGGCGCGCGTGGCTACCGTGGAAGTCCTCGTCGAATCGTCTGGGATCGCGTCTGTGCGCTCTACAGCGTCGATGAGATCGCGCAGGCCGTTCGGGTTCAGCTCAAGGCCAGGTCAGCCCGGCAAGAGACTCCACCGTCTGCGTGAGGTGGTGAATCGTTCCGAGGCGGCGCCAGGTTTCCGGGGCGCCGAAGCCCGGAAACCCATCTGCCGCATCTTGAATGCCTTGGCAGCCCTTGCAATGGGACGGACCTGCGAAGTGATCAGCCAGATGGCCGTATGCAAGCTGAATGGCGAGCTTCGGAAACTGCTCGCTGGGCGGCACGTTCCGCGTGCTCTCACCCTTCATGAGCAGCCATTGCTCCGGCAGCGCATATCGGACAGAAGCAGAGACCTGCATGGTCAGGGGGTCAAAACCTTCGACGCCGTCCGGATGCTGGATGGCGCAGTCGCTGAAAGCGGGCAGCCTGATCGGACCCGAGCGGGTTGAATAGAGGTTGTCGTGCCATGCCCGCCACTCCTCTCGATCAACCAGTGCGTGAGAGTGTTTCCCCACACCCCACATGCTTCGAGGGAAGGCGCAGCCCGAAACGGTCAGCGTGCGCCACCGGGACGGTTCTGGGATCTCGGAGAGGAAACCATCGGTGAGCATTGCGATGCCATCCGCGACCATGTTCTCGACCGGCCCCAAGTCCGCAATCAGGTCGACCTCCTCGGGCCGCAGATAGTGCTTCGCGATGAAGGCGGTCAGCCCGTCTGGAAGCTGGCCGGCCTCGAACTCAGCCCGCGTCAACCTGATAGCGAGCCCGCCGTCTCTGTGCGCGAGCGCCGGAGCAACGTCAACGGTTCGAGTGATCCCAGTGACCGGTGTGAAGGCCACACCAAGCCGGGCCGCGCGCTGGAAGACGCCGGCAGCCCCCTCTTCACCGGCAGGCGAGATCTCGCCTGCGTCCAAGAAGTAGCGTGGATAGAGCGCGGCCGTTTCCCGAAAGTCCTTGAAGGCGGTGTCCAGGTGGGCCGCCAGCGTCTTCTTGCCATCCATCTCGACGACCTCGATGAGTGGAGTCAGGCGGACCCGGATCGAGCGTTCAAGGAGCTGCAGCGCCTTCTTCTCGCCACGCTTCATTTTCAGGACAGGTACATAGTGGCCGCTGTCGAATGTCATGGGCCTATCCTCGTTCCTGGCTGCCAAAGCGCGAGAGGGGCGACCTCGGCGGCGAGCGCGTTCAACGATGAGTGCAGAGCCGCGGCGGGCTCGTCGTTCCCCAGCGAGAAGCAGACCTTGATGAGCCCGTCGCTGGAGAGCGGGCTCACCGCCTGCCGAAGCTCCGACGCGCCCATCGTCGTGTACAGTTCGAGAAGGATGGCCTCGAAGGTGACGATTCGGCCCGCGAGGGGCGGATGTAGCCTCGGGAGCTTCGCGACCGCCCGAAGGGCTCGCTTGTCCCCGGTGGCGATGGTCAGACCTCGTTCGGCGGCGATGGCGTAAAGCTGAGCCTCTCCGATGTCGACTTGTTCGACGCCGGAGAGCTGGTCGAGCCACTCTGGACCCGCCGCCGGCGCCACCGGCATGGAGTGGGCGCTCTCCACCAGCGCCCTGCAGGCTGCCTCGCCGTAGAGGCGTGGAAGCTTTCCCTTGTGGAGCATGTGGGGAAGCGCCGGAAGCCGTCCGCACTCCTGATGAGAAACGCCGAGGGCGGCGAGCGCCGGGGACAGCAATCCGGAGACCCCGAGCTTGCAGAAGATGTCACTGTCAACCAGAAGTCGCATTGCGCTCGGGGTCCCCGTAGAGGCAGCGCAGCAGGCTCCGATCACTCTCCGCAGCATCGCCCAGATTCAGATTCTCATCGACCAGCTCCCGAAGGATGCGCTTCCCACCCCGTGCGCGATACAGTGCTTGGACCGCCATCGATGCGGTCTGAAATTCCTTCGTTCGCTCTGCCCAGGCCCAGGCCAACGCGGCCGGATCGGCCCCGTGGGGCTTGCCGGCGAAGGCGCAGACCGCCGCAAGGCTTCGAAAGTCGAGCGTGTCATTCGGTGGAACGTTGGCGTCCCCCAGCAGCAGATCGGCGCTGTACTGGTCTGCCCTCTTCTCGATGGGATCGGCGTCTGGGATATCGTTCTGATCATCGACCACCGGCTGCTCAACGGCGCAGTCGGCGTTGGCGACGTGCCCGGCTTCGTGGCCGATGAAGAATGCGAGTCGCGCCGGATCATCGTACCCGTGACCAATCAGCACGACCGGGCGTCCCTCGACGACGCAGGCCATGCCCTGGTAGCTGGGCGTCGGCAACACCTCTACATGGAGGACTGGAATGCCGCGTGCCCAGAGATCGGCGACGACGCCCTTGAGGTCGACGGCCATCTTGTTCAGCGGCACTTCCTTGCGCCACGCCTTGGCGTCCGCCGGCGGCACCCGAAGGCCCCGGGCGGGCTCACGAAGGCAGCGGACCGCGGCTGCCGCGATCTGGAGCCCGGTGTAGACGGCGGGCGCGAGCCTGTCCGGTCTGGCCGTCCGAACGCGCCGGAGGCGAGCACCCGGAACGCCAGGCGCCACGAGCGCGGCGGCCGGGTCGCGAACGACCGAGAGCGGGGCGCGGATGAAACGGGCGACGCGCAGTTCGATGTCCGGCAGCAAGTCGGGATCGCGGGCGCACTCGGCCTCCCACCAGTCGGGGAGCACCGCGGCACGAGCGAAGTCCCGGGGGAAGCCGGCGTCGGCCAGTCGGCGCATCAGGGTGTTGAACGTGTGCTGGGCCAGGGCGGTGAACCTCGCGATCCTGCCGTCGGATTTTCGCGCCAGTTGGGGAGGCGCGGCTCATTCCTATCATGGATGCTCGCCGCGCGGCGACGCTCTCGGCCCGGGCACCGCGCGGGGACGAGGGCGAGCCCCCCTGCACACCCGTCCAGTCTTGCCCCCCAGCCCCACCCGGCGCCAAATAGCCCCGCCGCAGGCCGGCGAGCCGGCCGGCCTCATCCTCTCGTTTCCCAAGAAATCGCCCGAGGGCTCGTGGCCACCGACCTTTTCATCAGCACGTCCGAGCTGGACTTCCTCCTCACGGCGCAGTTCGCCGTCGCCTTTGCGGGCGAGGCCGGCGAGTCCCCGCGCCTGGGCTGGTGGCGCACCGACCTCGTCAGCGAGTTCGGCGGACACGACCTCTTCCAGCGGCTACTTCCTGCGACCTGGGCGTGGGCCGCGCTGGAGGGCGCTCGCGAGGCGGCCCGCCGCGTCGAGGCCCGGCACCGCGCGCTGCACCACGACCCGGACCTTCTCCGTTCGCTCTTTCACCCCGGCCCGGCCGTCGACCGCGCCCTGGCGGAGCGCATCGAGACCCTCAAACACGGGGACGCCCCGCCCGAGCGGGCGCTCCCGGCCCTGGCCCCGTTCCTGGCCGCCGATTGGACGTCCGCCGCCACGCGCACTGCCTTTGCCGACTGGCTGGATGGACACGGGCGCCCGGCCCGCGTCGAAACCGAGCCCACTCCCGCTGGACGACGCCTCCGCAGCGACCCGCCCGAGAGCCAGGAACGCCGCTTCCAGGCGCTCCTGGCGGCCTTCGTCCCGCTGACCCCCGAGTACCCGTTCCCGCACTACCGGGTGGCGAAGAGCACGTGACCGCGACCGCCCCGACGAACCCGCCGCGGCCCGCCGAGGTCGCCGAACTCCACACGCGGCTGATGAAGTGCGCTCTGGAACTCGACGACGCCCGTGCCTACTGGCGCCATCGCGACCCGACGTCTTCCCCCCCCACCGTCTCGCAGGCGTTCTCCGAGTACTGGTTCGGGGCCCGCAGCGCCGACCGCGTCGAGGTCCTGCTCGCCAACTTCCGCGCCCGCTTCGATGCATTCCCGCCGGCCCTGGCGGTCCTGCATCGCTGGTCGTCGATGGCCCCGGAATCGCGCGCGCTGATCGGCCACTGGCACCTTCAGCTCGCCGATCCGCTCTACCGCGCCTTCACCGGCGACTTCCTGCCGCGGCGTCGCGAGGCCCTCAGGCCCGAGGTCAGCCGCGACATCGTCGTCGCCTGGGTGGCCCAGATGGGGCGCGCCCGCTGGACGCCGGCTTCGCAGATCCAGTTCGCCAGCAAGCTGCTCTCCGCGGCGTTCTCGGCCGGACTCGTGACGTCGAACCGCGATCCGCGCCCGCTCCGCTATCCGCCGGTCCCGGACGAGGCCCTGGGCTACCTGCTGTACCTGCTCCGCGGCGTCGACTTCGCCGGCACGTTGCTCGCGAACCCGTACCTGGCATCGGTCGGTCTGGACGGCGGTCTGCTGGACGACGCCCTGCGCCGCCTCCCCGGCGTCCGCTACGCCCGGATGGGGGACCTGCGCGACCTCCAGTTCGAGTACCCCGACCTGCCCGCCTGGGCGGCGGTGTCTCTGAACCTCGTACCGGCCAGGACGTCCGACGCGTCGCGCTCGGCCACCCCGGAGCCTGCCCCGTGACCCGACCCGCCCTCACCTTCCCGAAGAACGACCTCGGCGCGGCCTTCACCGCCTTGCGCAACGACCTCGTCCACGAGGACGGCCCGCGCATCAGCACGATGCGCAACTACCGCTTCGCCATCCTGGTCTACGCGCCGGAGCGCGAGTTCGATCTGCGCCGCAACGTCCAGCGGCTGAACACGGATCTGGTCGGCAACGGTTGGGTGGTGCTCACCCTCTCCCTGCAGCGCTTGCTGATGGACCGCATCGCCCGCCTTGGTGAGCCCGTCCTGCAGCGCATGGAGGAGAGCGAGCGCCGTCTCTTCGCCATCGCCCCCGAGCGCGGGCTGAACGCGCTCACGAGTCGCGTCCAGCCCCTGATCGAAGGTCCCGACGGCCTGGCCGCCGACTGCGCCCGGCTGATCGCCGACTTCGCCGCGAAGAACCCCGAGAAAGCCGAGCGCACGGTGACCTTCATCGGCCGGGCGGGCGCGCTGTACCCGTTCTTCCGCACGTCGGCGCTGCTCAAGCACCTCGACGGTCGCACGGGCAACGTGCCGGTCGTCCTGTTCTACCCCGGGCATCGGGACGCCGACGCGACGGCCGGACTCTCGTTCATGGGCGAGCTGCCCGCCGACCGCGACTATCGGCCCCGAATCTACGGCTGAGGACGGAACCAGCATGCCCACGCCCATCTTCGAGCTGTTCACCTCCGACGTGACGCGGGACATCGCCCCGGTCGTCTACTTTCACGAGCAGGCCCCCGAGCGGCTCGCGGCCGAAGTCGGCGAATACATCGTCACCGGCGGTTGGCCCGAGGGGCACCCGAATCGCCGGCGGGTCGACCGTGGCATTCACGAAGAGTACGTTCGCCTGCTGACCGGGATCGCCGCCGAACTGCGCAAGCCCCACGGGCCGGACCTGCCGCCCGCGTCGTGGATCTCGGGCTTCTACGGCTCGGGCAAGTCGAGCTTCGCCAAGCTGCTCGGCCTCGCCCTCGACGGCCGCATGCTGCCGGACGGTCGCCCCCTGGCGGACGCGCTCCTGGCTCGCGACCACTCCCCGAATCGGACCGCGCTCGTGAGTGCCTGGGAGGCCCTGCGTGCGCTCGTCGACCCGGTCGCGGTGGTGTTCGACATCGGGGGGGTCGCGCGCGGCGGCGAGCCCATCCATACGGCCGTGCTGCGCCAGGTGCAGAAGCGTCTGGGCTACTGCCCCGAGGGTCTCGTGGCGGACTTCGAGCTGCGCCTCGAACGGCAGGGCGAGTGGGCCCGCTTCGAAGAGACGGCGCTGGCGACCTTGAAGCGTCCCTGGGCCGAGGTCCGCAACGAGCCCCTCGCCGAGGAAGATTTCTCGCTCGTCATGTCCGTTCTGCATCCCGAGCACTACACCGATCCGATGGCTTGGTACACGAGTCGCGGCGGGACCGGTGGCTCCCTCGACCGTGTGCTCTCGGCGCAGGAGGTGACGCGCGCCATCGGCGACATGTTGGGGTTCCGGGCACGGGGCAAGTCGCTCTTCATCGTCGTCGACGAGGTTTCGCAGTACATCCACCAGGACCAGGAGCGCATGCTCGCGCTCCAGTCCTTCGTCTCTGAACTGCAGCAGCGTCTGAAAGGCCGGGTCTGGCTCCTGGTCACCGGCCAGGAGAAGCTCGACGAGGCGGGCGACCGCGTCGTTCTCGGCAAGATGAAGGACCGCTTCCCCGAGCGGTTCCGTGTGCATCTCGCGCAGACCAACATCCGGGATGTCATCCACAGGCGCCTGTTGCACAAGAAACCGACCGCCGAGCCGGTCCTGCGAGCGCTCTTCGACCGCCATCGCACGGATCTGAAACTCTTCGCCTTCGACTGTGACGCCATCACACCCGAGGAGTTCGTCGAGGTCTACCCGCTGCTGCCGGGTCACATCGATCTCATCTTGCAGATCACGACCGCGATGCGGACCCGGTCGACGCGTGTCCAGGGAGACGACCAGGCCATTCGTGGCCTGCTTCAGCTCCTGGGCGAGCTGTTCCGCAGCCGCCGCCTGGCCGAGCGCGAAGTCGGCACGCTCGTCACCCTGGACGAGATCTACGAGATTCAACACACGGCGCTCGATACCGAGGCCCAGGCCAGCATGGCGCGTGTCCTCGGCAAGTGCGATCCGACCCAGGCCCGCG
Source organism: Myxococcota bacterium (assembly GCA_023150895.1). Taxonomy (GTDB): domain Bacteria; phylum Myxococcota_A; class Bradymonadia; order UBA7976; family UBA1532; genus CAINDO01. The sequence goes on along the minus strand of JAKLJY010000164.1, from coordinate 10,787 downwards.
CGGCCAAGGCCGTGGCGCTTCTGGAGCTGGTCCAGGAGACCCTGCCGACCACGGCCGAGCTCGTCGCGCGGTGCCTGTACGACCGCCTGGACCGGGGCAATCAACTGGACGCCGTGACCGCGGCCCTGGAGAGCCTGCGCCAGCGCAACCTGCTCGGTTACTCCGAGAAGACCGGGTACAAGCTTCAGTCGTCGTCCGCTGAAGAGTGGGAGCGCGAGCGCCGCGACATCCAGGTGCCGCCCGAGCGCCGGTCCGCCCTCGTTCGAGAGGCGCTGAAGTACCTGGTCGGCGACTTCGAGCAGGCCAAGTTGCAGGGGCGCCCGTTCCCGTGGGGCGCGTGGTACTCGGACGGCCGGTCCGCCGACGACGAGCAGCTCCAGGCGCCGCGGGACGACGCGGCCTTCTTCCTCGACTTCCGCTTCGTCCGGAAGGGAGAAAGATCAGATCAGGCAGCCGAGACCTGGCTCAAACTCAGCGACGACACCGTTCCGCCGTACCGCCGCGAGCGTCTCCTCTGGGTCTGTGGCGAGTCCGAAGTGGCCGAGCACCTGGCCATCGAGGCGCACCGCTCGCAGGCGATGGTGGACAAGTACGAGCCACGCCGCGAGTCGCTGCCCCCACACAAGAAGCTGCTGCTTCAGCAAGAGAAGAACGCCGCCGAGGAGCACAAGCGTGGGTTGAGCCGCGCCGTGGAAGCGACGTTCATGGCGGGCAGCATGTATTTCCGCGGCCGCGCCCTCACGCCCCGTGACACGGGCATGGGTTTCAAGGACACCGCGACGACCCTCGCGACGCGCCTGCTGCCGGAACTCTACACGCACTTCACCCCGATCCAGCTCGAACCGAAGGAGCTGGCGCAGCTTCTGGAGCCGACGCTCGTCGGCGTCTCGGCCAAGCTTCTGGGGGGCGAGTCGGGCCTGGGCATCCTCGAACTGGACAACGCCCGCCTCCAGCCGAATTGCACGGGGGTGGTCCCGAAGCGGGTGGCGGAATACATCCAGACCCAGGGCGCCACGCTGGGCTCGACGCTGCTGAAACACTTCAGCCGCCCGCCGTTCGGATACCCGGCGAGCGTCGTGCGCGCCTGCGTGGCGGGGCTTCTGCGCGGCCAGAAGCTGCGCGCCCAGCCGGAAAGCGGGCCGATGATCACGGCTTTCCGCGACGTGGGCTCGAAGGATCTCTTCGACAAGGACCGCGCGTTCCGGGTGGCCACGTTCTCGGTTGCCGACGCCGGCAAGGTCGGTCCCACCGACCGCGCGAAGATCTGCAGATTCTTCAAGGATCGTCTCGACGCCGATCTCGAGCGCGAGGACCACGCCATCGCCGACGCCGTCGAGGCGCACTTTCCCGGCTTGGCGAAGCGCCTGCGCGAGGTCGAGGAGCGGCTGCGGCGCATGTGCCCGGCATCCACGGAGCCGTCGCTGCAGAAGCTTCAGTCGGCCCTCGAAGCCTGCCTGCGGCACATCCGGCAGACCGGCCCGACCGTCGAGCAGGTCAAGCTGCACCTCGAAGCGTTGAACGACGGGGTCTCGCTGCTGCAGGCGCTGGAGGTCGAGCTGACGGGGGTCGCCGAGAAGGCCATCGCGGCGCTTCGCGACATCCTTGCGCATCAGTGGAAACAGCTCGAGGACGCGGGCGGCACCACGGACGCCGGACAGGCCGCCGCAGAGCGCATTCGCGAGCAGCTCGCGCTCTCGCGGCCCTGGCGGGAAGTCGCGGCGCTCGACGCAGACGTCGCGACGATTCGGCAGCTCTACGAGGGCAGCCGCGAGACCCTGATCAACTGGCAGGAGGTCACCGCCGAGGCGGCCCGCGGACGCGTCAAGACACGCGAGGGCTTTGAAACGCTCGACGCCGACGAGGCCCACCACGTGCTGCGGCCCATCGCCGAGGCAAGCACATCGACCGACGCCGCGGCGCTGCACCCTCCGTTGGAGGCCCTGAAGGCGCCCTTCGAGAAGCGCCTCGAAACGGCCGAGACCCTGGCCCACGAGCGGCTCGACGAGATCTTCGACAAGAGGTCCGGCGACGGCGGTGACGATGGGGACGGCGACGACGACGATGACGGTGGCGACGGGCCCGGGCCGAAGGCTCCGAAGCCGCCGAAGACCCCGAAACCGCCGACACCGACGACGATCTCGCTCGACCTGGGCCTGCGCAACCGCGTGGTGGCCTCGACCCAAGACGTCGAGCACCTCCTCGCCGAGCTGCGCCGCCGCCTGCAGGACCAGCTCGCGCGTGGCTTTCGCGTCCGGCTTCGCTGAGAATCGGCCGCATGTTCAAGGAAGTCACCCTTCGCAACTTCTTGTCTTACGGGCCCGACACCGAGCCGGTGACGCTCGGCCCGCTCAACGTCCTGCTCGGCGCCAATGGGACGGGGAAGTCGAACCTCATCGAGGCGATCGCCCTCTTGGCGTCCACGCCGCGCGAAGATGCACTTCAGGAGTACATTCGAGCGAGCGGTGGCGTGGAAGAGTGGATCCACAAGGGCGTTGCGGAGCGACGTTCGGGCCTGGAGATCGAAGTCGTCGTCGCACGGTTGGACAAGGAGGGCGCCGCGGATTTGCGACATCGCCTCGTGGTCGGTGAAGCCGGCCGCCGGATCGCCGTGCTGGACGAGAGAATCGAGAATGCCGCCCCGGCGGCAGGCAAGAAGAAGCCCTTCTTCTATTTCGGTTTCGAGGATGGGGCCGCACGACTGGACCAGACCGGGACCAAGCGGGGGCTCACGCGCGAGCAGGTTCGGCCGGACGCATCGATCCTGAGCCAGATTCGCGATCCGCTGACCTACCCGGTTCTGACCGGGCTTGCGGACGCGTACGGTCGGATCCGCCTTTTCCGCGAGTGGACCATCGGGCGCCACGCGAGCTGCCGCCGTCCGCAGCCGCCAGACGCGCCGGCGGACTTTCTGAGGGGCGACGGCGCGAACCTGGCACTCGTCCTGGAGGAGATCAAGCGACACCGGGCCGTCCGTCGGCGGCTGGAAGGCCATCTCCAGGATCTCTCCCCGGGCTTTGAGGGATACGACGTCCATCTGACCGGAGGCAGCGTTCAGCTCTTCCTGTCGGAGGCCGGGGACCGCCTGACGCCCGCCTCGCGGCTCTCGGATGGAACCCTCCGATTTCTTGCGCTTCTGAGCATTCTGCTGCACCCGAGCCCACCCCCGGTCGTCGTGCTCGAAGAACCCGAGATCGGCATGCACCCGGATCTTCTGCCCACGATCGCCAAGCTGCTGATGGAGGCGTCCGCCCGCATGCAGCTCATCGTGACGACCCATTCGGATATTCTGGTCGACGCCCTGACGCCCATGCCGGAGAGCGTGCTCTTCTGCGACAAGGTCGAGGGTCAAACCGTCGTGCGGCGGCCGACCCCCGCCGAGATCGCGGCGTCCTGCGGGCCCGAGGCCGTGGAGCGGATGCGCCTCGGCCAGGCCTGGCTCTCGGGCGACTTCGGCGGGCGACGCTGGTGAAACCGAAGTCCCCGCCGGCCAGGCCAAAGCCCCTGAAGGTATTCGTCGAGGGCGGCGGCGACGCGAAGAACCAGCCGAAGGGCAAGGATCTGCGCGTGGATGCCGCCGAGGCGGTCCACAAATTGATCGCGCGGGGCGTCGGGCGAGAGATCAGAGTGCAAGCGTGTGGCGGGCGGAAACAGGCCTTCGACAAGTTCGTCACGGCCCTCCAGCTCGACACGACGACGCCGATCCTCCTCGTCGACGCCGAGGCACCCGTGGCCGACGTCGAGCACCCGTGGGCGCACCTGAAGACGCGCGACGGGTGGGCCATGCCCGCCGGCACGGACGACGACCACGCCTTTCTCATGGTCCAGGCGATGGAGACATGGCTCCTGGCCGACCCCGCCGCGCTCGCATCGGCGGTCGGAAAGGGATACAAACCCGCGAAGATCACGAAGTGGGCATCACTGGAGGCGGCGACCAAAGAGCAGATGAAAGATGCGCTCGGTGCCGCGACGAGAGAGTGCGATCCGCCTTACGACAAGGGCACACACTCCTTCAGAGGGTCGGCGCGAATTGGACGCCGAAGCGAGCAGCACGATGGGCCCGACAGGCAAGGAGTGGGGGTGCACGACATCTGGGTGCTGTACCCGGGGTACAGCCCCAGATGTTGGGGGCCCCACGACGCCGCAAGTCGGGATTCAGCGGGCTGCGGAGCCGGCGGACAATTTCCGCCGACCCTCTCAAGGCCCTGGCTGGGGTCGACGCGACCAGGCTCCGTTCGGCTTGCCCATCGGCTGCCCGCTTCTTCGACACATTGAAGAGACTCTGACCCATGACCCCCGAAGCCAAGAAGAAGCTCTCCGCCACGATCCGCGCCCTGCGCGCGCGCCTGATCACCGAGCTGGGCGACGCGATGGCCTCGGAGTATCGCCTGGCCCTGCCGCGCGACCGCGCGGAGCTGGCCGAGACGCCGGCGGCGCGGCGGGCGCAGATCGAGGCCTGGGTGGACGAGCAGGTCCGTGCACTGCCGACGAAGGCGCGCGCGGCGGCGGCGGAGCGGTTTCGCGCGGAGCTGGTCTCATCGGCGGCTTACACGCTACTCAACCGTGTGTTGTTTCTGCGGCTGCTGGAGTCCGCGGGCCTGCGCAAGGTGGCCGTCGTGACCGGCGGCTGGGGCAGCGCGGCGGCGTCGGATTTTCGGGCGCTGGCGCCGGAGCTGGTCCGGGACGATCCGTCCGAGGGGTACGCCTTCCTGCTCGACCTCGTCTTCAGGGATCTGTCCCGTGACCTGCCCGGTCTGTACGGCCGGCAGCTCGGCGACCTGGTGCCGGTGCCGGTCGGCACGCTGCGGGCCGTGGTCGAAGCCCTGGACGACCCCGAGCTGTCGACCTGTTTTCCCGACGACATGACGCTCGGCTGGGTCTACCAGTACTGGAACGACCCGGCGCGCGAGGCGCTGGACGCGAAGCTGCACGGCGGCGGCAAGATCGAGCCGCACGAGATCGCCAGCAAGACGCAGATGTTCACCGAGCGATACATGGTGGACTGGACGCTGCAGAACAGCCTCGGGCCGATGTGGCTGGCGATGTGTCGAAAACACGGCTGGACGCCGGAGGTCGAGGCCGATGGCACGCTCGATCGCCTGGAGGCGCGGCGGGTGGACTGGCGCACGCGGCGCGAGGCCGGTGAGGTCTCGCCGAGCGAGCTGATGCCGCTCGAGGACGAGAACGAGGCGCGCTGGGCCTACTACGTGCCGCAGGAGATCCCGGACGACGCGGTGACGCAGGCGCCCAAGTCCCTGCGCGACCTGAAGCTGCTCGACCCGGCCTGTGGTTCGGGGCACTTCCTGGTCGTGGCGCTCGACCTGCTGGTGCCGCTGTACCGCGAAGAGGCGCGCCACCGCGGCGTCGCCGAGGCGCCCGAGTGGTCCGATGCGGCGATCGTGGGTCACATCCTGGCGTCGAATCTGTACGGCATCGACCTGGACCCGCGGGCCGTGCAGATCGCCGCGGCGACCCTGTGGCTGAAGGCCCGGCGCCTGGTGCCCGCGATGACGGAGGCCGCGCCGGCGCAGTTGAACCTGGTGGCGGCGACGCTGCGGCTGGCCGGCCTGCCGAACGACGATCCGGCGCGAGTCGAGCTGCGGGACACGCTGCGTGCGGACGTCGGCCTGCCGGCGGCGCTGACCGACCGCATCGTCTCGGCGCTGGCCGGCGCCGACCACCTGGGCACGCTGCTGCGCGTGGACCACGCCGTCTCGGACGCGATCACCGCGTGGGGCTCGGAGCGGCGCGTGCGCCCCGGGGCCCTGGGTGATCTGTTCGACCCGCCGCCCACGGACGAGGTGCGCGCGGAATCGATCGCCTGGGCGAAGCTCGACCGGGCGCTGGAGACCTTCCTGCAAGCGCACACGCGGCTGGACGACCTGGGCCTGCGCCTGCGCGGCGAGCAGCTCGCGGCGGGCGTGCGTTTCGTGCGGATGGTGCGTGAGGGACAGTACGATCTGGTCGTCGGCAACCCGCCCTACCAGGGCACGGCGAAGCTCGCGGACGCGGCGTACGTGCAGAAGCAGTACCCGCGCGGCAAGGCCGACCTGTACGCGGCGTTCCTGGAGCGCGGGCTGCAGTTGGCCCGGCCGGGGGGCGTGAGCGCGCTGCTGACGATGCGGAACTGGATGTTCATCAAGCAGTACGCGGCGCTGCGCGAGGGGTTGCTGAGGGAGTGCGACCTGCGGGCGCTGGGGGACTTCGCCATAGGCGCGTTCGACGAGGTGCCGAACGATCTGTTGTCGGTGGTGGTGAGCGTGTTCCGGCGGGTGGCGCCCGTGGACGTGGTCGCGGTGGCGCTGCAGCCCACGCCGCCTTCGGAGAACGCCTACGACCGCGGGCGCACCGCCCGGAAGCGGGCCGCGACGATGTGTCAGGTCGGGCGGTTTGTGTTCAAGGTGGCGGAGTTGGCCGTGGTTGAGAAGCCGGTCGTCTACTGGTGGTCAGCAGCGAGGCGAGCCTCGTATGCGAGCGCGGTGAAGCTCGACATGGTCGCATTCGCCCGCGAGGGCCTTGGAACGAAAAACGACCCTCGGTATCTCCGATGGCCCTGGGAAGTGCCGTGTTCCGCAATCCATCTGCGCGAGTTCGACGAAGGCTCCACAGAGTGGTGCGATCCCACCAAGTGCTGGGTGCCGTTTGTCAAAGGAGCAGCCGGCAAGGATTGGATGGAGTCGCTCGACACAGTTGTCGATTGGTCACTCGCTGGTGCAAGAATCGCGATGTTCGACCGGAGCCGATTTGGTCGAGGAGCGCGCGAGTACTTCCGACGTGGCATCGCGATCAAGACAATGGGGCACGGTTTCTCCGCTCGCATCCATCGTTATCCAAGCATCATCGGACACGCAGGCACATCTGTGTACTCCACCGGTGCGATGCCGCACCTCCTGACGCAGATGTCCAGCAGTGTGGCGCGTGGATATGTCTCGGAGTTGAATCCCACGACGAGCTTCCAGATCTCCGACGTCAACCGCCTCCCCCTCTTCCCGGTGGCCAACGCCGAAGACATCTTCGCCGCCCTCGACACTGCCTTCACCGAGCACGAGTCCCACCGCGAGCCCTCCGTCGAGTTCCGCTCCCCCGGGCCCTCCGCCTGGACGTCCGCCCAGGCCTGGGGGCAGGTCGCCGTCGACCGGCCGGAGAACACCCCGCTCGCGCCGTTCGTCCCCGAACACATCCCCGAGTCGGCGACGGACCACCTGAGCTTCGCCCTCGGCGTCGCACTCGGCCGTTTCGGCGCAAACGGCGAAGGCATTCTGGACCCGGCGACCGCCGACCTGACCCACACTCTCCCCGCCGGCCTGCTCTTCCTCGACGGCACCCTGGCGGAGACCGACACCGCCGACGGCCTCGGCCACAACGCGGCCACGCCGCTGCACGCAGCCTGGACCGCCCACGGCGCCGCCATCGCCCCGCGCGGCGACCTGCGGACGTACCTTCGCACGGCGTTCTTCACGGACGTCCACCGCAAGATGTACGAGAACCGGCCCATCCACTGGCCGCTCTCGTCGGGCAGCCGCACGTTCGTCGCCTGGGTCAACATCCACAGGATGGACGAGCACACGCTCCGGGTGCTCCTGGCCGACCACTTGAACCCCACGCTCGCCCGCCTGGAGGGCGCGCTCGCCGACCTCGACGGCGCGCGGTTCGGCAGCGATAGCAAGGCCGCCCGCGCCGCCGAGCGCCGCCACAGCGAGCTGATCCGCGCCCGCGACGAGCTGCGCCAGTTCATCGCAGACGTCTCGCAGTGCGCCGAGAAAGGCCCGCCGCCGCCCGACGCCAAGTGCCCCGCCCGCGAGGTCGACGCCCGCTACGCACCCGACCTCGACGACGGCGTGATGATCAACAGCGCCGCTCTCTGGCCGCTGCTCGACCCGCAGTGGAAGGACCCCAAGAAGTGGTGGCGCGAGCTGGCCACCGCCGCCGGCCGCAAGGACTACGACTGGTCCCACCTCGCCGCGCGCTACTGGCCCACCCGCGTCGACGAGAAGTGCAAGGCCGACGCCTCCCTCGGCGTCGCCCACGGCTGCTTCTGGCGCTACCACCCCGCACGCGCCTGGGCCTGGGAGCTGCGCCTGCAGGACGAGGTCGCCCCCGACTTCCACATCGACGAGGCGGACTCGGACACCCACCGCGCGCAGTACCTGCGCGAAAACCCCGCCGAAGCCCTCGACGCCGTCGAGAAAGAGGTCCTGCGCCGCCGCCGCAAGCACAAGGCCCACCAGCCCGAGCTGCACACCCCCGAGACCGGCCTGTGGACCGAAAACCCCGACCTCGTCTGGGCGCTGGAGATGCGCCTCGCCGAGAAGCTCGGCCACGACTTCCGGCTCATTGCGCCGGACGAGCCCGCAGCCCGCGCCACCTACGAGGCCACCCACCCCGACGACGTCACGCGTCGCAGGGACCTGATCGCCAGCCTGACGCCCCTGATGCTCCCCGGCGGCGACGCCGACGACGCCGACGACGCCGCCGGTGACGACGACGCGGCCGACGACCCCGACGGCGACGAGGCCGACTCAGGCGACGATTGATGCAGTTCGAACGCCAATCATCGTGAAAAAGTCACACTGAGTGGCCGTGTGGCCGCGTTCTGTGGTACCGGAAGCCCATGCTGACCGCCTTCGAGTTCGAGAACTTCGGGTGCTTCCAGACGACGGCACGCCTTTCGTTCTTGGCGGCCCCTCGGGACGCGACGCTGCCCCAGAACGTCGTCGCGCTCGACAGCGACGCGGGCCCGCTGCGGATTCTCAAGCAGGTCGCCTTGTACGGGGCGAACGCCTCGGGCAAGAGCACGGTGATTCGCGCCCTGGCGGCGATGCAGCACTTGCTCGCGTGGTCACCGAGACCAGGCGCCCAGGAGTTCCCCGCGGCCGAGCCGTTCCTGTTCGATTCCGGCGCGCAGTCACGGCCTTCGCGGTTCCGCATTGAATTCGTCCTCGAGGGTGAGACCCACGAATACGAGATCGCATGCACGGCCGAGGGTATCAGCCACGAGCGGCTCCACCTCGGCTCGGGTCGGTCACGGCGCCTCGGGCTCGAGCGAACGCCCGAAGGCATGCGATTCGGCGTCGCGCTCGGGCTCCGGCGGGGCGAGCGGGATTTCCTGGAGCGACGCGCGGGGGCCCAGACACCCGTCCTGGCGCTCGCGTCCGAGCTGGAAGTCGAGAAGGCGAAGGCGGTGCGCAAGTGGGCGCTCGATACCGTGAAGCCGCCCGTCCACTGCGGAATTCGTTGGGTGCAGAGGCTCGACACGTTCACGGCGCGGCGCGCGTTGGAGAACGAAGTGTTCCGGTCGCAGGTCGTTGCCCTGCTCCAGGACGCGGACTTCGGGATCGAGTCGATGACCATTGCCGCCCCCGAGCGCGTCGGGGCTGCGCCCGAGGTGCGCCTCGTCCATCGGCGGGGTGGCGTGGAGGCCGCGATTCGACTCGAGGCGGAGTCCGATGGCACCCAGCGAATCTTCGAGCTCGCCGGGCCGTTGCTGGTCACGGTTGCGGGTGATGGTGTGCTCTTCGTCGACGAACTCGACATGAGCCTTCACCCTCGGCTGACGCGCCGGATTGTCGAGGCCGTGGCCGAGGCCGGCACGCGCGCTCAGCTCGTCTTCACGACCCATGACACATCGCTGATGGACGTCTCCATTCTCCGCCGGGACCAGATCTGGTTCACGACCCGGGGCCACCCGGGCGCCGCCGAGCTGGTCGGGCTGCGCCAGTACGGCCGGCGCAAGGACGAGGCGATTGCCCGCGCCTACCTGGAGGGGCGCTACGGCGGTGTGCCCATCGTTTCACCCCTTCGCCTCGCGGCGCAGTGAGTGGCCCGTATGCGCAGAGTCGCCCGCAGGACGACCCTCGTCGTGACCGAGGACGCGAAGAGCAGCCAGTCCTACCTTTGGGCGCTTGCGCGGTCACTCCGCCTCTCCGCGGTCGACATCCAGGGGCCGAAACAGACGAATCACACCGATCCGGACGGGATCGTGGCGTGGGCCATCGAGAGACGCGGCCCTCGGCGGTCGCCGGCTTTCGATGACGTCTGGGTCGTCTTCGACCGCGATGAGGGACAACACGACATCGCACAGGCCGTTGCGCGAGCGCGGGACGTCGGGCTTCACATCGCTTTCTCCAACCCGGCGTGGGAGATCTGGCTCGTGGCGCACTTCGATGCCTCGACACGGCCCCGTCACCGCGACGAGGCCCTGAAGGTGGCCATGCAGCATCTGCCCAACTTCACCAAGGCCACGAGCGCATTCAACGAGTCTTGGCCGAAGGTCGATGATGCGATTCGCGTCGCCAAAGCTTGGCGCAAACATCACGCGGTCACCGGTGGCACGGGGAACCCGTCGACGTCGTTCGACCGGCTCGTCCGCTTTCTTCGCGGTGACGCAGATTGGGACCAGGATTGACTTCCGACCGCCCCGTTTCCGCCCATGTGCTCGCCGAGGCGCGCCTCGAGCTGCGTCGGTACGGCCTCGTGATCTGGCTCGACCGCGAGGGGCACTTCACGCCGCTGGTCGACCGGCTCGCCGGGTCGGATTCCGAAGCTCAGCTCGGCGCGCCCGTGCGCGCACTGCGGGGCTCGCACCTGGCGCTCCTGCGTTCTCTCGATGGTCTACAGGACGGCCTGGACCCGACGCCGCTCCTGGTCCACGTACCGGGACACAACGAGCAGTCGTTGCGCGCGACGCCGCTGCTCGAGCTGTACCACGCCGGAAAACGGTGGCGGAAAGCGCTGGAGACTGCCGTCACCGAGGCGGCCGCCGGGCGGGTCCCCGCCGAAGATTTGCAGGC
>JAKLJY010000163.1 GCA_023150895.1 Myxococcota bacterium | reverse complement strand
GTGGGCCACGACCGCCGCCGGTCGACGCCCGCAGCGTCACGCTCGTCGAGTTCGGGTGCGCCGAGGACCAGGTCCACTTCGGTGTGCCCGGCTGGGAGACCTTGCTGCGCTCGGAACACATGACCTGGGTCGGCGGCGGGGATCCCACTCGCTGTGGCCTGACGGATCGCGACGGCACGCCGCCGCAGCGCGCGTTCGCCGGGGTTTCTGGGCAGATGCCCATCGACTTCCCGGACGGTCGACAGATCGTGGCGACGGTGTTCCATCGCTCGGGTCACGACGGTCAGCGGCTGCGGATGCGGCTGAGCTTCACGGACGCGGACGCGCCCGAGGGGGCCGGGAACGACGCGCCCTGGTACACGATGTACGTCGAGCAGGCCGAGGGCTCGCCTCGCGTAGGCACCACCGGCCGCATCGTGTTCAACCTGACGACGGACGAGACGGCCGCCTGTCAGACCGCCCCACCGACGGTCGGGGCGCACACGCTCGTCAATGTCTCGTTCGACCACCCGGACTCGGTGCCCGGACAGTGGGTCCTGACTCGGCTCGAGCTCACGAACCACGTCGATCGCAGCCCGCCGACGCGCCCGAAGAACCTCGTCGCGCGGCGCGTCGAGCTGTCGCCCGAGGCGGGGCAGACCGGCATCGAACTCTCGTGGGAGCGGCCGACGGATCCCCCCGGTGCGACGGGCGGGGCGGGGGGCATCTCGAGGTACTGGATCTATCGCGACGGCGAACCCTACGACGTGGTCAGCCGCGATTGGACACAGCATCACGGCGAGTCGCTGCGCTGGGTCGACATCGGCGTCACCCCCGGGCGTTCGTACCGATACGGGGTCACCGCGTTCGACACGGCCATCACCGGACTGTATCCGCGGCTCGGGGAACTCGACACGCACCGCATGGGCAACGAAAGCGCCCCGGCCGAGATCGAGGCGACGGCACCGGCGTGGACTGGCTGCGGCCTCATCGGCCCGGCCGAGCTCGAGTATCAGGGGGCCTTCGCCGCCCCGCAGCGCGACGACTGGGCGTACAGCGGCATGGCGCTGACGTATTTCCCCGGCGGCAATCCATCGCCCGGGGCCAACGAGCTGCCGGGGTCGCTTTTTGCGACGGCGCACGACCGGGACATGCTCGTCGGCGAACTCTCCATCCGTTCGCCCATCCCGGGGCGACCGGTGGACGCGCTGCACGAGGCCCGGATTCTGCGAGACGCCGTCGACATCTGGCCGCGCGTCTACGACGGCCGCCGGCAGCCGCGGGGCGAGGTCGAGACGCGGGTGGGCCTGGCCTGGCACCCCGGCCGCGATGGCGTCGGCGAGGGCCTGCACTATGGCATCTTCATGTCGTATGCCGGTGACCAGAACGCCGCCGTGCATGGCATGCTGGAGACGGATCTGTCGGCCGCCCGCGGGCCGTGGCACCTCGGCGGCGCCCCGGGGACGCCCGAGCATGTGTCGTTCATCTTCTCGGGCAAGTTCGTGACCCGCTTGCCGCAAGGGTTTGCCGACGCAGCCGTGGGCGGCCGCTCGCTCATGGTCGGGCTCGGCTGGCCCATCTCCGGGCACGGGTTCCCCTCGGCGGGCCCCGCCCTCGGGGCCATCGCCCCATGGGAGAGCGGGCGCTTGCCCGATCAGTTCTCCGCGCTGTCCCATCGCTGGTTGCTCCGCTACGGCGGCACGGGCGAGGTCGCGCGTTGGCAGAACGGCTGGACGCCGAGCCACTACTACCTCGACGCGGAGTTCCTGGAGGTCGGTGGGTCGCAGGCCCTCGTGTTCGCGGCGCTCCGGCCGCGGGGTGACGAGTGGTACGGCGGCGAAAACGGGTACGACAACTTCTACTGTGACGCCGACGTGCCGCCACACATCGGCGAGGCCAACCTGCGGGGGCCCGTCGACACGGACAACGTGCCGATGCTGCTGTTCTACAACCCGGCGGACCTCGCCCGGGTGGCCGCCGGCACGCTCGAACGCCATGCCCCGCAGCCGTTCGCGCAACTCGAGCTCGACGACGTGCTGTTGGGGGGCGACGACCGGTATCCCAAGCTGCGCGCGCTGGCCTTCGACCCGGAGCACGGGCGTCTGTTCGCGTGGGAGAACGGCGCGACCCGGTTCGGACACGCGGTCGTCCACGTGTGGCAAGTGAACCCCGGACGGGCCTGCGAGTGAGCGCGGGCGTCGGGCCGGCGCCGCGGCGCATTCTGGTCACGGGCGGCGCCGGGTTCATCGGCCGGTGGCTCGTCGCACGCCTGCTCGACCTCGGACACCGGGTCGTGGTCGTTGACGACGGCTCGAACGCGGCGCCGGACGGGCTCGCGTCCCTCCTCGGGCATCCCGGCCTCGACGCCGTACTCGAAGCGGATCTGCGCGCGCCCGCGAGCGTCGCGCAGCTCTTCGCGGTCGACTACGACATCATCTACCACCTCGCTTCTTCGCCGCGGGTGCAGGCGACGATTGACGCGCCGATCGTCGCTTTCGAGCGTGACCTCCATTCGACGTTTCTGGTGCTCGAGGGCGCCCGCCGCCAACGCTACCGGACGATCGGGCTGCGCGACGGGGCGCCGTTTCCGGCCGGGGAAGCCGAGCGCCGGGCCGGTCCGCGAGTGGTCTACACGTCGACGGCGCTCGTCTATTCGGCCGACACCGGGGGCATGCTCGCGGAGACCCACGCGACGGGGCCGGCGAGCCCGTTCGCGGCGGCGAAACTCGGCGCCGAGACCCTCGTTCAGGCCTACGGGCGTACCTACGGCCTCGACGTTCGGATCGCCCGCCCGTTCAACTTCTTCGGACCCCATCAGCGCCCGAGCGGCGGCGTGGTGGCGCGATTCGTCTGGGAGGCCCTCGCCGGCCGGTCGCTGACCGTCAAGGGGGATGGCCGGCAACGGCGGGACTTCCTGTACGTGGAAGACGGGGTGGCGGCGCTCGCGACGCTCGGTCTCTCCGACGCAGGCGAGCTCGACGGGGCGGTCGTCAATCTCGGCGCAGGGGTCAGTGTCGGCATCGGTGAGCTCGCCCTGCGCATCGCCGACGGGATGGTACCGGTGACGTTCGTCCCGCACGATCATCCGCAGGCCGAGCCGGGCGAGCTGTGCGCGGACGTCGGTCGGGCCCGGCGCCTCTTGGGGCTCGAGGCGACCGTCGGTCTCGACGAGGGCATCGCGCGGACGATGGCGGCGTTCGCCGCGCGGGGCGTCGGCGGCTGAGTGACCGTCAGAGTTCGACTTCCTGCTTCGCGCCGGCCGACCACGAGAGCGAACGCGCGATCTCCAGCACGCGCAGGGCGGTTCGACCATCGACGGGCGACTTGCGGTGTCCGGCAACGCAATCGAGAAAACAGGCGAGCTCGTCGAGGTACATGTCGTTCGGGTCGACGCGCAGGCTCTCGACGGTCTCGCGGCCCGACGGGGCGTCGAAGTGGACGAGGCCACGGTAGAGGTCCCAGGTCAGCGTCCCGCGCTGCCCGATGACGTGACACGACTGGGCCGGTCGGCGGGGCAGGGTGTCGAGGTGGAGATCGACCTGCACGCCGCTGCGGGTGTGCAGGATGATCGCCGCCATGTCCGGTGCCTTGGGGTCGACCTGCCCGTCCCGCTGGGCGGCGGCGTACCCGCGATCGAACTCGCCGACGAGGGCGCGGGCGTAGTCGATGGCCTCGGTATGGTCCATGATGACGCCGTTGCCGAGCGCGCGGGCGCCGCCCATTTCGGCGCGGACGGCGCGAACGCGGCCGACGTCGCCGGCGTGCGTGCGGCGCAACAGCTCGGCGAGGCCGGCGTGGAAACGCAGGTTGTAGCCGGCGAAGAGCACCCGTTGCGCCGCCTCGGCGGCTTCGACGAGCGGCTCGACACCGTCGAGATCGGCGCAGATGGGGCGCTCGATGAAGAGGTGTGCGCCGGCGGCGAGTGCCTGCCGGGCCAGCGCGACGTGACTGCTCGGCGGGGTACAGATCAGCGCGGCCACCGGACCCTGGGCGAGGGCCTCTTCGAGGGTCTCGAAGGCGGTCGCCCCCGCTGCGGCCATGCGGGCGCGGGTCTCCGGGTCGGCGTCCCAGGCGAGGCGGTCCGTCACGCCGAGTCGGGGGGCGTTCTCCAGATGGCGGCGACCCATCGCACCGCAGCCGATGACCAGAATCTTCATGAACGCTCCAGCGAATCGTGGTGCGCGGGAGTCTACCCGAAGGCGCCCCCGACGGCTCGGTTCAGCGCAACCCGTGCCGACGCAGCTTGTCGAGGAGGGTCACGCGGCTGAGCCCCAGCCGGCGGGCGGCCTCGGACTGATTGCCGTCCGTTTCCGCGAGGGCGGACACGAGCAAGTCCCTTTCGAAGCGGGCGACGCGCGTCTTCAGATCGTCCTCGGAGGGGTTCTCGGCATCGGGCGGCGGCGCCTCGGCGTCGGCAAAGGGGTCCTCGTCGATGTACGGACCCGGTGCGAGCGCGACGAGGCGTTCGACGACGTGCTCGAGTTCGCGCACGTTGCCCGGAAACCGGGCCTGCCGCAGACGGTCGACGACCCGCGGGGCGAGGCGCACCGGGCCGATGCCGTACCGTTCCCCGAACCGGTGGGCGAAATGCTCGGCAAGCGGCGCGACGTCCTCGGGGCGCTCCCGGAGCGGCGGGACGTGGACGGTGACCACGTTGAGCCGGTAGAAGAGGTCTTGCCGGAACCGGCCCTGCTCGACCTCGACGGCGAGGTTCCGGTTCGTCGCCGCCAGGATGCGGACGTCGATGGGCACCGGCCGGTCCTCGCCCACCGGGCGGACCTCGCGCTCCTGAAGCACGCGGAGCAGCGCGCCCTGCACGCTCGGGTCGAGCTCACCGATCTCGTCGAGCAGGACCGTGCCCCCCGCCGCCTCGCGGAACAGCCCGGCGCGCGCCCGCTGCGCCCCCGTGAACGCGCCCCGGCTGTGACCGAAGAGCTCCGCCTCGGCGAGCTCGCGCGGCAGCGCGGCGCAGTTGAAGCGCAGGTACGGGCGGTCGGCGCGGCTCGAGCCCCGAACGAGCGCCCGGGCGACGAGCTCCTTGCCCGTACCGCTCTCGCCCGTGATGAGCACCGTCACGTCTCGCCCGGCGGCCCGCTCGACGCGCTCGGCGACCCGTTCCATCGCCGGCGAGTCGAAGACCATCGTGCGGGCGAGCAGGCGCGCGGCGCGGAGTCGGGCGTTGTCCCGGGCCAGGGTGACCGTTTCGAGCGCCCGGCCGACGACGCGTGCGATTTCGTCGGCGTCGAAGGGCTTGGCGAAGTAGTCCAGGGCGCCGCGTTTCATGGCCTCCACGGCGACGCGCTCGGAGCCGTGCGCGGTGACCACGATGGCGCGCGGCGCCCCCGGGAGCTCGGCGAGCGCTTCGAGCAGCCCGAACCCGTCGAGCCCCGGCATGCGCAGGTCCGTCAGCACGAGATCGAGCCCGCCTGCCTGGAGCCGGCGCAGGGCCGCCGCCCCGTCCGACGCCGACTCGACCGTGTGGCCGCCGGCTTCGAGGATGGCGCAGAGGGTGTAGCGAACGCCGGCATCGTCGTCGACGACGAGGACCCGGCCGGGCGGGGCGGCTGGCAGCGCGCGGTTCATGCCGACGGCTCTCCGGGAGGCGCGGCGGGGAGGTGGAAGACGGCGCGGCAGCCGCCGCCGGGTGCCTCGCCGATCGTGAGGGTGCCGCCGTGTTGCTGCGCGATGGCACGGGCGATTCGCAGGCCGAGCCCGTTGCCCGCGGCCTTGGTCGTCGCACCGGGCACGAAGAGGCGGTCGCGCATCTCGGGGGCGAGCCCGGGGCCGTCGTCGTCGACCGTGAAGGTCACGCCGCCGTCCTCGCGGGGCACGACGCGCAACACGACGCGGCCGCGCACGGGGGCGGCGTCGAGGGCGTTCTGAATGAGATTGACGAGGACCTGGGTCAGCTTGCGCGGATCGGCGACGACCTCGGCCATCGCGCCGGCTTCGAGCCGAAGCTCGACCGCCCGCTGCGCGGCGAGGCCCTCGTGCAGCGCCAGGACGTCCGCGGCCAGCGCCTTGGGGTCGACCCGCCGCACGGCCAGCCCGCGTGCGGGTCGCGCGAAGCTCGACAGCTCGTCGACGATGCCCCCCATCCGCCGCGCCTCGCGCAGGAGCACGCCCGCCTGCTCGGCGCTGCGCTCCCCCTCGGGCAGCGTGCGGACCATCAGGCCCGCGAGCCCCTGAATCGATGCGAGGGGGTTCTTCAACTCGTGGGCGAGGGTGTTCGACAGCTCCAGGAACTCGCGGTTTCGTTCGGCGATGGCGCTGAGCGCTTCGCTGCGGGCCACGGCGGCGCCGCGCACGGCACGGTCGAGGGCCTGCCGGTGCAGCATGCCGAACGCCGCCCCGACGCCCATGCCGATCGTCAGGACGGTGGCTTGAATCCAGACGAACGGGGGGGACGGCGCCGCATCGGCCGTGATGCCCAGGCTCGCCGGACCCGGCTCCGGGCCCTGGCCCGTGGCGGCGAGGACCGCGAAGAGCCAGACCATCGAGATGCCGAAGGCGACCAGCAGCGCCGTGTAGCGGTGGCGGCCGAGGCCCACGCCGGACAGCGTGGCGACCGGGACGTAAAGCACCACCGCCGGGCTGGCGATGCCGCCGGTCGGCACGATGATGGCCGTCTGGGTCAACAACACGGTCGCCAGCAGCCAGGCGTGCTCGCGCGGGCCGAAAAGGGCCGCGTGGAGGCGACGGTGATCCCACCAGGCGACGAGGCCGATGCCCACGGCCGCGAGCGCCATGAACGCCGGCTGCCAGCCGGAGGGCTCGCCGACGAACCAGAGCAGCCCGATCGAGGCCAGCACCGCGGCGGCGACGAAGCGGGCCCGCAGCAAGAACGCCAGCGTCCGGCGCAGCTCGTGGCTCGTGAGCGCGCGGACCTCCGCGTCGAGATCGGGGGCTGTTCCTGCGTTGGGGGGGGGCGGTGCGGGCGGGGTCATGGGTCGGGGCAGGATCACTGCACGGTGCATGCCGTGTAAACGAGTACGTTCCGGCCGCGCCCGGGCCGTTCCACCTGTCGGATTTCCGACAGCCCTGCATACGCCGCCGACAGGTACCCGGCCAAGGACCGCGCGGCAGGCCGGGCCGCGTGGGGTCGCACCGTGGCACGGCCGTTGCTGACGTGCGTCGCCATGAAACGCATGTTCATCCTCTTCGCCGTTCTCGTCGTCGCGCTCAGCGCGGCGCTCGCCCTTCGACTGCGCGCTCAGGCGCTCGCCGCCGCTCGCCCCTCCGGGGGCAGCGCCACGGTCGAGGGCACGCGGGTCGACGTCACGGCCCGCGTCTCGGCGCGCATCGCCGAACTCGCCGTCGACGAGGGCGACACGGTGACGGCCGGGCAGGTGGTCGCCCGGCTCGACTGCCCGGAGGTCGAAGCGTCGGGCCGCGCGACCGGGGCACGCGTCGCAGCGGCGCGGATCGGGGTCGAGTCCGCGACCGTGCAGCTCGCGCAGGCGAAACACGGGGTCAAGGCCGCCCGCAAGCAATCGGCGGCAGCCGTCGCGCAGGCGCGAGCGCAGGCTGCGCAACAGGCCGCGCTCGCCGCTCAGCGGGACGACGCCCGCCGAACCGCCGACCGTCTCGGCAAACTTCGGGAGACCGGGGCGGTGCCCGACGAGACCTTTGAGCAGTCGAGCAGCCGGGCGACGGGGCTCGGGGAGCAGGTTCGGGCCCTCGGGGAGAACGCGCGGGCCGCGAGCGCACAGAGCGAGGCCGTCGCCGAGACCGCGGGGACGGCCGCGTTGCAGGTCCGCGCGGCGGAGTTGCGGGTCGCGGGGGCCGAGCGCGAGCTCGAGGCGGCGCTCGCCCAGCAGGCCCAGGTCGACGCTCTCCTGGCCGAGTGCACGCTGAAAGCCCCGCGCGACGCCATCGTCCAGACCCGACACTTCGAGGTCGGTGAGGCCGTGATGCCGGGCACCCGCCTCTTCACGCTCGTCGACCTGCGAGAGGTGCGGGCGACGTTCTACCTGCCCAACGCCGAGTTGGCGGCGGCCCGGCCGGGCCAGGCCGTCGAGGTCCACCCGGACGCGCTCCCGGAACGGACGTTCCCCGGCACCGTGCGGCGGGTGTCGCCCCAGGCGGAGTTCACGCCGCGCAACGCCCAGACCCGCTCCGACCGGGACCGGCTCGTGTACGCCGTCGAGGTGAGCATTCCCAACGCCGACGGCGCGCTGCGCCCCGGCATGCCCGTCGACATCGCGGTGCGTTGAAAGCGCGAGGAGAGTCGCCGTGATCACGTCCATCGCCCTTTCCCTCACGGCCGGGCTCGCCTCGTCGCCGTCGGCGCCGCTGACCCTCGAGGCGGCGCTCGCCCGCGCCGACGCCGCGCACCCCCGCATCGCCGAGTCCGCGGCCCGCCTTGCGCAGGCCCGCGCCGGTCACGACGCGGCCCGCGCCCACTTCGGGCCGAAGCTCCGCCTCGAGGGCAACGTGGTGTTCTGGGATGACGCGCAGACGCTGTCCCTCGCCCCGGCCGGCGGCGCCGCCGGCGCCCTTCTGCCGCCCCCGCAGACCCCCTACGAGTTCGCCGTCGCGCGGATGGTCGACGGATTCGGGACGCCGACGACGACGCGCGAGCGGGTGACGAGCACGGCGACGGTGCAGATCATCCAGCCCCTCGTCGGCCTCTACGGCCTGTCTCACACGGCCGACGCGGCCTCTCAGGGCAGAGACGGCGCCCACTGGGGGCACCTCGGCGCACGGCGACGGACGGCGCTCGGGGTCGTCGATGCCTGGTACCGTCTCGCGCACGCCCGGGCGCTCCTCGGCGCCGCCGAGACGACGGTCACGAGCCTGACGGCGCAGGAGGTCCGGACGGCGGCCATGGCCGAGGCCGGTCTGCTCGGTCGGCACGACGTCCTGCGGGTGCAGGCGGCCCTCTCTGCCGCCCGGCAGCGGCGGGTGGAGGCCGACGCGGCGCTGCGGCAGGCCGGAGCGGCACTGGCGGTCTCCCTCGGGGACGCACCCGAGCAGGTGCCCGACCCCGCGCCGGGGGAACCCGTTTGGGCCGCCGAGCCGACGCCGGCGCTGGAGACCGCCCGGGCGCGCGCGCTCTCCGAACGCCCCGAACTGCAAGAGATCCGTGCCCGCCTCGGACAAGCCGAAGCGGGTCTTTCGGCGGCGCGGGCGCGCATCCTCCCCGACCTGAACGCGGTCGGTCAGTACCAGCACGTCGAGGGCTCGAAGCTGCAGGCGGAGGACGCCTTCTCGGCGGGGCTCTTCCTGAGCTGGACGGCCTTCGAGTGGGGCGCGACGACGGCGCAGATCGACGGCGCCGACGCGGCGGCGGCGCAGGTGCGCGCGGCCGAAGCCGAGGCCCGGCATGGCATCGCGCTCGAGGTCGAGAGCGCATGGCTCGCCCACCGCGCGGCCACGGAGTCGCTCGCGACGACCGAGGCCGGGGTGGCACAGGCGGAAGAGGCGCTGCGGCTGACCCGGGCCCGATTCGACGTGCAACAGGCCACCACCGCCGACGTGCTCGACGCGGAGGCCGCGGCGACGACGGCCCGCGTTCAGCGCGAGGGGGCTCGCTACGGTCGGCTGCTCGCGCTCGCGCGTCTGCGCGCGGCCCAGGGTCTGCCCCTCGGGGGGGAGGGCCCGTGAGCGACGTGCTGACATCGAGCCCGGCCCTCGAGGCCCGCGGTCTCGTTCGGCGCTTCGGCCGGACGGTCGCCGTCTCCGACCTGAGCCTCTCCATCGCGCCCGGTGAGCTCTACGGCCTCGTCGGCCCGGACGGCGCCGGCAAGACGACGGCCCTGCGCCTGCTCGTCGGCCTGCTGACCCCGGACGGCGGCGAGGCGCGGGTCGCCGGGGCGGTCTCCCATGCCGCGGGCGGGGCGCTGCGGGCATCCCTCGGGTACATGCCGCAGCAGTACAGTCTGTACGGCGACCTCTCCATCGATGAGAACCTGCGCTTCTTCGGCGACCTCTTCGGACTCTCGTCGACGAATTTCCGGGAGAGGGTGGCGCATCTGCTCGGCATCACGCAGCTGACGCGCTTCCGCGACCGGCGCGCCGATGCGCTCTCCGGGGGCATGTACAAGAAGCTCGCGCTCGCCTGCGCCCTCCTGCATCGGCCCCGCGCCCTCGTCCTCGACGAGCCGACCAACGGCGTCGACCCCGTGTCTCGCCGCGAGCTGTGGGAGCTGCTCTACACGCTCGTCGACGAGGGCCTCGCCGTCCTGCTGGCGACCCCCTACATGGACGAGGCGGCGCGGTGTCATCGGGTGGGCCTGTTGCAGGGCGGGCGCCTCATCGCCGAGGACGCCCCGGCCGCGCTGGTCCGGGCGTTCGAAGATCTGGCCTATTTCGTGACCGCCGCCGATCGGGACGCGGCCGAGGCGGCGCTGCACGACCTGCCGGGCGTCCGCGCGCTGTCGCCGCACGGCCCCGGGCTCCGCGTCATCGTCGCCGCGGCCGACGCCGAGGCGTTCCGGCGCCGGTTCGCCTCGGCCGACATGCGCTGGCACCTCGAACCCACGGCGCCCGATTTCGAGGACGTCTTTCTGATGCGGTCGATCGATGCCGAGTGAACCCGAAACCGTCGTCGACGTTCGCGGTCTGACCCGCCGTTTCGGGGCGTTCGTGGCCGTGAACGACGTGAGCTTCTCCGTGACGCGCGGCGAGATCTTCGGGTACCTGGGGGCCAACGGTGCGGGCAAGAGCACGACGATCCGCATGCTCTGCGGCCTGCTCGCCCCGACGGACGGGCGGGCGACCGTGGCCGGGGCGGACATCGCCCGCGAGCCGGGCCGCGTCAAGCGCAGCATCGGCTACATGTCCCAGAAGTTCTCGCTCTACGCCGACCTGACGGTGGCCGAGAACCTCGATTTCTACGCGTCGGCGTACGCGCTCTCCGGACGCCTGCGCGCCGCGCGGATGGACGAGGCGCTCGAACTCGCCGGCCTGGCGGATCGCCGGGACGCCCTGACGCGCGAGCTGCCCGGCGGCCTGCGACAACGCCTCGCGCTCGCCTCGGCGCTGCTGCACCGGCCCCCCGTGCTCTTCCTCGACGAACCGACGGCGGGGGTCGATCCCCTGGCGCGCCGGGCGTTCTGGCGGGTCATCCGCGAGCTCGCGCGGGGGGGCACGACCCTCTTCGTCACGACGCATCACCTCGACGAGGCCGAGCTGTGCCACCGCGTCGGCATGATGGTCGACGGTCGCCTCGTCGCCCTCGACACGCCGGCCGGCCTCAAGGCGACGCATGTCCCGGGGACGATGCTCTCGGTGGGCACCGGGGCAGGGGGGGAGGCCGGGACGCGCGCCGTCATGGCCGCCCTCGCCGGGATGCCGGGCGTCCATGGCTGGCAGCCGTTCGGGCTGCGCGTTCACGTCCGGGTCGACCCCGAACTGGCCGGGCCGGGGCGCCTGGCCGCGCGACTCGCCGAACGGGGCGTGGCGACCGCCGACGTCGAGGCCACCGAGGCGGGCCTCGAGGACGTCTTCCTCGCGCTGGTGCGACGATGAGCGCGCCGGTGCTTGCCCGATTCTCCGGTGCCGTTCGCCGGACCCGCGCCATCGCCCTCAAGGAGTTCCGGCACATGGCCCGCGATCCGCAGGTGGTCCTGCTGGCGCTGGCGATGCCGCTCGTGCTCATCCTGGTCTTCGGGTACGGCGTGTCCTTCGACGTCGAGCGCGTCCCGCTCGTGGTCGTCGACCGGGATCGCACGGCCGAGTCCCGCGCCCTCGCGCGCGCGTTCACCGCGGCGGGCACGTTCGACCTCGTGGCCGTCTCCGACGACGAGGCCGCCGTCGAGCCCCTGTTTCGCGGCGGGCACGCCAAGGTGGCGCTCGTCATCCCGCCGGACTTCCAGCGCGCGCAGGGTCGCGGTGACACCGCAACCGCACAGTTGCTCGTCGACGGGACGGACAACGCCACGGCGACCATCGCGCTCGGGTATGCCGAGACCATCGGGCTGACGCTCACGCAGCGCGACTTGCCGCGCGGATTCGACGTCCCCCTGCGCGCCGAGGTCCGCACGTTGTTCAACCCCGCCTTGCGGAGCGCCGTCTTCATCGTCCCCGGGTTGATCGTCCTCGTGCTCGTGATCGTCTCGGTCATGCTCACCGCGCTCACGGTGGCGCGGGAGTACGAACGCGGCAGCATGGAGCAGCTCTTTGCGACGCCGGTCGGCCGGGTCGAGCTCATCCTCGGCAAGCTGATGCCCTACTTCGTGCTCGGGCTGATGCAGGTGTTGCTCGTGCTCGTGGTGGGGGTCTACCTCTTCGAGGTGCCTCTGCGCGGCAGCGTCGCGCTGATCTTCGTCTCGGCGTCGGTCTTCCTGCTCGCCGAGCTCGCGTTCGGGCTGGTGATCAGCATCGTCACGCGCAGTCAGATGGTGGCGGCGCAGGTCGCGGCGATCAGCACGTTCCTGCCGGCGCTGATCCTCTCGGACTTTCTCTTCCCCATCGACAACATGCCCCCGCCGCTGCGGGTGGTGTCGTCGCTCCTGCCGCCGCGCTACCTCGTGCACGCCCTGCGCGCCATCATGCTCCGCGGCAATGGCGTCGAGAGCGTGCTCCCCGATCTCGCGGCGATGGGGGCCTTCTTCATCGTCATGATGGTCATTGCCACGCGGAAGTTCCGCCGGACGGTCGCCTGATGTTGCCCGATGCTACGGAAACCCGGCCCATCGAGGGCGTCGGCGCGTTCGTGCTGCGCCTGCGCGGTCTCATCCTGAAAGAACTGCGGCAGACGTTCCGCGACAAGCGGATGATCGGCCTCCTGATGATCGCGCCGATGATTCAGCTCCTCGTGCTCGGACACGCGGTGAACCTCGACGTCGATCACGTGCCGACGCTGCTCGCGGACGAGGACCGTACTGCGGAGAGCCGCGCCTATCTCGACGGGCTCACGGCGGGGGACGCGTTCCGTCGCGTAGGTGTCGTCGATTCGGCGCAGGTGGCGCTGAGTGAGGTCTCCGCCGGCCGGGTGCCGCTCGCGGTCGTGGTGCCGCGGGGGTTCGCGGCGGACCTCGGGGCGCAACGGCCGACCCGCGTGCAGGTTCTGGTCGATGGGGGCGACTCGAACCGGGCCATCGTGGCGCAGAACGCCGTCGCGACGTACACGCTCCGGCGTTCGCAGGCCCTCATCGCCGCCCGTGGACTGCCGGCCGGGGCGGCCCTCGCGCCGGTGAGGATCGAGACCCGCGTGTTCTACAACCCCTCGATGAACAGCCGGATCTACTTCGTCCCCGGGGTCGCGGCGACGCTGCTGCTGGTCGTCACCCTGGTCGTGACCGCGATGGGGCTCGCGCGGGAGAAAGAGAGCGGGACGCTCGAGCAGATCCTCGTCACGCCCCTCGGGGGGGCGACGCTCTTTCTGGGCAAGACGCTGCCGTATGCCCTCATCGGCCTCATCGACCTCGGTCTCGTCCTCGGGGTGGGCACCTGGGTCTTCTCGGTGCCTTTGCGGGGGCCGCTCGGCGTGGTGTTCTTCGCAGGCGGCCTCTATCTGATGACCTTGCTCGGGGTCGGGCTCCTGATCGGCGCGCTGGCCCGCACGCAGCAGCAGGCGCTCGTGGCGGCGTTCTTCCTGATCATGCCGGCCATTCTGCTGTCGGGGTTCGCGACCCCCGTCGAGAACATGCCGACCTGGCTCGAGCCCGTCACCCGGCTCAACCCGGTGCGACCCTTCGTGGAGGTCATGCGCGGCGTGCTGCTGCGCGGGGCGGGGGCGCGCGATCTCGCGCCGCAGCTCGTCACCCTCGCCGGGATGGGCCTCGTCGTCTTCTCCGGGGCCGCGGCGGTCCTCCGGCGACGCCTGGGCTGACCGCCGTCGGCCGGTCCTGCGAATTCTTCGGTCGCGATGTCGATTTCCGCCCGGGCTGAACCGCGACACTCGCCCGAATAACTGCATCGGAAGTCGGCCGGTTACGATTTCGACGACGAATAAAGTCGTTTGAAATTGGATGCTTATGAGAAATGTGGCCCCCCCCTCGCGATTTTTTCTCCAGTACCGTCCAGGGCGGCCGATGAGTGGATTGCCAGCAATGTGGCCCGGTCGAAAACCGAAAAGCCAAACGAAATCATCGATCTACAACCCTAACGGAAGGAGCGTCACTCACAGGTGGAGTCTGCAGGGGAAGTGTATCGTCCGTGCCATGCCGACTGGTCCTCGGTCGTGCCATGGACGACAAATGGCAAGATAATTCGTTCAGTCTTCAACGTCTGACGGAAGACGGACGCGCCCCGGGTCTTGGGTGCGTCCGCGACAGCAAGGATCGCTGTCCCGGCGAGACAAGGGTCCGTTTCGCCGAAACGCTTCAAGGAGAGAGCAGATGGGTCTCTACATCAATACGAACACCGCGTCTCTGAACGCGCAGCGCAACCTCACCGGCAGCACGGGCGCCCTCCAGCGTTCGTTCCAGCGACTGTCTTCCGGCCTCCGGATCAACAGCGCCCGCGACGACGCCGCCGGTCTGGCGATCACCAACCGACTGTCCTCTCAGATTCGCGGTCTGAATCAGGCAGTCCGAAACACGAACGACGGTATCTCCCTCGCGCAGACGGCGGAAGGCGCCCTCCAGGAGACGCAGAACATCCTGCAGCGCATCCGCGAGCTGTCGGTTCAGTCGGCCAACGACACCAACAGCACCTCCGACCGTGAGTCGCTCCAGGCCGAGGTCGACCAGCTCATCGCCGAGATGGATCGCATCGGCAATACGACGACCTTCAACAACAACAAGATCCTCGACGGCAGCTTCCTCGGCTCCAAGTTCCACGTCGGCGCGAACTCGCGCGAGACCATCACCGTCAACATCAACGACGGGCGCGCGGTCTCTCTCGGTCGGCAGTCGCGGAACACGGGCGAGGCGGTGGTCTCGGCCGGCATCTCCATCGCCGCGGGCACTCTCGCGGTGAACGGCGTGTCGATCCGCGGCACCGTCGCCGCCGACGACACGGCCTCGACGACGCTCAACAATGGCTCGGCCATCGCGAAGGCGGCGGCCATCAACGACTCCTCGAAGTTCACCGGCGTCCGCGCCATCGTCGAGAAGTCGGAGGACGCGAACAATACGGACATCGGTGGCGGTACGCTCGACTCGACGAACTTCGTCCGCATCAACGGTGAGATCATCACCGGTGTCATCGTGCAGACAGCGGATGCCGATGACACGCTCGTCAATGCCATCAACGCGGTCACGGCCAAGACGGGTGTCATCGCCTCGCTCGACGATGCGAATCAGCTCGTCCTGACGGCGGAAGACGGCCGCAACATCGAGGTCGAAGCGACGACCGCGCAGGCGGAGCGAGTGACGGGTCTGTTGACCGAGGTCAGCGCCGGCGCGATCACGCTTCAGTCCGAGTCCCAGGTCACGGTGACGAACGCTTCGGCGAACATCAACGAGGCCATCGGGTTCGGCACGGGCATCGGCGACTTCATCTACGGCGTCAACAGCGCCCATGCGGTGTCGACGATCAACATCACCGATCGCGACGGCGCAAACCTCGCCATCGACATCGCGGACGTGGCCATCGGGCAGGTCTCTTCGATTCGCGCCTCCCTCGGCGCCGTCCAGAACCGGCTCGAGTCCACGATCAACAACCTGACGGCCACCAGCGAGAACCTCTCCGCCGCCCGAAGCCGCATCCTCGATGCCGACTTCGCGTCGGAGACCGCACAGTTCACCCGGAATCAGATCATCCAGCAGGCGGGTGTGTCGGTCTTGGCGCAGGCCAACCAGCAGCCGCAGGTTGCGTTGTCCCTGCTCGGCTGAGCCCGCAGGCGCACGGTACGCAAGCCGCGCCAAGGTAGGCGCGGGTCATGTCCAAGGGTGGACCCGGAGGCACGGCGGCGGTGGGCGCTGCATCGCCGCCGTGCCTTCTTTTTCTTCTCGTCCGAAGGGGCGTCGTTCCGGGACTCGGGCGCGCGCACCTTCGCGAAACGTCGCCGGGCGACTCGCGCCGCCGCAGGAGCGGGCCCGCTCGGCGGTTTCATGGGTGTAGTCTCGACCCGAGTACGACCCCATGACCGGCCCAGACCTCCCCACGACCTCGGACGAGCTGCTCGTCGCGGCGCTCGCCCGTGGGGACAAGCAGGCCCTGGCGGTGCTCTACCACCGCCACTCGACCTTCGTGCACCGCGTGGCGTGGCGGACACTCGGGGACGGCGAAGCCGCCCGGGACGTCACGCAGAGCGTGTTCGAGGGCCTCATCGACGGGGCGCGCCACTTTCGCCCCCAGGCCCGGTTCACGACGTGGCTCCATCGTGTCGTCGTGAATCGCTGCCTGCACCACCTCGAGCGAGCCGAACACCGGCTCCGCGAAGGGGGGCACGACGATGCCGCGCTCGAACGGCGCCCGGCGCCGGAGGCGGCGAGTCCCGAACGGCTTCTCGCCGGGAAGGAACTCGGCGCCGCCATCGAGCGCGCGCTCGCCGACCTGCCGCCCCGGCAGCGGCTCGCCATCGTCCTCGCCGACGTGGAGGGCCTCGATCAGCGAGGGCTTGCAGCGGCGCTCGAGACGAGTGAGGGGGCCGTCGAGTCGTTGCTCGTTCGCGCGCGGCAGCGCCTGCGCGCCACCCTGGGTGCACTCCGCGCCGAATGGAGAAGACCATGAGCCCCATCCCTGCATTTCGGGACGCAGCCGCACCGTCCATGACCTGCGACGACGCCGTCGTTGCGATCTCCGCCGCCCTGTCCGGACCGCTGACATCGACGCGACGGGCCGCGCTCGACGCGCACCTCGGCACCTGTGCCGCCTGCGTGGCGTTCGCCGAAGACGCTGCGGCGATGCGGGCGGCTCTGCAGGCGCTGCCCCCACCCCCCCCGCCACCGGACGCGGTCCTCGACGCGCTCGAGGCTCGCCTCCCGAGGGCCGCCGGGGCGCCCGTGGTCCATCCGAGCCTGCCCGTGGCGGGACGTTGGGGGCTGGCGATCGCCGGTGGTCTCGGTGTTGCCGCGGGTCTGTTGCTCGGGTTGCTCGTCCTCCGCCCGCCGGCTTCGCCGATGGAGGACACCGGCGATGCCGCACTGCTGGCCTTGGCGTTCGGCGGGATCGGCGCCGAGGGTGGACCCCGCCGTCCGGGAGGTGACGAATGAGCCCGCTCGTCTTCCGTTTCGTCCTCGGCGCGTCGCTGGCATTCAACGCGGCAGTGGTCGTCACCCACCTCGGCTTCCCGCCGGAACGCGCGTCGGCCTCAGGGGAGCGGGCCCGGCCGGGCGGGGGGCCGCTGTCGCCGCGGCTCGCGGACCGCCTCGGGCTCGACGCCGCGGGGCGTGAACGGCTCGAGCGCCTCCGCGCGCCCGTCGTCGCGGAGCGTGCCGCGTTCGCCGAAGAGGCGGCCGCTGCGCGCGCGGAGATGATCGGCGCGATCGCGGCGGGCGACGCGGTCGCCGCGGAGGCCGCCCGCACACGCCTCGTCGATCGGCAGGTCACATTTCAGCAGGGGGTCGTCCGATACCTGGCCGCGCTCGGCGCGACCCTGGCGCCCGCCGAGCGAGAGAGGCTTCACGCATACCTGGGCGATGCGCTCTTCCCCGGACTCGGCGGCACCGGTCACGGTGCGGCGACGCCCTGCGCCCCCCCGGGCGAGCCCTGACTCGAAGACGACCGAGCGCAGGAAGTTCGAGGCTCGACGGTTCCACCGAATGAATGGGTCCCGACGTCCACGCTCTTCACCCGGACGCACCCACTCGGAGGTCGCCATGCATCCCCTCACGCTCACCGCGCTCTCGTTCCCCTTCGTTCTGGCGCTCGCCGCCTGCGGCACGGTCTCCGGGCCGGGCTCGGCGCAGTCCGGACGGGCGACCTCACAGGCCGCGCAGGCCGCCGCCCCGGCGCTCGGCACCGGGACGCTCGACGAAGAAGCGGTCCGCACGCTGCGCTTCATGCGGGAAGAAGAGAAGCTCGCGCGCGACGTGTACGGGGCGCTGGGGCGCGCGTTCGAGCACCCGACCTTCGTGCACATCGCGGGGAGCGAACAGCGTCACATGGACGCCCTCGGGCGGGTCATCGCCGCGTACGGGGTCGACGACCCCATCGCCGAGGACGTCGCCGGGCGCTTCGCCGATGCCGATCTGCAGGCCCTGCACGACCGTCTCGTGGCAGACGGCAGCGCCAGCCTGACCGCCGCGTTGACGGTGGGTGCGCTGATCGAAGAGACGGACATTCAGGATCTCGACGTCGCCCTCGCCGATGCCCCCCCCGCCGACGTCGCGGCGGTTTACGACCGGCTGCGCGGGGCGTCGGGCAACCACCTTCGGGCCTTCACGGGCGCCC
>JAKLJY010000162.1 GCA_023150895.1 Myxococcota bacterium | reverse complement strand
GCCGTCGCCGACGCCGCCGTCGCCCGGGCGGACCCCGTCCCGGCGGTCCGGCCACGCCGTCGACCAGAGCCGCTGCACGCGGCCCCCGCTTCGTGCGACACTCGGCGCACGATGCCCATCCAACCGTCTCGCCCGTGGTCTCCCGGCCGCGCGTTCGCCCTCTCGGCGCTCGTCGCAGTGGCCTGTGATGACACCCCCGCGCCCGTCTCCGGCGGGCATTCGGGTGCCGACGCCGGGTCCCCCGGGAACGACGGCGCCGTCGCGGCACCCGACGCCGCAGGCCGGCCGAGCCGCCCCGACGTCGGGCACGCCCAGGACGAAGTCCCGCGCACCTTCATCGAGGGGGATCCCCCGGCCCACACGAACCAGCGCCGCCACGCGCTGGCGTTGACGGCGAGCGTCGCCTTCAGCCACTTCGACTGTGCGCTCGACGACGCACCGCTCGCGCCCTGCCCGCCCCGGCCCGTGCTCTCGGATCTGGCCGAGGGGCCGCACACCTTTCGCGCCGTGGCGATCACCCCCTACGGCGTCCGCGATCCCGTCGGGGACAGCCTGACCTTCACCGTCGACGTGACCGCCCCGGACGTCCGGCTGATCGAGCCGGTGCCGGCCCGCCTCGATGCTGCGCGGGTGGCGGTCGTCTTCGAGATCGACGAGCCCGGGTCGATGTTCTGTACGCGCGACGGGGGCGGCCGCCGGCCGTGCACCTCGCCCGTCCTTGTCGACGATCTGCCCGAGGGCTTCACAGGTCTCGTGATCACGGGCGTCGATCGGGCTGCCAACGCGGATCCCACCCCCCTCGAAGTCCGGTTCGAAATCGACCGGACGGCGCCGGAGACGTCGATCACCGCGGCCCCGCCGGCGCTCCATCGGTCGACCGAGGCGGAGATCGGCTTCACGTCACCGAATGCCGACGCGATCGGTTTCCGGTGCGCACTCGACGGCGCCGAGCCGGCCCCGTGTACGAGTCCGGTCGGTCTCGCGGGCCTGAGCGAAGGCCTGCACGCGTTCAGCGTTGCCGCGGTCGACGCCCTCGGGCACGTGGACGAGACGCCGGCGACGACGGCCTTCGAGGTGCGGGTCACCCCGCCGGACGGCGAGATCCGCACGGGTCCGCCCGCGCGCACCACGGAGACCTCCGCGCG
Organism: Myxococcota bacterium; assembly: GCA_023150895.1. GTDB lineage: Bacteria > Myxococcota_A > Bradymonadia > UBA7976 > UBA1532 > CAINDO01. The sequence goes on along the minus strand of JAKLJY010000162.1, from coordinate 17,166 downwards.
ATTCACCTTCGGCCCGGACGATGCCCGGTTCCGCTGCGCGCTCGATGCGCCGGACGAAGAAGCGATGGCTTGTGCCAGCCCATTCGACGTCGAGGACCTCGCCGAGGGTCGCCACGTCTTCTCGCTCATCGCCCATGACGGCGCCGGACACGCCGATCCCACGCCGGCCACCCTCGCCTGGCTCGTCGACCGCACCCCGCCGACGCTGACGATCGTCTCCGGGCCACCCGCCCTGTCGTCGGCGCCCGCCGTCGAGGTGCGGTTCGAGGCCGAAGACGCGCCCGAGGCGGCCCCCGTGGAGGTCCTGTGTGCCCTCGACGACGCGCCGCCCGCGCCGTGCGCCTCCCCGTTCGTCGTCGAGGTACCGGGCGAGGGCGCTCACGTCGTCGAGTTGACCGCCCGGGACGATCTCGGCAACACGACGCCCCAACCGGCCCGGCTCGACTTTGCGATCGACCGGACACCGCCCCTGACCCTGTTTTGGGAGACGCCGCCGCCCGAGACCCGCGAGACCGCGGCCCGGTTCGACTTCGAGACCGAGGCCGGCGCGGCGCTCGAGTGCAGCCTGGACGAGGCGCCGTTTGCCCCATGCCGTCCGCCGGTGGCGCTGCGCGGCCTCGATGACGGACTGCACCGCTTTCACGTCCGCGCGCGGGATGCCGCGGGCAACACGGAAGACCCGCCGCGCAGCGTCGAGTGGCGCGTCGACACCACCGCGCCACGGCTGCGCTTCACGCAGACGCCGCCGGCCGTCAGCCTCGAGGCCGACGTGCTTTTCGACTTCACGACGGCGGCGCCGGAGCCCTCGGCGTTCTACGAGTGTCGCCTCGACGACGGTCCTTTCGCCCCGTGCGAGCCGCCCGTTCGCCTCGTGGGCCTGAGCGAGGGTGAACACGCCTTCGAGGTCGTGGTCAGCGACGCGCTCGGCAACGCCGAGCCCGACCCGGCGCCGGTCGCCTTCACCGTCGACGCGCTCGCCCCGACCCCCGCGGTCGCCCCCGAGGTCTTCGCGGGGGATGGGCGGGTCTACGTTCGCTGGCCCGCATGGCAGGCCGAGGTCCGCGCGTGGCACCTCGTCCGCCGGGCCGAAGGGGACCCGGAGCAGTCGACGCTCGCCGTCCGGCCCGCGGGCGCGCCCGAGGCCGAGGACGCCGACGCGATCATCGGTCTCGTCGATGAAGGTCGCGCCGATGGTGTGACGCTCGAATACGCACTGCGCGCCGAGGACGCGCACGGCCGCGTGGGCGCGCCGGGACCGGCGGTCCGAGCCCGGCCGACGGGCCAGGGGCGCTCCGTGGCGCTGCCGGCCCTGCCCCCGGGCCTCGGGACGGCGGCGCTGACGGGCGACGGTCGCGTCGTGCTGGGGCTCGACGTGCCCGACGCCGTCGCGCCCTGGGCCTTCACGTTGCGCCCCGAGTCCGGCGAGCTGGCCCCCGCCCCGGCGGTGGCGCCCCTGGCGGGCGCAGCGCTCGCCCAGCTGCCCGATGGGCGTCTCTTTGCCGTGGGCGGACTCGGGCCGCTCTTCGTGCCCCCGGAGGGGCCCGCCGTCCGCGGGGGCTCGGAGGCCGCGCAGATCTGGCAGGCCGACGCGGGCGCGTTCGTCGCCGCCCCTCCGCTGCCCGGCGGACCGCGCGCCCACGCGCTCGCGCTCGTGGTGCCGGGCGGGTACGTGGCCGTCGCGGGTGGCCTCTCCGTACTCCCCGACGACGCCCCGGCCTGGCGCGTGGATCTCTTCGATCCGACCTTCGACGCCTGGGCAGCCCCGTTTCCCGCCCCGCGCGAGACCCTCGTCCCCGGGCTGTGGGGGGTCGTCGGACCGGACGGCGCGCTCCTGATGTTCGGACCCGAAGGCGCCGGGCTGCGCGCGGATCCCGTGCGACTCGACTACACGTTCATCGACCCCCCGGCCGGGCCGAGCCCGGGGGTGACGTTTGTCTCGGGCCCCGGCCCCTCGGCGCCGGTTTGGGCGCTCGGCGGCGGCGGCCCGCCGACGGGCGCGACGTGGCGCTTCGACCCATCGCTGGCGGCCTGGGCACCCGGCCCGGTCCTGAACACGGCGCGGCGTGGTGCGGCGGCGGTGGTGCTGCCGACGCGGGAGGTCCTCATCTTGGGGGGCTCGGACGGCCCCGCGGAGGCGGAACGGCTCGCGCCCGACGGGTCGCTGCGCGGGGGCGGTCCCCTGAACCACGGCCACGAGACCGCGGCGTGGGCGCTGCTGCTGGCGTCCGGCGAGGTGCTCGTCGGCTCGGCGGAGGGCGGGCTCGAGCGGTACCAGCCCTGGTATCTGGACGCCTCGGTCGGTCCGCGCGCGCTCGTCACGGAGGCCCCCGCCGTCATCGAGCCCGGGGCGCCGTTCGACGTCGTCGTCTCGGCGCCGCTGCCCGTCGAGCGCGTCGTCGTCGCCCGGCGCGGCGCCGTGACGGGTGGCCGCGACACCGACGCGCGCGTCGTCGAGCTGCAGGTCACCCCCCTCGGCGCCGACCGGGTGCGCCTCCTGCCGCCCGAGGATGTCGCGGCGCTGCCCCCGGGTCCCTACGTCATGTTTGCCGTCGACGTGCGCGGCGCCCCCGGTCCCGGGCGCCCCATCACCGTGGACTGAGGTCGCCCGCCCCGTCGCTGGCCCCGACGAAGGCCCGCGCGAGCGTCCGGATGCGGTGCTGCCAGTTGTAGACCACCTGCAGGTTGCAGCCGAGCAGCCGGGCCGCCTGCTCCGGCGGGCAGGCGTCCCCGTAGACGAGCCTCAGGACCGCCTGCCCCTTGGGTCCGAGCGCGTCCATCAGGTGCGCGTCGAGCCGGGCGGCGAGGTCCGCCGACAGGACCAGGGCCTCGGGATCGGGCCGCGCGGCGGGCACGTCGCTCACCTCGTCGAGACTGAGGTGCCCGGCCTCCGGGCGTCGGGTCGACGCCGACTCGTGCTGGATGTGATTGCGCACCTCGCGCTCGGCGATCATGCCCACGTAGGCTTCCAGCGAGAGACCTCGCGCCGCGTCGTAGGCCTTGAGCTGCCGCCCGTCGTCCTTGAGCAGCACCACCCAGATCTTCTGCACGACGTCGTCCGCATCGTCGAGGTGCGCGGGCGTCAGGCGACGCAGGGCGCGGCGGACCCGGCCCTGAATCACCGGCAGCAATCGGCGGGCGACGAGACGCACCGCCGCCGGCTGACCGCGGATGACTTGATCGAGGAGCGCACGCTCGGCGTCGGCCTCGGGCACCGGGGCGCTCGGCACGGGGAGCGCGCCGAGGAAGAACGAGAGTCCGAGCAGGCCGTGCAGCATCACCTCAGGGAGCGTCCTCCGGTTCGTAGGTCAGCGTCTTCGTGAAGACGACGCCGACGCCGGGCTCGATGGCCGAGCCGGGGGCCTCGGCCGGTCGGTCCGACAGGTCCACGGGGGCGGCCGTGAGCGCGACCACCCAGATGATCTGGCCGAAGTCGGACCCGCCGAGCGCGCGACCCGACGCCTGAACGCGAATCGTGCCGCCGGGGGCGCGCACGACGTTCGCTTCGCGGACGATCTGAAGCCGCCCGCCCGGTCGTCCGACATACACGCCGACGGCGGGTGCCTTGTCGGCCCCCTCCGCCCGCAACGTCCACGAAATGTCGCTGCGCGGTTGAACCCGCAGGCTCTCCACGGTCGTCGGGCTGCGGGCGCCCCGCGTCCCGCCGACCACCGCCTCCGACGTGTACTCCCGCGTCCAGTCGAAATCGGGGTGAGAGACGCCGTCGGGCGTCCGCCCCACGCCGATGGCCAGCGCGAGCCCGGCCGCCGCCAGCATGCCGGTGACCACCGCCCACCGTCCGAGGCGCGCGGCGGGTCGCGGCGCGCGGCGGGCGGCGTCGAGCGCGGTCCGCTCGGCGGCGGCCGACAGCGAGGGCGACACGGGCGCGGCCAGCTCGACGAGCAACGCACGGCAGGCTGCGCAGCGACCGAGGTGCACCTCGACCTGCGCCGCCTCGACGTCGGACAACCGACCGGCAGAGAGCGCGAGCAGCTCGCGGTCGTCGACGTGCGCCGTGTCGTCCCCCAGGTCGGGCTCGGTCGCGCCCGCCCCCGGCAATCGACGCAGGAGCACGTCGAGGTCCGCGTCTTCGAGGCCGGGGCGGGTGGGATTGGGATCGAGATCTCGGGGTGTCAAGCGAACTCTCCGCGCAGGGGCCATACCGCAGCCCGGCAGGCCTGTAAATGTCGGCGACCCACTGCACGGACGTACTGTCGGCACCTCGTTCGCCTTTTTTTCCGGCGCAATCGGCCGCCGACGCCCGCCGTCAGGGGCCGTCGAGCGTCCCGAAGAGGCGAAAGGCCGTCGCCCCCCCGGGATCGGCGAGGGTCGCGACCTGCCACGCCTCACCCGGCGCGCGGGCCGCCCCGGCCGCATGGAAACGACCGACGAACGCACCGGCCTCCGCATCGCCGACGACGCGCTCCGTCGCCAGCACCGTTCGCGCGCCTGCGGCGAGGAACGCCTCGGCGAGCCCCACCCCGTCGCGCACCCCCACCGGAATCGACGCCCCCGTTTCACAGCCGCTCAGGACGACGAGGGGGACGGGCGCCGCCGCGATCAAGACGTCCTCGAGCGAGAGCGTCTGCTCGCCCGCCAGGGCCAGGTGGGCGGCCCACGGGTCGTCGGGGTGGGTGACGCCGTGACCCGCGAAGTGGAAGAGCGAGGCGCCCCGCAGCGCGTCGAGGACCGCCTGGCGCCCGGCCTCGCGCCCCAGCAGAGACAGCGCGGCCGGGTATCGGATCCCGAGGCGCTCGGCCTCACGTCGCGCGACGGGCAGGTCGACCGAGGGGTCCGCGACGATCACGACGGGGCCGTCCCGTGTCGACGGCCGCTCGACGGTGAGCAACCCGGCGTGCGGGAGAATCGACACGGCGGCGATCGACGCGAGCGGGCGATCGCCGACCCGCCCGGTGACGGGCAGGGCGCGGGCCGCCGAGACCTCCCCGGGCACGATGTAGATCGCACGAACGCCCGTCGGGAGCGTGGCCCCCGCCAGCAGATCGTCCGCGGGCGGACGAAAGACGCGCAGGCCCCGCGCATCGACCTGAAGGGCGTGCACCGCGCCGTCGAGTCGAAAGTAGTTCAGGAGGACGGCCTCGGCGCCGAGCCGCGCGACCAGTGCGGCGGCATCCGACGCGCCGACCGTCGCCGGTGGGGCGGCCTCGTCGAGCACGGCCCACGCCGCATCGTAGGCGGCCGCCAACGCCACGCGAGCGCGCTCCCGGTCCGCGCGCCAGGCCTCCAGGGCGCGGCGCGGCAGAAGGTCGCCCCCGGCACGCCCGTCTTCGAACGCCTGCCGAGCACGGGCCCAGGCCTCGACGCGGGCGTCCCAGGTGCGGCGCGCCGCGGGCGTCAGACGGGCGGGGCGCACCGACGCCTCGAGGTCCTGGAGCAACCGCGCCTGACTGCGCAGGACGATCTCCAGGGCGCGGGCGAGGTCCCCCCGGGCGAGCGCGAGGCGCACGGCGTCCTCGACCAGGGCGTAGCGGGCGTCGAAGAAGCCGGCCCGTCCCGACCGCAACAGCGTGCGCCGCCCCATGCTCTCGAGGGCCGACAGCGCCTCGCGATAGGCCGCCGACGCCCGGTCCGGGCGCCGCAGGCGTTCGAGGGCCCGCCCCAGGCCGTGCAACGCCCGCCAGCGCTCCTCGGAGTCCTGTCCGGCCGCCTCCTCGAGCGCCCGACGCGCGGCGGCCTCGAAAGCCCGGCGCGCGGCCTCCGCGTGCCCGAAGGCGAGGTCGATCTCGGCGGAGAGCAGGCGGCGAAAGTCGGCGCTGTAGGCCGCCTTGCCCCCCGGGAGGCGGTCGAGCATCACCAGGCGCTGCCGGGCCGCCGCCGGCTTGCCGGCCCGCAGATCCATGAAGGCCAGATTGACGTCGGCCTCGGCGACGTCCGCCGCTTGCCCGAGCGCCAGAAACAGCGTCCGCGCCTCCTCGAACGCCGCGCGAATCGCCACCGGATCCCGCGGGCCGAAACCGCGCTCCATCGCCGCGGCGTGGAACCAGGCGCGATTGTGGAGAAACCGCGCGCGGTCCGCGGGCCGCATGCCGGGGAGGTCCTCCCGTTCGATCGTCGAGAGCAACGCGAGGGCTTCGCGATCACTGCCCGCGCGCTGGTGCTGATAGACGAGCCACTCCCGGGCCCGCGCCGCGTCGGCGAAGAGCCCGAGTGCCTGAAATGCCTCCACGGCGGCGCGCGTCGCCTCCACGGCGCCCCGCAGGTTGCCGAGCTCCCCCTCCAGGAGGCCCCGATAGTAGAGCGAGCGCGCCGCGCCGGCGCGATTGGACCACGCCGCCGGCCCCTGGCCGGGTGTCTCCAGCGCGTCGGCGCGATCGAGCAGGACGCGGGCCTCGCCGAATCGGCGGGCCTGGATGGCCACGAAGGCCGCCGCACGCAGCCGCCGCGTCCGCTCCGTTTCGAGCCCGGCGTTCGCCGCCCCCTCGGCCGCGCGCGACCAGGTCGCCAGCGCCGCGTCGAGGCGTCCGGCCCCTTGCAGGCAGCGGGCCTGCTCCACCAACAGCCAGTGGACCTCGCCGGCCGCCTCGGCGTCGACGAGTCGACCCAGCGACGCCAGGCCCGTCTCCACGCGACCCGCGCGGCAGGCGGCCAGGGCAGACGCGACCTCGGTCCGCGGATCCTGGGCCGGCCGCAGCGCCACCGTCCAACGAGTTCCGGGTGCCCCCGGTGGCCGGACCGTGAGCGTCCCGAGGCCCGCCGGGGCACTCCGGTCGAACGTCAAGGCGACGTGCGGGCCGCGAACCCGGGCGCGCAGGGGCACGGCCACGCCGCCTACCTCGAGCTCGAAGCGGGTGTCGGGAGGCACGGTCGCGGCAGGCCGCCCCGCCGCCCCCGTCAGATGCAGGGGCTTGTCCGTGTCGAAAACGGGCACGGGACCCGTGGGCGCCGACGCGAGAAAGCGCCAATCGACCGGCTCGAGCGTGAGCGCCGTGGATTCCGCCGCTGCCGCTCCCGCCGCCGTGATCGTCGCATGGGTCGCGTGCGTCGCGTCGAGCGATGCCTTCGGTGCCGGCGGGGGGGCGCAGTTCGACACGCAGAGCAGTGTCGGCAGCGCATGGACGGCGAAGCGCAGGCGACGCGGTGGCAGGGCGGACCTCCGGGCGGCGCCGGCGACACATGCTCCGACGCATGACCGACGACCGTACCCCGGGGGCGGGGACGACGGAAGCGGCTTGGCGTGCCCGCTCGCCCCTCACTCCCCGGCGAGCCACCGTTCGAGGCGAGAGGCAAAGGAGCCGGCGGTCACATAGCGCCGCGCCGGATCCCGAGCGAGCGCCTGCATGCAGAGCGCCGCGAGCGCCGCCGGAATGTCCGCGCCTCGCGTAACGGCGCGCGGATCCGGGGCATCGACCGTCCGGATCTGGAAGATGAGGCCGAGCGCCGACGGCCCCTGATGGGGGGTCTGGCCCGTGAGGACCTCGAAGAGACAGACACCGAGGCTGTAGACGTCGGACACCGGCCCCTGGTGCCGGCCGTCGCCCTCGAGCTGCTCCGGCGCCATGTAGTGCAACGTCCCGCTCAGCCCCTCGTCGCCGGCGGACTCGGTCCCGCGACTGCGCGGCACGCTGGGGCCACCGAGCCCCCAGTCTGCCAGGTATGCCTCGCCGGCGGGCCCGATCAGGATGTTGGCGGGCTTCACGTCGCGATGGGCGAGGCCCCGGGCATGCACGCCGGAGAGCGTCCGGGCGATGCCCGCCAGGACGGCGACCAGCGTCCGCGTCCCGAGCGCATCGAGCGCGCCAGCCACCCGGGCGTCGATGGCGTCCGCGAGCGTCGGTCCGTCGACACACTGCATCGTGAAATAACATCGGCCGTCCGGCAGGCGCCCGGCGTCGTGCACGGCGACCACCCCCGGACCGCTGAGCGCGCCCGTCAGGCGAGCCTCCCCCAGCAAGCGCGCTTCCGCGCCCCCGTCGGTGTCGTCGATGCCGTCGGCGCACGGCCCGTCGTGCAGCACTTTCATCGCGACGTCCCGCGCGAGAAGGAGGTCGTGCACGCGCCAGACGGTGGCGGAGCCGCCGCGGCCGAGCACCCGCAAGGCCCGATAGCGGGTCGAGTTCGGGGGCGCGTCGAAGCCGAGTCCAGCGGTCGGGACCGGCGTCATCGCCCAACCGGCGACCGCCGGCGGCAGCGGCGTCGAAGTGACGGACGCGGCGTCCCAGGACGAGCAAGGGACGGCCGACGCGTGTGAGGACGCGAGACCCATCGTGGGCGGCCTTTCGGAGCGAACTGATGCTCTCAAGGACGGGGTACTCGACGCGGGCTTGCCCTCTTTTTTCAATTTCGCGACGCGGCCCGGCGACTCACAATCCGGCGGCCGCCCGTGCCCGGCCCCCCGAAAGGACCCCCTCATGCGCATGCCGTTCGATCCCTCAGCGCTCCGCGCGCTCGCGGCGACCCTGCTGTTCGCCACGCTGACGGCCTGCGGGCCCCAGTGCCAGACGCTGCAAGCCGAGCGCGATGCGTTCATGACGCAGGCCACCAGCGGCCCGCCCCGGTCACCGGCGTCACACGTCCGGCTGGCGCTGCCCATGCGGACGCTCACCCGGGCGGCCGACGCCGCGTTCGACCAGCTCGCCCCCGCCCGCTTCGACCTGCCCGGGCTCGGCGATCTCGGGCGCTACCTGCCGACCGAACTCGGGATTGTGCCGCGCAAAGTCGCGCTCGCGCTCGACAAGGGCGACGCCGCCCGCATCGCCCTCGAATTCGACGTCAAACACGGTCGCCGGGCGCTGTTCGGCATGGCGCTCGCCGCGAAGGCCCCGGTCACCTACGACCGGGCGCGCGGCAAGATGCGCTTCTCCATCCGCGCCGACCTCTTCGAGACGGTCAAACCGCGCCTCGACGCGAACGCGACGGACGCCCTGACGGACAGCCTCTTCGACGCTCTGCCGGGGCCGGCCCGGCTCCTCGTCTCGCGCGCGGACGTCGCCCGCATCGCGCGCCGAGCGGTGGAGTACCTCGGCGAGCAGGCCTATGACCTCCTGCGGCGCGAGGTCCTCGCCGGCGTCGGTGAGATCGCCAGCTTCTCCATCGACTTCCCCGACGTGCCCCTCGCCGGGCTGGCCCTGACGAGCATCGGCGGGGCGGACGGGTTTCTGCGCCTCGACGCGCGCCTCGATCTGCCCATCGAGCGCGGGCTGCCGGACGACGACGCCGAGCTGACCCGCGCGATGAACGAGATCAGCCGCGGTCAAACGCCCGCGGAGTCGGAGCAGGTGGAGATCGCCGTCGCGACCTCGGCGGTGATGGCCCTGGCCAACTGGGGCCTCGTCAAGGGCAAGCTGCCCGCCCGGTACACCGACAAGGGCGTGGCGTCGTCCGAGGGGCGCTATCAGGTCGGCGCCGCCTGGGAGCCGGGCGAGCGCCCGCTGAAGGTCAACCTCTGGAGCCTGGACACCCCCGGCCTCTGCCTGCACGCACTCGCCGGCGCCCAGCCCGAGGTCGCCTGGGAGAAGGGCAAACTCCAGGTCGGGGTCACGCAGTCGCGCATCGAGAAGCTCTCGGGTCCCCCGCTGCTGCAGCTCGCCGTGCAGCTCACGGGCATCACCGAGGGCTTGTTCGACTTCACGAAGTCCATCACCACGCAGACGAAGATCGAGGTCGGCGGCGCCGATTGGAGGCTCGGGCTTCAGAGCGTGCGGCTCGACGGGCAGATCTTCCGTCTGCGGATGAAAGCGACGACCCCGAAGGTCGCGCGGCCCGCCCGGAAGGCGAGCTGACCCATGGCCGGTCCCTTCGCCATCGCCTACGAAGACGTCCTCACTGCGGCGGAGCGCATCCGTGGCCGGGTCCACCGCACGCCGGTCGTCACGTCGCAGACGTTCGACACGCTCGCCGGGCGCCGCCTCTTCTTCAAGTGCGAGAACCTGCAGCGCGTCGGCGCCTTCAAGTTCCGCGGGGCCTCCAATGCAGTCGCGCGCCTCGACGCGACACGGGCCGCCCGGGGCGTCGTCACGCACTCGAGCGGCAATCACGCGCAGGCCCTCGCCCTCGCCGCCCGCGAGCGCGGCATACCGGCCTTCATCGTGATGCCGCGGACGGCCCCCGCGGTGAAGCGCAACGCCGTCGCCGGATACGGCGGGCAGATCATTCTCTGCGAACCGACGCTGGCCGATCGCGAGGCGACGGCCGCCCGGATCTGCGCCGAAACCGGCGCGACGCTCATCCCCCCGTACGACCACCCGGACGTGATGGCCGGACAGGGGACGGCGGCGCTCGAATTGCTCGAGGAGGTCCCCGACCTCGACGCCGTGATGGCGCCGGTCGGTGGGGGCGGGCTGATCTCCGGGGTCGCCATCGCCGCGCGCGGGTTCAGGCCCGGCATCGCCGTCTATGGGGCGGAGCCGGCCGCGGCGGACGACGCGGCGCGGGGCAAGGCCACCGGCGTGCGGCAGGACCAGGCCCCGCCCAAGACGGTCGCCGACGGCCTGATGACCACGCTCGGCGCCCTGACGTGGCCCGTCGTGCGGGATGCCGTCGACGCCATCTACACCGTCGACGAGGCGGCGATCATCGACACGACCAAGCGCTTCTGGGAGCGGACGAAACTCGTCATCGAACCGAGCTCCGCGGTGCCCGTTGCCGCCGCGCTCGGCGAAGCGTTCCGGGCGGCCCGCCCGGAGATCCGGCGGCTCGGCATCATCCTGAGCGGCGGCAACGTCGACCTCGACCATCTGCCCTGGCGGTGAGTGCGCGCAGCGACCAGGCGTTTGCGGTCAGGGCGCGCAGGCTTCGGCGACCGTGAGGCGCAGGCTCGTCTCGGGCGAGAACCCGTCGAGCGAGCCGCCGGGGGGCAGGTCGCCGTAGACCGGCTCGCCGCCCGGGGTCGAGAACCGCCAGGCGAGCGCGTAGTCGCCGGCGGCGAGGGGACCTTCGAGAACGGCCCGGTACTCGTCGTCGCTCAGCTCGCCGAAGTCGTTGCGGAGGTCGGCGTTGTAGCTCGCCTCGACCCACCGCCACGCGACCGCATCGGGGCCCGTCGGGGTGGTGCCGGCGGGCCCGTACCCGAGGTGCGCGACGACGTCCGTCCCCTGCCCTTCGCCGGGCGTGCGGCCGGCCACGTAGACCCGCCCGAAGATCGGGGGACTCGCCGCATCACCGCAGACCGAAACGGGCTCGAGCGGGTGCTGAAACCCGGCGTACCCGACGGGGAGCCGCGCGCAGTCCTCGGCGCTGAAGTGCAGCGCGCTCGCCGACGTGTAGCCGTCCGTGCTGCCGGCCGGGACGAGGTCGCCGTAGACCCAGGGTCCGCCGTTCACCCGGAAGCGCCACGCCAGCTCGTAGTCGCCGGCGGCGGGCGCCGTCAGACCGCCGAGGTACTCGTCGTCGTTGAGCTGCCCGAAACCGTTGGCGAGGTCTCCGTTGTAGACGGCCGCCGAGAACTGCCAGCGCGCATCGTCGGGCGAGACGCCCGGCGGGCCGACCCCGACCTCGGCGTCGATGCCCGGGCCCTGTCCCTCGCCCGGCGTCCGGCCGGCGACGAAGACCCGCCCGAACAGCAGGGGCAGGGGCGCGTCCGCACAGACGGTGAACGGCCGGACGGGGAACTGCGTCGCGGCGAACTCGACGGGCGTCGGTGCGCACGTCGACGTCTCCGGATCGCAGCGCAGGCCCGCGCCACAGTCCGCGTCGATCGTGCAGCAGCCCGGCACCGCTTCGAGGACACAGCAGGCCTCGGGGCCGGCGCAGCGCGGCACGAAACACCCGACCGGGACGCCGCACTCGGCGTCCACGGTGCAACACTCGGCGGGCATGGCCACGCAGAGGCGGGCGTCCGGGTCGCAGCGCTGGTCTTCCGCACAGTCGGCGGCGTCCCCGCAGCAGCCCTCGACGGGCACGGACGCGCATCGATTCGTGGCGGCGTCACAGACCGCCCGCTCGCACGCTTCACTCGGGCAGTCCCCGTCGTGCAGGCAGCAGTCCGCCACGGGCTCCGTGGCGCAGGCGCTCGCGGCGACATCGCAGCGGGCGAGGGCGCACGTATCCCCGGGGCAGTCGGCATCGTCCGTGCAGCACCCCGGGGTGCGGCGCCGGGTGCAAACGCCCTTCTCCGGATCGCAGCTCGCCGTCTCGCACGCGCCCGCCGCGCAGTCGGCGTCGACCGTGCAACACCCCGGGATGGCGACCGCCTCGCACTGGTGCGTCTCGCGGACGCAGCGGTGGGCTTCGCACGGGGGTCCCCCACGAACGGCGCAGTCCGCGTCGCGCTCGCAGCACCCCTCGATCGGCGACTCGGCGCAGCGCCCGGTCTCGGCATCGCACGCCGACGAGACGCACGGCCCGCTCGAGGTGCAGGCGACGGCGACCCCCGCCCGGCACACCCCGACGGCGTCGCAGGTCTCCTCGCCGTTGCACAGATCGTTGTCGCGGCAGGGTGCGCCGGCCTCGACCGGGACGTTGGCGCAGTAGCCCTCGACGCACTGATCGTCGGTGCACGGGTTGTCGTCGCCGCACTCGACGGGGGTGCTGCACGGGAGAGCGGCGTCGCGCCCGATCGCGCTCGCGTCGGAGCGGGGGGGCGCGTCCGCGCCTTCGTCGACGGCCGCACACGCACTCGGGCCGAGCCCCCCCGCGAGGAGCAGCCCGCAGAGGCGTCGGGCGGTCGAGGACCTGTGCAGATCGGGGACACGCATCGGTTGGCCGACCTTTCGGACCCATGATCGGACAGTGCGCGCGGCTTGCCAAGATCCCGCGTCCGCGCCCGTCGTGGTCAGAGCAGGTCGTGAAGCCCGAACCGCCGCCACGTGCGCGCGACGTCGTGCGTCAGCGCTTGCAGATAGGCCGCCCGGAAGGCGTCCCCCGCCGGAATGCCCACCGTCGCGAGCCCGGCGGCCACGGCCGGGTCGCGCGCCGCCAGGGCGTCCTCCGGCTCGACGACGGCCCGTTGCGCCAGCGCGGTGCGATGCCGCGCGACGAGATCGCGGACGGCCGCGTCGCCCGGCCAGGGCAACCACGCCGCCGTCTCGCCCCGTCGCGCCGCGGCGAGCAGCGCGGGGCCGATGCGCGCGTGCAGGACCTCGTCCCGAGCGATGGCGGAGAGGATCTCCCGAAACCCGCTGCGAGGCACGTCGCGGAGCGCCGCGCGAATCAGGCCGAGCGCCGTGACCTCGCCCAAGGCGAACGTCGCCGCGATCATTTCGAGCGCGTCCGTGGCGGCCCCCTGCGCCGAGCGCGGCTGCTGTAGCTCGGCGAGCTCGAAGGCGATCTCCCCCGGGGAGCCGAGCGCGCGCGCCGCGGCGAGGCAGAGCGAGACGTGCCGCTGCTCGTGCAGCAGGATGGCGACGGCCAGTTCCTGCACGTCGTTGGGCGCGTTGAGGTCGACCAGGAGGCCGTGAAACCGGCGCGCGACCATCACGCCGATGTACTCGGCGCGCGTGCGGTCCTCCCAGTTTCGGCACGCGATCGCGCGCACCGGCTCGGGCAACGACGGAACGACCAGCGTCGGCACGCGCACGCGGTGCCGCACGAACACCGGATCACCGACCAACGGGGAGTCGTCGAAGACGAGGTCCAGACCCGCGTCCGGGGGGGTCGGCGGCGCCTGCATCACAGACCGCCGTCGATGGGTCCGACGAGGCGCTCGCTCTCTGCCCAGAGGCGGTCCGCCGCCGCATCGTCCCGCGCCGCCGAGGTGCGGCCGGCCGGTCGGCACTTCGCGAAGTACTCCCCCGTGACCTCCGCGACGGACGGATCCGTGGCGAGGAAGACCGACGTGTCCGCGCCGCGTTCTTCGTTGATCGCGAACAGCGTCTTGCCGACGCCGACGAGCGCCTTGAGGAAGCCGCCGTTGTTGTCCGCGAAGTTCGTGGCGACGAACCCCGGGTGCAGGCAGTTGGCCGTGATGCCGCCCGTGCCGGCGGTCGCGCCCGCGGTCAGCCGCCGGGCGAGCGCGCGCGTGAACAGGATGTTCATGAGCTTCGACGTCCCGTAGACGCGCATGTGCACGTAGCCGCGCCGGCTCTGCAAGTCGTCGAAGTCGAGCCGCGCCTGCCGGTGCGCCGCGCTCGCGACGCTGACGATCCGGGCCCGGGGCGCGGCGCGCAGCGCGGGCATGAGCGCGTTGGTGACCGTGAAGTAGCTCAGGTGGTTGAGCGCGAACGTGCGCTCGAGGCCGTCGGCCGTCTCCTCGCGCGACGCGAAAATGGCGCCGGCGTTGTTGACGAGGACGTCGAGGCGCGGCCGGGCGGCCAGGAACTCGGCGGCGACGCGGCGCTGCTCGGCGATGAGCGAGAGGTCGGCGCGCAGCGAAAACACGCGGGCGCCGGTCACCGCCCGCCGGATGGTCTCCTCGGCGGCGGAGAGCCGGCCGGCGTCGCGGCCGACGAGGCAGACCTCGGCGCCGTGCTCGGCGAGGCGGCGGGCAGTGACGAGGCCGATGCCGGCGGTGGCGCCGGTGACGAGGGCGATCTGACCGTTCAGGTGCTGCATGGCGCGCACTCTGCCGGGCAGCCCGGGGCAACGCAATGGCGCCGCGGGCTCAGGGCTGCGTCTCGCGCACCTCGAACGTCACCCGACCGGCGGGCACCGAGAAGACCGCGAAACCGCCCTCCACGGTGGCGGGCGCGTCCGCGCCGTTCACGCGGAGCGAAACGCCGGCCTGCGTCCACGCCTCGGGCACCCGCACACGCACCTCGCCCGCCGCGCGGAAATCGATGTGACCCGAGATCAGGGCCGGGTCGGTCGCGCGATCGTCGATGCCGAACAGCGGCGTGCGCAGCGAGAACGGCCCGGGGGCCATGCGCGGATCGAGGACCACCCCGGCCGGCGTGCTCTCGAACCCGGCGAGCTTCACCGCGTCGAGCAACGGCAGCGCGTGCCGGTTCGAGTTCTGGACCGGGTAGTCCGTCATGGGGGTCGCCACGTGGTAGAACGTCTCGCCCGGGCGGTCGGTGTAGGCCGCGTTGTACGCGTCGGGTCCCGACCAGATGCCGTACCAGAGGTCCGGGTGCGTCTCGGCGTGTCGCACCATCGAGTTGGCGACGAGTTCGGCCCAGGCCGCCTCGGGGTCGGTTCGCGACAGCCCCCAGACCAGCAGGCCGTTCATCGCGGCCCACACGCCCCCGTTCACGTCCCAGCCCGGGTGCAGGAACATGTTGTCGATGGGCGGGTACATCAGGGCCGTGCCGAGGGGCGAGCGACCGCCGAGGCGGTCGGCGATCGCGGCGATGACCGACGTCCGCTGTTCGGCCGTCGGCACGTCGCCGACGAGCACCCAGACGTGGTGCTCGAGCGAGAGGCGGGCCTCGTCGGTGCCGTCGTCCGCGGCGATGGGGGCCGGGGGGCTGCCGCCGTCCCAGGCGCGGGTGAACCAGCGGCCCTGGAACTGCGAGGCGACGGCCATGCGCAGCGCCTCACCGGCCGTCCGGTAGCGGGCCGCCAGCGCGTCGTCCCGCCCGTCGAGCAGGCCGGCGATGCGCGGGAAGACGTAGGCCGCGAACGCCGAGTTGAAGACCGACTCGCCGTTGGCCTCGAACGCGACGCGGTCGGGCGCCAGGAAGCTGATGCCGTCGCTCCAGTCCCCGCTGCCGACCCGCAATAGCCCGTGCTCGCCATAGCCGATCTCGCCCTCGAGCCAGTCGAGGCTCGTGCCGAGGCGGGCGGCAACGGTCAGGCTCGGCCCGGGCGCGGCGCCGTCCCGGTGCAGCTCGACCGGCGTGTCCAGAAACGCGAAGTCCCGCGTGCCCTGCACGTACTCGACCACCGCCCACAACAGCCAGAGGTCGAGATCGCTCGGTTTGCGGTGCACGACCGCGTCCTGAAGCTCGCCGAAACCGGACGTGCCGTAGCTGATGCGCGTCCCGTCGGGGTGCGTCGCGCCCAGGATGTAGCGGATCTGCTCGGCGGCCAGCCACGGGGCGAGCGGCAAGGCGGCGACGGCGTTGATCAGGTTGTCCCGCGCGGCACCGCGCAGGCCTTGCAGGTAGCCGTACGCCGAGCCCTGATCGATCGCGTGCACGCCGTAAAAGGCGTCGAAATTGGCCGCGCCGAGCAGGTACGGCCCGTGCCAGGCGAACTCGCGGGCCAGCGCCTGCGCCGTCTCGTCGCCCGCCGGGAAACGCACTTCGGGTCCCACGTCGGCCCAGGCGGCCACGGTCTCGGCCAGCGTCGGGGGCGCCGCGCGCAGGGCCTCGAGGGCGGCGTCCATGGCCGGGGTGTCGGCATAAGCCACCGCGAAGCGCAGCGTCACCTCGGTGCCCGGGGGCAGCGAGACCCGCCGCGCCAGCGTCGGCGCGAGGTCGCGACGGGTCGCCGGCTGCGGCCCGATCATCTGCCCCTCCCAGGCGGACAGGCCGTTGGGCGGGGGTCCGAAGCGGGTCGTCGCGCCGCCCTTCGTCGCCAGCGTCCGCGGCGTGCAACCGGCTTCGCACGGCGCCTCGACCACCGCCGACGCGCTCACCGGGCCGTCGAGCGAGGCGAGCGCGAGCGTGCCCGGGTAGAAATCGAACTCGGCCGGCGCGGCAGGGTCGGGGCGCATGACCTCCGGCCCGGTCAGCGTATGCACCCGGACCGCCCGCCCGTCGGCGTCGCGTTCGGCCGCCTGCACGAACGAACCCATCAGGCGGTCCCGCGCGCCGTCGGCGAGCTGCGGCGTGCTGCCGTACGTCAGCGCCACGGTGAGCTGCTCCATGGCCGCGTCCCAGGTCTCGACGACCTCGACCTCGGTCGGCGCCGCGCCGAGGTTCTGCAGCCGATGCTCGACGACGAGGGCCGGCACATCGCCAAAGGGCGCGAACACGCTGCGCTCGCTGCGCACGTCACCGGCCGCGTCGGACACCTGCACGTAACCGGTGCCGAAGACGAGCCGGCGGCCCGCCGTGGGCAGCGTCGCGCCGTCCCGCGTGGTGATGCGGTGCTCGCTGTACGGGCTGACCCACTTGCCGCCCCGCGTACCGTCGAAGAGCCGTACCCGACCGTCGGCGTGCGCCGAGGCCGTCACGCGGAAGTTTCCGAGCTGGTGCCAGTGGTCGTCGGCGCCCGCCGGCCCTTCCCGCCGCGTGAAGGCCGCCCCCTCGCCCGGGGCCGCCGTGTAGAGGTAGGCCGGCCGGCCGAAGCGGTCGGTGATCCAGCACCCGAAGGCCCCGCTCCCGAGGGGTTTCGGACTCGGGCAGGTCCGGTCGAGGGTGATCTCGGCCGTCGGCGCGCCCGGTT
>JAKLJY010000161.1 GCA_023150895.1 Myxococcota bacterium | reverse complement strand
ACCCCACGTCTCGTCGCGATTTGGCTCGTGGACCCTGTCGATACCACGAATGCGCAATTAACGCCGAGCCTCTGAGACGCCCTGCTCCCCGGGGAGGGTGCAGATGCCCTGCGAGACCAAGGACATGCCGAGATTCAGCTCGGATTGAGACGATTCGCAGCTTCTCGAGAAGGTGAGCAACTTCCGGGTGGACTCTGCGAGCTCTGCCATCAGTCGGCCCGGCGGTCTCCGCGGACCGCCATCGCCGTGACAAGAGTCGCACCGGCAATGCCCGCCAGGCACAGCCAGAACTTGCGGCCTTCCCACTCTGCCTGGGCGCGGGTCAGCTCCGCTCGCGCGTTGTGCTCGTTGGCCGAGGCGTTCGCTTCCTTTGCGCGGGCGCTTGCGAGTTCGCCTTCGTGCTTCACTTTTTCGGTATAGGCCGAAACGAGCTCACAGCCGGTCGCGGTCATCGATGCCGAGAGGAGCAGGACGACCAGGGCGGTACGAAAGGAGGATTCCACTGGGGCTACCTCTTCTGGAAGGTGATTCTGGTGCCTCTGACGAACGGGTCACAGGCCACGACGCAAACAGCAGTTCGAGCTGTGGCTTCCCTCGGATGCGCGTCTGATCTGGGCGAGGGCCGCGACTCACGCCACTGGCCTGCTGAGCCGCAGCGATGGTCGGTCCTTCGGTGGACTATTGCTGGACCACGCTCTGACCCAACAGGCCGTGACGACACAGTACGTCCACTTCAATGGGCAGCACGTGGCGTGGGAAGACTTCCGGCCTATCGATTCGAGTGCCCCGCCTGGACCAGCGGCGATTCCTGGAGTGGCTCGACGCCGTCCGGGCCGCTCGTGCCGCTGCAGACGAAGACGCCGCCGACAATGACGTTCCTTAGACGCGCCCGGCGCCCGCCCTCACCGGCCGACGAGGCACGCGAGCAACCCGAGGGCGAACAGGCCAATCAACCCGAGGAAGAAGAACCCGAAGACCGCGAAGACCATGCGCAAGACGAACAGCCCGACGGGTGCGAGCAGGAAGAGAGCGAGCAGGGCAAGCAGGCCGGACATGGTCGCCTCCGTTTTGCTGGATGGTCGGGACTGACGAGATCAGGACGCCGGGTGCCGGACGCTCCGGACAGTGAATCAGTGCAAGACGCCCGGCGAGTGCGTGGCGTCGAACGCGCGCAGCGTCTCGGCGGCCCGTGCAGCGAGCGCGTAGTAGAGCGGGTCGGCCCGGTGCTCGATGCGGCCGATGGCCTCGACCACCCGGCGGGCATCGTCGTGCAACTGGCTGTGAAGGGTGACGAGATGCGCCCGGTCGTAGGCGGCCACGCGCACGCGATGAAACACGACGACCAGTGCCATGGTCGGCAGGGCGAATGCGAGGGCGCCACCCACGACGGGTGCGGGTGAGAGCAGCGAGGGTCCCAGCGCGGCGAGGGCGGCGCCGAGGCCGGCGGCGATCAGAACGGTGAAGGCCGCCGGGATGGGGGACGGCCCCCGTGCGCCGAGCCCGCGCTCGGCTTCGACCGCGCCCGCGCTCACCAGGTCGAGCAGGCCGAACGTCGCGGCGGCACCGACCCACGCTCCGATTCCGTGACTCGTGCCGTAGATCACACCGAGGCCGAGGGCGGGCGCGATCGCGGCGAGCAGGACGGCGAGCACGCGAAGGCGACCCACCGGGAGCGCCACGGGCTCCGGGATGGCCACGAGCGCGGCCTGCCGCCCTCGAATGTCGTCGAGTTTGGCCTCCAGGTCTCGAAGGTGCGCGTGATAGCGCCGCTGCTGGTCCAGCTCCTTCGCCACACGGGCGACCTCGGTCCGGTCCGCGCCCAGGAAGCGATGCGGGTCGTTGTCGCGATTGCGGTCGTTCATCGGCGTCTCCTTCACTTTGTCAGAGGCCATGGATGGTCACCTCACGTCGGCCCGCGGGCAGTGACGCCATCTCGTTTGGACGGTTGCCGGGCCCGGGGTCACTTTTCGCGGCCGAGTCTCGAAGGTTCTCGATTCGCGACGACGCTCCGTCGCCGAGGAGGGCGCTCGCGAGTTCCTGCAGAGCCAGCGTGTAGGCGAGCTCGGCCTCGATTTCGGCCTGCGCCTCGAGCCGCGCCTGGTGATGGACCTGATCGGTGAGGTCCGTGTACCAGGCGAACTGGGCACGGTACTTCGTATCGGCTTCCGCCTGGAGCTGCCGGTAGTGGGCTTCCTCGTCCATGGCCGTGTCGCGGTCCCACTCGGCGCGCGCGTGGGCCTTCTGGGCGTGCACGGCGGCACGGAGCCGCGCGCCGCCGACGATTGTCCAGAGGCCGTGCATCAGCGTCAGAATGAGTTCCATCGCGGCGTAGGCCATCGAGGCGGCCTCGACGTCGGGCCCGGCGGAGGCCCGCATGAAGTAGAGCGCGGCTGCGAGGGAGCCTTCGAGAACAAGGATGCTGGCCTTGACGAAGACACCCATCGGCGCCAAGGAGAGCGCCACGCCGGTGACGACCAGGGAGGCGAACCCCGTCACGAGCAGGCACGTGGCGAGGGCCTGATCGACAGGCGAGAGTCCGCCCAGGAACCGGGAAACGCCCGCGATGTCCGCCAGGGCGCTCTCGTTGGCAGCCATCGTGCCGACGAACGTCGAATACATGATCGCTGTCATCGCGATGGGGGCCAGCACGCCGATGAGCACCGTCGCGACCCAGAGCAGCGCTGGGCGTGACGTCGCGCGCTCGGCCGCAGCGCCAACGAGCGCCTGGTGCTGAACGACGGCCGCATGGCTGTCATCGGCCCGAAGGCCTGCGAGGTGCCGGTCTCGATCGAACCGCCTGAGCTCCTCGACGGCAGCTCGGTCATCGAGGCGATGAGGATCGGGCGCTCCCCGTCCGAGCCGCTGCACGCTCCGCCGGGCCCACTCTCGAAAGAGCGCGAGCGTCTTCGCATCGAAAAGCGGATTGCCCGCGCGCAGCGTCTCTGCCCGGACGGCATCGCGAATGCCGGGGAGTGTCATGCGGCGATACGAGACATCGCAGGGCGACGCCAGGGACTCCCCGTGATGCGGGAAGACGCGCCCCGAGAGTTCCATGGCAGCGGTATCGTCACACGCGTCCGACGTGGTGGGCGCAGGCGCGGAGATGAGAGCCCGGAGGCGGTCGATCAGCGACATCATTTCTCTCCTGCAACGGGGGGGTGAGCACCAGCGCGAGTCGGACCGGAAAAGACGGGCGCGGCCTGGCCGCAGGCGCCCTCGACGAGAGCCCCCGGAACGAGTTCACGCCAGACGGAACGGACCCCATCCGGGTCGCGAACCCGACCAGCAAGCACGCCGCCCCGCGGGCTGTTGGAGAACCCGCACAGACGAACCTCGGTGCCTCGGGGGACCACCACCGGCGTCAGCGACAGGGGCGCCGGGCGGCCTGCCACGCGGGCAGCAATGGCCTGAGCGACCTCGGTCTGATGCGTTTCCTGACCATCGGTCGAAGCGAAGATGATGGGCTCGGCACAACGCATCCCGTCCCGCGCGAGCCCGGCACAGCGACCTTCGAGATCACTGGCCGCCGCCCTCACCGCCGCGAAGAGCCGCGTCTCGCGAACGGTCGCGATCCGCTCGGCACAGTGGGCCCCGAGCGCCGCCACCTCGGCGCGGTACTCACGCTCCGTCACTGCCGGGTCGACGAACGGACGCGGATGCCGCTCGACCCGCTGCCAGCCGTGCAGCACCTGGGGCGTGCCACCGGTGTGGCGCCCGTCGCCCGTCGCCATCAGCAAGACCTCGAGGGGCACGCGGTCCGGGCGGCCGGCGATGCGAAGCAGCTCCGACGTCAGGTCGGCGCATCGGGCTTTGACGTCCCCCGTAGAGACGGACGCATCGGCGATCAGAATCACCGGGCGCACCGGCCGCGCGGTGCTCGACGGCGTCAACTCCTCCGGCGGCCGAGGGGGCGGCGGGGCCTGGGGCTCGCGCAAAGCGAACCAGGCGGCCGGCAGGCCGGCGGCCGCGATGAGGGCGAAAGGCGTCAGGCCGCCAGAGGCGCCCGGGACGGAACGATTCGTCGACGACGGCGAACGGCGGTTACGGGGAGCGGGGCCAACAGATCGAGTCATTTTGCACTCCAACGGTTGCGGGTCCGGGGTCATCGAACGGGCGAATCTTCGGTGGGCTCGGGGCTTTGCACGGGGGCGGCCACGGGAGGCCCGGGCGCCGCCAGCCAGACGGCGAACGGGTTGCGGTCGGACGCCTCGACGCGCCGGAGTTCTTCGTTCAGCGCGTCGAGTTCGCGGACGAGGTGAGCCCGACGCAACCGGAGCCGGTCGGCCTCCTCGGCGGCATCGCGTGCGGACCTCGCAAGACCCGCGAGCCCGCGCCACCGGCTGACCGCGGCGTGTACCGAAGCGCCGCCGACGACCGCCCCGAGCGCAAGGGTCGCAGCGATGAGCGGCCATCCCGGTCCGACCCCCCGCGCCACCGCAACGGCGGCGGGCAGCGCGGCCGACAGCAGGCCGAGGCCGACACCGACGAGCATCAGGCGCCAAACGGGCGGGCGGGCCACCGCGGCCGACTGCGCCGCAGCCCGCAGAGCGGACTCCATCTCCATCTGTTCGAGGAGAAACAGCAGGCCGGCGCCCACGGCGCCGACGCCCACCCCCGCGCCGTGGCCTGCGCCGATCGCGAGCGCCGGCAAGGCCGCGGCCGCCAGGAAGATCGCAGGGCCCACGGCGCGGCCGAGGCGCGACGGGACCGCCACGAGCTCGAGCGCCGGCGCCGGGTCGGCCGGGAAAGTGTGCGCGTCGACCACCTGCGCGAGGGCGACCTCGGTCTGCGCGATCCGCGCCTGCAGCGGCGCGGCCGACGCACAGAAGTGATGCAACTTCGTCGAGACGTCCGACATCGAGTCCTCCTCAGGTTCCCTACACTCAGAACGACGCGGCACAGCCAACCGACCGGACAGCGATTCGGCCGACACAGACCCGTCACCGGGCTCAGTCATCGGAGCGCCCCCCGCGCAGGTCGGCCAGCGCGCGCAGCAGCGCCGTTTCGGTCGTCGACGCGAGATCGCCACCCGAACGCTCGCGGCGCAGAGCGTTTGCGATGGCGCGCGTCTCTTGTTTTGCGGCGGCGCTGCTCCGGCCGTCGGGGAACACCTCGCCCGTCGCGGTGAGGCCGCGGGCCTCCAGGAACCGCCGCGCGCGCCGACTGATCGCCTCGGCTTGTTTCGGCGTCCCACCGATCCGACCGGAGATGAGCTTTTCGAGCGCCGTCTGCGCAGCGGCGGCGACCCGGCGATGGTGAAGGTCGCGCTCGGGCGAGCTGAACCCGCCGTCGAGTGCAAAGTCGAGCTCGGCAGCGCCGGACGGCACGTGGCGCCACGAAGCACGATGGTCGGAGATCCGGCGCCGCTTCAGCGCGCGGGCCAGGAAGGCACGGGCCTCGGCCTCGGTCCCCGCGTCGAGCCTGAAGGGTCGAAGCAGGCGCTCCATGACCCCCTGCGTCGCATCTGCGCATTCGTCGTCGGTCGCGCCCTGCAGCGTGCGCCCGCGGGACAGGCGATCGAGTTCGCGCGAAACGACGACGCAGGCCGCGTCGCGCTCACATCCAGACATCGAACGGTTCAGAGTACGCAGCGCGTCGAGAATCGAGGTGAGCTCGGTGGGGTGCTTCTTCAAGGTGTTTGCCTCCAGTGAGTTTCTGGAGGCGAGTCTGCCGAGCCCTGCGGTCGGAAACGTCCCGACGCAAATGACACGACCGGGTGTCATCATGACATCCGGCGCAACAACCTCTTGCGCACCGGCGCGCCCGGGTTACGATACCCAAGGGCCCGCATCGGGCGGTCCCGCTCGACCTTCAGAAAGGGCCCGAGGCCACCCCATGAATCAGCGTTGTTATGTGCTCGCCACGCTCGGCACGTCGCCCGCCGTCGTGACCGAACTGCTGTACCACCTGGCCGTCAACGAACGCGCCGACATCGTCGGGCTCGAGGTCTGGACGACCACCAAGGGGCAGGAGGACCTCGCGAAGCACCTCTCGTCGGGCGCTTGGACGCGCCTGCTCGAGGACGTGAAAGAGGCCACGGGCGCCGGACGCATGCCGACCCGCCAGACGATGCTGGACACGGGGGAGATCGTCGGCGAAGTCACCCGCGGACGCCGTCCGCTGGTCGTCCGCAATTTTCGGGGCGAGGACGGCCCGCTCGCGGACGTCCGCACCCCGGCCGATGCGCGATCGATGGACGCGCGCCTCTTCGAGCGCGTACAGGCGCTCACGCGCGACTTGCCGGCGGATGTCGTGCTCATCGGCTCCCTGGCGGGCGGCCGGAAGACCATGAGCGCAGGTCTCCAGGGCGCTTTTTCCCTGCTCGGGCGACCCCAGGACCGACTCGTGCACGTTCTGCTCGACCCGCGGCTCGAGGCGCTGGGTTTCAAGGAACTGGCCGAGTACAGCGCGCCGACGGCGGAGTGGGCAACCCGCAGCGGCGTGCCGGTCGAGGCGCAGGTGACGTTGCACGACGTTCATTTCCCGCTGCTCCGCGGCCTGCTCGAACGGGCCCGCGTCGACGGACGCGAGCCGCTCGCGGGCCTCATCGGCAAGGACTACGCCTCGTTCCTCCGGGCGATGCGCGACGCCGCCACCTCGGGGCCGGAGGACCGGCGGGCGCATCTCGGCCGGCACGCGCACCGGGCGGACTTCGTGTACTCGATCCGCGCGGCGAACGTGACGGCAGAGGTCGAGTTGCCTCGGGCCCTGGGACAAGTGCTCGCGGGCCTGATCGACCTCGGCCGCCCTGCGACGCTCGATGAGCTCGCCGCGTGGCTCGCAGAGCACACGGACGCCTTCGAGACGACGAAAGACGACGACCACGCCAAGGACGACGCCAACCGGGTGTCGCAGTACCTTCGGCGCCTGGGCAAGCGGCTCGCCGACCTCTCGACCCAGGGTCTGACGGAGTTCATGGTTGCGCATCCGCGTCGAGGCGTCGCCGTCGTGCCGGCCGCCGAAGCGGGGCGCGTAACACTCGACCGGAGCGATCTCGAGTGACGGCAGCGCCGTTCGGCGCGCCACGCCGCTCACTCCCCGCGGCACTCGGCGTTGCCGGTGGCACCGCGCCCGCCGCCGCCGAGATTCGGGCACAGGGGCGCACGGCTCACGACGTCGGACTCGAACCACGACGCTTCGAAGTCCAGGCCGGCGACGGGGTTGACGGTGGCCGTGCAGGCGCCGGGCGGCGCGGGATACTCACCGGACCCGCGAAACGGCGAGGACGGCATGCGTTCGCCGTTCGGCCCCCAGAACTCGACGTCGCCCCGAGGGACCGCGCCCGCCTGCGCCACGAGGTGCAAAGTCAACCGATGACAAGGGGACGCCCCGACACAGCCGAGCGCGGAGGCAGTCCGCCCCGCGGGCGCGAAACGACCATTCGCCAGACGCTCGACCGCGAGCGCGGTGGACGGCGCGCAGGTCTCGTCGAGCCCGCTAAAGAGCAGGTCCCCCGTCGCGGGGTCGCCCGAGACGCCCAGGTCGATGGGGTCGCCCGCGGCGCAGTCTGCGGGCTCGAGCCGGAGGGGCACGCCGAACCGACACGCCTCGCAGGCCGTGAACGGAGCCGCCCCCACGGGGGTCTCGTTCGGCAGCACGAAGAGGGAGAACCCGGCCGGGTCCGTGCCCGATGGCCGAATCATGCGCCCGTCGATGCCGTGGCCAGGCGCGCGGACGACGAGGCACGGGTCCATCGGCGGCGCCCCGAAGGCATCCCATCGCAGGGCGAGGCTCAGACCATCCGCGGTCAACCGGGCGCCGACGTCGTCCGCATCCGGCGGCGCCGGCATGCACGGCTCGGCATCGCACGCGGCGCACTGCCCGTTCGGGCCGTCGCAGGGCCGCATCTCGACGGCGTCCACCAGCAGGGTGCCGGCCGTGGCACCGGCGGCAAAGACGAGCGAGGCCCGGGGCTCGGTCCCCGTCGCGCGGAAGCGGACCTTGTGGAGTCTCCACTCGTCGCCGACTGCGAACGCGGTGAAGAGACCGAGGTTGTTGCCACCGAGCCGCGCCTCCGGCAGCCGCTCCGTGCTGACGGCGACACGCAGGGCGAAGACCGGGCGGTCACTGCGTGCGAGGAAGACGAGCTCGTAGAAGCGATCCGCCTCGACGGGCAACGCGGCGTGAGAGAACTGCACCTGAAATTCGCCGACGCTGCGGCGGTTCGTGACCTGCAGTGCGCCCCGCCCGCGGATGACGAACTCGGGCCGGGTTTCGATCGAAACCGTCGCGTCCGGAACGAAGCCGTTTTCGACGTATTGCAGGACGCGCCAGAAGTCGAGGCCGTGCTCGAAGCCGGGGTCCCGCAGCATCTGGGTGTCACGACAGGCAGCACCGCAAGGCGCGCCCGAGCACAGCATCTCGTCGAAGCGCAGCACGGGACCGGGGACACAGGCGGTCTCCTCCCCCGCGTCGCAGAGTGAGGCGGTGGCGGGGGCGCGACAGACGCCGGCGTTGCAGGTCCCGTCCGAGACGAAGTCTTCGTCCATCCGGCCGTCGCAGTCGTCGTCGATGCCATTGCAGCCATCGTCGAGGCTCGTTGCGACGCAACTCGGCGCCGCGTCCGGCGATGCGACTGCCATCGCGTCGGGGACGACATCGGGCGATGCGTCTGCCATCGCGTCGGGGTCGACATCGGGCGATGCGTCTGCCGTCGCGTCGAGGCCCACATCGGGCGCCGGGTCGACCATGACATCGGGCGCCGGGGTGAAGGCAGCGTCGAGCGCTGCGTCGGCGACCCCAGTCGCTGCGTCGGCGACCCGGAGAGCGGCGTCTGCCGGCACGACGGCGACGGCAGTCGCGGCATCCGGTCGCTCGACACCGACGGAGGCGGCATCCAGCGACGAGTCGCCATCGGGCAGGGCGACGGTGCCATCGAGGGAGGCGCTTGCGCTCGCGCCGGCGTCGGCGTCCGCACCGAGCGACGGAGAAGCCGGCGCGGCGGGCGCGTCGACGAGCACGGCCCCGTCATGAGGCGCCGTGGCGTCGGTCGCGACGGCGAAGGCCTCGGGCCAGTGCTCCTCGGGCATGAGGGCCGCGTCGAGAACACGCCCGGGGCCCGACGCCGGAGGCTGCTCGGCGGCGGGCACGGCCGGGCGCGACGGCGGAGCCGTGTCGAGGCACCCGGCAAGAAACGAGAGGGCGAGGGACGAGGCAAGGAAGCGGTACTGCATGGTCAGAAACTCCAAGTCATGGACATCGCGTCGAGTGTGTTCGTGGTGTCGGTCGCTCCGGAGGCCGACGCCGCGACCCAGAACGACCGGACAGTCCAGGCGCCCGCGACGGCCGCAACGGCCGCGGCGCCCCACATGGCCCCCGACTGCCATTCGAGCGTGCGATGCTCCGCGCGGGCCTCGGCCCATGCCGCGTCGAGGGCTGCGATATTCCGGTCGAGGGCCGCGCGTTGTGCCCGCTCGAGCGCCCGGTTGCGCCGCTCGGAGTGCTCACCCGCCGAGAGGCGGAGCGCGATGGCGGCGCCGGACGCGACGACCGCCGCGCCGAGACCGAGATAGGCCCAGGTCTGGTCGGCCGCGGCTGCGGGCACGGGCGGCGATTCCCGGGGCAGAGCGTCGACCGCGGGCCGCGGCCGGAGCGCCTCGGGCGTCGGCGTCGGCCGTCGCTCGACGAGGGGAACCGAAACCGACGACGGCTCGCGCGGCGCCGACAGAAGCTGCAAGTGGGCACGCGCCGCCTGGGCGTGGGTGGCAAGGGCTGGTGGCACGGGCCGCTCGAGCAGCGCGTCGAGCGCCTGGGCCGCCGCGTCCGTCTGACCCAGGCGCCGGGCCGACTCCGCCGCGAAGTATTCGGCCGCCCAGGAGACGGCGCCGGGGGGCGGCTCGTTCGCGAGCAAGCGGGCAATCTCGCGGTAGAGCGCGTGCGCTTCCAAATAGCGGCCTGCTTCGAACGCCGCCTGCGCCTCGACGAGCCGCGCGCGCGTCCGAGCGGGGGCCTCTGGCGGGCTCGCAGGGGCGAGGAAGGAGACGAAGAGGGCAAGAGCCGGGGTCATCATGGGCGGGGCTCCTCGGGGTCAGGCAGGGCCGGGAAAGGGGCATCGGTGAAGGGCAACCACGGGCGAGGGGTCTGCCGGACTGCGACCGGTGAGCGCGCGCGGACGGCCGCCGAAACCGGAGCGGCGGTCGACGCGGGCGCAGCCATCGCCGAGTGCAGCGGGGCCACTTGCGGCGTGATCACGGTCGACGAGGCCGGCACCGACGGGGAGACCGACGGAGCCACCGACGCGGAACCGGTGGACAGGGGTACGGGCACCGACGTCGAGACGACCATGCGCGGGGGCTGCTCGGCGGCCGCGCGACTCTGCGAGACGAAGGTGGCAGTGACGGCCGTGGCCACGGCACCGGCGAGCAGCAGGACGAACGGCATGCGCGCCTCCAGCCGCCCCAAAGGCCGCGCCGGGAGAACCTCCTCGCGGGGCAGCGTCACCGTTGGCGAGGGGGTGCTCAGGGCGCCGACCCACGCCAGGGCGTCGACGAGCCCCCGTGCGGAGGCAGTCCGCTCTTCCGGGTGACGGCGCATCGCACCCTCGATGGCATCGGCGAGCCGTCGACGCGCGTCGAGGGGCAGACCGAGGGGTGGCACCTCGGACACGGGCAGCGTCACGTCGTTCTGCAGCGCCCACAGCGCGGCAGCCGTCCCCTCCCCCGGCACGGCAGGCCGCCCCGTCACGAGCAGGTGGAAGACCGCGCCGAGGGCATAGACGTCCGCGAGTCGCAGGTCCACCGGCGGGCGCGATTCGACGAACCGCTCCGGGGCCATGTAGCCGGGCGTCCCCATCACATGCTGCCGCCCCGTGGCCGCGAACCGAACGTCCGCCCCGGGCGGCAGCGTCCAGATGCGTTCCGGCGCCAGCAGCGCCGAGCCACCGAAGTCGACGAGGACACACCGCCCGTCGGGGCGCAGCATGAGATTGGACGGTTTGAGGTCGAGGTGAGCGACGCCCGCATCGTGCAGACTGGCCACCGCCATCGCACACGCGGACAACAACGAAAGCAGCTCGCGACCGCGCCAGCCGGCACGCTCCGAGACCGACACGAGCGCCCCGAGGTCTTCTCCCTCGATGCGCTCCATCACGAGATACGAGAGGTCCCCCGCGTCGCCGTACGCGATGAACGCCGGCATCGCCGCACACCGGAACCGCTCGAGAATCAGCGCCTCGCGCCCGAGCCGCGCCGACGCTTCGGCGAAGTCCGACCGAGTGCGCAGCACGGCCTTGACCGCGACGACCGTCTCGCGGTCGCGCAGGTCGAGCGCCGCGTAGACGCAGCCGTACGACCCCTCGCCGAGGCGACGGTCGAGTCGCCACCGGTCCGCGAGCACGCGGCCGAGACAGGGGTCGAGCGTGGGAGGCGTTGGGGGAAGACGGGCGGTCGAGCGCATAGACGTCCTCGGGGTGTTGCGGGGCATCGAGAAACAGACGACCGAGCGCGGCGCGAACGGACGAGTTTTGGCAGGCCGGTCCGCGGCGGGCGCTCACGCCGCGAGGAGTTCGCCCCGGAGCCAGCGGTTGTAGGTGTGCTCGATCTCCGCCTCCGCCACGGCCAGCGGACGACCATCACGGGTCCGGGCCATCTCGCGCAGCGCGTGCGCGAGTTCAGGCCGGCCGCCGACGGGCGGGGGCGGCAATTCGACGCTGAAGGGTCGATGACCGAGCGCGCCATGACTGCGTACGTAGGCCATGTGGTTGGGCAGCGAGAGCAGATCCCGGGCGCCGAGGGTCGGCGCGAAGACGGGCGCAATGGCCTCGGCGTCGTTGGCCCCGATGCGCAGTGCGATCACCGTGCCCACGTTGCCGAGCACGGCGCCACGAATCTTCGGGGACAGCTGGTCCAGGTACTGATGGCCCAGCGTGATCGCGAGCCGGAACTTGCGCGCCTCGGAGAGAAGCTCGCCGATGCGCTCGTCTGCGAAGATCTGGAACTCGTCGGCGTAGAGACAGAACGGACGCGCGTCGGACGAAGCGCCGCGCCCCATCACGGCGCCGCGGATGCGCGAGACGAGTTGGCTGGCGATCAGCCCGGCCGGCAGGTCTCCGAATCGACCCCGCCCGAGGTCGCACAGGAGCACCTTGCCATCGCGCACGATGCCATCGACATCGATCGCGCCCCGCTGACAGGTGATGGCGCGCAGCGTGAAGTCGCTCACGAAGCGAGTGAACTTGCTCGTGATGTAGGGCGACACGCTCGACAACGACGCATCGTGCGTGGCGGACTCGGCCTCCCGCAGAAACTCGCGCGTAACGGGGTCGTGCGGCGTCACCCGGGCCGCGAGGCGGCGGCGCAGATCGCCGTTCGTGTAGAGCGACCGGAACATCATGAGCGTCGGTGCCCACCCGAGCGGCTGACACACGCCGAGCAGCAGCCCGAGCATGCCCCGGAAATGGCTCTCGAAGATCGGACCGCCGACCTTGTCGAGGTCGTAGGTCTGATGAAGGAATGCATACAGGTCATCGATGATGAGGTCGCGCGCCAGGCGATAGGCGTGCGGATCCTCTGCGGCAATGCTCAGCGGGTTGAACGCCACCGGATACTCGCGGTCCGTGACGTCGAGCCGAACGAGGTCGTCGGCCCGCTCCGCCGGGAAGTGGCGCAGAACGGCCTCCACCAGCGAACCGTGCGGGTCGAGGACGGCCACCCCCCGACCGGCACGGATGTCGTGAAGGATGTGATGCAGCATCAGGGTCGATTTGCCCGTGCCGGTCTGACCGACGATGTACGTATGGCGAAAGCGCGCCTCCTCGTCGAGGGTCAGCGGTTGCAGGTGCGCGCCGTGACGGTTCAGCCCGAGGGGCGCGTCGCCGCCCGACTCGACGGCATAGACGGGTGCGGTGCGCGCATGCACGACCCGAACGCCGGGCACCGGCTCTGCGACCGGCAGAAGCGCGTGCACGAAGCCGACCGCCTCGCGGACGTCGAACACATGCCTCGCCGATGCCCCCTCGAGACGGTCCAGAAGGTCCGACACGACGGCCCGACCAACCGCCACCCCGCCGGCGACCCCCTCGCGCTCGCCCGCGGCGGTCGAGCCGTCCACGTGCCGCGCCACCGCGCCGACCAGTTCGTTGCTCGGCGCGCCGGGCCCGATCAGATAGAGGCGCGCCGGGACACTCGCCCCCTCGAACGACGCGCACAGCGCCAGCGCCGCGGCCCGTTCGCCGTCCGCCCGAGCGGTCGCGAGGGTCTCCGTCGGCCCGGCCCCGGCCTGGAGAGCGCGCTCCAGAGAACCGAGGCGGCGCAGCGCCTCCTGCCGCGCCGACGCAGGCGCGGCGATTCGAGGATGCAGGTGGGCGACGAGTGCCGTACCGGCGGGCGCCGCACCCAGCGCGCGCCACAACCGGGTGCCGTCCCCCTCGCCGGCGCGCCAGCGACACGTGTGGCGCACGGCGCGGTCTGGCGCAGAGGGGTCCGCACCGGAGACGGGGGCGAAGCCGACAGCCCGGCCGCGGTCATCCGGCGACGCGACGACGATCGGGAGTTCACGGCGGGCGACCTCATACGCGTGAGCGCAGCCGAGCAGCGCCGGAAGCCCCGGAACGTCGGGGACGAAATCGGCGAAACCGATCGTGGCGCCGAGCGCCTCACGCAGCGACGCAAAGGCCGACAGGCACACCCGCCGAGCCGCGGCGGCCGTCGCCCCGCGCCCGAGCGCCACGAGCCGGTGGACCGGAGGCCCCGCCTCGAGCCGGCCGGTGACCGCGAGCAACTCGACGGACCGCGGCAACGCGCACAGCGACTCGAGCAACTCGCCCCAATGGGAC
The DNA here is from genome assembly GCA_023150895.1 of Myxococcota bacterium. Lineage (GTDB taxonomy): Bacteria > Myxococcota_A > Bradymonadia > UBA7976 > UBA1532 > CAINDO01. Next base: position 4,719 of record JAKLJY010000161.1, on the reverse strand, counting down.
CGCGCGAGCACCGACGCGGCGGCACGGCCCGGCTGTCCCGTCCGGCACGCCTCCCGCTCCATGAAGATCTCGACCGAGCAGAGCGCCTCCAGCCGCACGGCCGCCGCGGCGACGAACGCCCCCTCGTGCTGAACCACCTCGACCTGTTGACCGCGCCGATCCATCGGCCCCCCCCGCGATTGTGGTGACAGCCGGTCGACGCCACTCGCGGCGCGGACCGGACAAGCTGTGCTGTCGGGGGGACGGCGTGCTCACGAAACGCACGAACGGCGCGGGGAACCGACGGGCGAGCCCCGGCATCGTCGTCGCCCACGCGTGAGCGGCGATGCGCGTACATCACGAACGGGCCCGGCTTTGCGACGTCGATCCCCCTTGCGCGAGCCCGCGGAGCGTGCGACGACGAGTCCGCGCGGGGGCAGATGCCGCGCTACCACGACATAGGGGTTCATCCATGCCCGTTCACGAGAACTACTGCTCTACCGAAACCGCGAAACGGCTGCGCGATGACTTCCTGGCTCTCGAGCGCCGCGGGCGCGAGGCCGGGCTGAAGTGGCCGCGGGGCGGGTTCGAGTGGCTGATCGGCATACCGTCGAACCCGGATGGCATCACGGCGGCCATCCTCGGGGTCCGGCCTCGGCACGTTCTGCTGCTGGCGACGTCGGCCTTCCGTGCCCCCGTCGGGACGCCGGCGGACGCGAACGTCCTGGCGAACATCGCCGCGATGACCGCCTGGTGGGGGGCGCACGGCCGCACGCTCGTCGGTCACGACGTCGAGTTTCATCTCGTCGGGGTCGCCGGCCCGGGTGTGCTCGAAACCCAGGTGCTGCGCGCCGTGCAGGCGTGCGAGATCAGCGATGCGAGCCGATGTGTCGTGGCCGTTTCCGGCGGCCGAACGGAACACAAGGCCGATCTGTTGCGGTACGCCGAACTCCACGGCATGTGGCAGGTGAGGTCCGAGCCCGAGTACCAGGGGGGCAAGGCGGTGGCGGGTACCATCCGCCTCGATCTCGACCTGCCACCGTTGGATGTGACGGTGCCCTATGCGCACCGCGTGGCGCGGCAGGCGCTTCGCGCCCGTCAGTTCGGCCGCGCCCGGGCCGAGCTCGAAGCGCTCCCGCCGCTGCGGGATGGGGAGTACACACGGGCGCTCGCCCTCTGGTGTGATGCGCTGGCCGCCCGTGATGCCATGCGTTTTTCGGACGTCGCGGGTCACCTCGGCGCACTCGACGCGGCGCTGCGTGAACTGCCGCCGGGCGACTCGCAGTCGCAGCGCTTCTCCGCGTTGAACGCCGCCGCGAACGACCTGCGCGACCGCACGATGGTCATTCTCGACGAGGTCAGCGGGTCGGCCGACACGCCGCGTCTCGGTCTGATTCTCGAAGTCGTCCGGCGCGGCCTCGACGAAGAGGCCGACGGACGCCTCAACCACGCCGCCTTGATGTATTACCGCGCCATCGAAGCCGTGTTGTCCGAACGCCTGCGCTGCGCCTGGGGCATCTTCGACTCGAAGCCCGCACCCGAAGGCGGCCGCACGGTCAGCCGCTCCCCGCGCCCTGGGGCGCCCCTGCCGGGCCCCGCAGAGGTTGCCGAGCGTTTCGACGCCATTCGTGTACGGCGTGCGAAGTCCTACGCCAACCTCGACCGACCGCTGGGGCTGTACGAGAAGCTGATGCTGCTGTCGGCGCTGGAAGACCCGGCCCTCGAGCTCGGGGACCTGCCGGTCGAGGAACTCTACGTCACACTGAACGACGTGGCCCGGGCGCGCAACGAGGGCATCTTTGCCCACGGCTTCCGAGAAATGCGCCCCGTCGAGGTTCGTCGCCTGCGCACCACCCTCGTCCGATCGCGCGACGGACAGGACGCCCCGTCCATCACGCGGGGTCTCTTGCGCTGGTTGGTGCCGGACGACGGCCTCAGCGCGCTCACGGTGCGCTGGAAGCACTTGCTCGGGCACCTCTCGACGGATGGCCTGCGCTTCGAATTCGTGGAACCGCCCCGCCCGGTCGACCGCAGCGACGACGACTGACCCCACGTCCGCCTTGCCCCTCGGCCCGCGCCGGTCTACCGTCCGCGCCCATGGGTCTTCACGCCACATTGCCCCTGTGGGTCGCCGATACCTGGGTCGAGGCCCTCTCGGCGACGGACGGGCCGACGGCGCAGCTCAAGAAGCAGCTCGAGGTCGCGGAGGGCCTTCTCGAGCATCTGGGGATCGCATTCCTGGCGACCGTGCTGGCGGACCGTAGCCTGGTCGCTCTGCCGGCGCGCGAACGCATTGCCAACGCCGCGGCTCGCTGCTTCGCGAAGCGCAGCGCCTTCGGCGACTGGGTGCAGCTCGTCGATGCGGGCTTTCGGGGCGGGCCGGCGCTCGTCGAGCGCGTGGCCGGCGTGCGAGAGCTGCCGGGCTGCCCGCTCGATTGCCCGCTCGTCGGCGCGTTTCGCGGGGTGCTCGCTGATCCCCCCGGCGAGATGACGCCGGTCCGGTTCTTCGAGCAGCTCGCCCGCTACCGCAACGACTTCGCCCATCGCCGCGCGGAGGCCGTCGACGCCGCGGTGCTCGTGCCGCGCCTCTTCACAGCCCTCGAGTGGATCATCGAGCAACTGCCCGGTATCACCCGGCGGCCACTCTGCCACGTCGCCCGGGCCGAATCGCGGGACGCCGGATTCGTCGTCGTGTTTCGGCATCTCGTGGGGACCGGGCGGACGCCCGATGCGCAACACGCCGTGCGGGACCTGGCGCAGGCGACGAATTGGCGCAGCGATTTGCTTGCGTTCTGGGACGGCGGCGGCAGCACGCCGACGCCCGTGCCGCGCTGGCTGGCCCACTACACGCGCGACACGCACACGCTCGCGATGTGTCAGGGCACCGATCCCGACCGCCATCGCGTCCTGTTCCACACGCGGCAGCTCAACCGCGACACGAAGGACGCGACGGAACTCTACCAGCCACTTTGGGACGCGCTGGACGGCATCGGCGCCACCCGCGCCCCCGCTCAGATCGCCTCGGTGTCCCCCGAGCGGCACTCACTCTACGTCGAGGCCTACCGCCGCGCGCTGGCCAACGACGGTGTCATCACGGCCGACGAGAAGACGCTGCTCGACAGCATTGCCGAAGGGCTCGGTCTGTCCTCCGCCGACCGCGCGTCGCTCGAAGCGAGTGTGCACCCAGTCTCAACAGAGCGGGCAGGGGCCTCGCCGGTCGTCGACGGGGGCGGCGCCTCGCCCGCTGGGACGGTCCCCCCCCCGTTCCGCACCCGCTCGAAGACGGCCATCGCGCTCGCGGGCATCGTGGCAGCAGCCGCCGGCGGCTACTTCGTCCTGACCGGGACGAGCGCGTCGGGCAGCGGCGCCGGAGCCGCGCCAACGGTCTGGCGACGCCTCCCGGCCGGGCAGTTCACGTTTGGAGAGGGTGCCTCGGCCCGTGTCATCCGCGTCTCGGCCTTCGAACTCGGCGAGAGCGAGGTGAGCAATGCCGAGTTTTCGGCGTGTGTCGAAGCCGGCGCATGTGAGCCGGCCCACTATGACGACGCACGGTGCCTGACGCGCAGCGCCGACGGCCGCGCCACCACGGCCCTCGCCGGTGACCACCTCCGCGCGGCGGAGGGCCCTGTCGTGTGCGTCACGCCAGAGCAAGCCGCCGCCCACGCGGTCTGGGCGGGCGGTCGTCTGCCGAGCGAAGCCGAATGGCAGTACGCCGCCACGGATGCCGGTCGCCATCGGTACGCGCCCTGGGGCGAAGCCGCCGCCGATTGCACCGTCGCGGTCGTCGACACCGCCGGTGACGGCCCGGGATGCGGTCGACGCGGGCCGCATCCCGCGCTCTCCGGTCGCGCACAGGGACGCTTCGGCCTGCGACATCTCATCGGCAATGTCTTCGAGATCGTGGCCGATGCCTATGATGTCGCGGGCCCCCCGGACGACGGGTCGGCACGGGTCGGTGTCGGCTCGAGCGAGCGGGTCATTCGCGGCGGCGGCTGGCGACAGATGCTCGACTACGCCAACGCCACGAAGCGCGGTCGCATGAAGACCGGCGACGCCAGTGACGCCATCGGGTTCCGCATCGCGCGAGACGTTCGGCCATGATGCATGCCCCGCATCACGCGCACGCCCGCTCGGCCTCCGCCGCCGGTTCTCGGCCCGCCAGTTCGTCGCAGAACGCCCGCCAGGCCCGCAGACCCTCGGCCTCACCAAACCGACGAACGATGCCCGCGATGTCGAGCGAGAGATCCGGACGGTCCATGCACGGCTGCAGCCGACCACCGTGCGTCAGGCGCAACGCGAAGATGCCCTCGCGACACGCGGAGCGATTCGGGCACGACCCGCAGGCCCCGTAGGGCGCGACCTCGCCGAGGCGGTGGTCCTTGACCTCGACACAGAGCCCGTCATCCCACATGAGCTGCAGCGTCGGCAGGCTATGCGGGTCCGGCACGATCACGCGCCGGTCCGCCGGCCCACGCAGACCCTCCACCGTCGAGATGACATGTGCCGGCCCCGCCGACGCATCGGAGAGGTCGTCGAGGACGGCCACGACGACCGGCCAGGCGGAGGCCGCATCGAGCAGGTGAGCGAGGTCCTCGCGCGCGCCCTCGCCCGACAGGACGAAGTTCACTTTCACCGGCCGTTCCGATGCCAGAAGCGCCCGCAGGGTATGCGTTCGACGATCCACGCCAAGATCAGACTTGACCGGCGGCGACCGCTCAGCCGTCGTCCACGTCATTGCCC
>JAKLJY010000160.1 GCA_023150895.1 Myxococcota bacterium | reverse complement strand
CGGGCGGCCACGCGGGCGGTGCGGGCGGCCACGGCGGCGGCCAGGGGGGAGAAGGCGGCGCGACGCTCGCGGACGTGGGGGTGCCCCCGCCCCCCGTGGACGCCGACGTCCCGCCGCCCCCGCCGGTCGACGGGGGCATGCCCCCGCAGCCCGACGTCGTCGTCCCGCCGATGATGTGTCTCGATCTCGTGGGTCAGGCCTGCGACACCTCGAACGAGGGGTGCTGCGACGCGCAGGGCAACGGGCAGGTCTGGTGCCAGCCGGACGCCAACGGCGCCATGGTCTACCAGGCCATCCCCCCGGACTTCTTCTGCAACTGTTACGTCGACGAGGCCACCGGCAAGACGATGGTCGCCTGCGCCGTGCCCGGCTTCGTCGGCATCGACCGCGCGCACCGACCGCGCCGGATGGGGCGCCGCCTCCGCCTCGCCGCCGCGGCCTGACGCTCAGCCCGCGAGCATCTCCCGGGCGAGACGGAGCGTGGCCTCGCCGACCTTCGTGCCCCCGAGCATCCGCGCGACCTCGTGCACGCGGTCATCGCCTTCGAGCAGGCGGACCTTGCTCACCGTCCGGCCGTCCTCGACGTGTTTCTCGACGTGCAGGTGCGTGCGTCCGAACGCGGCGATCTGCGGCAGGTGGGTGATGCACAGGGCCTGCCGTTCGGCGCTGACCTCGCCGAGTTTGCGTCCGATGGCCTCGGCCGTCGGTCCGCCCACGCCCGAGTCCACCTCGTCGAAGACATAGGTGCCGACGGGGTCGCGGGCCGCAATGGCGCGCTTGACGGCCAGCATGAATCGCGAGAGCTCGCCGCCCGACGCGATGCGGGAGAGGGGGCCGGGGGCTTCGCCGGGGTTGGCGCTCATGAGGAACTCGACCTTCTCGGCGCCCCGGGCGGAGACGTGGAGCCCATCCGCGCGCAGACCGGCGCCCGCACCCAGGGGGGTGAGGCGTACCTCGAGCACCGCGCGCCCCATGCCCAGATCCGCGAGCTCGGCCTGAATGGACTTGCAGAGGGACGCGGCGGCCTTGCGTCGAGCCTCCGTGAGGGCCCGGGCGGCGTGTGCGAGGGCCACGGCGGCCTTGTCGCGCGCCGTTTCGAGCTGGGCGGCGGACTCTTCGGCGCCGGCGACGAGGGCGAGCTCGGTGGCGATGGCGTCGCGGCGGGCGATGATCTCGGCCAGTGTCGCGCCGTGTTTGCGCCGCAGTTTCGCGAACAGGGCGAGGCGCTCCTCGATCTGTTCCAGACGTTCCGGATCGGCGTGAACGCGGCGCGCGTAAGCCGACAGGGCACGGGCCGAGTCTTCGGCCAGGGCGGAGGCGGTCTCCAGATCGTCGGCGACGGGACCGAGCGAGGGATCCAGCGCCGCGAGCTCGCGAATGGCGCGGGCGGCTCGGGCGAGGCCCTCCGTGGCCGCGCCGTCACCGGCGTACAGCGCGTTCTCCGCCTGCCGGGCCGTGCCGCGGAGCTTCTCGGCGTTGCGCAGGACGATGCGTTCCTGCTCGAGGGTGTCCTCTTCAGCGGGGTCCTGCAGGTTTGCCGCCGTCAGCTCCTGAAGCTGAAACGAGAGATACCCCTCGCGCTCGCCCCGTTTCTGCGCGGCCTCGCGCAACCGGGCGAGCTGGTCGTCGAGATCGGCGACCACCCCGTGGGCGGTCGCAACCGCCGCCCGTTCGCCGGCGAGGCCCCCCATCCGGTCGAGGAGTTCGAGGTGGAACTCCGGCCGAAGGAGGCTGTAGTGCTCGTGCTGCCCGGAGATGTCCACGAGGCCGCCGGCGACCTCGGCCAGGGTCGACAGCGTGACGAGGGCGTCGTTCAGGTAGACCCGGTGCCGCCCCGAGCGCGAGACCACTCGCCGCACGACGAGCTGCGCTGCGGTCTCGGCGTCGTCGACCCCCGCGGCGGCGAGCCGCGCGCGCAGTTCCTGCGAGGCCGCCTCGTCGAGCTCGAAGAGGGCCTCGACGGTGGCCGCGTCGGCGCCGGTCCGGATCACCTCGGCGGAGGCGCGTCCGCCGAGCACGAGGTTCAGCGCGTCGATCAGGATGGACTTGCCCGCGCCGGTCTCACCGGTGATCACCGTCAGGCCCGGCCCGAGTTCGAGCGTCACGCGGTCGATGATCGCGAAGTCCTTGATGGTCAGGCTAGAGAGCATGGCGCGCTTTTTTGCGCCAAGCGCACCTGCGGGGCAAGGGCTACGCGATCATCCAGACGACGCCGGTGACGACCGCGTAGAGCCGCAGCAGGCAGTAGGCGGCGCCGGCGAGGTGCGCGGCCATGTCGTTCCGGCGCCGGATTTTCCACCAGACCGGGATGTAGAACAGGACGAACGTGGCCTCGAGGATCAGGTAGATGATGATGATCCGGGCCGGATCGGGCTTCTCCCAGGCGCGATAGAACAGGACGGCCCCGAGCAGCAGGTCGATGGCGAACGAAAAGCGCACGAGCAGCGTCGGCGTGAGCAGGTGCGCCCGGCGGGGCCGCGGAGGGCCACCGTCGACTTTGCTGTTCTGCGCCTTGATGTGCCCTCTTGTGCCGTTCTGCACCGGGCCGTGCGGACCGTTTTCGCTCATTGCCCTCGCCACGCGCACCTCAGACCCGGCTCGACGCGACGGGGGGCGTCCTGAGCGAAGGGGTCCCGGGGGAGAGATCCGACCATGGAACGAGCATGCGGCAGGCGAGCCTTTCGTGCAAATCGACTCGCCGGCGAGCAAACTTCGTGCCGAACGTCAGCCCTCGTCCGTCAGCAGCTTCGCGACGTCGCCCGCGGCCGGCAGCGCCTGCACGCTGCGCAGGTGGTGCAGCAAGAGCGCGCGGTTGTCGCCGACGCTCAGGTTCTGCATCTCCAGGGCGCCGATGCGGTCCTCCGGCGTGAACGCGGAGGCGACCTTCTCCATCGACAACTTGTGCGGGTCGTAGCTCATGTACTCCGCCTGCGTGTCCAGGATGGAGTAGTCCTCGCCGCGCCGGAGCTCGATCGTGACCTTGCCCGTGACGGAAGGGGCCACCCAGCGGGTGAGGGCGTCCTTCAGCATGAGGGCCTCGGGGTCGTACCACCGGCCTTCGTAGAGCAGCCGACCGAGGCGGCGCCCGAGGTTGGCGTAGTTGTCCAGCGTGCTCTCGTTGTGAATGGCCGTCAGCAGGCGCTCGTAGGCGATGTGCAACAGCGCCATGCCGGGGGCCTCGTAGACGCCGCGGCTCTTGGCCTCGATGACCCGGTTCTCGATCTGGTCGCTCATGCCGAGCCCGTGGCGACCGCCGACGGCGTTGGCCTCGACGATCATGTCGAAGTGGTTCTCGAAGCGTCGGCCGTTGATGGCGACGGGTACGCCCTGCGCGAACTCCACCGAGACGTCTTCGGGGGCGATCTCGACCTCGCGCTTCCAGAACGCGACCCCCATGATCGGCTCGACGATGCGGATGTTCGTCTTCAGGAACTCGAGCTCCTTGGCCTCGTGCGTGGCGCCGAGCACGTTGGCGTCGGTGCTGTAGGCCTTCTCGACGCCCATCTTGTAGGGCAGGCCGATCTGCTCGAGGTACTCGGCCATCTCCTTGCGACCGCCGAACTTCTCCACGAACGTCGTGTCGAGCCAGGGCTTGTAAATGGTGAGCTGCGGGTCGACGAGGATGCCGTACCGGTAGAACCGCTGGATGTCGTTGCCCTTGTGGGTGGAGCCGTCCCCGAAGACGTGGACGTCGTCCTCCCGCATCGCCCGCACGATGGCGGTGGCGGTGACGGCGCGGCCGAGCGGGGTCGTGTTGAAGTAACGTCGCCCGGCGGTCTGGATGTGGAATGCGCCACACTGAATGGCCACGACGCCCTCGCGCGCCATCGCCTCGCGGCAATCGACGAGGCGGGCCACGGCCGCCCCGTGCACCATGGCCGTCGGCGGGATCTCGGCGGGGTCCTTTTCGTCGGGCTGGCCGAGATCGGCGGTGTACGCGTAGACCTTCATGCCCTCGCGGGACATCCAGGCGACGGCGCAGCGGGTGTCGAGCCCACCGGAGTAGGCGATGCCGAGCCGGGACCCGGCGGCGGGGAGTTTCTTGTGGATTCTGCTCATGGGCGCGCGTGATAGCACGCTTGCGGGCCGTGGGCCACCGGGTATCGGACTCGGGGGCCCCGGGCGTCGGGCGCGTGCCCGCATACAAGATCGGGCCGCTTCTGGTAGCCTGCGGCCGACGTCTCACCCTGGAGGCCCCGTGTCGCGCCGACGAATCTCCGCCCTGCTGCCCGCCCTCGGCCTGGTCCTGGCGATCACGGCCTGTCAGTCCGAGTCCACCGACGACCCCCGCGCCGGCTTCACCGGCGATGCGGCGCCCCCTGCGGGCGGCAATGGCGGGGGGGGCGGGTCGACCGGCGGCGGCGTCTCGGGCGGCATCCCCTCGGGCGGGGTCCCCTCGGGCGGCGGGGGCGGGGCGGGCGGCGTGCCCGTGCCGGCGGACGCGTGCCGCTTCACGTTCGTCTACCGGGGGGAGGCCGCCGTCGGCCTCGGCGGACCCGCAACCGCCGTCCGGGTGGCCGGCGCCTTCGAGCCTTCGCCCTGGGCGGGCGAGGTCCGGCTCGCGGACGACGACGCCGACGGGGTGTTCACGGCGGACGTCTCGCTCGTCCCCGGGCGCTACGAGTACAAGTTCGTCGTGCAGGCCGGCGCCGACCAACCGGAGCAGTGGCTGCTCGACCCCGACAACCCGGACACCGCGGACGACGGCCGCGGCAACACCAACAGCGTGCTCACGCACGCCTGCCCGTTCCTCCCCGATTGCCTCGTCGATGCGGACTGCGCGGCGCGCGGCCCCGGCGAGGTCTGCCGGTACTACACATGTGTCGACGCGAGCACCGCCTGCGAGTGTCCGGAGGGCTTCCACTGCGACGACGCCGGCGGCTGCGTGCCCGATCCGCAGTGTGACGAGGCCCGCCCGTGCGCCGCGCCGCTGATCTGTCGGGAGGGCGTCTGCGGGCCCGAGTGTACGGGGGATGGCGAGTGCGACGCCGGGGACCTCTGTCGCGACTTCGTCTGTGTCACGCCCGAGTGCGCGGAGGATGCCGACTGCGGCGACCCCCTGAACCAGAGCTGTGTCGACCTGACCTGTGGCGACAACCCGTGCGCGGTCCATCTGTTCACCTGGCGCCCCGAAGGCGAGATGCCGCGCAGCGTCCACATCGCCGGCTCTTTCAACGACTGGCCGCCGACCATCGCCGAGGGCGGCTGGCCCATGGTCTTCGACGCCGAGCGCGGTGTGTACTGGGTCAAGCGCGAGATCCCGAACGGCAGTCATCAGTACAAGATCGTCCTGAACGACGGCGAGCGTTGGCTCACCGATCCGGCCAACCCCGATCGCATCGACGACGGGGTCAACGGGTTCAACTCCGTGCTCACGATGGACTGCCAGGGCGGCGGCCCGGGCGCCTGTGGCGACGTCGCCGCCTTCGAGTGGCGGGACGCCGTCATGTATTTCATTCTCATCGACCGCTTTTTCGACAGCGACGGCCGGGCCGATCCGGTGCCGGGCGCCACGGACGGGGACGCGGCGTCGGGCCCGAGCGGACAGTACGAGGGCGGCGATCTCGCCGGTGTGACGGCCAAGGTGCCCTACCTGCAGGGCCTCGGCGTATCGGCGCTGTGGCTCTCGGCGCCGTATGAGAACCGCGACACCGCCGGCGCGGCCATCGATCCGGGCAGCGATCCGCACCAGTACTCGGGCTATCACGGCTACTGGCCGTCCCCCGAAAACGTCGACTATTCCGATCCCCTGAACCCGAGCCCGACCCCGATGGTCGAGACGCGCATCGGCGACGCGGACGACCTGCACGGCGTCGTGGACGCGGCCCACGGCAGCGGCATCAAGGTGCTCTTCGACTATGTCATGGGACACGTCGACAGCGAGTCGGGGCTCGCCCGGGCGCACGGCGACTGGTTCGCGCGCGACAACGGTCGCATCCGCCTCTGCGGCCCCGAGAACCTCTGGGACGACCCGGTCTGGGGCGTGCTGTGCGCCTTCACGGACTACCTGCCGAAGTTCGACTTCCGCGAGGCGCACGTCCGCAACTGGTCGGTCAGCGACGCGCTCTGGTGGGCGCGCACGTTCGACATCGACGGGTACCGGCTCGACGCGATCAAACACCAGCCCCTCGAGTGGCTGCGCGACCTGCGGACCCGCTTGAACGCCGAGATTCCCGAGCCCGACGGCGGCCGTTTCTATCTGGTGGGCGAGACGTTCGCCTACGACGATCAGGCGCTCCTGCGCCGCTTCGTCGACCCCGCGACGATGCTCGACGGTCAGTTCGACTTTCCGTTCAAGGCAAGGCTGTGCGAGGCGCTGTTCACGCCGGGGGGCCGGCTCGACACGTTTGCCGGCTGGATGGCCGGCAACGACGCCTTCTACGGTCCCGGCGCCATCATGACGACCTGGATCGGCAACCATGACATCCCGCGGGCGATTCACTTCGCGAGCGGCGAAATCGGCAACTGTCGCGAGGGCAGTCATCCGGGCAACGGCTGGACGCAGAACTTCCGGCAGCCGCAGGATCCGGCGGCGTACGAGCGCCTCGGCCTGGCCTTCGCGGTCATGTTCACGAACCCGGGCATTCCGCTCATCTATTACGGCGACGAGATTGGCCTGGCGGGCGGTGGCGACCCGGACAACCGGCGCATGATGCCGTGGAACGACGCGCAGCTCTCGGCCCCGCAGCGTGCCCTGCGCACGCTCGTGACGCAGCTCGGCCGCATCCGCGCCGAGAACAAGGTCCTGGCCCGCGGCCGCCGCATCCCGCTCTCCGCGGACCAGGACACCTGGGTCTACCGGATGTCCGGCTGCGGGGGCGACGCGCCCGATGTCACGGTGGCCATCAATCGCTCCGGTGCGGCGCGCACCGTAAACATCCCGGCCGCCGAGGGCGGATACACCGACCTGCTCGCGGCCGACGCGGCCCCCGTTGCCGGCGGTGCCCTGGAGATCCCCGCCCGCGGCGTGCGCATCCTGCGCTCGGCCGGCCCGCGCTGATGCATCCGACTGTGTGTCGAAACGGAGAGTTCCCAACGTGATGGCATCTCGTCGCTTTTTCCGTCTTCCGGGCGCCCGCGACGTCCTGGCAGGCCTCACCCTTGCCCTGAGCGCGTGCGCGACGGACCCCACGGTTCAGGTCGCCCCGGGGCCGCCCGTGCCCGAAGTCGATGCGGCGCCCCCGCGCGAGGATGTCTTCATCTCGCCGGACGTCGCCCCCCTGGTGGACCTCGCCGTGCCGGACGCCCGGCCGGTGGACGCCCGCGTGTCCGAAGCGGGCGCGGGGGGAGGCGATGGCGGGGGCGGGGGTGTCTCGGACGCGGTGGCCGACGCCGCCGACGCCGCCTTGCCGGATGCCGGTTTCGACGTGCCGCCGCCAGTGGCGCACCTCGCGATCGTCCCGCAGGCCGCCGACACCTGGGTCGCCTGGGTGCGCAGCGGCGAGCTGACCGTGCGGTGTCTCAAAGCGCCGGGCTGCATCGCCCCGCGCATCGTCGCCGAGCCGGGCCCCATCCGGCGCCCGCTGCGCGCGGTCGCGACCCAGGCCGGCCTGGTCTGGGTCTTCGCCAACGACCCCGTGACGGACGAGATCATCGCCTACGACGTCAAGAACCTGGTCGAAGGCCGCGCCGTCCCGGTGCCGCTCGGGCTGTACGGTCCGGCGCAGGCCGGGGTCGCGGGCCTGCAACCCCGGCCCGAAGTCGTCGTCGTCGGTCGCCTGAGCGCGGAAGGCGGCAACTTGGGATGGCGTCGCATTCCCAACGAACGCAACGTCCTGCGGGACACGCGGATCGAGTTTTTTGGGATGGCGCTGCCCGATGGCATCGTCGCGCTCAACGACGGGGCCGTGTTCGGGTTCGCCACCGGCCAGTGCACCAAGCTCATCATGGAGTCGAGCCCCGACGTCCTCGAGCCGGCTGGCAGCTGGCGCTGCGGGCTCGGGCCGCAGGGGATGCTCGCCGGACAGAAGGACGCCCTCTTCGTCGTCGAACGCGATGCCGCGGCGCAGGCGCTGTCGCTACGCCTCGCGACGATGGGGCGGGTCGACGACGGTGCGGATCCGGCCGCGCGCGTCGTCCTGCCGGGCATCGCCGAGACCTGGGACACGAACCTGCCGCGCTTCGATGACGGCGGCCTCGTCCGCACGACGGCCGCGGACACGACGTCGATCTGGGTGGTCCGGACGCGGCAGGCGGCGCGTTTCGATCTCGCCGACCCCGTCCTCGACCTCGCGGTGGCGCCCCTCGGCGCCGAGTACCGCCGCCTGAGCTGGGACGTCGGGACGGGCACGATCGTCGACGCCCCCGTCGGTCCGAACGTCTCCGTCGTGCCTCCGACGTTCACCGCCCCCCGTGAGTGCGGCCGCCTCGCGCCCGAGACCTGTGATGGGCGCGACAACGACTGCAACGGGCGCGTCGACGACGGCCTGTGCTGCCCGAATCGGTCGGGGCAGCGGGTCACGGCCGGCGAGACCCCGCCCGGTGGCGTCGACGAGCTGGCCACGGTCGGCATCTCCGACGACGGCCTGGTCTATCTCGCGCGGCAGGGCACGACGATCTCGGCGCTGCGCTACCCGTCCGACGACATCACTTTCTCGGCGATGACGGTGCGCGGGCAATGGGACGGGTACGTGCGCATCCTGCACGCGGCGACGCGGCGCAGCAACGCGTTGATCGTCGCGGAGCCCGCGCCGCCCCCCGAGCCGGCCGATGCCGGCGTGCCGCCGGGAGACGCGGCGGTCGTCCCGGGAGACGCGGCGGTCGTCGCCCCCTCCCCGGATGCGGGCCTGCCGCCGGCCGACGCGGCCATTCTCCCCCCGGACGCCGCCCCGCCCGCGCCCGCGGCATCAATGCTCTGGCTTCAGGGGCTCATCGCCCACGCGGGCGTCGAGCCGCCGTGCAGCCCCATCATCGGCGTGCGCATGCACGACACCGGGCAGCTCGCACGCATCTATTGTGAAGACCGCGGGTTCGACTTCGCCGTCGGCGCCTCGGCGGGCACCGAGCTTCCGTTTCCGCCCGGCGCGCCCCTGCGCTGGATCACACGCGCACCGTTTGGCAACGCGACCCTTTCCCTGGTCGCGCGGGGCGAGAACTTCAGCCTGTCGCTCTGGCTCGACGACGACCTCGGCGGGCTCTCCCCGCTCGAGCAGCCGCTGCCGGTGCTGCTCAACAACCTGCTCCCCGAGGAGCGCAGCCTGCCCATCTGGATCCCGGGGGCCAACGACGCCACACCGGTGCGCATCACGGCGGACAAACAGGTCGAGGCGCTGCTCGACAACGGCAGCGTCGGCTGGACGCGGCTCGTCGGCGCATTCACCTCGGAGGCGGCGGCCGTCTCGACGGGCGAGCCGCTGGCGTTCAGCGTGGGGCGCGTGACCGCGCCGGCGAATCGAGACGGAGGCGCGCTCGTGCAGCTCTTCGTCTACGACCTGCGGCCGGGTGGACAGCCCTGGGGCACCCCGCTGACACTCGACGGCAACACGACGGAGGCCTCGGGCGGGTTCCACGGCATGGCAACGGCGGCCTACGCGCCGAGCCTCGCCGCGCCCGATCTGCCCCGCGTCTTCCGCGTGGCTGGCGACCGTTTCGCCATCTCGGGCTATGCGCTGACCTGCAACCCGCGCTGAGCGGGCGCCCGTCGAGACCGACGCCGCTCAGGCGTGCGTCATGAAGACCATGTGGACGCTGTGGTCCGCCGTCACGAAGAGTTCGTGGCAGATGATGTTCTTCACGCCGGCCGCGGCCTTGCCCATGCGGCCCTCGAGATCGGTGAGGCCGGCGCCCTCGAGGGACTCGACCTTGCCGATGTTCACGGTGGTCAGCGCGATCTCGTAACCGGCTTCGTCGGTGCGATAGCCGACGGTGAGCAGGAGCTTCTTCGCGCCTTCGATGTACTCGATGCCGATGCTCTTCGGGGCGGCGCCCGCGCTCTTGACCCAGGCGGGGACCTGCGTCGCGAGCGCGCCGATGCCGCCGTCGGCGTCGAGGCTGCCGGCGAACGTCTTGAAGTGATCGTGGACCTGATCGTGAATGTTCGACATGTCTCTCTCCTGTCGGTTGATTTCGGTTGATCTCGGGTGGGCGACAGAATCGGCCGGGCCGGCGCGGGAAGCAAACCGAAAACGACCCTCTCAGCCCGGCGCGACCCCAGGGGCTGCGGTGGACGCCGGCGACCATCCGAGCGAACGCGTCCACCAGCGACCGTCGTGTGTCGCGAGCACGGGGCCGAGGGCGGCCGCCAGGGCGGAGATCTGTTCGACGACGGCCGGGGCGACCCCGACGAGCAAGACGCCGCTGCCGTGCAGGGCGTTGCGTTTGATCTCCTGCGGCGTGACGTGCAGCTCGACCACGGCGGCGCCGACCCCTCGGGCGCGCAGGGCGGCGTGCAGCACGTTGGGGCGCGTCAGGCTCTTGATGGGGTACCAGAGCAGCGCACCGGCGTCGGCGCGGGCGGCGACGAGCGCGGCCAGGGCGTCGACGACCTGCGACCATTCGGCCTTGTCGGTATAGGGCGGATCGACGTGAACGAAGAGGCGCCGACCGCCGGCGGGCGCCGTCGCGAGGGTGGCGAGTCCGGCGAAACCGTCCGCCGTGCGGGCGCGTGCGGCGTCCGAGGGGCCGAGCGCGCGGGCCAGGGCCGAAGCGGCGACGGGGTCCCGCTCGAAGGCGACGAGGGTGTCCCCCGGGCGCAGGACCCCGAGCATCAGGCGCGGCGAGCCCGGGTACTCGCCCCCGCGATTCGGGATGCGGGTGGCGGCCCCGGCCCGGGCGAGGGCCTTGGTGAGGCCGGAGAGCGCGGGGGACGCGGGGCCGGCGGCGTCGAGACGACCGATGCCCTCCGTCCACTCACCGGTGCTGCCGAGGCGGTAGTGTCCTTCGCCGGCGTGTGTGTCGACACACGTCAGCGGGGGCGCACCGGGGGCCGTGAGGGGGGCGAGACAGGCGAGCAGGGCGGCGTGTTTGAACACATCCCCGTGGTTGCCGGCGTGGTAGCGGTGGCTGTAATCACTCAAATCAGGCGTCCCATCTCGCGGGCCTCGGCCGTGGCCGCGCGGTCGAGCAGTGCATGGGTGATGACCCCGTCGCCCTCGGCGGCGTAGAAGGCCGCGCGCAGGACGGCGTTCTTGATGTTGCCGCCGGACATCGTGAACTTCTTGCCGAGGGCCTCGAACTTCACGTCGTCCGCGACGATGGCCGACTTCGGCAGCATGGAACGCCAGAGCTGCGTGCGCTGCTCGAGCTCCGGCACGGGGAAGTTCACGCGGAACTTGAGGCGGCGCTTGAAGGCCTCGTCGATGGACTTCTCGAAGTTCGTCGTGAGAATCGTCATGCCGTCGTAGGCTTCCATGCGCTGCAACAGATAGTTGATCTCCATGTTGGCGAAGCGGTCGTTCGAGCCTTTGACCTCGGTACGGGCCGAGAACAGGCTGTCCGCCTCGTCGAAGAGCAGGATCACCTGCGCAGCCTCGGCCTCGTCGAAGACCCGCGCGAGGTTCTTCTCCGTTTCGCCGACCCACTTACTGACGACGCGCGACAGATCCACGCGGTAGATCTCCTGCCCCAGCTCGCGGGCGATGATGCCGGCCATCATCGTTTTGCCCGTACCCGGCGCGCCGCTGAACAGACACGCGAGGCCGCGGCCATAGGACATCTTCTGGCGAAAGCCCCAGTCGTCGTAGACCTTCTCCCGGTTCTTGGCCTGAGCGAGGATCTCGCGCAGGGTGTCTTCGACCTCCTGCGTGAGCACGACGTCCGACCACGAGAGCGTGGTGCGATAGGGTTCGGCCACCTGACTGAGCGCGTGCGTCATGCGGCGGCGCACGGCCTCGGCGATGCGCTCCACCGTCAGGGGCGGCTTGTGACCCCCCCGCGCCGCCACGGCCGCGCGCGCCCGCGCCTCGTCGACGGCCGTGTGGATGATGCCCGGCGAGACCGAGAACCGGCGCCCGAGCTTGCGGGCGAGGTCGTCCTCCGCGGGCCAGCGGACCCGTTCGAGGGCCTGCGCCCAGAGTTGCCGTTGCTCGCCCGTGGCGGGCAGCTTGATCTCGACGTCGTACACATCGCGCACGCCGCGGTGCAGGCCGCTCACCGGACCCCGCGCGGCGATGGCGACGGCGCCCTCGTGGGCGTCGACGATGCGATGCAGGTAAGGCGCGAGCGGGTTCCAGCGCTCGGTGTCTTCGAAGAGATCATCGCCGCGCAGATACAGCACACACCGCCGCAGCAGAGCCTCGCGGGCCGCCTCGGACAACCGGTCGGAGAAGGGATCCGGGTCCTCGGGCAGGCGCGACAGATCGACGGACAGGGTGCCATGGCCCCGCGGTCCGACGGCCGACGCCACGGCGCTGCGGCGCCCGCTGCCCGACGGCCCCTGCAACAGAAGCCGCGGTCGCCCGCGCTGACCGGCCATCAGCGCGCGCGTCAGACAGTGATCGACCTCCACGAGGAAGGCCGGCGGCAGCAGCAGGTCCGTCCGCAGGGGGGCCTCTTCCGGGCGGTGGTGCAGACAGGCCCCGGCGAGCTTGTGTCCGATCGTCGGCGAGGGCCGCCCCGTGCGCAGAAACTCGAGCACGGCCTCGGGCACGACGACGCCGCGATGGATCAGCGGCGTCGGCGCGCCCCACGTCGCGTCGTCCCGCAGCTCGACGAGCCGCTGACGCACGAGGGGGGCGTCCGGCGTGAAACACTGATGCAACGCAAAGAGCTCGTCGGGCTCGTCGCAGATGAGCTCGCACAGGAACGCCACCGTCGGGCGTTTGACCGCGAAGTCGGCCCACGAGAACGTGTACAGCCGCGCGAGGTCCAGCGAGAGGGCCGGTGCGGCGGCGGCCAGGAGCAGACGGACCTCGAGGTCGGAGAGCCCGAAGCGCACGCGCAGCGCGCCGATGGGCAGGCGTTCGTCCACGGGCCAGGCCTCGGCGAGCACCCGCCAGTCCTCGGCGACCGCGGCGGCCTGCTCCAGCGCCCGCGGCGGCAGGAACCCCACGCCCGGGCCGGCGGGCTCCGGCACGACGCCGGCGCCGAGCAGGGTGCGGGCCTCGGTCAGGCTGACGTACAGGTTGTTCAACGTCCCGCTCGCCTGCACCATCCGGTAGCCGTGGCGCGCGACGTGGCGCGTCACGCAGTCGAAAAGGTGCTGCAGGTAGGCGCGGAGCTGGGCCTGGGCGGCCTCGAAGAGGGGCTGATCCATGGCCCCGGGGTGTAGGCCGCGGGGCGCCGGCGTGTCAATCAGTCCCCCGGGAAGAAGCGCAGCAGCGCGTCGAGGTGGCGTTTCGCGTCCTCCGTGCCGAGCTCCATGAGTTGCTGCGCGAAGCCCCCTTCGAAGAGCAGGTAGCTCGTCAGATCGGCCTCCTCGCGCGGTTCGGCGCGGGCGAGGGTGCGGATCATGCGGGCCGTGAAGCCGCCGTCCGCCGCCCGCAGCGCGGGCCCGCGGGCGTATTGCGCCGCCATCGTGCCGATGTCCCGCGAGGGACGCAGCGTCAGGTGGGGAATGTACCGGTAGTGGGCGCGCCGCTGCGCATGCGTCACGTGATTGATGCGGTCGACGAAATCCCGCCCGAAGGCCCGCTCGCCGTCGTGGATGAGCTGGTTGAAATGCTCGAGCCGGATGAGGTCGTAGTCGACGTGATCGAGCATCAGCGCGTTGAGCACCTTGCCCATCATGAAGATCGGCCGCCCGAGGGAGTCGACCTGAACCCCGCCGCCGGGCACGTTTTCGTAGTACTGCTTCTTGGCCTGGCTGACGCCGACGACCAGGATGCGCGAGCTGCCGAGGCGCAGCGCGGGCGACAGCGGCGTGTTCTGGCGCAGACCCCCGTCCACGTAGGGGATACCGTCGATCGAGACCGGCGGAAACAGGAGCGGGATGGCCGCCGAAGCGCGCGCGTGCGAAGCGGTCAGCCGCGTGGCGATGGCCGACACGTGAGGATCCCGCGACCACGGCAGCGGCCGCGCGTCCGTCGTCTCGTAGAAGACCACCGTGCGGCCCGTCGGGACGTGCGTGCAGCTCAGGCTGATGGCGTGCAGGTCGCCCGTGTGGATGTTCCGGTGGATCTGCTCCCAGTCGATCATCCGGTTGACGAAGTCCTTGACGCCCCCGCCGGGCAGCAGGGACTCGCGGGAGCGCCGCCCCAGAAGCCAGGCCGGTACGGAGAGCAGGTCGCCGAGGCCCATGGGCAGGAGGCCGTCGAGCTTCAGGCTGCGCCACGTCTCGGCGAGCTTGTGCACCCCCACCGACGGCCGGTGCGCGGAGGCCGCCAGGGCCGAGACGTTCAGCGCACCCACCGACGTCCCGCACAGCACCTTGAAACAGGCCCGCTCGCGCAGCTCGGAGGGACCGTCGCAGTAGAGGTAGTGCAACACGCCCGCCTCGTAGGCGCCGCGCGCGCCGCCCCCGGCGAGGACGAGGCCGCAGCGGTCTTGGTCAGGGTCGGGTCGGGCGGTCATGGGCGGTCTCGTTCCTCGTCAATCTGCTTCAACCGGGCCGGCTGCGCGTGCGAGAGTGCCGCGCATGGCACGTATCCTCGTCATCGACGACAATGAGACCATGCGTGAGGGCATCGCCTTCACCGTCAAACGAATGGGCCACGAGGTGGTGATGGCCGCCAGCGGCCGCGAGGGCCTCGCGCGCTTCGAAGAGAAGCCTGCGGACTTCGTCATCAGCGACCTCAAGATGGAAGGCCTCGACGGCCTCGCCGTGCTCGAGACGCTGAAGCAGCGCCACCCCGAGGTCGTGATGATGATCGTCACCGGGTTCGGCACCGTGGAGGCGGCGGTGCAGGCCATGAAACTCGGCGCGTTCGACTTCATCACCAAACCGTTTCCGAACGAGGTTCTCCGGCTGAAAGTCCAGAGTGCCCTCGAGCTTATCGCGCACCGCCAGAAGCACGAAAAACTCGAGCGCATGAACGAGGTGCTCCGCGAGGAGGTCGAGCACCGCTACCGTCCGGTGCCCGCCGCGGACGGCGTCAAACACGACATGGTCGGCAGCAGCAAGGCCATGCAGGCCGTGCTCGAGACCATCCGGCGCGTCGCGCACGCCGACAGCACCGTGCACATCTACGGCGAGAGCGGCACCGGCAAGGAGCTCGTCGCGCGGGCGGTGCATCGCACCAGCCGGCGGGCCGGCGGCCCCTTCGTCAAGGTCAACTGTGGCGCCCTCGCCGAGAGCCTGCTCGAGAGCGAGCTCTTCGGACACGAGAAGGGCAGCTTCACCAACGCCATCAAGCGCAAGCTCGGCCGGTTCGAGCTCGCCGACGGGGGCACGATCTTCCTCGACGAGATTGGCGACATCGGCCCGGCGATTCAGCTCAAGCTCCTGCGTGTCCTGCAGGAGCGCGAAATCGAGCGCGTCGGCGGCGAGGACACGGTCAAGGTCGACGTCCGCGTCGTCAGCGCCACCAACAAGGATCTCCGCAAGCTCGTCGAAGAGGGCAAGTTCCGGGAGGATCTCTACTACCGGCTGCACATCGTCCCCCTGACGCTGCCCCCGCTGCGCGACCGCCCCGAAGACATCGACCAGCTCGCCGAACACTTCCTCGTCAAGCTGCGCGAGCGCACCGGCAGCCGCGCCACGCGCCTCTCCGACGCCGCCAAGGCGGCCCTGCGCGCCTACGCCTGGCCGGGCAACGTGCGCGAGCTGGAGAACTGCATCGAACAGAGCCTCGTCTTCTGTGACGGCGACGCCGTCGAGTGCCGCGACCTGCCCCAACACATCGGCGAGACCGGCAAGGGCGCGGCCGGCCACGCGACCCACGGCCCCGGCGGCCCGGTCTGGGACGGCACGACCCCCTTGCCCGACTTTCTCGACGAGCTCGAGAAGAAGTACATCCTGCAGGCCTGGGAGAAGGCCGGCGGCGTGAAGACGCGCGTCGCCGAACTGCTGGGCGTCAAGCCGAGCGCGTTGTATTACAAGCTGGAGAAGTACGGGATTGGGTGAAAAGCCGCACCGCCTCGAGACGGCGTCTTCGCTCAAAATTCTTGTGCCCCGGTCGTCGATCTGGGTAGTTGCGGGGTCCACCCCCACTTCCTGAGCTGGAGCGACGCATGCGTCGGGTCGAGTGCGTGATTCATGTGATTTTCGGCCTGTCCCTCGCTTCCCTCCTGGGCGCGTGCGGCGGGGACGGCAGCGGCGACGGGTCGAACGGCGCCGGGTCGAACGCTGCGCGCTGCATCCCCGGTCAGTCGGCGGCGTGCGCCTGCACGGACGGCGCCACGGGTGCGCAGATCTGCCAGGACGACGGCACGTTCGACGCGTGCGTCTGCGCGCCGGCGAGCGACGCACGCAGCGCGCCGCCGGTGGATGACCCCGAGGCGCGGGATGCCCTCGGTCGGCCCGCCGACGCCGCCGGGACGCCGGTCGCCGACGCCCGTGTGGCACCCGGGCCGGACGCGGCGCTGCCGGACGCTGTCGTTGCCCTCCCCGACGCGACCCTCGTCGCCGATGCCGCCGCCGCGCCCGAACCCGACGCCGATCCGTTGGGCGGGCACGTCTTCATCGGCGGCTGGCGCGATGGCGTCTCGTCCGACTGGTCCGGGCTGCCGGGGGCGCAGGGCGCCATCGGGCTCGAGGCCGGTCATGCATACTGCCGGTTCATCGGCGCGAATCACGCGTGCGACTACACCGAGATGCGCGCCGCCGAGGCCCGCGGCGAGTACGCCAACGTACCGGTCGGGACGACCGCCTGGATCCAGCGGACGACCCCGGAACTGGTGGACGGCGTCCTCTCGCAGCCCGGTCCGGGTGGCAACTGCAACAACTGGACGTTCACGGGCAATCACATCGCAGACGGTGAGTACGTGGTCTTCGGCGCGGCCGGCGCGGAGTACTTCCTCGACGCCGACACGTCCTTTGATGGCATCCCGGGGCCCTCCGCGCAGCCGGCGGCGCTCGACTGCGGGGGCGTCGAGCGCTCGCTGTTCTGTTGCAACGCCTTGCCCTGAGGCCCGCCCGCTCGCACGCCCGTCGGAGACGACCCATGGAAATCCGCGACGTTCACACCGCCATCGTCTCCGACGGTCGCCTTCGTCTCGACCTGCCCGCGCGCTCGCCGGACGGCACGGAGCTGACCGTCGTGGTCTGCGAGGCGGGCGCGGCGCGCGTCCGCGTGCTGCTCGGCGAGCATCTCTTGCCGCACGCGGATGCAATCGCCGCACGAATGCCGGCGACGCGCCTCGATCTCGCCGCACGCACGGGCGTCGTCCTCGGCCCGGTGAGCGTGCGCGACGACCTCTCGCTCTCCGCCTACGCCTATGCCCTCGAGATCGACGGCGAAACGGCGGCGGAGGGGCACTTGCCCGCCGACCGCAAGATGGTCCTGTCTCCGGAAGGCGCGCCGTTGCCCCCGGTCGGCGTGCCCGACGTCGAGCCGGCCTACGGCCTGGAGATCCGCTGGGTGCTGCCCGACGAGGAGTCGAGCCTGCCCGCCGGTCTGCTGGTCTTCGATGCCCCGACGGCGCTGACGACCCACCTCGGTGCGGTGCTCTCCGATGCGGCGCCGGCGCTCTTCGATCTGACGGCGCTCGACGTCGCCCTGCGGGACCACCCCGCGCTTTCGGCGGCGCTCGTCGAGGCGGGGGTGACGCGCGTCGAGGCGCTCGGGTGGCTGCGAACGCTGCTCGGGGCCGGGGCGTCCATTCACCCCGTTGCGCACGTCACGGAGACGGCGCTGCTGGCCGTCGTCGAGGCCCGCAGCCGGGGGATCGCGTCCGGCCGCGCGTTGCAGACCGTCGCGGCCGGTCGCCCCCGACGCTGAGGAACGGCGTGCCGGTCGCCCGGGCCTTCCTCACTCCGCGGCGTAGTCGGGGTCGATGCAGACGAGGGGGCCCTCGCACCCGCCGCCTCCGGCGGGGCAGGGCAGGCACTCGTCGCCGAAGGGACACACCTGACCGGGTTCACACGTCAGCAAGTTGAAGACACAGGTGTAATTACAGCCGTCGTCACCGGGGGCATCGGCAGGGCGGCCGTGCGTCGGGTCGCAGTCCCAGGCGCCGACACACCGGATGGGGGCGGGGTGGCCGAAACAGTCCGACGTGGTGACGCAGACGCCCGGGGCGCGGCAGGTCTGATACTCGCCGTCCGGCAGGGCACAGGTGGCGCCCTCGGGACACTCGCCGGCGCAGCAATACACCGGCGCGACGCCGACGCGGCAGGTGCCGTTGTGACACAATTCGCCGCTCGGGCAGTCGCACGCGGTGGCACAGACGGGTGCGGGGTTCTCGGGCTCGGGGCGACACACCAGATTGCAGCCGTCGCCGAGGGGCGGGTGTACGGTGCACTGCCACTGACCGCCGGTGCAGGTGCAGCCGTCGCCGATCTCGTTGCCGCAGGTCGCGCCTTCGTCGCCGCAGACGCCCCCCGGCTCGATGCCGAGGCAGGGGAGCGGGCAGGGGGGCAGCTCGATGCCCGCGCACGGGTCGATCGCGCCGCCCTGCCCGGCGTCCGGGGTCACGCCGCCCTGGCCGGCGTCCGGGATCGAGCCGCCGGTCGCGCCGCCCGGGCCCGCGTCCGGGGTCACGCCGCCGGTCGAGCCG
>JAKLJY010000015.1 GCA_023150895.1 Myxococcota bacterium | reverse complement strand
AGCGTCCGCCACGACGGCATCGGAGAGGCCACCGCCTCCGCCGGCGGCACCGTCGGACCGGGGCCGCGCGTCGACGGCGCCGAGGTCGCCGCCGGGCCGCGCGTCGGCCCGTGGCCGTGCGTCGTCGCCCGCGACCGCGTCCGCGGCGCGCGCGTCCGGTAAGACGGGCGAACCGCCCGTTGCCGTGTTGCCGTCGCCACCACCGTCGCCGCAGGCCGCCAGCGCCAGCATCAGGAGTCCGGCGCACAGGGAGGCCCCCGAGGGGTTCGCCCGGGGGCGGGCGGGGCGTCGAGGGCGCTGGGAGGGGCGGGCAGACGGGATGGGCATGGCGGCCTTCTTCTGTGACGGTGCGCTGCTCTGCCGTGTACCAGAGACGGGCGCGCTACGCCAAAGCGCAGACGACCCGCCTCCATTGCCCGCGCGGCGTCGGGCGCCTACTATCGAGCCGCCGGATCGCCCGGCCCCCGGAGGCCCGCAGCCATGCCCGACGCCCGCCAGAACGAAAGAGAACAGAGGCAGCAGTCCGCGACGTCGACCGCGGTCGACCAGGGCATGGCTTTCCGGCCGGCCGACGGCGGGGCGGCGGCGCGCGGTCAGTCCGCGGAGTTTCTCGCGGCGGGTGGCGGCGAGGCCGCCCAGGCGGAGTCGCAGAACGCATCGCAGGCGAACGCTGCGGCCAGCGGAGGCGCGCAGACGGAAGCCGGAGGCGACGACGCCCGCCGGGAGGCCGCCGCTCGAGCGGATTGGGAGTCGTTCCTCGGCAAAGCCATCGGGGGCAAGCTCTTCGAGCTCGTCAAGGCCCAGGTCGATCCGACGCAGCTGACGAAGTATGCGGAACAAGGCACCTCCGCGCTCGCCAAGGAGTTCGGGAAGCTCGGCGACCGCGCGTTCAAGGACGACAAGGGCCAGGCCGAGGCCCTCAACGGTTTCCTCACGGCGCTCGCACCCGAGCTCAAGCGCCTCGCCGATCAATGGCTCGAGGGGCCGGACGCACAGAAGATCCTGAAGGGCGTTTCGGATTGGTCCGAGGAGCACCCCCGAATCGTCACGAGCGTGCTCGGTGCAGCCATCATCGGGGCGGCCATTGCGGCCTATCTCTCGAACATGGACCCGCCGGCCCTCGAGAAGACGTTCAAGCTCGGTCGCGGCTTCACCGCCGGGGGGTCCGTCGATTTCGGGCCGATTCAGAAGCTCGCCATTCAGGCCGCGTCGATTTCGCTCGGGTACGAGTCCGAGAAACTGACGGCGATGGTGTCCGCCAAGTACACGCAGTCCGCCGACGGCAAGAGCACCACGACGATCGAGGGCCATGCAAAGGGCAAGCTCGGCGAGAACACCACTGCCGACGGAAAGGCCAGCGTTTCGACCACCTCGGACGGTCAGACCACCACGAGCCTCGAGGCCGGTGTCGAAAGCCAGATGTCGAAGGACACGAAGGGGAATGCCCGCGGCACCCTGACGATGAACCCGGACGGCTCGGCTGTCCTCAAGGTCGATACCGGTCTGGAAACGACCCTCGGCGGCCGCCCGGCGTCGTTCGGGGGCGGCCTGCGCCAGACCCGGGGCGCCGACGGGCAGACCTCCCGGGAGGTCAACGGGCGCATCAAGCTCGGTGACGACAAACAGAACGTCTTGACCGAGGGCACGTTCAACCCGGACACGCGCGCGTTCAGTCTGTCGTTCAATCGCACGGAGATGGACGGCCGCCTGCGACAGTCCGCGACGATGGGGCGCGACGCCCAGGGGCAGAACACGCAGAGTCACGCCCTCGACTTCGACGTCGACGACAAGCAGAGCTTCGGGCACACCCGGACCGAGGGCCCGCAGGGGACGAGCGACGCGTTCCGGTACCGAAACAGCGCCGTCAACGGCAGCAACTTCGGCGTCAATGCGCAGGCCCAGACGGGGGCCGACAAGGGGTTCGGGCTCGGCGTCACGTTCACCGAGGGGGATTTCAAGGCCGCCCTCGACTACGAGATGAAGGCCGGGGTCAACCGGCTGGGGGCCAGCGCGAGTTACAGCAACAGCGACGGTTACACCGCCGGCATGGACCTCAAGGCCAACCTCGACGCCGGCCGTTTCGACCACTTCGGCTTCAACCTCGGCTGGCGAGACCCCAAGCAGTTCCGCAGCCTCATGCTGAAGTACGACGCCGAATGGGACGCCTCGAACCCGGGCCACAAGCACCAGCTCGACCTGACGGCGGAGACCGTGCTCGCCACGGTCGAGACGCGCCTGAGCGCGAAGGCGAAGTGGGACGGCAAGGGCAACAACGGCGTGGACGTCGGCGTCATGGGTGCCAAGCCCCTGAACAGCGATTGGCGCGCCCTCGGCGGCATCGGCTACAAGGGTGAGGACAAGGACGGCCAGTACAAGGGCAGCATGTACCTGCAGGCCGGCGTCCAGTACAAAGACGTGCCCATCGTGCTCACGTTCGACCCCGGCGAGAAGAAGGTGATGCTCGGCATCACCATCCCGTTCGGGCGTTAACGCCAGCGAACGAGGTTCTCGGGGAGGTAACCCTCGGCCGCGCCGTCCTCGGTCTTCACCCGGCGCCAGCCGGCCTTGAGTTCGAAACACCGCAGGGGGGCACCGGCCTTGGCGCTGCCCGTGATCGCCGCCCGGTGGGACGCGTCGACGCGGAACTTCACGGGGGCACGTCCGCCGACGGCGCAGGGCTTCCCCCCGTCGTCCGCGGACGCCGCCGCCGGCGCGGCCGCCTCGCCGCCGACCGCCGGCACGACGACCGGCACGGTGTCGGTCGGCTCGGAGACGGGCGTCGGGACGGTGGGTACGGCCGGTGCGCTCGGAACCGCGGGCACGGCCGGTGCGTCCGGGACCGCCGGGATGCCGGGCACGGCCGGGATGCCGGGCACGGCCGGGATGCCGGGCACGGCCGGGATGCCGGGCACTTCCGGGATGCCGGGCAGCGGCGGCAGATCGATTTCGAGGTCGGGGATCTCGGCCAGCGCCACCATCAGCGTGGCGGCGTCCGTCGCCAGATCGGGCGCCGCGCTGGCGGCCTCGACGAGGGCGCCGACGACCTGGGTCAGCTCCGCCGCGATCTGGGGGACCTTGGCGGCCAGGGGTCCCTGGAAGTCCTGAGCGGCGCTGCCGACCAGGGCCTGTCCGTCGCTGACGATGCCGGCGGCCTCGGCGGCAAGTCCCTTGAGGGCGTTGGTCGCGAGAGAAAGGGCTCGCCGCGTTTCACCGAGCGTACGCCGCTTCTCGGGCGGCAGGGAAGCGGGGTTCTTGGCGAACCCTTCGGCCGCGTCGATGGCCGGATCCGCCGCGGTGGCGGGATCCTCGCCCTCGGGGGTCGCGGGCGGCGTCGCCTGGCCCGTCAGGTCGAAGCGCGCCTTCTGAAGCATCTGCCGGGTGGCGGCGACCGAACCCCGCAGTTTGGCGCCGCGCTCGAAGAAACGGTCGTACTTCGGATTCTGGATGTTGCGGACCTCGATGGGCTGCGAGGTCAGGGGGTCGAGATCGGGGCGGCCGGCGTAGGCCGCAAGCCCGGGGTCGAGCTCCGCGAGACCCAGCGGACGCACCGTCCCGAAGTCCAGCAAGGCGCCGGGATCCGCGGCGGCATCGGCCACACTGCCCGCGCCCGGGCCGAGCTTGTCGGCGAACTGTTTACGGGTCTTCTCGATGTCCATCGACCCGGCGACGTAGAACAGGACGCCGTAGCTGCCGAACTTGGCCTTGAAGAGCTCCTCGTCGAAGAGCGTCTGCGACACGATGTCGCCGCTCCCGAGGTAGGCCATGACGCCGAAGTCCGATTGCACGGAGCCGAGATCGAGGCCGTATCCGGCCGTTGCGCCGAGGCGGTTTTCACGAATCGTGCCGTAGTCCTCGAAGCCGGGTGCGCCCGGAATCTCGTTGGTCGAGTTGTCGAGGAACGTGCCGAAACGAAGGGCGCTCGTGTCGTTCAGGAAGATCTCGCCACCGAGCGCGGCGTTGATGGTCGTCGCCGAGCTGCGCTGGCGTGTCTCACCGACGCTGCCCGAAGCGGCCACGCCGAACTGCTCGATCTCGTCGACCCGGCGATCACCGGAGAACTCGACCGCCGAGGACGAGCCGAAATAGACGTGGCCGTCGAGGGCAATCGACCAGCTTCGGGGGCGGCCGTACGACAACCCGAGGCTGGCCCGCATGGGCTGGGTGATGCTGAGGTCGCCCGTGAACCGCTCCATGCGGATGCGGCTCGGCTGGGCGTTGACGCCGCCCGGCTCGGTCGTGGAGAGGCGCGACTGTTCGTCGAACTCGCCCGTCATGTGAATCGTCGGGGCACCGAAGGCTGCGCCGACCGAAAAGTCGCCGAGCGCGTACCGGGCACCGGCGACGAACTGGAGATCCGTGCTGCTGCCGGTCAGAAACTGCTCGCTCTCCGAGCCGAAGAACGTCGTGTTGTTCGCCGCCGTGCGCAGCGCCTTCGAAGCCTTGCTCGAGACGAGGGGCTGGTAGACCGTGAAGGCCGAGACGCCGAACGCGAACGCGTCGGAGACCGCCATCGCGAAGCTCGGTCCGAAGTAGTAGGCATCCTGCTGATGGAGGGTATAGCTCGTCGCCCGGAAAGCGCCGTCGTCGAATCGAAGCTGCGGCTCGCCGGTGAAGCTGTAGTTCGCCCGGGCGACGTCGAAGAACGACATCGCGGTGACGAAGCGGCCGTCCTCGCCGAAGCGGGTGTAGTACCCGAGCGCCGAGGGGTAGATGTCGAGCGTCGACGCGTCGAGGCTGAGCCGCGCCGACTCCGCGTCGCCGAGGGCGGCGCGCGTCGCGTCCGTGAGTTGGTAGAAGTCCTCCGACGTCGCGCCCGTGAAACCGTAGACGTTGGCCGAAAGCGACAACGTGTCCTTGTGGATCAGGCTCAGGTTGGCCGGATTGAGCAGGGCGGCCGCCGAGTCGTGCCCTGCGGCGACGCTGGCGCCGCCCATGGCGCCGGAGCGGCCGCCGAGCGGCGTCGAGCCGTAGTTCTGCGCGTCGGCGGGGCGGGCGCAGACGGCCGTGAGACCGATCGCGGCCGGCACGGCACGAAGGGCGAGAAGACAGTGTCGTCGGCGTAGAGGATTTGCGTTCATCCTGCCTGCCCTCCTGCGCCACCGGCTTGCTGATCCCCTTCGGCGGGCTGGCCGCCCGCGGCGGGCTGGCCCCCTTCGGCGGGCTGGCCCCCTTCGGCGGGCTGGCCTCCTTCGGCGGGCTGGCCTCCTTCGCCGGACTGGCCGCCTTCGCCGGACTGGCCGCCTTCGCCGGACTGGCCGCCTTCGCCGGACTGGCCGCCTTCGCCGGACTGGCCGCCTTCGCCGGACTGGCCGCCTTCGCCGGACTGGCCGCCTTCGCCGGATTCGCCGCCTTCGCCGGACTGGCCGCCTTCGCCGGATTCGCCGCCCTCGCCGGACTCGCCGCCCTCGCCGGATTCGCCGCCCTCGCCGGATTCGCCGCCCTCGCCGGACTCGCCGCCCTCGCCGGACTCGCCGCCCTCGCCGGACTCGCCGTCGTCGACGACGTCTTCGTCGTCGCCGAGCTCCTCCGTGCCCGGAATGCCGACGTCATCGTCGTCGTACACGGAGTCTTGGCCGTCGGGGGACCACGGCTCACCTTCGCGTTGGGTATAGGCCGACGCTTCGGCCTCGAGCGCTGCCGTGGTGCAGGCGGGCACGGCGTCTTCTCCCGCATCGCCGCACATGGAGCCGGTGGGGCAGGTGTCGTCGGCCCCGCAGCGCGGGAGACATACGCCGAGGCCGCCGGCATACCCGACGCACACGCCGAATCGGATATCCGGCTCGCAGGACATCGCCTCGGCGTCGCAGCTCTTGCGATCCACGCAGTCGGCGTCATCGGCGCAGAAAGCGACGCAGCGGCCGGCCAGGCAGTAGTTGTAGTTCGGACGCCCGCAGTCGACGTGGGCATCGCAGGCGTCACCGAGGCCGCCCGTGCCCGCATAGAGCGCGATGCCCGAAGCGAGGCGACCCTTGATGCGACCGTTCGCGTCCTCGGTGACCGACTCGACGAAGAGCTTGCCCTGGGTCAGGTTGCCCATCCCGAGCAGGACGTACCCGAAGTCCCGAAGCGGGTTGACCTTGGCGAGACCGAAGACCGAGTCGAACGTGTCCAGATCGTATTTGGTGCCGCTCTCGAAGCGACCCGTCACGACGAGCTGCAAGATGCCGTCGGGCAGGTACTGGACGAAGACGAGGTCGAGTCCGGTCCGGTAGCAGACGCTCTGAAAGTTCAGAACGAGGTTGCCCTTCGAGTTGATGAGATTCGTCGGGAGCAGATCGCTGTCCTGCAGGCGCTTGACCGACGTTCCGTCCTCGAATCGGGACTTGCCGACGCGGCCGGAAAGGAACGCCTGGGACGTCCGCAGCTTCGCGACGAAGCCCTCGCCCGCCAGGTCTTCATCGGACACGACGGGGCAGGAGAACGAGCCACCGAGGAAGAGATCGCGAGTTCCCGTATACTTGGTGTCCGGGGGCAGGCAGGTACCGGTGATGCGATTGCAGAGCGGCATCTCCGGATCCGGACAATCGTCGTCGGATTCACAGAGAATGCTCGGCTCCTGCTCAGAGCACCCGTTCAGGGGGGTCGTCGACGCGAGGCCGACGAGGCCCGCCGCGAACCAGGGTCGCAGCCGGGCAGAGGTCGATGGACGCATGCGGGCTCCCACGGGAACTGAAGTCGTCTCATTTTTTCGGGGGAGTCCGAGAATGCATACGGTGTTGCCCGTGGTCAAACGGGTTGGTTGTCCGTTGAGTCGCGGGTCGGGGCTGGGGCCCGCCGCCGGCGACGGGGAAGACCGGCGAACGCCAGCGCGAGGAGTCCCGACAACGGCCAGACGGCGCCCGCGCCGCCCGCTCGGCAATCGCAATCGACTCTGGGATTCGGCGAGGTCGTCTCGATGGTGACGCCGGCTTCGGGCCAGGGGTCGAACGCGGCATCGGGCAGGGGAGACACATCGCCCAGGACACCGTCGGGGCGGGCCGTGTGAGGTGGGTCGAGGTCGGCAGTCGCCGGGGTCGCGTCCGCAAACAGAGGGCCGTCGGCGGACGCGGGCGGATGCATGTCCCCGGCGGGCTCGGCACGAGCGTCCCGAGGCGGCGCCGAACCGTCGGTCGTCGTTTCGGGGGCTGCGTCCGGGGCGGGTGAGCCGGCGTCGTCGGCAAACGCATCGGCCGGGGTGTCACCCCCGTCGGCTTCGAGGACGTCGGGCGCGTCCGGGGCGCAGTCCTCGTCGACGAGGCCATCACAGTCCTCGTCGATGCCATCACAGGTCGCATCAGACAGGTCGCGGGGGGCGCCGGGCATGCAGGTGTCGACCCACGCCCCGTCGACGCAGAGGGCCTCGCCCGTGGCTTCGCAGGCCCCGCGGCCACAGACGGACGGCGTCCGGGGCGCGTCTTCGTCGAGGTCGCCGTCGCAGTCGTCGTCGACGGCGTCGCAGGTGACGTCGCGCGCGGCCGGGGCGCCCGGCGTACACACCTCGACGACCACGCCGCCCTCACAGGCCGTCTCGCCGATCCGTCCGCAGGCGCCTTCGCCGCACAGCACGGGCACGCCCGTGAAGCCATCGTCCGCCCGACCATCGCAGTCCTGGTCGACCCCGTCACACTCCCGATCGGGCCCGGACGCCGTGCCGGGCGCGCACGTGTCGACCAGGCGACCGCCCTCGCAACGCCGCTCCCCATGCGACGCGCAGGCGCCCAGCCCGCAAGTCGTCCCGCGGACCTGAACGTCCTCGTCGAGGGCGCCGTCGCAATCGTCGTCGCGGCCATCACAGGTGGCGTCGTTCGCCGCGGCGGGACCGGGGACACATCGGTCGACGAGCTGCCCACCTTCGCACACGCGCACGCCGTCCCGTGCACAGAGGCCGATGCCGCACGTGACCGCCGTCGGCGCCACATCCTCATCGGTGCGCCCGTCGCAGTCGTCGTCGAGACCGTTGCAGGTCCGATCGCCGTCGGCGAGCGGGGTCCCGGGCTGGCAGGTGTCGATGAACCGGCCGGCTTCGCAGCCGCGCCATCCGGAGCGCTGGCAGGCGCCCGTCCCGCAGACGATCTCCTGGCCCGCGGCATCTTCGTCGAGGTCGCCATCGCAGTCATCGTCGACGCCGTCGCAGGTCGCGTCGTTGCCGGCCCGGGGCGCAGACGGGCGGCAGTCGTCGGTCGACCGCCCGGCGACACATCGGCGATGACCGACGGCGGCGCAGGCTCCCACGCCGCAATTGCTCGGCACCGGGGCGGCGTCGTCGTCTGGAACCCCGTCGCAGTCGTCG
The DNA here is from genome assembly GCA_023150895.1 of Myxococcota bacterium. Lineage (GTDB taxonomy): Bacteria > Myxococcota_A > Bradymonadia > UBA7976 > UBA1532 > CAINDO01. The sequence continues at coordinate 83,975 of JAKLJY010000015.1, read as the reverse complement.
TCGACGCCGTCGCACGTGACGTCGTTCGCGCCCAAGGGGCGCCCCGCGTGGCAGTCGTCGACCCAGCGGCCGTCGGCGCAGGTGCGTGTCCCCGTGGCCTCGCAGACGCCCGTGCCACACCGGGTCGGCGCGGGTGCAGCGTCCTCGTCGGTGATGCCGTCGCAGTCGTCGTCGACGCCGTCGCAGGTTGCATCGTCGGCGGCGGGACGCCCCGGGACACAGCGCTCGCGCCAGCCGCCGGCCTCGCACCGACGCTCGCCGGCAGCGGCGCACGCGCCGAGTCCGCAGGTCAGCGGCGTGGCGAGGGCCTCGTCGTCGACGACCCCGTCGCAGTCGTCATCGAGGCCGTCGCACGTCTCGTCCGTCGCGACCTGTGGCGGCGCGTCGCAGTCGTCCGTCATCCGGCCCGCGAGGCAGGCGGTGTGGCCCGTCGGATGGCAGGCGCCCGGTGCGCAGACGACCGGCGCGGGCGCGAAGTCCTCGTCCGTGGCGCCGTCGCAGTCGTCGTCGATGCCGTCGCAGGTGTCGTCGGCCGCGGCCGGTGGCGCGGGGCGACAGGTCGAGCGCCGCCGGCCCGCCACACAGGTGACCGGTCCCTCTGCACGGCAGGCGCCCGTCCCACAGGTCTCGATGGCACCGGCGAAGTCGTCGTCCGGCACGCCGTCGCAGTCGTCGTCGAGACCATCGCAGTCGTCGTCGGTGGTTTCGGGGTCGGGGGTCGCTGCGCGACACGTGTCGACGATCCCACCGGCGAGGCAGAGACGCGCACCCGAACGGGCGCAGACGCCCTCCCCACAGCGCGTCTCCGTGGGCAGGTACGCTTCGTCGACCGACCCGTCGCAGTCGTCGTCGAGGCCGTCGCAGGTCGCATCGTCGCCCACCGGCGGGGCGGGCTCGCAGTCGTCCTGCCAACGCCCGCCAATGCAGGCGCGCACGCCGTCGGCCGCACAAACGCCCTGACCGCAGCGGCTCGGGGTCGGACGGGCGTCTTCGTCGGCGACGCCGTCGCAGTCATCGTCCTGGCCATCGCACGTCTCGTCGTCGGCGCTGGCGGGCGGGCCTTCGACGCAGACGTCCGTCGTGCGGCCGGCGATGCAGATCTCGCGGGCCGTCCGGCGGCAGGCGCCGGCGCCGCACGCGCGCTCCCGACCGATGAAGTCCTCGTCGATGACCCCGTCGCAGTCGTCGTCGAGACCGTCGCAGGTCGTATCGTCGTCGGCGCTCGCCGGACCGGCGACGCAGGTGTCCACCCGCCGGCCGTCGAGACAACGGGTCTCACCCGTCGCGCCACAGACGCCCCGACCGCAGGTCGTGGGCACGACCGGCGCGTCTTCGTCGACGGCGCCGTCACAGTCTTCGTCCCGCCCATCGCAGACGACATCCGTCGGCGTCGCGGGGCGGCCGGGCGAACAGTCGTCGACCACGACGCCCCCCACGCAACGCAAGCGCCCGCGCGCTTCACAGACACCCTGCCCGCAGGTCGTCAGGGCGCCCCGGAAGTCCTCGTCCCGCTGACCGTCGCAGTCGTCGTCGACCCCATCGCAGGTGCGGTCGGTGGCGGCCTGGCGTGGGTGGGGCGCGCAGGTGTCGAGCCAGGCGCCCGCCTCGCAGCGGCGCTCGCCGACGGCCAGGCAGGCGCCGATGCCGCACGTCGTCTCGCTCGGCCGCGCGTCCTCGTCGATCTCTCCGTCGCAGTCGGCGTCGAGGCCGTCACACGTCGCGTCGTCCGCGGCGGGCGCACCGGCCACGCAGGTGTCGACGAGCCGCCCGGACTCGCAGCGCCGTTGCCCGACGGAGGCGCAGGCACCGGTGCCGCAGCGCGTCTCGACGGGGGCGGCGTCCTCGTCGATCGCGCCGTCACAGTCATCGTCGATCCCGTCGCAGGTTGCATCGTCCGCCGCCGGGAGTCCCGGCACGCAGGTGTCGAACGCGTCCCCGGCCGCACAGAGGCGCTCGCCCGTCGCCGCGCAGGCGCCTGCGCCGCAGCGCGTCGGACCCGGGAAGTACGCCTCGTCGATCGTCCCGTCGCAGTCGTCGTCGAGCCCGTTACAGTCGTCGTCGAGGGCCTCCGGTGCCGGGGGGCGAGGCAGACACGCATCCTCGATCCGACCGGCGACGCAGCGGGCGCGCCCCTCGGTCCGGCAGACGCCGACGCCACAGGCGAACGCTGCGCCCGGGTAGTCCTCGTCGGTCTCGCCATCGCAGTCCTCGTCGAGGCCATCACACGTCTCGTCGCGGGCGGCGAGCGGCGCACCGGGCGAGCACGCGATGCGCTCGCTGCCGCCTTCACACGTCGCGACGCCGCCGCGTTCACAGACACCGAGCCCGCAGGTCGTCGCGCGCGGAAGCGCATCCTCGTCGACGCGCCCATCGCAGTCGCCATCGAGACCATCGCAGAGGGCGTCGTCGGGCGCCGCCGGCGCACCCGGCGCGCACACGGTCTCGAGCGCGCCTGCGACGCAGCGCTGCTCGCCCGCCCGCCGGCAGAGCCCGAGGCCGCAGCTGGCGGGGCGGGGGACGGCGTCCTCGTCGACCGCGCCGTCGCAGTCGTCGTCGAGGCCGTTGCAGCCATCGGCGACGCCGGCGGGGGCGCCGGGGAGACAGTCGACGATCGGTCGCCCGCCCTCGCAGCGGCCCAGACCCGCCCGGGCACAGACGCCGACACCGCAGGTCACCGGTACCGGCAGGGCGTCTTCGTCGGTTCGTCCGTCGCAGTCGTCGTCGATGCCGTCACACGTCGCGTCGTCGCCGCCCGCATCGGCCGCGCGGCAGGTGTCCCGCAGCCGGCCGCCTTCGCAGACGAGCAGGCCGTTCGACGTGCATGCGCCGGCACCGCAGTCCGTCGGCGCCGGTCGGTAGTCTTCATCGACCTCCCCGTCGCAGTCGTCGTCCACCCCATCGCAGGTGCGGTCGTCGGCGCTCGCCGGCACGGCCGGGAGGCACGTGTCGGTCGGCGTGCCGTCGACGCAGACGAGCTCGCCCGCCGCGGCACAGGCGCCCTGCCCGCAGTCGGTCGGGGAGGGGACGAACGCGTCGTCGACCCGGCCGTTGCAGTCCTCGTCGACCCCGTCACACGTCGCGTCGATGGGCAGCGGAACCCCGGGCTCGCAGGTGTCCTCGACGCTGCCGAAGACGCAGGCCGTCCGGCCGACCGCGGCGCAGGCACCCACGCCGCACGCCGTCGGGCTCTGGGGGAAGTCCTCGTCGGTCTGGCCGTCGCAGTCTTCGTCCCGGCCATCGCAGCGGGCATCCGCCGCTTCCGGCACGACGGCGCCCTGACACGCGCCGTACGCGCCCGCCGCACAGGTGCGCAGCCCGGTCGTGCAGCGCCCGACCCCGGACGTCCCGGCGGGACCCGGATAACAGGCCTCCTGCGTGTCCTCGTCCGTCTCGCCATCGCAGTCGTTGTCGATGGCGTCACAGCGCTCGGGGCTCGGGGTGCAGGTGTCGTCCGCCGTCGGATCGGTGCCGAGCCGCAGGACCTCGACGCCGTCCGGTGTCCCGTCGCCGTCCGAATCCGGGTTCTGCGGATCCGTCCCGAGGCGTGTCTCGACGACGTCCGGGAGGGCGTCGGCGTCCGCATCGGGTCGCCGGTACAGGCACGTCGGCGCGGTGGCCGGCGAGACGATGGTCCCAGAGCGGGCGTCCCCGTAGACGAGCACGGGCTCGCCGAAGGGGTCGACGGTGGCGGCGAGGGGACCGTAGTCGTGCCGGGACGCCGCCTGAGTCGCCTGTTCGAGGGGCGTGCGGGCGGTCAGGCCGGCGCCGGTGTCGACGAAGTACCAGAGCGCGTCGTAGGCGCCGAACAGCGCGCTGCGCTGACGCTCGCGGGCGAACAGCGCACGGCCGTCGGCGGTCCGCAGCGCCGCCTGACCACCGCCGCCGGCGCCGCCGAACACGGACGCGGTCGAGAACGCGCCGCCGGGGCGCCCGACGGTCTCATAGAGTCCGGCGTCGCTCTCGGCGTCGAGGCGGGCCGTCAGTCCGCCGTGGGCGACGAAGAGACGACCGTCCTCCCCGAAGACCATCGTCGGACGCACGCCCGCCGCTGGCGCGCCGCCGTGGATCACCTCGGTCCGGGGGCCGCCGTCGACCGGGTAGGTCAGGCGCAGTGCGCCCGTCCCGTCATGGTGGACGACGGCCCACGCGCCGGTGTCGTCCGTCAGCGCTTCGAGATCGCGGCCGACCGCTCGCCCGGCCACCGCGTCGAGGTCGAGGACCCCCGCGGCCGCTGCGCCGGGACCGGCGACGGTCGCGGTGCGCAGGCGTCCGGCCTCCGTGAAGAACAGGCGCAGGCCTTCCCCCTCGCGGACGAGTCCGCAATCGCGGCCGGCATCCGCCGCGGCGGCGACTTGCCGGGTCACGAAGCCGCCCCCCGCGCGCCATGCGACGAAGACACCGCCGACGCGCGGGTTCCGGAAGCAGATCACCGGGTCGTCGTCGATGAGCACGAGCCCGGTTGCGGTGATCTCATCGGCGGCGAGACGACTGGCCGCGGCCGCGACGACGGCGTCGGTCGCGACACCATCGGGCCCGACGACGGTGTGCAGCACGTCACCCGTGATGCGGTCGACCCGGCTCAGGTGCACCCGACCGTCCCCGTCGACTTGCACCGAGAGGCCCTGGCTGCGCGCCTCACCCGGAAGGCAGGTGCGGGTCAGCGCCTGGGCCGAGGCGAGCGCGGGCGCGCCCCCCAGCGTGGCCATGAGGGCGAGCCGCAGAGGGGCGAGCGAGGCGGATCGACGGACGTGGGGGCGGGGGCGATGGGGCACGGGTGTCCTCACCGCTCGATACGACGGCTGCCGGCGGGGTCTGGAGGGCGGGGTCCGCGTTCACCCGGCGCGGTGGCCGACGAATCCCCAGTCGGGGCCGAGATCCGGTGTCGCCCGGGCCTCGAAACCGGTCCGGCCGAGGGCCGCCTCGAGGGCCGGCAGGTTCTCCCGTTTGAGCACGCTGAGCAACAGGAGCCCGCCCGGCCGCAGCACCCGGGCCCATTCCGCCAAGGCCGGCACGTCCGGCTCGAAGTCGATCAACGACGTCACCGAGACCACGGCACCCGCGGCGCCGTCGGCAAAGGGCAAGCGGGCGAGATCCGCCTGCACGCAACGCGCTCGGACGGGCGTCCGGAGCATCGCGCGGGAGACGTCCACCTCGACGCAGCCCCAACCGCTGAGCCGGTTGAACAGGCCGGTTCCCGCGCCGACATCGAGCCGCAGCCCCGCGGGCGCCGGGCCCGCCGCATCGAGCAGGCCCAGGATCTTGGGCGTCTGCTGCGCCTCGAAAACCTCGTCGTAGCGCTTCGCGAAGGTGTCGTAGGACCGCTGAAAGATGCGGTAATCCACGTCAGGGCTCGTCGTCGGCTGCCCGCAGGGCGAGGCGGCGGTACAGCGCCGCAATCGGCTCCGGTGCGCGGCCGAAGTGCGCAGCGGCGGCGCTGAACTGCCCCGCGTGATACCGCAGGACGCCCGCGTTCAGTGCTGCGGGGTAGCCCGGGACGTGGGCGAGCGCGAGGGCCGCCTCCACTCGACGGTCGACGTTGCCGTCGAGCTGGAACTCGGCTTTCCAGCGATGCAGCCACTCGATCTCCTCCGCCGTGAGCAGACCTTCGATGGGGTGTGTCTCCCGAACGGCGCGGGTGTAGTGGTCGAGGTAGACGGCGACGAGGAGCGGCTCGCGACCGGCCGCGAACACGGCGCCGCCCGGCCCGGCTTCGGTGAAACCATTGCGGGCCGCGAACTCGATGAAGAGGCCACCGAGGGGCACGTACCGCGCGACGTTCGGATCATCCGCCGCGTCGACGAGGCACTGCGCGGGCTCCACGGCGCGCGCGGCGCAGTGTCCGACGACGGGCGGCATCGCCATCGCGAAGTCGAGCGCGAATCGGCGGCCGAGGTCCACGAAGAGCTCCGGGGTCGTCTCCTGCACGGCCCCCTGCGCGGCGGTCTCCCAGGCGAGGGCGGCTGCGGCGACGCTCTCCGAGGGCGCGCCCGGGGCGCTGCCCGCGACGGCCCGGGTCGCCTCGACCTCGGCCCGGTGCAACGCCGTCCACGCGGCCCGGAGGGCGTCGTCGGAGGGCTGTGGCACCCGGGGCGCGGCCTCGAGGCGGGCGCGCCACGCGGGAAACGCCGTCGGCGGCAACGCCGGGTGGACCAGCATGACGGGTTCGTTGCGGTGGGCGTACCACCACCCGGCGCCGACGATGAGCGCGCCGAGGACGAGGAACCCGAGGATGGCCAGGCGTCGTCGCACGGGCGCTTCCGGAGTGGGTGACCCGGTCAGAACCGGGCCTGCGCCAGGACGTTCAGACCGAGAATCAGCGGGCTCTCGAACTTGCGAGCGCCCGAGTTCGGGTCGTTGACGACCTGGTTGTTGTCGTACGTCAACTGCCCCTGCAGGACCACCGACATGAGGTCCGAGAGATACTCGCGCAGGTAGAGCTTGCCCGCGAACAGGGGCGCGACCTCTTCGCCGTAGGGCAGCGTTCCGGGGAAGATCTGCGTCTCGCCGAGGACGTTCTTCGACTTGCGGAAGTAGGTTACGGCGCCCTGGTAGAGCGAGCGATCGTCCGTCCGGTAGGACGCCGGCTGCTGGATGCCGACGGACAGGCCCGGCACGAACCGGATTTCCGGAAACGTGTAGTCCACTCCGACGGCCGCGAAGAGTTCGGGCGTCGTCTCGACCGCGTCGCTGATCGTCGCGTACGGATAGACGCCCGGCGTGTCCTGAACGAGAAACGCCAGGTTGCGCATCACGACGTCCAAGCTGAACGTCCAGCGACCGCTCTGCAGCGCCGCGTTGATGTCGCCGGCGACCCCTTGCTCGCGCCGGGTGTTGCCGTTGGGCTTGTCGCCCTCGGTGGCCTCGAGGACCTGGCTGGTGACCGTGCCCTCGGCCGAGACGAGCCAGCCGAACGTCTTCGGGCGCCAGTCGCGGGCGCGCAGCTCGCCGCCGACGTTGCGCAGCAGCTTGGTATCGACCGGCACCTTCGGCTCCATGCCGTCGTGCCACGTCACCTGGGCGCTGCCGCCGAACTGCCGCAACCAGGTGCCCTCGATGCTGCCGCGCTCGGTGGGGATGGTGCCCTTGTCGAAGTACCCGCCGCCGGCCTCGAGGAGGAGCTGCGGCAGAACATGGACGCCCGCCCCGCCGAGGACGCCGTAGATCGTCTCGCTCTCGTCCTTGTGCGGATCGGTATCACTGTCCGTGAAACGCTGCGTGCGGGCCGTCTTGGCGCCGCCGAACGCGTAGAAGTCCTTCGATTTGTACCCCACCATGAGGCCGGGCACGTAGTTGGCGAGCAGGAAGCTGCCGCGACCGCCCCAGGTCAGCTCCCACGAGTAACCGAGGCGGAGTCGGTCCGAGTCTGCCGGGAACAGCACGACGCTCAGGCGCGAAGGTTTGCTCTTCGGATCCGCCGGATCGGGCACGTCGGCCCCGTCGAAGTGGAGCGCAAGGTAGCTGCCGTCGTCGCGCAGACCGCCGTAGGGTTTGCGATTGCCGGTGGCCTGGTACTGCTCGATGTCGCGGGCGTTCCGGTTGGCGTCCCACTGGAGGACCATGGCGGCCTCGGGCACGACGCGGGGGAAGAACCCGCTGAACTCCTTGTACAAGACCAGACTGCCGCGCGTCTCCTCGCCGGTGTTGCGCGTGTTGTAGTTCTCGAAGAAGAGACTGTTGCCGGTGCGCGGCCGGAAGTCCATCCGGGGGCTCGACGGCGTCGTTTCGCCGGCGCCGGCCAACACGTTGTCGTCGCCGGCGACGAAGGTCACGGTCGTGTCCATGAAGTCGCCGGCCTGTGCGGGTCCCGCCAGGGCGAGGGCCGCCGCGCAGGCCGCGAGACGGAGGGGCGGGCGGGATCGCATCAGAACTCCGCCCGGGCCATCAACGAGGCCCCGAAGCTGAGGGCGTCGGTGAACGTCCGCAGCGAGTTGACCTGCAGCTCGTCTTGCACGAGCTCGGCGCGGTTGGCGTCCTGCAGGACCGTGAAGGCCGCCGTCACGCCGAAGCCGCGAGCGAGCGCGAGCTGGGCCGAGACACGCCCGCCGAACGTGGGAACGATGTCCTTGCCGTCGGGGATGATCGACGGGTAGGTCAGGCCGGTGTCGTCGAACATGTCTGCGCGGCGGTAGACCACCGTCCGGCGGCCGGTGAGCACCGACGGGGCGTGGATGCCCGCCTGCGGGACGAGGTTCGAGGCGCTGGCGGGCTGCTGCGCGCCGAGCTCGAGGCCGGGGGTCAGGTGCCAGTCGGCGATGCGGTACTGCACGCTGAGGACGCCCGTGAGCTCCGCGTTCTGTTCGAGGTCCTCGGGCGCGGCCTGGTAACGATGCACGGTGCCGGGGCCGTTGAAATGCATGAAGGCGAGGTCGCGATAGACGCCCGTCAATCCGAGACGCCAGAAGCCGAGTTGCGCGAGGCCGTAGCCCGCGCCCGCGAGCCCGGGCTCGTCCTTGGTGCCGCCGACGCTGTCCGGGTCCTCGAGGAGCTGCGAGACGCGCGTCGCCTCGACAGCCACCCGGAACGCGCGGGTATCGGTCGTGGCGTCCCACTCCGTGAACGGGACGGTCGGATCGGCCGTGTAGATGCGCAAGTCGTTGTTCGGCGTGAACGGCAGGCCGTCGATGTAGGCCACGCGTGCCGACGCCCCCCAGGAAGTGACGGGCTCGCCGCGGACGCTGCCGTTGGGGTTGGTGCCCTTCTGGAAGCTGCCGAGGCCGATGTCACCCCGGAGGCCGTCGGCCTCGTTGCCGATCCGTGCGCCGCCGAAAAAGCCGAAAAAGGCTTCGAGCTGACCCTTGCGCGCGTCTTCTTCATCCGTGTTGTAGGGCAGTCGGGTGGTCTTCATGCCGACATACGTGCCGTACAGGGGGGCATCCCACGAGACCTTGAGTCCCGGGACCGGGGCCGTTCCCGGGAAGGTGCCGTCGCCGCCCCACGTGATGTCCCAGAGGTAACCGAGGCGCAGACGGTCGGAGCGAAACGGCATCAACAGCACGTCGAGCGTGCCGGCCTCGAACGTCTGCGTGGCGCGGATGTAAGACCCGTCGTCCTGCAGGGCGCGCGGATCACCGGCCATCAGGCGGGTGTGATTCAGCTCGAGGACAATGGCGGCGGCGGTCTTCAGGCCGGGGAAGTACCCGTCCACCGCCTTGTGGAGCACCAGCGCCGTCCGGCTCTCGCGGCCGGTCTCGCTACCGTCGAGCTGGTCGTAGAACTGATCGTACCCGACCCGGGAGCCGATGTCCGTCGTCGGGCTCGAAGGGATGGTCGTGCCCGCGTCGTGGGCGAAGTCGTCGTCGCCGGCGATGAAGACCAGGCGCGTGTCGACGAAATCGCCGGCGAGCGCCGCGCAGGGGGCGAGGGCGGCCGCGGTGGCCAGGGCAAATCCGAGCGAGCGGTTCAAGGCGTGACTCCCGAGACGAAATCTTCCGGTGCGCGAGGCTCGATGACCCAGATGGTCTGCACGCCGGCCCCGGGCTGGGTCTGGCGCAGGTGACCGACGATGCGGGCGAGCTTCTCCCCCTCGTGCTTGCGGACGTCGTAGCCCGACTTGCCGAGGGTGTCGCGCGTGCTGATGTAGACCTTGGCGGCGCAGGTGGCCGCCGTGGGGCCAGTCGGGTCGCCGGCGCCGGCGTCGGGCGCGTCGGGCGAGGGGGCCGGCGTGTCGGTGCACCCGAGGCCGGCGGCGAACTGACCGTACTGCTCGAGGGAGAGCAGGTTGGTGCAGAGCGGGTCGAGGCCGCACTCTTCGTCGCACGCCCCCTCCGGATCGCCCTCGCCGCGACTGATGGAGCCGTCGCCGTTGACGTCGCAGTTCTCGAAGCGGTTCCCGATGGTGACGTTCTCGATGGCCACGAGGGCGTGCTCCCAGGGCTCCATCGCGAAGTTGTCGCGCCGGCAGTCGATGAGCTGCTGCTCGCGGGGGATGTTGCGCGTCGCCTGGCGGGCCGCGTCGCAATCCGTCGGGTCTTCGAGGCCCTCGATCGCCGTGTCGCCGGGGCCGCACACCCGGTAGAAGTCGGGCGGCACGACGGCCGAGGTCCCGTTGACGTCCTCGGCCGTCAGGACGTGGGGGAGCGGCAGCGCACCCTCACCCGTGCGGTCCGGCTCGGGGGGGTCGCAGGGCACGTACGTCTGACCCTCGAGAATCGATCGCCGGTCGGCCCGGGCGTTCTGGTAGCTCGGAAAGTTGAGCTGCGTGTTCGCGATGAACTCTGCGGCGTTGCCGGCGATGCCGCACAGGCGGTCGCCGCGCTTCACGCCGCCGGGATTCGAGAACGTGAACAAGAACACCGAGTTGTAGCCCTCGGGGCCGCCGGCGAGATCCGTCACGTACAGGCCGCTCTGCGTCGTGCCCGTGCAGATGAGCGTGCCCGTCTCGATGGTCACGTTCTGGCCGCCGAGGGGCGTGTCGGTGGTGCAGCGCGGGCTGAACTGGAGATCGCGGATGCGCGGCTCGGAGAAGAAGAGCGTCTCCGAGATGCCCGTCGCGAGCGACGCCTTGGCGCTCGCCGGTTGCTCGGCGCGCTGGCAGTCGGGATCGGCGAGGTCCTTCAGCCCGTCGCCGTCGTCGTCGAGCGCGTTGTCGCACTCGGTGAGGACGTCTTCGCCGGCGTCTTCGACCCAGACGTTGGTCTCACCGTAGCTGAAGCGCAAATCGACCGTCACGGGCGCCGCCGGCACACCGTTCACGAACTGCACCCGGCGCTGGGTGGCATCGATACTGCCCGGGACGACGGAGACGATGGCGCGGCCGTTGTAACTCGCGAGGCGCTTGCCATCGGCCGTCAGGGCCTCGAGGGAGAGCGTGACTTTGGCCGGGACCGCGCTCGGGAAGGGCAGGGGGTCTGCCGCGGTGCCCTTGGCCGTGTCGGCGGTGAACGCCACGCGAAACGCGCGCAGCAGAGGCCGGGTCTCTTCGTACGCGCGCTCGCCGCAGCCGGCGGCGAGACCGGCCAGACCGGTCAGGAGTGCGAGCGCGGCGGGCAACGCGGGCTTCAATTGGACACCTCGTCCTCGTCGGGCAACAGCGCGTCGTCGTCGCAGGGGTTGGCGAGGGCCTGGGCGGCGCAGAGATCGGTGGACGCCTCCGGCGGGAGCGAGCACTTGCCGGTGCTGGCGTCCCAGGCGCCGCCGAAGCGGCGGCAGGCCTCCTGCAGCGTGTCGAAGGCTTCGCCATCCTGCGGATCGGCCGGGAGCGGCAGGGCGCACACCCGCGCTGCGGCGTCGTATCGTCCGCCGATCTGACCGCAGGCCATGTTCAGCTCGTCCGGCGAGACGCCCTCGATGCGACACTGCCCGCCCTCGGTGTCGGCGTTGTAGCGCCCACCGAACGCCCGGCACGCGATCTGGAACTCGTCGAAGAGGACGGCCTCCATGCGATCATCGGCCCGGCCGACGACGCAGGACAGGGTGCGGCACTCCGCATCGGCGCGGACGGAGGCGTCCATCCGGCACTCGCAGAGATCGCTCGGCGCGGGGAGCCCCATCTGCGCGAGGGCGACTTTCGTCCACGACCACGCCTGTTCGATGGTGACCTGATACGTCGCCGCGGACTCGATGACCTTCGGCAGCAGGTAGCACTCGTCATGGACCTCGGTGCCGGCCGGCATGGCGGCCGCTTGCGCGTTGATGAGCCGGCAGTAGGGGGCGAGCGCGGCGTAGACGACCGCGGGGATGCCGCCGCCGGCGTCCGGGGACGGCGCCTGCACGTTGGCGAACGCGGCGCAGAGGATGCGGGGGTCCTGCTCCGCGCGGCCGCCACAGAAGTTGGTGTGATACGTCGTGACGTCGGCGTAGCAGTTGGGCAGCGACTCGCAGTCGGACGTGGAGATCTGGGCGATGGAGGCCGTGCGAAGCGTCTCGTTGACCCGGTCGGCGCAGCCCTCTTTGCCGGTGCACTCGTTCAGGCAGGCGTCGAGGCAGGAAGGATAGCTCTGGAAGCGGTCGCTGACGGCCTCCCGGATGCTGATGTCCGTCGGCTCGCGGGCGTTGTTGAACTTGAGCACCCGGAAGCCCGAGCCACCGCGCGAGATGTAGTCGTTGACGGCGACCTGGTAGATCGCCAGGGGATCGACCGGCTGTCGGCTCTGCACGTCGCAGGTCGTCAGGGCGCCCCCCGCGGCCAGGCAGGCCTCGTACTTCGCCTGGTCTCGCACGGCGACCTCGCTGGCGAAGCTGCACTCGGGGGCCGCTTCGACGCAGTTCAGCTTGAGGTGCACCCGGTCCGAGAACTGGGCCTGCGGCTGGCAGCCGCGGCCGGCGCTCCGGCGCGCGACGAAGGACATGAGCTCGCAGATCTCGCTGCCGCTCAGGTACATCTTGGTGACGAAGTTGTCGAACGGGAACACGTTGAACATCTGGTCCTGGGTGATGGGACCCCGGATGATGTCCGTGCGGATGCCGAGCGTGTTCGTCAGCGCGAAGTCGGCCTGGACGCCGCGCCGGTCGGCCATGGACTCCGCGGCGATGTTGCCGAGCTCGGAGTTGGCCTTCTCGCGGCCGAAACGCGGGATCATGCGCGGTGCGTAGGCGATGAGGCGCGTGAGGTCGAAGGCCCGGTTCATCTCGAGGATGTAGGGCTCGAGGAAACGCACCGTCTCCGGGTCCTCCGGGATCGACTCGTCGACCGGGAACAGATTGTAGCGATGGCTGGTGATCTCCCAGCCGAAGAAGGGATCTCCCGAATCCTCGGCGACGACGTCGAGGCGTCCGAGGTATTTCATGAACGCGCCGCTGTGGGTCAGGACCACCGGCCGGCCGGCCTTGTCGAAGCGGACCTGCGGGGGGTCGAGGACGACGTGCAGATGGCCGCCGAAGACGAAGTCGAGGCCGACGGTGCGGTCGATGACCTCGTAGTCCTCGACGCGGCCCTCGTGCCCGGTCAGACCCATGTGGCTCGTGATGCCGATGAGGTCGACGACGCCGGCGAGCTCGTCGATGTAGAACTGAACGGTCTCCACCTCGTCGAGGGGGGCGAAACCGAGGCTGTTGTTGCCTTCACCCGCACTGTTGAGCGAGCTCAGGTTGGCCATGCCGATGATGCCGACCTTCAGCCCGCCGGCCGTCATGATGGCGTACGGCTTGGTGATGCGCGCCATCTCCTGCGCGCCCTTGACGTCGCGGTCCCACCGATAGTTCGCCGCGAGCACCGGGAACGTCGCCCACGTGCCGTATTGGCGGGCGAGGTTGTCGAGCCCCTTGTCGAACTCGTGGTTGCCGATGACGACGGCGTCCGCGCCGAGGCGGGACAGGAAGCGCGTCTCGGCCTCGCCGCTGAAGGCGTTGAAGATGGGCGCGCCCTGGTAGCAGTCGCCGCTGTCCACCCACATCACGTTCGGGCTGCGCTCTCGCTCGCGTTTGATGAGCGAGGCCATTCGACTCGCCCCGCCGATCTGAACCAGCGGCGTGGTCGCTTTCAGGATCGGCGACTCCGGCGCGTAGTGCTCGATCAGACGTTCGTCGGTGGCGGCGAGCTGCAGGTCATACGGCAAGAGGCGCGAGTGGATGTCCGATGTGTGCAGAAACGTCAGCTGCACCGGCTGGTCGGACGACGGTCGCGGCATGCCCTCGCGGGCCTCGAAGTCGCCGCAGCCGGTGATCGCGAACGGCGCGGTCAGCGCGATCAGGATCGGGGCGGCGGCGAGGGCGAGGGGACGAGAGCACGGGGCTGGGCGAAGGGGCGGGGAGACCGGCACGGGGACACCTGCGGAGCGAGGCCTGTGGGATGGCCGGGTGGCGTGGCCGACGGGCGATGGCGGGCGAGCGCGCGCCGCCGCGAAGGCGGGCGCAGAATACGAAGGTCCGGCGGCATTGCAAGGAGAGAGTGGCGCGTTCGGGCGCGCCCGGCGGGGACGCCGCCCCGGGGCGCTCAGCGTCGGAGCGTGAGGGCCCAGGAGGTCAGCGAGCCGGCATCCTGTGCGGCCGTGTCGACGACGGACAGCGTCCAGTCACCCTTGGCGTCGACGCCGTCGAAACCGCCGAGGTCGAACGTCGCCTCGATGTTCTTCTGATCGTCCCCCTCGTTGTTCCAGACGGTGACCGTCTTGCGGCCCTTCTTCAGGGTGATCTTCAGGTCGCCGACGTAGCTGTGCGTGACGTTGAGTTCGACCGTCACGCCCCGCACCGGGAAGCTCTCGGGCACGCTGATGACACTCTTGATGCCGCTCGCGGCGTTGTCGGGGATCGCCTGCGCGGTGGCGTTCTCGAAGCGGCCGGTCTCCACCTCGCCGTCCGTCGGCTCGGTGGCGCCCCCATCGGCGGCGCAGCGGCTGCCGGTCGGGGTGAAGCAGTTGTCGCGGACGCCGCTCGCGCCGAAGGTGGAGTCGCCCACGCCGCGGCGGACGGCGACCAGGATGTCGCGCCAGGTCGTCTTGTAGCCGTTGCCGAGCCCCTTGAAGATCTCGGCGAGCGCGGGGCCGGCGAACATCACGGCGTTGGCGGTGACCTCGATCACGCTCGACATGATGTCGACGTTGGCGAAGCCCTTCTTCCCGTCGACGATGGGCTTCACGTAGTACTCGTAGCCGAGGCAGCCGCCGTACAGGAAGATCTGGTAGTTGTCCGGGTACTGCGGGCGGGCCCAGAAGTCGCTGGCGCCGAGCATGCTGTGGCCGTCGTACACGACGATCTCGTGCTCGCTCAGGGCCCGCTGGAAGTTGGCGAAGTGCGCGTAGTCGCCGAGCCCGCTGAAGTCGTTCGGGCTGTAGAGGTCGACCTCGACGTCCGTCGTGCCGATCTTCTTCGTGTAGCGCTTGCCGACGGGCGCGGTGGCCGCCTCCTGGAAGCCGCCGTCCTTCAGCCAGGTGCCCATGCGCTTGAACGCCCACATGCCCGGATCGCTGTCGGTGATGGCGCCGTCGCCGATCTGACCGAAGATGACCACGGCCGTGACCTTGCCGTCGGCCGTCAGGCGGTCGTACTCGGGATAGGTGGCCTGCGCCGCCTGGAACGTCTTGCTCACCGTCAGGGTCATCTCCTGGGTGGGCACCGTGCACTTGGGGTTGGCCGGGTTCCAGCGGTACCAGTAGACCGACTGCGACAGCGAGATGTGATCGTCGTCGTCGGCGCAGGTGTCGCCCGCGTCGGTCATGATGCTGTAGGGCTTCAGCGGCACGGTCGCCGTGAAGACCTTGCCCAGCGTGGCACCGCCGGCGTCGCGATTGAGCAGCACGGCGTTCACGCCCCGGATGCGGAAGTGGTTCAGCTTGGTGGCGTCGACGGCCTTGGCCTGCTCGGCCGTCAGCCAGGTGCCGTCCACGCGCCACTCCACGCGGTTGCGGGAGGCGACGTGCTCGGCGAGCGACTCGAGGTAGAAGTCGCCCTTCTTGCGCAGGTAGGTGACCGCGAACTGCCCGAGCTCGGCCGGCCCGCGGTCACTGCGGAAGCCGGCCCCCTCGAGATCCGCCTCGATGTCCACCTCGACCTCGACGCCGTCCGGGTTCACATAGGCGGTGTCCTCTTTGCCCGTGCCGCCCGTCGCCGGACCGGCCGCAAACGGGTTCGCCTGGCCGGCCGTCGGATCGGTGGACGGGGCGCCCGCGCCGGTGTTCGAGTCCGTGCCGTCGGCGCCGCAGCCGGCGAGCAGGGTGGCGGCCAGGGTGAAGCGGGTGAATCGCTGCATTTTTCGTCCCTCGAGGATCGGGTTGTGATCACGGCAGGTGGCAACTCGAGTTGCGGCCCTGCCGGACCTTGGGGTTCGCGTCGGCCAGGAAGCACGGGGCGTGCCAGGAGAATCCGCGAAATCGCCGTCCACGGCGACACCGTCTCGCAAGGGCATCGCGGTTTCTATATTCTCCGCGCCCCATGAAAGACTTCCTTCAGCTCGCCCGGCGCGGCGGGCTGCTCTTCGACGGTGCCATGGGCAGCCTGCTCTACGAGCGGGGCGTGTTCCTCACCAACTGTTTCGAGGCCGTGAACCTGTCGCAGCCCGAGCTCGTGCGGCAGATTCATCAGGAGTACCTGCAGGCCGGGGCCCGGGTGCTGACGACCAATACGTTCGGCGCGAACGCCTATCGTCTTGCGCGACACGGGCTCGCCGACAAGGCCGACGAGATCAACCGGGCGGGGGTCCGGCTCGCGATCGAGGTCGCCGGTGGCGGCGCGTTCGTCGCGGGCAGCGTCGGCCCGACCGGTCTGGGCCTCGAGGCGCTCGCCGGGGAGGAAGGCCCCCGCGCCGAGGCGGCCTTGCGCGCCCATCTCGAGGTCCTGCTGGACGCGGGCGTGGACGTCGTCTGCCTGGAGACGTTCTACGTCCTGGCGGAGCTGGAGATGGCCGTTCGGCTGGCCAAGTCGCTGACGGACAAGCCGGTGGTCGCCCAGTACACCTTCCAGCCCGACGGGCTCGGCAAGGGCGGGCTGACGCCCGAGCAGGTGGGGCGCCGTCTCGTCGAGGCCGGCGCGGACGTCGTCGGGGCGAACTGCGGCGGGGGCCCCGACCTCCTCTACAACGTGACGGTCCCGATGGTCCCGCTCGGGGTCCCGGTCATGGCGCAGGCCAACGCCGGCCGCCCGGAGGTCATCGAAGGCCGTGCCATCTACGTCGCCAACCCGGAGTACTTCGGGGTCTTCGCGCGACGGCTGCTCAAGGCGGGCGTCAAGGTCCTCGGCGGGTGCTGCGGCACCAACCCGGAGCACATCCGGCGCATGGCGGGGGCCGCGCGCATGTTCGCGGCCGACGACCGCCATCGCCCGACGATCGAGGGGGGCGAGGCCGGGGGGCCGGCCGGCCGGAAGGTCGAGCTGCCACTCGGCGAGCGCGGGACGTTCGCCGGCAAGATCGCCCGCGGCGAGTTCGTCACGAGCGTCGAGCTCAACCCGCCGGTGGGCTTCGACCTCGGCAAGCGCATCGAGGCGGCCAAGGCGTTGCGCGACTTCGGCGTGACGTCGATCAACATCGCCGACGGCCCGCGCGCGAGCCTGCGCATGACCAACCTGGCCATGGCGCTGTCGGTGGCCCAGGCGACGGGCCTCGAGCCGCTGCTGCACGTCTGCTGCCGGGACCGCAACTTCCTGGGTCTGCAGGCGCACGTCCTCGGCTGTCACGCCCTCGGGATCCGCAACCTGGTCATCATCACCGGCGATCCGCCCAAGATGGGCGACTACCCGAATGCCACGGCGGTCTACGACGTGGACAGCGTCGGTCTGCTCAACGTCGTGACCGGTTACAACAACGCGGTCGATCCGGCGGGCAAACCCATGCCGGAGCCGACGAAGTTCCTGAAGATCACCGGCGCCGAGCCGGCCGCGCTCGACTACGACCGCGAGCTGCGCCGGCTCGAGATGAAGCGCGACGCGGGCGCCGAAGCGGTCATGACCCAGCCCGTCTACGACCCTCGCATCGCCGAGCGTTTCCTGGACGACACCCGTTCGCTCGGGCTGCCCATCCTGCTCGGGGTGATTCCATTGGCGAGCTTCCGCAACGCCACGTTCATTCACAAGAACATCCCTGGTATGCAGATGCCCGCGTACGTGCTCGAACGCATGGAGCAGGCCGACGCGGCGGGGCGCGGTCAGGAAGAGGGCATTGCCATCGCGCGGGAGGCCCTCGGCGCGTTCCGCGACCGGATCCAGGGCGCCTACATCATGCCGCCCTTCGACCGGCACAAGGTGGCGATGGCCGTTCTGGACGGGTTCTTGTAAGGTCGGGCGTGCCCGCCTGCCCGCGACTCTGCTGAACCGGACCCGAGAGGCCCTGCCGTGAGCGCATCGCCCGACGAGAAACCGCTGATCTCGGTCATCACGCCGGCCTTCAACGAGGAAGCGCTGCTGCCTGCGAACCTCGAGACGCTGTGCGCGCACCTCGACACGCTGCGCGACCGGTGGCGGTGGGAGCTCATCGTGGTGAACGATGGCTCGAAGGACCGGACGGGGGCGCTCGCCGATGCCTTCGCGGCGGGGCGTCCGGAGGTCCGGGTCGTGCACCATCCGGTCAACCTGAATCTGGGGCAGGGGATTCGCACCGGCTTCGCGCACGCCCGCGGCGAGTACGTCGTCGTGCTCGACATGGATCTCAGTTACTCCGCCGATCACGTCGAACGCCTCGTCGCGACGCTCGCCGCCACGAAGGCCGACATCGCCGTCGCCTCACCCTACATGCCCGGGGGACGCTGCACCGCGGTTCCGCCCCTGCGCCTCTTTCTGAGCAAGCGAGCCAATCGGTTTCTGGCGTTTTTCTGTCACCACGTCGACCTGCACACGATCACGGGCATGGTCCGCGGTTACCGGCGCGCCTTCGTCGAGCGCCTCTCGCTCAAGTCCAACGACATCGAGATCAACACCGAGATCATCTACAAGGCCATGCTGTTGCGCGGGCGCATCGTGGAGATCCCGGCCCACCTGGACTGGTCCGGCATCGTCGAGCGCGTGGCGTCCCGCCCGTCGAGCTTCAAGATTGCCAAGGGCATCCTGACCTACACCCTGTCGGGCTTCTACTTCCGGCCCTTCGTGTTCTTTTTCCTGCCCGGGGCGCTCGCAGCGCTCGTCGCCCTGTACCTTGCCGGTTGGCTGGTCTACCACGTCGGGGTGGCCTACCCCCTCGTCGAGCCCGGCCCGTTCCTGGACGACCGCCTCTCGAACGCCATCGGGCAGGTCTTCGCCGACCGCCCGCATGCCTTCTTCGCGATGGCGATGTCGCTGGTGGTCGCCTTGCAGTTCCTGATGTTCGGCGGGCTGTCTTTCCAGCAGAAGCGATACTTCGAGGACCTCTTCTTCCTCGGCTCCGACCGCCGCCGCTGAGCGGTCACGAGCGGCCGCGGCCTCAGAGGGGCGCGTCGTCGCGCACGCACACGCCCCACTGGGTCGTCTCGGCGGCGTCGTCGAGGCCGTCGATCCGCCCCGGCGTGCACGTCGAGCCCTCGGGGCACGGGTGGGCGCCGGCGGCGCCGTCGCAGAGCGGCAGGCAGCGGCGCCGGAACTGAATCTCCTCGGCGCACAGTGCCCCCGGCACGCACTCGCCCTCGAGCCCGAAGCAGTCCTCGTACACGGCGTTGTCGCCGACACGCGCGAGACACTCGCCCGCGAGGACCTCGCGGTCGCCGAGCACTCCGACGCGGCGCGGTTTGCAACTGCCGCCCGCCGGACAGGTCGACGGGGATGCGGCCGGGTCGCACTCGCCGAAACAGAGCCCGGTGCCCGAGGTCGGCCCGAGGCCGCCCATGCACACGCTGCCTTCGGGGCACTGCGCCTGATGGTCGGCATCGCAGAGCGCCTGACAGACGTCACCCCGCCAGGCCTGCTCGGGATCAGCCGGGGCGCAGGCGTGCGCGGCATTGCAGGTGCCCCAGTAGTCGGCGGCGCCGGGCTCGCAGTCGTCGCCCGCGACACCCCGCGGCTCGCGAAGGTTCGGGAAACACAGGCCGAGGGTGCCCGTCGGCAGCGTGTCCACGGCCGCGCAGGGCACGAGCGCACCACAACTGGCCGCGTCGAAGGGGTCACAGGCGTCGAGGCAAAGGCGGCGGTCCTCGCCGAAGTCGACGCAGGTCTGCGCGTCCGGACAGACCGCATCCGCACCGCACGTCTCGGCGCAGCGCCCGGCATAACAGGCGAGACCCTCGCGACACCCGAGGGCGCCCGGGGGGGCGCAGGCGTCCCCGACCGCCCCCGGGCCGGGCGCGATGCAGGCTGCGGCGGGACCGATGATGTCGCAGTAGGCCGGCACGCCGCAGCTGCGCGCGGTGTCGCCGGGCACGCAGCCGTCATCGGGGAAGCAGAAGCCGTCACACTGGGCGAAGACCGGATCACAGGCCTCGAGCGCGACACAGATTTCGGCCCGGCCACAGTCGCCGGCGCCTTCGTTCGCATTGGCATTGCAGGGGGTTCGGCAGGTGCCTCCCCCGTTCGAGCCGTAGCAACGCAGGCCGCCGTCGCAGAACGGCCCGTTCGGCCCGCACCGCGAGCCCTCACTGCCGTTCGCCGCCGGATCGGCCACGCACGCACCGTTGCGACAGATCTGGCCGGCGGCGCAGTCGACGTCGGCCATGCAGCCGCCGCCGCCGCCGCAGTCCGCGGCATCCGTACCCGGCGCACACAAGAACGGCTCGTCGCACTCGCCGTCGTTGGTATAGGGACAGAAGTCACCGCCGCCGCCTTCGCAATCCGTCGTGTCCGTTCCCGGCTCGCAACCGAGGGGTTCGTCGCAGAAGCCGTCGAACGCGAACCGGCAGCTGTCCGGCCCGCCGCCGCCCCCGCCGCCGTCGCAGAGCCCCGTGGCGGCGTCACATGCCGCGCCGCCGCAGCCGACGAGGCGGCAGTCGGGGACGCAGTAGGGTGAGGGCGCCGCGGGATCGGGGTTGCAGACCCAGTCTTCGCGGCAGTCGGCGCTCTGCCGGCAGGCGGCGATACATCCGAAGATGCCGAAGTCGGCATCGAGCAACGCGCAGAGCCCGCCGTTGCAGTCCGCATCGTCGAGGCAGTCGGCGGCACAGAGGCCGCCGGGGAGCTGCCCGGCGCTGTCGGCCTCGGAGATGCAGATGCCCTCGGGGCATTGTGCGGGGCCGTCGCAGGCGTGTCCGGCCTCGCCGCCACCCACCGGGACGCAGGCGCCGTCCCGGCACACGTCCCGCAGGCCGCAATCCGCGTCGATCTCGCATTCGCCGCCCGCGGCGGCCATGCAGGTATTCGTTTGCAGGTTGCAGACCTCGCCCGGGCCGCAATCGGCGCTGCGCATGCACCCGCCGGGGGGGGTCTCGGCGATGCACTCGCCCGAGGGCAGGTCGCAGTGCTCGTCGGCGTCGCAGTCGTCGTCGCCGGTGCAGCCCTGAGCGTCGGAGGGGATGCAGGCGCCGTCCCGACAGAACTCCCCGGGGGGACAGTCGGCCGCCGTCTCGCATCGCTCGCGACAGTCCTCCGGATCCGTCCCCGCCGGGCAGGCGCCGCCGTTGGAGGGCTCGTCGCAGACCCCGTCGTCGCGCGTCTCGCAGGAGGCCGGTGGGCGGAAGGCGTCCGGCGGCAGACTGCCGTCGATCAGGAGCAGGGCGTCGGTCGCCGCGCCCCCGTCTCCCTCCGGCGTCGACGGCGTGACGCCGAGGTCCTGCCGGGGGGGCTCGATGCTGATCGAGATGTCCCGCTCGGCGGGCGGCGGATTGCACGACCCGCCGTCGCACGTGTCGTCCCCCGTCGCCGTCTCTCCGCAGGCCGCGGCGAGGAAGGCGAGTCCGAGCGACACACGAGGAAGGAGATTCGGCACGCGGCGGCAGGAACGAACGGACATCGGGCACCCTCGGGAACACCGCCGCAACGACGCGGAGACGGTGGGTTCGAACACGACGAACGGGCAGGCGGGACGCCCGAGTCTAGCAGAGGCACCCGGTGTTGCACATTGCCGCATCGCGGCCGCCGTGGTATCAGACCCGCCCCGCGATTCCGATTCGACCTCCGGATTCGACCTCGCACTGGAGCGCCCCATGTCCGACACGCCCGAGACCGCCGCCGACCCCATTCTCGACCGCAACGCCTCGCTCGCCGACATCGGTGCGGTCTGGGCGACGCTGGCCAGCAAACCGGGGACCATCGAGGCCGCCCCCGTCAAGGCGGTGGGCCCCGAGGGGGTCACGGTCGAACTGGCGGCCGGTGAGGCGACCGTGGCCATCGCCGAGTTCGAAGGTCGGACACCCGCCGTCGGCGAGACGGTCCGGGTCTTCGTCGAGCAGGTGCTGAGCGCCGGCCCGGTGGTCTCGGCGAGCAAGGCGCGTGCGCTCGATCTGTTCGATCGTCTCGAGGCGGCCGCCGATCGCGACGAGGTGGTCGAGGGCCGCGTGTTGTGCCGCGTCAAAGGCGGACTCTCCGTGGACGTCGGCATGAAGGCGTTTCTCCCCGACCGCCGCTCGGATGCGCCGATCGGCGACATCGGGCGGTTCTGGGTGCGCGGCTGGGACGAGCGCAAAGACATGTTCGTGCTGGCCCGCGAACCTCGCGGCACCCGGGAGCGCCCCGACCGCGCCGACCGAGGTGAGCCCCGCCGGGGTCGCGAAGCGCCTGCGGCGACCGTCGATGGCGTCGAGGGGGTGGCCGTTGCCGCAGAGGCCGCGGCCCCGAAGGCCCCCATCGAGCTGCCCGAGGCGGGTGCCGTCCTGACCGGTCGCGTCGTCCGGCTCGCCGAGTTCGGCGCCTTCGTCGATCTCCCCGGTGGGGCGACGGGTCTGTTGCACGTCAAAGACCTCGGCTGGGGCCGCGTGCAGCACCCCGGCGAGGTCGTCAAGATTGGCGACGAGGTCGAGGTCAAAGTCCTCGAGGTCAAGCGCGCCGAGGGCGAGGGCGGCAAGGGCGATCGCATCGTGTTGTCGCGCCGCGCGCTCGTGCCCCATCCCTGGGAGACCGCGGCCACGCGGCTCGCCGTGGGCGCGCGGGTCGAAGGGCCGGTCATCAGCCTGGCGGACTACGGCGCCTTCATCGAGGTCGAGCCCGGGGTCGAGGGCCTCGCACACATCAGCGAGCTGCGCTGGGGCGCCGCGCCGAAACACCCGAAGGACGTCCTGCGCGTCGGCCAGCGGGTCTCGGCCGAGGTCATCCTCCTCGACGTCGAGAAGAAGCATCTCAAGCTCAGTCTCAGGAAGCTGGCGCCCAATCCCATCGAGGCGCTGCGCGAGCGGTTCCCGCCGGGCACGCGGGTCACGGGGACGGTGCGCAACGTCGCGCAGTTCGGCGTGTTCGTCCTGCTCGACCCCGCGACGGGGTATGAGGGGCTCGTTCCCACCGCCGATCTGAGCTGGACGCCGATCGCCAAGCCGGCGGCCGCTTTCACGCCCGGCCAGACGGTCGAAGCCCTCGTCCTCGGCATCGACGAGGAGCGCGGTCGTTGCACGCTGGGCATCAAGCAGCTCGCGCCCGCGCCCGAATTGCCCTCCCTCGATGCGTTCACGGTGGGGGCGACGCTCGAGGGAACGGTCGTCCGCGTGAAGGACTTCGGCGCCTTCGTGGCGCTCTCCCCCGGGATCGACGGGCTGCTGCACGCCGGCGAGATGGGGCTCGCCGAGGGCCAGCGCCCGAAGGATCGCCTCAAGGTCGGTCAGCGCGTCTCCGTGACGATTGCGAGCCTCGACGTCGAAGCGCGCCGCATCGGTCTGCGTCTCGCCGCGGCGGCCGAATCGCCCGCCGAGCCCGCGCCGGCCGCCGAGCCCGGGCCGGCCGTCGAGCCCGGGCCCACCGAGTAAGCCCGCGGCTCACCCCCCGATGCGCACGGGCATGCGTCGGGCGCCGAAACGGTCGGGGGGGCCGTCGAAGACCCCCGCGAGCCGGCGGCCGCATGCGAGGCAGCCCCCGGCGTCGTCGAGGGCGTAGCGCCCGAGGTCGTACCCGTCCCGCTCGATGACGATCGCCCCGCAGCCAACGCAGCGCGTCGCCTCAGCCTCAGGATCGCGGGCGTTGCCGATGTAGACATGCCGCAGGCCGGCCGCGTGTGCCGTCTGTCGCGCCCGCAGCAGCGTATCCACCGGGGTCCGCGGGCGGTCGAGCATCCGGAAGTCCGGGTGAAACGCGGTGAAGTGCACCGGGACCTCCGGGCCGAGCGTGTCGTGGATCCAGGCGGTCATCGCCTCGAGTTCGTGCGGGGCGTCGTTCAGTCCGGGGATCAGCAACGTCGTGACCTCCGTCCAGACCTTCGTCTCGCGGACGAGGTAGGCGAGGGTCTCCTTGACCGGTTCGAGCTGCCCACCGCAGACGTCCCGGTAGAAGCCCTCGGTGAAGCCCTTGAGATCGACATTGGCGGCGTCCGTGCCGGCGAAAAACCACGCGGCCGGCTCGGGGTGGACGTAACCGGCCGTGACGGCCACCGAGCGGACGCCGACGGCGTGGCAGGCGGCCGCCACGTCGAGGGCGTACTCGGCGAAGATGACGGGATCGTTGTACGTGTACGCCACGCTCCGGGCGCCGACCCGGAGCGCCGCGGCCGCGATGGCCTCTGGTCGGGCCTCGTCTTGCAGCCGGTCCATCTCCCGGGACTTGGAGATGTCCCAGTTCTGGCAGAAGCGGCACGTCAGGTTGCAGCCCGCGGTGCCGAACGAGAGCACGCTCGAGCCCGGCAGAAAGTGGGCGAGGGGCTTCTTTTCGATGGGGTCGACGCAGAACCCCGACGAGCGGCCCCACGTCGTCAGGCGCATCTCGCCGGCCCGGTGTTGCCGAACGAAACACAGGCCGCGCTGCCCGTCGGCGAGGCGGCAATCCCGCGGGCAGAGGTCACACTGCAAACGACCGTCCGGGAGTGCGTGCCAGAATCGGGCGGGCGCCGTCATGTGTCACTCGTCTTCGCCGGCGCCGGATCGACGAACTTCTGAACGGTATAGCGCTCGAGCACGAGGTCGGGCGCCCAGAAATCCGTGCGAAGGCCGGCCTTCCGCTTGAGCTGATCGAGAAAGAGCGCCGGCGTCGGCAGGCTCTCCCAGACCTGCGGCAAGAACGTGCCGCGATGGCCGCCCCAGCGGAGCACGACGCCGTCCAGACCCGGCCGGAGCGCCGCCCGGGCCGATGCTTCGTCCGAAAACGGGATCGGCGACGCCTCGGACAGGACCGAGACCTCGACGTCGAGCGCCGAGAGCACGTCGGCATCCAGGTGGCCGGCACGCGGGTCCTCGAACGCAGCGGCATGCGCATTGTGTGCGACGTCTTCGAGGAGCGGCCGCCAGGCCTGCAGGCTCCCGATACAGCCATGGAACCGCGCTCCGCGGTGCAGCGTCACGAAGGTGGCGCCGGGGGCTTCGGCGAACGCACCGGTCGGGCGTGCGGGCCGAGCGTCGCCGGTCAGCTCCGCGAGAATGCGGGCGCGGGCATAGACCGCGAGGGCCCGGCCTTCGTCGGGGGAGAGCGCGTTCATGCGAGCACCTGGAACGCGCCGTAACCGACGACCTCGCGGCGGCCACCGGCCGTCTGACCCGAATGTCGCAGGTCGATACACTCGAGCCGGGTCTCGGGCGCATGCACGTCGAGATAGGCGAGCAGCCCGTTCAGCGCCGCCGAGCCGCACGCCTGATCGCCCGTCAGCGTGGGGGGGCCCCGCGATACGAGGTGCCGGGCAGTCTCCGCATCGACCGCTTCGGCGGCCTCCGCCGGGAGGAAATGCGACAAGTCGGTGCTGACGACGACCAGGGTCTCGGGCCCGCCCCACAGGTGGTCGAGGCCCCGCGCGACGACGTCCGGGCGCGGCTCGACGACCAGCAGCGGCACGATCATCGCGTCGGGCAGAATGACTTGCAGAAACGGCAGTTGCACCTCGAGGGCGTGCTCCGGGGCATGGGCGCGGTGTCCGTCCGAGCGGCCCGGCAGCTCGGCGAGGGCTTCGCGATCGACGGGGACGGCGCCGAGCGGCGACTCGAAGAAGTCCACCCCCGCATCGGCCAGTCCTCGGCAGAACACTCGATGGGCCGGGCCGAGCAGCACGACGCGCTCGATGGGGGGTCCGCCGTCGCCGAGCGCCGCCCGCAGGCGCGCGTAGGCCGTCGCGGCGATCGGTCCCGAGTAGACATAGCCGGCGTGTGGCACGATCAGGGCCTTCGGACGCACGATCGGGCCCGCGGGGCGGCGATCATCGGCCTCGGAGAGCAACCGCGTGACCAGGGCGCGCAGCACGTCCGGATCCGCGGGGTAGAAGTGGCCGGCGACGGCCGTAGCGCGCATTTCGGTCATGTCGACATCCGTCTCGTGGGCCCGTTTCAGCGGCACACGACCCGTGTGCCGACGATGAACATGCGCACCGCCGGGCGTCCGGCAACCGGGGCCTGCGCGATCACCAGCGCCCGTTGCGGGTGATCCGCCACCAGAGTCGCAGTGTCAGCCACCCGCCGAAGGCCCAGAAGAGCACGGTCAATCCCGGTGCGCCGAAGATGCGGAACCGGGCGTCGTGGCGGGTGAGCGCCCCGACGATCAGCAGCGTGCACGCGAGCGCGCCGAGCACGGCTCGATTGGTGCGCCGTTCGCGCCCTTCCTCGAGGCGCTCGAGCTGCGGTTGCTCGACGGAGACCGCGATGCGGCCGTTCTGCATCTCGGCGAGGAACTCGTTGGCCTTCGCCGGTAGCAGTTGGCCGAGCCGGCCGACGGCCTGCAGCGCGTCTGCGGCGGACTTCAGGACGCGCTCCGGGCTGTACCGCTGGACGACGAGCTGCTCGACATAGGGCCGGCACTCGCTGATGAGGTCGAGATCGGGCGTCAGCGTCTTGCCGATGCCCTCGACCGTCATGACCGCCTTGAAGAACATCGCGTAGTCGGGCGGGATGCGGACGTCGTGCCGGATGGCCCCTTCCACCAGGTCGCGCAGCAACGAACCGAAGTCGACCTCGGCGAGCGTCTTGTGGGCGAAGTACTTCTCGCAGAGTTCGATGACGTCGGCCTCCCAGCGGCCGTAGTCGACCTTGCCCGTGCGGATGCTGACGTCGTACAGGCAGCGTGCAACGCCGGCGTAGTCATGGGTGACGATGGCCAGGAGCAGATCGGCCATCGCGTCCTTCATGGTGGGCGTCATGCGCCCCACGAGGCCGAAGTCGATCAACCCGATGCGACCGTCGTCGGGGCCGCCGAGGATGAAGATGTTTCCCGGGTGCAGGTCCCCGTGGAAGAAGCCGTCCTCGAAGACCATCTTGAAGAGCATGCGCACACACTCGCGCGCAATGCGGTCCATGTCGTGCCCGACCGCCCCCGCCTGGGTGATCTTGGTGCCGACGAGGCGCTCCATGACCAGCACCCGGTCCGTGCAGAAGGCCCGGTGCAGCCGGGGAATGTGGACCGACGGCCAGGCCTGGAAATTGCGGTCGAAACGGTCGAGGTGATTGGCCTCGTGCGTGAAGTCGAGCTCGCGCTTGATGGCCTTTTCGAACTCGCGGGCGATGGCGAGCGGGGCGAAGGCCTTGGCCTCGGGGATGGTCTCCTCGAGCTTGCGGGCGACGAAGTGCAGGATGTTGAGGTCGCTGTCGACGGTGTCACGGATGCCCGGCCGCTGGACCTTGACGACGACCTCCTCGCCCGACTTCAGGCGGGCGAGGTGCACCTGTGCGATGCTTGCGCAGGCGAGCGGGCGCTCGTCGAAGTGTTCGAAGACGTCGTCGAGCGGACGGCCGAGGGAGCCTTCGACGACGGCCCGGGCCTCCGCAAAGGTGATCGGCTGCACCTGGTCCTGCAGCTTCGAAAACGCCTGGCAGAGTTCCTGCGGGATGAGATCCGGGCGGGTCGAGAGAATCTGGCCGAGCTTGACGAACGTCGGTCCGAGGGCCTGAAGGGCCTCGGTGATCCGCAGGTGGATCGACTTCTTCTCCTGTTCGGGGTCACGTCGGGACATGACGAGATTGAGGAGAAACCGATCCTGGAGATCCCACGCCTCGACGATGTGCCCGAGCCCGTGGCGGGCCAGGACCGCCACGATCTGCTCGAATCGGGCGAAGTCCTTGATGGCGGTGCGCGCCGCCCGGAGGTTGGTATAGACGGCTCGAATCGTCGACATGACCCGGAGCATACCCAAGCGCTTGAATCCCGCAGCCCGAATTGGCTAGGGTGCGCCGCTTTTCTCAGGTCTCTGGAGGACCCATGTCTCACCGTCTCCCCACCCCGACCTCCCGGCGCCCCGGCGCCCGCGGCCTCGTCGCCGCGCTCTGTCTGCTCACCTGTAGCGCCGTCGTCTTCGGCGGCTGCGACGACACCGCCACCGGCGACGGCAGCGACGCGAGCCTCGGCGGACGTCCGAGCAACATCCGCGACGCGGCCCCCAGCATCGGTGGCACCGAGTTCCCGCCGGTCGGGGGCCAGGGCGGCAACGGCGAAGGCGGCAACGGCCAGGGCGGCAACGGCCAGGGCGGCGACGGCGGCAACGGTCAGGGCGGCAACGGCCAGGGCGGCGACGGCGGCAACGGCCAGGGCGGCAACGGCGGCAACGGCCAGGGCGGCAACGGCCAGGGCGGCGACGGCGGCAACGGCCAGGGCGGTGACGGCGGCAATGGTCAGGGCGGCGAGCAGCCCGGAGATCCGTGTGACGACGTCGTCTGCGGCCTCGGCGAGGTCTGCAACCCCGACACCGGGCGCTGCGAGTCCAACGTCGTCGACCCCTGCGAAGAGGTCGCCTGCGGCCTCGACGAGCATTGCGAAGAGGGCATCTGCGTGCCCGACGACGTGCCCGACCCCGACGACGGCATCGCCCACGGCTGCGCCGGTCCCGAGGAGTGCCCCGAGGGCTTCTGCATCGACGAGGCCACGTCCGAGGGCGCATACCCCGGCGGGTTCTGCGTCGTCGAGTGCGTTGGCGACGCCGACTGCGCCGGCGGCCTGTGCGCGCAGGTCGACGTCGACCTCGCCATCTGCATCGCCACCTGCGGCCGCCCCGAAGATTGCCGCGAGGGCTGGGCGTGTTACGCCGATGCCGAAGCGCCGTCGTCTTACTGCATTCCTGACTGCCGCGTGACCGGCTGCGGCGGCGCGGGCACCTGCAACGAGATGACCGGCGTCTGTGGCGACCCCGTGGTCGGCTGCCAGAGCGACCTCGACTGTCTGCCCGGCGAGCAGTGCGACGCCATCAGCGGTCGGTGCATCGCCGGCGCCGGCTGTGAGACCGACAACGACTGCGCGTTCGACGAGTTCTGCAATCAGCGCACCGGCACCTGCGAACCGGCCGACGTCGGCTGCCAGGACGACGCCGACTGCGCCGCCGGCGAGGTCTGCAACCCCCGCACGAGCGTCTGCGAGCCGGCCGTCGATTGCCGTCGCGACGCCGACTGCGGCCTCGGCGAGGTCTGCAACGCCGGAGTCTGCGCGGCCGATCCGAACCTCTGCATCGACGACGCCGACTGCGCGCGGGGCGAGCTGTGCGACTTCGCGACGGGGCAGTGCATCCCCGAGGGTGGCTTCTGCGAGTTCGACGCGGACTGCGCCGCGGACGAGATCTGCAATCCACGCCTCGGCGTCTGTCAGCCCGTCGATCCCGGCGCTGCCGGTCGTTACGAAGCCTGCGACGAGGTGACGCCCTGCGACGTCGACCTCATCTGCGTGACGATTGGCGAGCAGGGCAACTTCTGCCTCGGCATCTGTGATTCGACCGCGGCCATCGACGGCTGCCTGCCCCGCGAGGGCTGCTTCCCGTTCGACCCGGCCCTCCCCCAGGAAGCCGTGTGCATCCCGGGCAACGAGTGTGGCGCCGGCAACGCGACGGAGATCTGTGGCGCGGACGCCTCGTGCACCGCGCTCGGCCACGGCACGTTCTGCGTCAATCCGGGCGACGCCGGCGTGGGCGAGCCCTGCGATCCCATCTACGGGGACACGAGCTGCCAGGCGGACCTCATGTGCGACCTCGGCGTCTGCCGGGCCGCGTGCGATGCCGCGGGCGCATGCGCTTCGGGTGAGTGTTTCGACCGCACGGACGACTTCGACGGCGTCGAGGTCGCCTACTGCGTCGCGACGTGCGACTTCTACGCGCAGGCCGGCTGCGGCGCCGGCGAGTTCTGCGCGATTTCGGCCATCGGCGAAGGCGGGGCGGTGATCGGCGAGTGCGCCGCGGGTGAGGGCGGTGCGGGCGAGCGCGGCGAGGCCTGCGTCTCCGACGAGATGACCTACTGGGGCGACTGCAGCGCGGCGCACCTCTGCGATGCCCTGTTCGAGGGCGATGCGCCGTCTTGCCTGGCGTTCTGCGACCCGGTCGATGCCTCGCTGTGTGACGGTGCGTCCGCCTGCTGGACGGGCCTCTTCGACGCGCCGCTCGAGAGCCTCGGCCTGTGCGTCGGCGAGTGTGACACCTTCACCGGCGCGGGCTGCGGCGCGGGCGAGACCTGCACCTTCACCGGCCGCGTCGGCCCGAGCGCCGATGCGATCGAGGCCCCCATCGCCTTCTGCCTGCCCGGCAACGGGAGCGCGGACGTCGGTGAGGCCTGCACCCCGGACGCACAGAACGGTGGCAGCGACTGTGCGGTCGGCAGCGTCTGCATCGACGCCCTCGGTGATGGGGCGACGGTCTGCGTGGCGGTCTGCGAGGATGCACCCGGCAGCCCGAACACCTGCGCCGCCGGTGAGACGTGCGTGACCGGCCTCGGTGCCGACGAACTCGGCTTCGGCGGCAGCGAGGTCATCGGCCTCTGCCTGGCCCTCTGAGCGTCTCCCCGTGGGCATGCCGCCCCTCTTCTGGGGCTTTCTGGTGTCTCCCCTGTGGGGGGCGGTGTTCCTCATGGCGGCGAATCTGCTGGCCGTCATGGGGGTGCCCTGGGGCTACCTGATCGAAGGCCTGGCGATGGTCGGGGCGACTGCGCTCGTCGCGCGCCTCGACGTGGCGATGCGCCGGCCGGGCGTCCCCGAAGTCGGCTGGCGCGTCCCGCCGGCGGCGTGGCTGGCCGCGGCGCTGCTGGCCGGCGTCGGCGCCGCGATCCTCGGCAGTGAGATCGACAACATCGTCCGTGACCGCGTGCCCCTGATCACCCCGGCCCCCCCGGTGCCCGCGCCGGGCGCCGAGGCGGGGCCGACGATCGTCGCCGGGCCGGAGGTCTTCCGGGCCCTGACGCACGGGCTCATCGCGCCCTTCTGCCTCGCCCTTCTCGGGCTCGGCATCACCATGCGCAACCTCTTCCTGAGCCTGCCCGGGGGGATGGCGCTCCTGGTGGGTGCGCTGGCGACGGCCTGGTCCCGCCACGAGCACCCGGCATACTGGCTCCCCTGGATGCTCGCCCCCCTCATCGGCGGGTGGGCCTACGCCCGAGCGCACAGCATCTGGCTCGCGGTCGCGGCCCTGCTGCCGCAGCACGCGGTCGTCTGGCTCGACCTCTTCGGCCTCTTGCCCGGGATCCCCGGGTTCGATACGGAGCCGAAACCCGTCGTCGTGTTTCAGCCCGTCTGGTTCGATCTCCTCGGCGTCGTCTGCCTCTTCGGGGGGATGTTCCTCCTGATTCGCGGCCTCGGCGCGGGCGTGACGACGAACGGTCTGCCCGGGCGGCCTCCGCCTGCGCCGCGCGAAGACGACTGACGCCTCGTGGCGCGCGGTCTCGGGTTTGCGGCGGCGCTCTACGGCGTCAGCATCTTGCTCTCGCGCGTCATCGGTCTCGTGCGCGAGGCGGTCATCGGCCGGACGCTCGGGAACGGGGCCGAGGCGGACGTCTACTGGACGGCGTTCGTCATCCCGGACTTCCTGAACTACCTGCTCGCCGGGGGCGCGCTCTCGCTCGTCTTCATCCCGTTGTTCCACGCCCATCTCGCCCGGGGGGACGAGCCCGGCGGGTGGCGGGCGTTCTCTTCGGTGGCCAACGCCCTGGCGCTGCTGCTCGTCACGGCCACCGTCGCGCTCTTTGCGGCGGCCCCGACGCTCGCCCCGCTGGTCGCGCCCGGCATGACGGCCGAACAGCACGCGCGGCTCGCCGAGCTCATCCGCATTCTCCTGCCCGCCCAGATCTTCCACGTGCTCGGCGGCCTGATCTCCGCCACGCTTCAGGCCCGTGAGCGCCATGTCATGCCTGCGCTGGCGCCGCTGTTGTACACCGGTGGCATCGTCGTCTTCGGGGTGGTGCTCGGCCCGACGCTCGGGGCGGAGGGCTTCGCCTGGGGCGTCCTCGCCGGATCGTTCGCCGGTCCGTTTCTTCTGCCGCTCATCGGCGGACTCCGCGCCGGCCTTCGCTGGTCCCCGACGCTGGACCTGCGCAGCCCCGATCTGCGCACCTATTTCTGGCGATCGCTCCCGGTCATGCTCGGCTTCTCGGTGGTCGTCTTCGACGACTTCCTGCTGCGCTACTTCGGCTCGCTCGTCGAGCCGGGCACGATTTCGCGGCTGACGTACGCGAAAACGCTGATGCGCGTGCCGATGGGCGTCTTCGGGCTCGCGGCCGGCATGGCGGCCTATCCCGTGCTGGCGCGGCTGTGCGCCGAGGGACGCAACACGCTGGCCCGGGACACCCTCGAGGGCGCGCTGCGTGGCACGCTCGTCCTGGCGGTGGTGGCGCAGGCCGCCCTCACGGTGGCCGGGCCCCAGATCGCGCTCGTCATCTGGGGCGAACGTCGTTTTTCGCCGGCGGAGCTCGCCGAGATCGGGGCGTTCACCGGCTGGGTCAGCCTGGGGCTCTGGGCGTGGTCGACCCAGGGACTCATTGCCCGTGGTTTCTATGCGCGGGGGGACACCTGGTCGCCGACCCTCGTCGGCTCCGGTGTGACGCTCGCCTTCGCCCCCCTGTACGGCCTTCTCGGGCGGGCCTACGGCGGCACCGGACTGGCCGTCGCGTCGTCGATCGCCATCTCGGCGAACGCGCTCGGCCTGCTCTTCTGGCTCAATCGGCGGCTCGGCCGACCGACGGGCCCGGGTGTCCTCGCGGCGCTCGTCCGACTCGTGCCTGCATGCGGCGTGGGGGTTGCGGCCGGGTGGGGGATCTCGAGCGCCCTCGCGCCGGTCGTCGGGGCGCTCCCTTCGGTCGCCGCCGCGCTCGTCCGGGGCGGCGTCGGCGGCGGTGTCGCGGCGGTCGTCACCCTCGGCCTCGCCGCAGCGTTGGGCCTCGCCGAGGTCCGCGTGATCGCGGCGCGCGTCGTGTCTCGCCTGCGGAAGCGCCGCCGCCCGGCTACTGGATCTCCATCGTCTTGAGGAACCGGATCTTGGGGTTCTGGCTCGCCGCGTAGTTCATCGCCCACTCGGTATTGGCGATGAACGTCGGGTTGTCGGCGAGGTCGCGATAGACGCGGTCACGGTTCGTCGCGATGAACTTGTCGAGGGCTTCCTGATCGTCCGAGAAGAGCCACCGCGCGGCCTGATAGGGCACCTGCTCGAAGATGGCCCGCACGTTGTACTCGTTCTGCAGGCGGGACTGAATGACGTCGAACTGCAGCGATCCGAGCGCGCCGAGCAGGTAGTCCTGCCCGTCGATGGGTCGATACAGTTGCGCCGCGCCTTCTTCGGCGAGCTGTTCGAGGCCCTTGACGAGGGACTTGGACTTCAGCGGATCGAGCAGGCGAGCCCGCCGGAAGAGCTCGGGGGCGAACGACGGGATGCCGGTGAACTTGAGGTCCTCGCCCTCGGTGAACGTGTCACCGATGCGGATGGCCCCATGGTTGTGCAGGCCGATGATGTCCCCCGGAAACGCCTGCTCGGTCACGGTGCGGTCCCGGGCGAGGAACGTCGTGGCGTTGTTGATCGCCATGTCGCGCCCGGAGCGGACGTGCCGCAGCTTCATGCCCCGGTTGTATTCGCCCGAAACGATGCGCACGAAGGCCATGCGGTCCCGGTGCGAGGGATCGAGGTTCGCCTGAATCTTGAACACGAAACCGGTGAACGTGGGCTCGTCCGGCTCGACGTATCGCGTCGCCGTCGCCCGGGGCTGCGGCGCCGGGGCGAAGCGCACGAAACAGTCGAGGAGTTCCTTGACGCCGAAGTTGTTGATTGCGCTGCCGAAAAAGACCGGCGTCTGCTTGCCGCGCCGATACGACTCGGGATCGAACGGCGGCGACGCCCCTTCGAGCAGCTCGAGCTCTGAACGCAGCTTCGCGGCGGCCTCGGGGCCGATCCACTCGTCGAGGGCCGGGTCCTCGGGGGCGAGGGCGACGACGTCGTTCTTCCGGCCCTTCTGCGCGTCCTGATAGAAAACGACGGCGCGGTTGACGAGGTCGTAGACCCCCTGGAAGTCCTTGCCCATTCCGATGGGCCAGGTCATCGGCGCCGTCTGGATGCCGAGTTGTTTCTCGATCGAGTCCATCAGCTCGAACGGATCCATCGACTCGCGATCGAACTTGTTGCAGTAGGTCATCACGGGGGTGTCGCGCATGCGGCAGACCTCCATGAGGGCCAGCGTGCGGGCCTCGACGCCCTTGGCCGAGTCGAGCACCATCAACGCGCTGTCGACCGCGGTGAGCACCCGGTAGGTGTCCTCGCTGAAGTCCTCGTGACCGGGGGTGTCGAGGAGGTTCACCGCGCAGCCCTGGTGTTCGAAGCTCATGACGGCCGTGCTGACCGAGATGCCGCGCTGCTTCTCGATTTCGATGAAGTCCGACGCCGCGTGGCGCCCGGCCCGGCGCGCCCGCACCGCGCCGGCCATCTGGATGGCTCCGCCGAAGAGCAGCAGCTTCTCGGTGATGGTCGTCTTGCCGGCGTCCGGGTGGCTGATGATGGCGAACGTGCGCCGGCGAGCGGTTTCCTGAGCGTGTGACATGGCGGGGCGAGATACCGGGGCCGCGAGGCTTTTTCAAGGCTCACAGGTCGTGGCGCAAGGACACCGATACACTGTGAATTCGACCGCCGGCCGAGTAGTCGCCGACGGGGTCCCGTGCGCCGAGGGTCTTCTCGACGCGAACCTCGTTCAGGAGCGTGAGCTGCCACGCCACGTCGAGGTGGAGCTGATTCTCCCGGATTTCGAGGGGGTCCCTGAAGCTGACCCCCGCGCCGAGCGAGAGCAGGTGCGCGTCGCCGTCGATGTAGTTGAACGCTTCCGTCGGGACCGGTGCAGGCGTCGGACGAAAGGCGTACCCGGCGCGCACGGCGAGACTCTCCGTCGGGCGTTGCTCGAGGCCGAGACGGACGGTCGTGGTGTCGACGAAACCGAGTTCGATGTCGGCGCCGTTGCCGACATCGAGCCGGTCACCGAGCCCGATCCCCCGGACGAGGTCCCCCTCGATGTCGATCTCGAAGCGCGGGCTCGGATCCGGCGCCCGCGACCAGAGGGCATGGCTGACTTCCGCCGAGGCGACGAGATCGATCTCCGAGAAGGTCCAGGCGGCGCCGACGTTGAAGACATGCGGGCTGTAGAGCACCGTCCCGCCGATGTCGAGGTTCAGATCCACCAGCTCGGTGATGACGAGGCGGGTCGGGAGCCGGTAGTCGAGGGACAGCGCGCCCCGCCAGCTCGCGCCGAGGCGCAGGGGGGCGATGGGTCGGGAGAAGAGGCCGACGGTCGGCGCGGCGACCGGGCTCACCTCGACGTTCACCGCCCGCTGCGCCACCGTGCGGTTCGTCAGGTCGACGTGCAGGTCGACGGCGCCGTCGAGCCCGGCGAGGACCTGAACCCCTGCGCCGACGCTGAGCCAGGGGCCGAACTCGAACGCGGCCGCCCCCAGCAGGTCGTACTTGTCCGGCAGATTCTGGAACAGATAGTACTGGGGCACCTGCGCGTCGATGCCCTCCGCGCGCAGCAGATTGAGCGTGGGCAGATACAGTGCGAGGCCGATGGCGAGCCGGTTCTCGAGCAGGCCGCCGAGCGGGAAGAGCGCGCCGAGGTTGACGCCGGCGAAGCTCGGGGGCAGCTCGTTCGGCACGTCGGAGCGGCGCGCGTCGCGGTCGATGTACAGGCTCGGCACCGTTGCGATGAACCCTGCGCCGACGTTGATCTGCTTGCGCTGCGTCATCGCGGCGGGATTGTAGAACGTCGCGGTGTAGTCGTCGGCGACGGCGGCCTGCGCATTGCCCATGGCCGTCCCGCGCGGGTTGAACCCGTAGATGTCGAGCAGGCTCGCGATGGCGGTCCCGGGGCAAAGAAGCGCCGCGGGGAGCACCAGCGTCGCGGCGGCGACTCTCCCGAACGGGGTCATCCGGCGTCCCCGGGCGGGAAAAGGCCCGCGTCTTCGGGGCAGCTGCGCACGACGGCGTCGACCATTGCGAGCAGCTCGTCGAACGCGCCCGAGTCCAGCAGAAGCGACAGATCCGCGAGGACCCCGTCGGCGATTTCGGGGCGCAACAGCGTCGTCACGAGTGCGACGAGCGCCCGGCGGACGTCCGGCTCGCGGCCGAGCGTCTGCAGCACTTCGACGAGCGGGGCGAGTTGGTCCGTGACCTCCCGGTCCGCGAGCAGCGCCAACGCCGCGTCGAGCTCGGCCGGACGGGTCAGAAAGACGTCGTAGGCCAGGTACACGTAGACGGGCGGCCCCTCGCGCGGCGGCAGGGTCGAACCGACGCCCGGGCAGGTGACGGTCCCGTACATCTCACAGCAGAGCAGCGCCTGAAACGGCGGCCAGACCGCGCCCGACGGCGACAACTCGGCGAGGGCGCCATCCACGACCGTAGAGACCGGGGGGGTGTCGAGCAGGTCCGTCAGACCGGCGACCGTGCGCAGAAGGGCCCGAACGCTCTCCGCGGGGTCCGCCCCCGGCCGGACCAGCGCCGCCTGCACATTACAAATCAGCGCCGCGAGCGCCTCCCGGTTCAGCGCCCCCGCGGCGCCCAGGAGCTCCTGAATCAGGGGCAGGGCGAGCGTCTGTCGCAGGGGTTCCGCGAGGTCGAGGAGCGAGCGCGTCGACAACACGGCGTCGAGCGCCGGAAAGAGGGGGCCCTCGCCGCACGCCGTCAGCAGGTGCGTCAGCGCCGCGCCGAGCTCGACGTTGAGCGTGCCCCCCGGCCCGCTCGTCCGCGCGTACCCCACGAGCCGCGCGATGAGGGCCTTGGCGGTCGCAACACGCTCGGAGCGGAGGAGGTCGAGCAGCGCTTCGAGGCGCCCGTCGGGCAACGCCCGCACGATGCGGAGGGCCGCGTCGAGTACGGCCTTCAGCTGCGTGTCCGGCAGCGTCTCGCGGAGCAGCGCGGCGAGGTGCGGGAGGCGATTCTCCTCCACGAGGGCGGACAGCGTCGGCGCCATCTCCGCCCGGCTCGGGCAAGGGCGCCCCACGTCGGCCGCAAGGGGGGCCGCCGCGTCCGATTCGGCGCCGCAGGCCGGCAGCGCGAGCGCCAGGGCGAGGCCGGTCGCCCACCTGGCCCGTGGCGGCCCACCGGGCCATGGCGTTTCAGTCACACGCCGCCTTCAACGCGGAGAGGTCGGTATGGCATTGGCGACAGGCCCGATCGTTGAGTTCGAGCAGGCGGCGGCAGTTCCGATCGAAGCCTGCGGGGTGCGGATTCAGCCCCCGCCCGCCGGCCTCGATGGACGCATGGCACCGCGTGCAGTCGTTCTCCTGATGGCACGCGACACACTGCCGGATGTTTCGACGTGCTTCGTAGCGGTGATGCAGCGCAGAGGTCACGTCGGCTTTGAATGCGACCGTGTGGAAATCGGCCATGCCGCCCGCGTTGCCCGGATCGCGGAATCCGAGCCCGGTGCCCGTCGCGGTCGTCACGCCGCTGCGCAGATGGCAGTCCCGACAGAACGTCTGCAAGCGGTGGCACTTCGAGCACTGCGGATCGTCGCGACGCGCCTCTGGGGGGTGGGTCAGGATGTAGTCCGCCGCATGCACCGAGAGGGGCTTGATGTTCCCCATGTGGCATTTCGCACACTCGGACTCGGTGTGGCACGCGGCGCAGTAGTCGGCGTCGGCCTTGGCGGCGGGACCGTGCGACCGCGCGAAGTCACCCCGGTGGTCGTCGTTGCGGAACAGACCGCGCGGGACGAGCTTGCCGCCGGGCAGGTCGGTGACGAGCACACCGTCGGGGCGGGCGAGATGACAGGTGGTGCACGCCGCGCTCGCCGCCCGGCCGTCGTGGCAGGCGAGGCAGTCGTCCATCATCGGCATGTGTTCGAGCGTCGCCAGTCCGGCGGTCGCAACCCCCTTGTGGCAGTCGTCGCAGGCGGCCCCGCGGCCGAGGTGGGCCTGGTGGCTGAAGACGATCGACGGGGTGGGGAAGAGCACGGGCGCCGGATGCGGCGTCGCCTTCAGCGTGTCGTCCCGTTCGACGCCGGGCGGAAAGACGGGTTCGTACCCGGGGTGACAGGTGCTGCAGGCGGCCTTCGGGTTGGCCTGCTCGGGCTGCTCGTCGAGCACGTCGTGACAGTCGAGACAGGTGCGCTCGGGGGGCAGGTTGCGGTCGGACGGACGGACGCTGCGGGCGACATCGTGGCACTCCTCGCACTTCATCTTGGCCTTGCCGAGGTGCACGGCATGGTCGAAGGCGAGGGGGATCTCCTGCTGGCCGTAGATGGCTTCGAGCGGACCACGGCGGGTGGGGTCGGCGAGGGCCTGATCGGGCAACGAAACGAGTCCGGTCACGGCGAGCGTGGCGAGGGCAAGCCGCCGAAGAAACGTCGGCATCACAGCCACTCCTCCAGCGTCACCTGCGCGAGCAAGCGCCCGCGGAACGGCGTGAACCGGCTCGCATGTCCCTCGCCCAGGAGTTCGAGGTGCACGGTCTCGGCGGCACGCCAACCGACGGTGGCCACGGCCCAGCCCGACACGCCGGAGA
The DNA here is from genome assembly GCA_023150895.1 of Myxococcota bacterium. Taxonomy (GTDB): domain Bacteria; phylum Myxococcota_A; class Bradymonadia; order UBA7976; family UBA1532; genus CAINDO01. The sequence continues at coordinate 45,970 of JAKLJY010000015.1, read as the reverse complement.
GCTCGGCCTGCTGCTCGTCTTCGAAGTGGACGGCGCCGAGTCGTCCGCCCAGACGCAGGGGGGCGACCCCCGGCGTCAGCGCGACCGGCATCCGCCCGAAGACGTCGCCGTAAATTCGCTGACCGCCGTAGCCGAGCCCGGCCCGCCCCTCGGCCCCGACGGCCATGTCGTCGGCGGGGTCGCCAAGCAGGCGCTCGCCCCGCAGGCCCGCGTCGTAGGCATCGCGGGTCGTCTCGATGGACCCCGCGGCGGCGTGCGCTTCGCCGCCGTCGAACCGGCGAATGCCCCCGTCCGCCGAGAGGCGCCACAGGCCCGGGTCGAACCGGAGCCGGGCGCTGACGTCGTGATAGGGCTCGATGGAGAACGCGTTCCAGATGGAGTCGGCGCTGAACGACGGGTGTTCGCGGCGCCAGGCGACCTCGGCCCGCCAAGCCTCGAGAAAACTGTATCCGGCGCCGGCCTCGACGTTCGAGAGGCGCTCGAAGATCGCGTCATAGCGGGTGCCGGCGGAGAACGAGAGCCCGCGAAGGGGGGTGACCTCGAGGCCGCCGCCGACCTCCTCCCGCGAGACGTGCGCCGAGTCCTCGAACTGTCGGCGCCACGCGCCACGGAAGACGACGAGGTCGCCGAGATCCGTCTCGGCGGCGGCGCCGACCAGGTAGGCGGGGACGTCGGGCAGGGTGGTGCCGTCGGGCGAGTAGATGTCCGGCCCGACGTTCGACCAGCCCGACCGGACCGCGAGACCCCCCGTCCCTTCGAGCTGCACGAAGGGCAGGCGGACCCGCACCGTCACGCCGTCGACGGCATCGAGGCCGACGGCGTCGAACAACAAGTGCCGTCCGGCGAGGAGCGTCACCCCCAGCGTACGGGTCTGAACGAGGTGTCCCTCGAAATAGGCGAAATACAGGTCGAACCGGGCGCGGCGCGTCTCGCCGAGGACCTGCTTCGACGCGTCGCGCTCGGCGTCCGTCCGGCCGAAATCGGCCCCGACCTCCAGGTCCGCGACGAACCGGTAGCGGTCCGTCGCCGCACCGTCGTCTTCGATGTCGAACACACCGAGGCGAAGGCGCGGGCGGACATCGAGGCGTTCGACGGGCGCCTGCCGCGTGCCGCGCCAGCGGTCGGCCGTCAGGCGGGTCTCGGCGCCGACGAAATAGTCCGCCGCGCAGGCGCAGACGGGGGCGAGGAGGGACGTGGCCACCGCGCCGATCAGCGCCGGGCGGCCCGGAGGCCGGGCCCACGGGTTCGGGAGACGATGAGAGGGCATGGCGGGGGACGATAGCAGCCCCCGCCGGAGGGGACTACGGGCGTTCGCGACGATTCACCATTTTGCGGAGTGTGCAAAAATTTCAGAGTCCGCCCGGGCCGCCGAAACACCGCGGGGCGAGCACTGGTGCGGTGGCGCGGTTCTTGCTCATCGGGGTGGCGCGGCGCGTGCCGCCCCGAAAGGACCCCCATGGCGAAAGTGAGTCCCCCGCGCCTTCGACGCCTCGGTCGCCGCGGTTTCACGCTCGTCGAGCTGCTCTTCGTGGTCACGCTCATTCTGGTGATCAGCACGCTGGCGTTCCCGTCGCTGCGCACCTTCACCGCCCGGGATCGGGACGCGAGCATGGCGACGTTCGTCTCGCACGAGTTCAACCGCATCAAGGCGCAGAGCCAGATGCGCAACCGGCCGTACATCGTCCGGTTCGGAGACTTCAACGCGGCGGACGCCCGTGGGTCCTTCGAGATCTTCGAGAGCACGGTCGCGGTCTGCGGGGACGCCGTGGCCGACCTGGCGGGCAATGCGCAGCGCCTCGCCCGCTACGGTTTCGGCAGCACGCCCATGGGCGGGGGCTGGACGCAACCGCCCGGTGGCACGGATCCCATCGTCGGGCTCACCGGCTGGCGATTGCGGCCCCTGCGGGCCGCCGAGGGCCCCATCGTCCGCGCCGGTTCTCTGACGCTCTGCGTGCGGCCGGACGGCTCCGTTCACACCATGAACGGTGCGGTCGCGACACCGATCGCCGGGGAGATTGGCCTCCTCGTCCAGCGCTTCTCCGCCCAGGCCGGCGCCGGTCCCTCCGGGCCGGCCCGCACGATCCGCATCGGGTTCACGCAGCCCGCGCGACTGGAGTTGTTGTAATGCGCCGCGCCTGCCCTCCGCGTGGACCCCGCGGTTTCAGCATCATCGAGGTCCTCGTTGCGGTCCTGGTCAGCGCGATCGGCTTCTCGGCCGTCTTCGCCCTGCAGATCCGGACGATGCAAGGCAACATCTCCGCGCGGGAGCAGTCTGCGGCGATGGTCCTCGCCGAGTCGGCGCTCGAGACGCTGCGGACGGAGACCTACCGCTGGCGTGTCGAGGCGCCGCCCTCCGGGCTCCTCTCGGTCACCCGCAATACCTGGCACACCTTGACGCCGAACGGCCCGGTGGACCAGGCCGGCCTGCCCCTCGAGGCGGGCGGGGTGCTCGGCAGCCAGCTGACGCGCCAGCGGTTCTGCGTCCACTACTGGCTCGAAGCCATGGTCGGCACGTTCTCGAACATGCTGAACGTCCGCATCCGCATTCTCTGGCCGCGGTCGCCGCAGGACACCTGGGATCTCGCCCAGGTCTGCACGGACGACGGCGCGGCGGCCTTCCGCGAGAATCTGCCCGACAACATCGCCCGCTGGAACTCGCTGGTCCTGCCCGGCGCGCTCCGGATGCGGGACTGAGGCCAGCCATGCGACGACAGCCCCGCGGATTCACCCTCGTCGAGTTGCTGGTGGCCTCCCTCCTGACCGGGGCCATTCTCATCTCGATCTACTTCGTCTTCATCGCCAATACCCGGCAGTACTACACGCAGGAACAGATGGTCCAGATGCAGGAGTCCATGCGCTTTGCGCTGGAGTACCTGAAGAACGACCTGCGCAACGCCGGACAGCTCGCCGTGGTCAACGGCACGGCGCAGAACACGGACCCCGACTTCTGCGGCCCCCGCGACCCCGTGCTGCGGGCCGTGAACCTGCGGGATGACGTGCCCGCCCTCGCGCCGCCCATTCTCGGCGCGAACAACAACGGGCTGCGCCCCGACGTCGTCGAGGTGCTCGCGGACGCGTCCGGCGGGACGCTGCTCGGCGCGACGATGGCCGGGGCGACGATCCGCCTTCAGCGCGAGGCCGAGCAGATCAGCGGACGCGCGATGGAGATCGTCGCGTCCGAGGCACGCCTGCGGTCGGGCTATCGCGCGGGGGCGTTCTTGCGGGTGATGGCCTCGGCGACCGGGGCGTTCGACCTCGTGCCCATCACGGACGTGACGTTTCAGGCGGGTGGGGAGTCCGTCATCACCCTGGCGCGCCAGCCGGCCTGCGTCCTCGGCAGCGCCGAGAGCCTGCGCGTCAACCCGGTCCATTGGGTGCGCTACCGCATCGTGGACGATCCGAACGACACGGCGCGGACGGTCCTCGTGCGGGACCTCCTCGACGCCGGCAACCCGGGCAACGCCCTCGCCGACACGGAGCTGATCGTCGCGGACTTCGTGGTCGACCTCCAGATCTGGGCGACCTACGACCACCGGCCCGCCGCCGTGCCGCAGGACCCGGTGATCGGCGACGATCCGGATCCGACCGACGACGTCGGCAACTTCCAGCCCGTCCCGGCCGACGAGGGCACCGCGTTCAACGCGAACCCGCACCGGATCCGGGCCATTCACCTGATGCTGGCGACGCGGAGCTCGCGCGAGGATGCGGAGATGCACGTCGCGCCCGACCGGGCCGTCGCGGCCAACCTCCGCATCCCCACCGACCGCGTCTGGTTCGACGTGCTGCCCGAAGGACCCGGCGCCGTTCCGGTGTTCGCCCGGGTCGCGACGATGACCGCGCGGGTCGAGACGCCTGCGCTGATGACGGAGGGCAACCTGTGAAGACGCGCCGCCGTTCGTCGCCCCGGGGCAGCGCCCTGATCCTGGCGATTCTCATCATGCTGGCCATGCTCGGCCTCGGCCTCATGGCGATGCGCACGACGACCCACGCCATGGCCGGCACCGGCAACCTCCGCCTCGGTCGGCAGGCCCGCGCCGTCGCCGAGACCGGGCTCTACCACATTGCGACGCTCATGTCCCGCGGGGGAGCGCCCTACCTCGGTCTGCGGGAGGGTCTGCGTGCCTCCGCGGGGGACGTCGTGCGCATCCGGTTCAACAGCGACGGCACGGTCCAGTACTACCGCGGTCGGGCGGACGCCCCCGAAGCCCTCGGTCCGCAGGCGGGGACGACGGCGCCGGTGCCGCCGTTCCTGGCGCCCGACGCCAACCGCCCGGCGCCGCTCGGGCAGTTCGGGACGAACGCGGGCCTCGTGCCGAGCTACTTCGTCGAGCTCGACGGGTTCACGGCCATGGAGCCGAAGAACGCGTCGTGCTCGGACCCGAACCCCGCGAACTGCCCGAAGGACTGCCTCATCGAGTTCACCTCGACGGCCTTTCTCGCGCGGGTCCCGCTGCCCACCGCGGCGGAGTTCGACGGCCCGAACGCGAGTGACCAGTTTGCCCAGCAGACCGTCAAGGCCGTGCTGAAGGTCCCGACCGCCAACTCGTCCCTGTGCCAGTGACCCCCAACGACGGAGCGTACCCGATCATGACCCGTTCCACGCAGATCCGCCGTCGGCGTCTTCTCGCGACCCTCGCCGGCCTCGTCGCCACCGTCGGCGCGCCCGCGGTACAGGGCCAGAACAACGGCGGCCCCAAGCCCGAGATCATGCTCCTCATCGGGTCGTCGCGCAGCATGAGCTACGCGCCGAGCGCCATCGACGCGGGCCCGCCGGTCCTGCCGGTCTGCTCGCCGCAGCCCGCCGTGCCCGCCGCCGACGGCACCTGGACGGCCCCGGCGCTGGCCTACACCCCCACCAAGCTCCAGCTCGTCAAAGAGGCGCTGACGGGCGCCGGCTTCTCCGATGTCGATCCGACCAAGCCGATCGCCTGCGCGCCCCATCGCGAGTGCATCCAGAAGTTCCCCGCGAACGGCGTCTGCCAGAACCAGCTCGGCACGCCCGACTACGGGGACGTCCGGCTGTCGGGGACGCCCTCGCCGCTCGCCGGCGAAGACGACGACCTCCCGCACTTCCGGTACTGGTGCTGCTCGGCCGAACTGAACGGCACGTGCACGCGGTACCTGCCGTGCGGCGAGGACAGCGGCGATCTCATCGTCGACAAGTTCCAGACGGTCTCCCGGCGCCCCGAAACCGTCCTCGCCTTCAACCCGGGCAGCGCCACCGTCGGTTCGGACGGGACGCTCGTCGCCATGGGGAAAGACGTCAAGTTCGGACTGATGACCTTCGACGGCGTCGCCTCGAACAGCGCCGGATGGCGCGGGGCGTTTTCCTTCCCGGACTTCGGCTACCCCGGCGACGGCGGGCAGGTGCTCGTCGAGCGGGAGGGGGTCGACGGGGTCGTCGAACCGGACATGCGGCCGCTTCAGGGCCTCGAGGTCATCGAACTCGAACCGACGGCGCCGTTCCTCGGCATTGCGCAGCCCAACCTGGCCGACAGTCCGCTGCAGAAGGTCAACCTCGGCATCCGCAACGGCGCCGCGCCCTATGGTCCGCTGGTGCCGAGCAACGTCGGCATGCGCCTGGGCGGGGTCATCGAGCTCAACCGGGTCGTCAGCGCCGGCGGCATCGATGAGGACTCGGCGGTCCGCAATCACAACGAGGTCGTCGCCGAGCTCATCCGCGGGATCGTGCCCTCGGGGGCGGCACCGACGGCCGCCGCGCTGCACGACGCGCTCGAGTACTACCGGCGTGTCTACTCCGACCACGCGTTGTACGGCGACGCCGCGGCCGCCTGCCGTGACCGCTCCCTCGTGTACATCGGCGATCAGGCGCCGTCGCGCTACATCGGTGGCCGCCCGAACTGGCAGGTGGCCAATGCCGTGTGTCGAAACGACGACGACTGCAACGACGCCGGCCTCCCGGGCGGACGCTGCGTGGCCGTCCCCGATCCGGCGAACCCGAACGACGCACAGGCCGGCTCGCGAGCCTGTCTCTATCCCGAGGGGTTCCCGTACAAGACCAGCGTCGAGTATGCGAGCGAGCTCTATCAGGCGGGCGTGCCCGTCTACGTGATCGGCGTGTCGCCGCCGACCACCGCCCACGAGAACGCCCTGCGCGAGATCGCCGACGCCGGCTCGCCCGGCCGCGGGGCGCAGGGGCGCGGCGGCTACTACCGGGCCATGAGCCGGGACGATATCCGCGACGCCCTTGCGGCCATCCGGTCGACGCAGGTCAGTGGCAATCGGGCCCACACCCGCCCCCTGGTGCTCTACCCGCGGCGCGGCGACACCCGGGCCGCCGCCACGACGAAGCAGTGGCGCATCAACGCGTGGTCCGAGGTGCCGGGCGGGGGTGACCCGTTCTGGTACGGCAAGGTCGAGCGCGCCGATCTCGCCTGCCGAGGGGCCGGGGCGCAGGCGGACGAGCCCGTGGCGCGCGCCCTCGCCGGGACGGCGGAGTTCTCGGCCGTGCTGGCCGCAACCCCGGACGCGCCGCGGCGCGTGCTCGCCCGCGAGGGCAACACCAAATTCGCCGTGACCGGGGCCGCCGGGAACACCATGTTCAACGACGACGGCACGGTCGGCGCCGCGTTCGCCGAGTCCGTGGTCCGGTCGTTCACGGCGACGAGCGCGGGGGCGCAGGTGATCGAGGGGCTCGACGCGAACGCGCAGCTCCGGATGGTCGGCCGCATGATGAACGGCTTCTTCGGCAAGCGCGGTTTGCCCGACGGGCCGATGTCGGCGCCCGGCACGCGGTCGCTCGGGTCGATCGTCGACTCGGATCTCGTGCCCATCACCGCCCCGGCGCTCCCGCTGACCATCGGGTCTTACGTCACCTACGCGAACCGCCACCGGAACCGGCCGACGATCGTGGCGGCCGGGGCGAACGACGGCCTCGTGCACCTCTTCCGGGCCGACACCGGGGCCGAGGTCGTCAACTTCGTCCCGCTGTCCGCGTGGCCGAAGCTCAAGACGGCGGCCACCGTGAAGACCGTCAACGGCCCGATGGAGGCCGGTGACGTCGCCATCTGTCGCAATTCGTCGGGTGCCAATCAGGGGGATTGCCCCGCCGCCCTGAGTGAGACGAGCTATCGGACGATGCTCGTCGGCGGCGTCGGCGCCGCCGGCACCAACCTCTTCGGCATCGACGTCACGGAAACGACGGGCCTCGCGGGTGAACCGGTCGGCAACGCGGTGAACCTGGCCAACGTGCTGAGCGGTGGCCCGGCCGGCAATCCCCACATCTGGGACATCACGGCGGACAATGCCGACGTGGCCTACCGCGCCAAGCTCGGTCTGTCGGTCTCGCGTCCGGCGCTGACGCACGTCCGCGATGGCGACAAGGTTCGCGCCGCCGTCATCGTCGGCTGTGGTGACGATCCCGCCGAGCCCCTCGTGGCGGGGACGGACAAGGTCGGTCGGTGCGTGCTGGTGCTCGACGCCCTGACGGGTCGAACCATCCAGGTCATCGACAACGCCGATCGCTCGGCCGCGAACAACGGCGAGATGCTCTGGCCGATGACCGGGACGGCGTCGGTCTGGCCGCGCGCGGGCATCGCGCCGGCCGAGCGGGCCTACATCGGGGATGCGAACGGCTCCATGTGGCGGATCGACCTGTCGAGCCGCGATCCCTCCGCCTGGAAGATCGCCCGGATCTGGCCGGCGGCGGTCAACGAGGAGTCGAGCCGCCTCGGCCGATCGATCGTGGGGCGGCCGGCGCTGGTCTCCCAGGAGTCCGGTCGCCTCGCGGTGCTCTTCTCGACGGGCGAACGGACGCGGCGGGCGGGGGCCGCCGATAGCCTGAAGTCCCACGTCGTCAGCCTGCTCGACTATCTCGCGCCGGACCCGCTCGGCAACCTCGTGTACCGGACGGAGCGCAACTGGGAGTTCCCCCTCGCGCCGGGCGAGCGCGCCACGAGCGAGGTGAGCGTCGTCGGTGCCATGGCCCTGTTCACGTCCGCGCAATCGACGGCGCAGGTCTGCACGTCTGCCATCGGGCGCCTCTACGGTGTCCACGCGACGGACGTCCTGCGGGACATCAACGGCAACCCGACCTCGTTCGATCCCCCGGCGGGTGCGAATGGGGCACCGGTCGACGATCGGAGCGATCTCGTCGTGAAGCCGATGCTGCCGACGCTGGGGGCGAACGGGGTGACCGGCACGGCGCTCGCGCTGCAGCTTCCGCCCGGCCGCGTGGCCTACGGGGTCACGATTGCCGACGTCCCGAGCTGCACCGAGGAAGAGGGGACGGTCACCGAGGTGGTCATGAACCTCGCCGACGACAGCGGCGGTCGGGCCGGCGCGCCGCGACCCGCGGACATGCTCGTCGAGTCCGTCCAGAACGGGACCATCGTCAAGGCGCGGTACAACGACAGCATGTTCGCGAAGGCGCGCATGCCCGAGCTCAGCCTCTGTCTGAACTGCGGCGTGGACGGCAAGGCCAAGGGCAGCGCACGCCAGCGCAAGGCGCCCTTTGCTTCGACGGTGTCGTATTGGGGCTCCACGTTCACCGAGTGAGGCCCCGGCGCGTCGCATCGTGGGCCCGGGCGCTCGCCCCTGCGGCGGTGATCGGAGGCATGCTCGGGGCCTTTGCGTGTGAAGGGCCTTCGAGGCAGGCCGGCACCCCGGGCGTGCCATCGGCTGCGCCGAGCGTCGCCGAGCCTCCGCCGACGAGCCCGGTCTCGATGGAGGACCCGGCCCGCCGGCTGCTCGACCACCTGCGGGCGCTTCCGGTCCGCGGGGGGGTGACCTTCTGGGGGCTGGCCCCACCGGCCGAGTGCGCGCCCATCGGGGCGACGGAGATGGCGCTGCGCTTCGGCTGCACCGTCGACCTCGCCGGGCTCGAGGCCTATTTTCGCTACTACCATCCCGTGCTCGCCGTTCGGCGGCGGCCCGGTGGCCTCACGCTGGGCGGTGGCGCCGGGCAATTCACCGCCCACGCCATCGCGCTCGAGGCCGGCCCGCATCGGAGCCAGATTCTGCTGCACCCGCCGCCGGACGGGCCTGGCGATCCCCGGGCCGAGGCCCTGCGCGAGCGGCTCCGGACGCCCCGGTGAATGACATCGCCGCGCGTTCGCCCGCGTGTTAACGTGCGGCGGTCGCCGGCGGTCGGCGGCAGCGTCTCGTTTCTCCTCTGGGATGTCCGCATGAAGCTCGCTCCGGTCGCTCTCTGGCTGCTCTTCGCCGGCCTCCTCGGACTCGCAACGGCGGCGCAGGCCGCTCCGGGTGGCCGCCCCGTCGGAACGGTGGTCGGCGTCGCGTTGATGCCCCTCGAGTCGAGCCCCGACGACGTCGCCACGGGGCGACAGATCATGGGGGCCGTCCGCGACGCGCTCGACACCACGCCCGGGTTTGCCGAGAAGGGTCCCGTCGAGATGGGCCTCGACGAGGCGCGCATGTCGTTCTCGTGTTTCGATGAAAAACCTGGCTGCATGGCGCAGGTCGGCGCGCTCGTCGACGCGCGATTCTTGCTGTGGGGCAAGCTCGGTCGGGCCGGGACCCGCCTCACCCTCGAGCTGCACCTCGTGGACGTCGCGCAGGGCACGGCACGCAACGAGGTCTTCGCCGAAAGCGAGCCGGGCGCGGTGGATCGCCTGGGTCGGCGCGCGGCGGAGATGGTCGTCGGGCCGCGCAAGCCCTCCGAGGCGGCGCTCTCCGTGCGCAGCCTGCCCGCGGGAGCTTCCGTGACCATCGATGGCGTGGCCATGGGCACGACCCCGGTCGACGTCAGTCTCCTGGCGGGTGTGCACACCGTCGAACTCAAGATGGCGGGCATGCAGTCCCGCCGCCGCACCGTGGAGCTCGTCGCCGGCGCTCCTGCGCCGTTGGTCGTCGACGAGCGGCTGCGGGAGCTGCCGGCGAACACGGACGCCGCCAGCCTCGGGGCGACCGACGAGACGGAAACCGAGCGCCCGGACCGGGGGCGCCCGACGCGCTTCTGGGTCGGGGTCGGCGCGGCCGGCGTTGCGGCGGCGGCCGTCGCGTCGGCGTCGATCTTCGGCCTCAAGGCCCTCGACCACAAGGACTGGGCCAACAAGCACATGGGGCCCGGCGACGCGACCGACGCCGAATGGGCTGCCCGTCAGGACGACATGAAGGCGATGCAGCTCGCTTCCAACGTGAGCTGGGGTGTCGCTGCGCTGGCCGCCGGCGCGAGCGCGTTCTGCTTCCTGACGGCGAGCGACGACGAGGGCAACGCGGGCCTTCAGCTCATCCCGGGACCCGGGGCGGTCGGACTGGCCGGGCGGTTCTGAAGAAAATTGTGCATCGCACAAAATCTGCCTTGACCAGCCAATAGGGCGTGCCTATCTTTCAATTGTGCAGCGCAGCAAAGATTTCCAACCAACCCTCACCGCGCTGCCAGGAGAAAGACCATGACCCCGAAGTTCCTCACCGAGACCCGCGCCTTCTTCGAGACCGAGATCGCTTTCTGGCAGGCCCAGGGCAATGACATGCTCAAGAAGAACGTCGCGCAGACCGAGGCGCTCGTGAAGGAGACGCGCGAGCGTTTCCAGGCCGCCGCCGACGCGCAGAACAACGCCCTCAACGCCCTGTGGAAGCACAACGTCGAGGCGGCCGAGCGCGGCATGAAGCTCGTCTCCGACGCCTTCAGCCTCCCGGCCTGAGCGGCCGTCGCCCGGTCCACACCGCCGAACACACGCAACCCCACCGCTTTCGCCACCCCGGAGCCCACCATGAGCACCCGCATCGACCCCAACGCACTCAAGAACGCCTGGACGGAATGGCTCGCCGGGCTCGGCAACCTCGGCCAGGGCCCCGCCGGCCAGGTCTACAAGGAGTGGGAGACCTGGTTCTCCGCGCAGTTCGAGAAGCTCGCGAAGAACGACGTCTTCCTGGGGCAGGTGGCCAAGAGCAAGGAGTGGGAGTCCTGGTTCTCCGCGCAGTTCGAGAAGCTCGCCAACAACGAGACGTTTCTCGGCACGATGGCGAAGAGCATGGAGAACAACTTCCTGCTCAAGAGCCAGTTCGACCGCATGATGGAGACGTCGGCGCGTGCGCTGCACATGCCGACCTCCGGGGACGTGGAGCAGATCCACAAGCGGCTCGACGAGATGGAGCGGCGCCTCGACGCCGTTCTGACGCGCCTCGAAGCCGCTGCCGCCCCGCGGACCGGCGAGGCGGTCGATGGTGAGGCCAAGGCCGCCCGCGCGGCGAAGCGCCCCGCCCCCAAGGCCGAGAAGAGCGAGGGCTGAGCGTCATGGAGACCCAGAGTCACAGCGCGTTCTCCCCGTTTCAGGCGTTCGGCGAAGCGGTGCAAGAGGCCGCCCGGCGCATGGTCCCCATCGAGCTGCGGGGACACGATGCCCCCGGCGGCCACACGCCGTACGACGTCGTCGCGACGCGCGGGCCCGTGCGACTGCTCTACTACGCCCCCCGCGGCGAGCGGCGCTTCAAGACGCCTCTGCTCATCGCCTACTCGCTCATCAACCGCTATTACATCCTGGACTTCATGCCGGGGCGGAGCCTGATCGAGTACCTGACCGGGCAGGGGCACGCCTGCTACGTGATCGACTGGGGCGTGCCGACCAACGCGGACCGCTACAAGACCTGGGGCGATTACACGCTCGGTTACCTGGGCATGGCCGTACGGACGATCAAGGCGCGGGAAGGCGTCGAGAAGGTCCACCTCTACGGTTACTGCATGGGCGGCACGATGGCGATGTCCTACGCCGCGCTGCGGCCCGAGGGCATCGCCAGCTTCACGGCGATGGCCGTGCCGGTCGACTTCCACGAGGGCGGGGTGCTGGCCCACTGGACGCAGCCGAAGTTCTTCAACGTCGACGCCCTGGTGGACGCGCACGGCAACGTGCCGACCTGGCTCATGGAGAGCGGTTTCCGGTTCATGGCGCCGCTCAACAACGTCACCAAGTGGCGCGATCTCTGGGAGAACCGCGAGTCCGACGGGTTCGTGGACACCTGGCGGCAGATGGAGCGCTGGTCGGCGGACAACGTGCCGTTCCCCGGCGAGGTCTATCGCCAGTACATCCGCGACTGTTACCAGAAGAACATTTTCTGTCGCAGCGAGATGGTGGTGGACGGCGAGCGCGTCGACCTGAAGAACATCACCTGCCCGGTGCTCGTCGTGCTCGCCGAGAAAGACAACATCGTCCCCGAGCGCATGGCCATGGCCATCACCGAGGTCGTCGGCTCCGACGACGTCACGGTCCGCAAGTTCGCGACGGGACACATCGGCCTCTCGTCGAGCTCCAAGGCGCCGAAGGCGTTCTGGCCGGCCATCTCGCAGTGGCTCGCCGCCCGCGACGAGTGAGGCGCGAGCGCTGATTCGGTTCCTTCGGCGGTGCCGGCGGCCCGCCGGCCTTGCTCCGCCTGCGGAAGAGGTCGAAGATGCCGCCCGCGGGCAATGGGCTCGCGCCCCGCGAGGCACGCCGATGATTCTCATCAAGCGCTACCCCAATCGCCGCCTGTACGACACCCAGGCCAGCCAGTACATCACGCTGGAAGACCTCGCGGGCCTGCTCGCCGAGGGACGCGAGGTGCAGGTCGTCGACTCCAAGGACGGCCAGGACCTGACGCGGCGCGTGCTCGTCCAGGTGCTCCTGCTCGACGAACAGGCCCACAAACTCGACTGCCTGCCCGTCGACTTTCTGCGCACGCTGATTCGTCTGAAAGACCCCTCGATGATGAAGCTCTTCGAGCACTACGTCGGGACGACCCTGCAGACGTTCACCATCGCGCAGCAGGCCATGCAGCAGAACCTCGAACTCTTGCAGAAAATGGCCCCCGCGCCGACGGAGCTCCTCGGCAATCTCATCAACCGTCTTCGGCCGGGGTCGTCCGGCCAGGGGTGATTCATGTTCACCGCCTCGGTCGCCGCCGCCGTGCTGGCCGTCCCCGGATTCTCGCCCGTGCGCGTCTGCGAGCCCATTCCAGAGCTCGGATGGGACACCCGGGTCTTCGAAGCGACGGAGGACGGGCCGTTCGTGCAGGAGGTCTACCTGCCCGAGACGGCATGGGCCGAGAACCCGGCCGATCCCCTGGGTGGCCACTACGTCCGCGCGTGTTTCGAGTCGGCGACCCCACACGGTCGTTTCGTCCTTTTGCATCGCCATCCGGCGGCGGCCGGGGTCCGGCGCGCCGGCCGACCGGTCCTGCTGGTCGGCGGGGCGGGGGACAATGCGGTGCGCGGGCTCAGTTATCTGGCGGTCAGCCTCTCCGAGGCCGGTTTCGAGACCTATGCCCTGACCTTCGCACACAATCAGGGCGACAACTTCGGGCACGCGGAGCACATCGCGCGGGCCATCGCGCAGATGCGCGAAGAGACCGGCGCCGAGAAGGTGCACGTCGTCGCCTGGTCGAAGGGCGGCACGGCGGCGCGCATCTATGCGAGCCATGACGACGCGGCGGCCTTCGAAGACGTCCATCCGGCGTACGCGGCGTCGGGCACCCGATACCGCGGCGACGTCGATCACCTCGTCCTCGTCGCGGCGGCCAACGCCGGGCAGGACGTGGTCTTCCGCTGGCCCGCGGGCAACTTCTATGCGCTCGGATTGCTCGGCGCCACGCCCCTGAACTCGCCGGCCTCGTGGACGACGTATTACCCGAACACGTCTGCCAATCCGTTCACGGCGATGGATGTCGCCGCGCGGTGCATCACCGGGGATGCCTTCGTCGGGCAAGCGCAGCTGCTGGCGGATCTGCGCGCGTTGCACCCCCTGCCGGGCGGCAACCCCCTCGTCGGTGTCTTTGCGAACCAGCCCGACTACTACACGACGTATGAGGGCGGTCTCGGGTTCGTCAGCGACAGCCCGGGCATCGAGGCCGCGATCCGGCGCGGCGGTGGGACGATCGCCCGCCTGCAGGCCCTCGGGGTCGCGCCCGACGTGAAGCTCGTGCTCGTCGCGGGCGGCAACCCGATCCTGCCGCTGACGGCGGTGGGGACGGGCACCGAACGCCTGGACGGGCCCTGGGCCGAGCTCGACGCGCCTGCGCGAGAACGCACGTGGGACACCCTCGTCGCGGACTGGCTCGGGGCCGTCTTTCCCTGGTCGGCGGCGTTTCGGCACGACCTGCCCCGCCTCTATGCCGGGCGGGCCTTCCTCGGCGAGATCAGCGGCCCCTCCGACGGGCTCGTCTTTCTCGACAGCGCGCTCGACGCCAGCGGCCTGACCGCCCGCGGGGCCGAGGTCGTCGACGAGCACACGTTCGAGGCGCTCAGCCATCCGGAGCTCGTCGTGGCCGGCCAGTTGGCGGCCGCCGTGCTCGGTGACCCCGTACGAGCCGGCGTGGCCTTCGAACCGACGTTGGCGGCGAAGTACGCCCTGCCCGAGAACCAGGCCGTCGAGTGGATCATCGCCCGCCTCGTCGCGGCGGAGCCGGTGGTGCCCGACCCCCCGGCCGATGGCGGTGCGGTGGCGGATGGCGAGCCGCCCGCGGACGCCGGGGCGGGGGGGGACGTCTCCAGCGGCTCGGGGCGCGATGCGGATGGACCCTCCGCCGACGCGGGGCCCGCAGCATCCGAGGTCGGCCCCGCGGGGACACCGGCGGACGACGCGAGCGGCCTCGACCTCGCCGGCCGCCCCGACACCCGGGACGCCGGCAGCGGCGGCAAGCGCGACCTGACCGGGACGAGCGGCGGAAACGATGGCTGTGCCGCGGTGCCCGGGCACTCCGGCCGTGGCCCCACTGGTTTTGCGCTTCTGGGTCTCTTTTCGTTCATGTTGCGGCGGCGCCGGTCGATGTCCGGTGACCGGTCTCATGTCCAGCAGCCTGAACAGCATCGGAGGGAGTCGCGGGGCCGTCGCATTCGGCAGCGGTGGCTCGCGCTCGGTGACGGACGCTCACCCGCTCGCCCGGGGATGCTGCGGCCCCTGCGACACGGTCTTCAGTACGGTTCAGACCGCCCAGGATGCCGCGCGCGCTTCGATTCCACGCCCGGTGACGAGCGCACGGCCGGCCGCTGCGGCGAAGGACGGGGAGCGCCGCCCCGGTGAAGGCGAGGTCGAGACCGGGGACATCGTCCGGCTCAGCGCCTCCGGCCGCCTCGTCAAGGTCGAGCCGAAACCGGCCGGCGAGGACGCCTCGACCGCGGACGCGGCGAGAGAAGGGGACCGAACCCCCCAGGCGGCGGAGCGGCGGCCGGTCTTCAAGGCGTTGCGCTCCGGCGGGACCTCGGGGCGAGGCGGCCGCGAGCTCGCGGACCACGAACTTCGCGAGCTCGAGCAACTCAGGCAGCGCGACGAAGAGGTCAGGGCCCATGAGCTCGCTCACAAGTCCGCGGCCGGCAGCCACGCCGGCGCCATCAGCCTGAGCTACCGGACCGGTCCGGACGGCCAGCGCTACGCCGTCGCCGGAGAGGTGCCGGTCGATCTTTCGCCGGTTCGAGGCGATCCCGCGGCGACGGTTCGCAAGATGACCCAGATTCGACAGGCGGCCCTCGCGCCGGCCGATCCGTCCGCCGCGGACCGGGCGGCGGCGTCCCAGGCGACGGCGTTGATGCAGAAGGCCCAGGCGGACCTCACGGAGGTCCAGGCCAGACGCCTCGAGGCGGCGCGCACGGATGCCCGGCCCCGCGCCGAATCCGGGGAAGCCCCGGGTGATGCCGGGTCCGCCGGGGGGGTCGACGGGCAGCGACCGGACCCCAGTGGTGCGTCGGACGCCGCGGCCGACGTCGAAAAGGGCGACCTCGCCGCGGCATCGGCGGTCAGTACGTCGCTGCGGTTCTACGCGCGGGGCTGAGCGCGGGCCTCGGGCGCACAGCCACGCGACGAGGCCGGGCTCGGCTCAGCGGGACTTGCGTCCGCCGCGCAACAGTGTTCGCTGCAGGACGGTGCCGGCCGGAACGGGGCCGAGCTCCAGGCTCTGACTCTGGTAGCCATCGCGACGCAGGACGAGCAGACGCGGGGCCCGGGCGAGCGCTTCGGCGTCGATCGAGAGCGTCAGCGGGGTCGTCCCGAGGACGCGCGAAGCTTCCACGACTTCCGCGCCCGGCGGCGTGGTGACGATGACGACGGAGGCCACCGCCGTGACGACCGCCGGTGCCTGCGTCGGCTGCGGGCGGGGTGCTTCGACGGGCTGCGGTGCTGCCACCGGTGCGGCGGGGACGATCACGATCGGGGGCGGCGCGGAGAGCTCACGGCGGATCACGAGGAAGAGGAGCACGACCAGCGTCGCGACGAGCGCCACGAACGCCCAGGTGCGCCACCGCTCGGGATCGGGCGCCAAAGGCGCCGACGGAACGGCGCTCGGGGGCGGCGGCTGGGTCTGCCAGAACATCGGCGTGCCGCCGGTGATCGACGGGCTTGCCGGAAAAGACGACGAGCCCGAGGGAAAGCTCGATTCTCCACCGGGGGGCAGCGTGCCGGCGGGCCGCGCGGGCCTCGGTCCGGGCAGCGTGTCGAGCCCCAGATCGCGGATGGCGGCATCGATCGCCCCGATCAGGTCGTCGACGGCCGGGAAACGGGCGCCGGGATCCTTCTCGAGGCAGCGCCGCGCGATGGCCTCGACGGTCGGGGGAACGTCGACGCCGGCCCGCGCCCTGAGCGCCGGCACGGGATCGTTGAGGTGCATCATCATCGTCTGGACGCCCCGCTCCGCGGAGAAGGGCGGCAATCCGCACAGCATCTCGTAGAGCAGCACGCCGAGCGAGTAGACGTCCGAACGCGGATCCACCGAAGCGTGGCGGATGACTTCCGGCGACATGTAGCGGGGCGAGCCGAGGAAGCGGCCGCCGACGGTCAGATCGCCGGCATCGTCGCGGATGATTTTCACGATGCCGAAGTCGAGGACTTTCACCGATTCGCCCTCGTCCGAGGGGACGAGCATGACGTTGGACGGCTTGAGATCGCGGTGGACGATGCCCTGTCGATGGGCTTCCCGCAGCGCGCGCGCGATCTCCCGCGTGATCCGCAGCGCGCGCCCGCTCGGGAAGTACCCGTAGTCGGCGAGCGCCTGCCGCAGCGTCCGTCCGTCGATGTACTCCATGACCATGAAGTACGTTTCGTCGGCGAGATCCTCCAGACGGCCGTAGTCGTAGACCTTGACCGAGTTGGGATGGGTCAGGCGCGCGCAGGTCGAGGCCTCGAGGAGGAAACGCTTCTGAAACTCCGGGTCCTGGTCGCTCTGGACGTAGCGGCTGTCGAGGACCTTCAGCGCGACGACGCGCCCGAGGGGTTCCTGCTCGGCCTGATAGATGCGGCCCATACCGCCCCGCGCGATGAGCCGCTGGACGCGATACTTGCCGGCGACGAGTCGGCCGACGAGCGGATCGCGCGCGGCCTCTTCGGCGCTCGGCGGCGCCGCCCCGTCCGTATCCCCTGCGTCGAGATCCGAGGCCATCGCTGCGCACCTTCGCACGCGTGCCCGGGTGGGGCAAGGGAACTCAGGTCGGCGTTGCCCACTGGGGATCGCCCCCGGCCCGCCGCTCGACGTCGGCGAGGAACGTGCCGAGGCGCTCTCGGTCGCCGTCGGCGAGCTCGATGAACTGCACCCCGAAGCCGACGTCGGGCAGGTGATGCACGACGATCCCGCGGGCCCGGATGGCCCGGGCTTCCGCCTGCAGCGTCAGGTCGACCGCGTCGTTGAGCGGCCGGGGGTCGTCGCTGTACAGAAACACGCCGCCGATGCTGACGTCCCGGGTCGTCGCCCGAATGGGCGCCGGTCGACCGTCGACGACGACCTCGAGTCGGCAATCGAATCGGGGATGCTGGCGTCGCTCGATGGACATGGGCTTCCTCCTTGGCTCCCGGCGGTTCGGTGCCGGCACGACGGGGCGGGAGGGGAGGGTCAGCGCCGGCCGCGGGGAAAAAAGCGACCCGGGATCTGTGGAATCGTCGCGGCGGGTGAGGGCGCCGATGGGGGCTGGAGGCGGGCGAGACGCGCGGGGGCATCGGGCAGGCGTCCGGGGTGCTCGCGGGTGAGGCGATCGAGCACGGGGCGCAATCGGACTGGGGCCTGCGCGTGGAGATCGGTCAGTGCCAGCAGGGCGTCGGCGGCGCGGGCCGGATCACGGGTGGCAATCTCTTCATAGAGCTGCGCGGCGGCGGGCCGGTCGCCCGCGTCACGGAGAAGCTCGGCGAGCACCAGGCGCGATTCCGCGGCGAGGGGGTGTTCGGGCGCCTCCGTCAGGGCGGCGCGCAGGGCGGTCGTGGCCTCGGGCACCCGCAGGGCGAGCGACCAGGCCAGCCCCGTCGCGAATCGTGCGGCGACGCGCACGCCGGCCTCCGTTGCACCGTCGGCGGCGGCGGCCCAGGCGGCGGCCGACCGGTCGAAGAGACGCTGGTTGAGCGCGCCGACGTCCAGCGTACCGCGACCGAGCTCGGCGGCGCGCACCGCCAGGGCCCGGAGCGTCGTCTCCCGCGCGGGCGGACCGATCCGCTTGCGGACGAGAATGATGGCGTCGCGCGTGCGCCGCTCGGCACCGCCGAGCTGCAGCAGGAGGAGGGCGGCCCGAAGCCCGAGGGTCTCGGCGCCGCGCCGCTCGATCACGTCCTGCAGGCCGTCGATGAGCTCCTCGCCCTGCCCGAAGGCCAGTCGCACGGCCGCGTGATCGCAGAAGAGGGCGTCACGCTCGGGGGACGGCTTCGTCACGGAGAGGAGCGCCGTCTGCGCGTCCACCAGTGCGCGCACCTCCATCGGCATCGGGGCCCGCGCAGGCGGGCCGTCGAGGAAGGGGCCGACGGCTGCCCCGGCCTGCCCGGCGAGCCGCGCACGAACGAGGCTCAGCTCCACCAGGGTCGCCGCCGCGTCCCGCCGTCGAACGGGATCCGGATCACCGTCGCGGACGGCCCGCACGATCGTCGACGCACGGTCCCCGAAGCCCGCGGCCGCCAGCGAGCGCGCCGTGGGCAGAAGATCGGCGGCCTCGGGCGGGAACAGCGTGAGACGCGCCTCCACCAGCGGCCCCAAGCGGGCCCGCATCGCGTCGTCCAGCGGTCGATCGGCGGCCAGCGGCTCGAGAACGCGGTTCAGCAGACGGTCGCGCAGCACGTCGCGCAGGGCGGTCGCTTGCGGCGTCTTGCCGTGGGCGCGTACGAACGGACCGTCGCCGACGAAGCGCCGGGCGAGATCCGCGAGCACGGCGTCGGCGGCCGCGTCATCGCCGCCGCGGACGAGCGCGTCCGTCAGCGCCAGGCCGTCGTAGGCATGGCCGATATTCGTCGGCTCGGCGTCGAGGGATGCCGTGAGCACGAGGACGGCGCGCGCGAAGAGCCCGCGCTGGACGAGCAGGCGGACCACGGCGGGGCGCTGTTCGGGCGGGAGCCGTGAGGGGGCGACGTCCGCCATTGCCGCCGCGGTCCAGGCGACGGCGGCTCGCAGCCGGGCGCGACGCGCCGCATCGGGCTCACCGACCTCGGTCAGCGCCGACGCGCAGCTCTCCCAAGCCGTTGCACGTTCGACCGGTTCCGCGCTCGCGCCGACGAGCGCCGTCAGCGCCTGCGCCTGCGCGCGAGCAAGGGCGTCGGGGTGTTTGACGGCGAACGCGACGCGGGCCCGGGCGCGCGCGGAATCCCCGGCGGCAAACGCGAGCTGCGCTTCGTACAAGGCCGCGAGCCCCGGATCCAGGATGCTCCCTTCCTCGACGAGCCCCGCGGCCGTCTGGCCATCGCCGGCATCGAGGGCGAATCCGGCCAACCAGAGACCGGCGAGCGAAGCGGCGCTGTCGTTCGGCGCCTTCTCGCGAAGGCGACGCAGAAGTGCGAGGCCCCGGGCGTCCCGGGCCGGTGGCGGCTGCCGTGCGTCGAGTTCGAAGTAGGCGGCGGCCAGATGCAGCCACCCGGTCTTGGTGAACTTCGGGTCCTTCTCGAGGGCGTCCTCGAGGGCCGCGGCCCACGTCTCCAGGAGGAGGCGGCGTTCGGTTTCGGCCTTCTGCGCCGCCTGGACGAGCCCGGGGGGCGACTCGACCTGCAACTTCGCGCGCAACCCCACGAGCCGCTCGGTGGCGCGGTCGAGGCTCTCCCGGGGGGGTCTCAGGGCTTCGTCCTCCAGCGTCGGCAAGGCCGGCGTGGGGATCCGCGTGCCCGGGAGCGCCCAGCGTCGTGCGGCCGGGATCGGCGGCGCAGCGTGCGGGCCCTTGCCGCCCTTGGCCGGTTTACCGGTGGCGCCGGCGGCCGGTGCGCGGTCGAGCAGCGCGAGTGACCACGCCTCTTCGACGACACCGTCTGGATGGGCTGCGCGCGCGCGCTCGACCGCGTCGAGGACGACCGCCCAGGGCGCCCCGTCACCTGCCGCGCGCTTCGAACCGGGGGCGGCGGACAACGCCGCGACCTCGGCCGCGTCCGCCCGGGCCAGGCTCGCCCAATCGGCGAGATCGGGGCATCGCGCGGCGGCGACGCCGTGTGCACCGTCGGCGAGCGCCATTTCGCAGGCCGCGCGTGTCGGTTCGGGCGCGGGTGCGCGCAGCAGCAGACCATGAACGGAGAGGGCGACCGGGACCAGGGCGTGGAGCGGAGACATGTCGCGGAATATCGTCCCTGGTCACGAACCGGTCAATCTCCGTGCCCGTCGGTCTCGCGCCGGCGGCGGTGTTGCGGCATGCTTCGACCATGTCCGACTCCTCATCCGATGGAACGGCCCCGGGCGCGCGCCCTCGCGGTCGCCTGACGCTGTCCGATCCCGAGCCGCGCGAGGACGAAGCCTCGACGGGCACGGGACCACGCGGCCCGGTCCGGGATACCTGGCGGGAGCAGGTCGCCGGCCTTCGACCGTCGTCGGGGGACGAGTCCTGGGCCGAGGTCGAGATCGACACCGAGACGCCCCTCGACGCGACGACGCGGCACGAACGCCCGGGGCGCCGCCGGGTCCGGACGGAGCCCGCGCCGGCCAGTCCGCGTCTGCAGGCCAGGTATCGCGAGCCGCGCGCGATCGGCAAGGGCGGCATGTCCACGATTCATCGGGTCACGGACGAGGTCGTCGGGCGCTCCGTGGCCGTCAAGCTCTTCCGCACCGGTGGACCCATGACCCCGGAGGACGAGGAGCGCTTCGTCGAAGAGGCCCGGATCACGGGCCAGCTCGAGCATCCGAACATCGTCCCCATCCACGATCTCTGCGTCGAGAACGGGGATCAACCGCCCTACTTCACCATGAAGCTCGTCGAGGGACGCACCCTCACCGAGCTCATCCGCCGCCACGCGCAGGAGCCCCTCTCCCCGCGGCTCCTCGACGAGCTGCTCGAGGTCTTCCTGCGGGTCTGCGACGCCGTCGCGTACGCCCACACCCGGGGGGTCGTGCATCGCGACCTCAAGCCCGAGAACATCATGGTCGGCAGCCATGGCCAGGTCTACGTGATGGACTGGGGCGTGGCCCGCATCCTGCCCCCGTCCCGGAGCGGCCGCTCGGCGGAAGCGCGGGTCCGGGTCCCCGAGACGGCTCACCGAGACGAGCGCGGCAGCATCATCGGCACGATGATCTACATGGCGCCCGAGCAGGCCCTCGGGCGAACGGACGAGGTCGACGAGCGGACGGACGTCTTCGGGCTCGGTGCCATGTTGTTCGCGATCCTGACGGCACGTCCGCTCTACCTCGGACGCACCCATATGGAGGTCCTCCGCATGGCGCGAGAGGTTGCCGTCACGCCGCCCGACGTGGCGGCGCCCCACCGTGCTCCGCCGCCCGAACTCTGCCGGATCGTGTTGCGAGCCATTTCGGCGCGCCCGGCCGATCGCTACCCGGACGTGGAGTCCCTGCGCGCCGAGGTCGCGGCGTTCGTCCGGGGGGGCGGATGGTTCCCGAGCCAGACGTTCCCGCCGGGCGCGGTCATCGTCCAGGAGGGCGCGCCCGGCGACGACGCGTTCATCATCGTGTCGGGCACGTGCGACGTCGTGAAGGCCGAGCTCGGTGAGCCCAGGCTCGTCAAACAGCTCGGACCGGGCGAGGTCTTCGGCGAGGCCGGGGTGTTCAGCGCACGCCCCCGGACGGCCAGCGTCGTGGCCACCTCCGAGGTGACGGTGAAGCGGGTCACACGTGAAGCGCTGCGGCTCGAACTCGAAGGGCGCGACTGGTTGCGGGCGTTCTTCGAAGCGCTCGCCGACCGGTTCATCTCCACCGACGCGGAGCTCAGCCGGTTGCGCGCGGAGCGCGGGTGAGCCGGCTTTCAGAACGAGGAGCAAGACGAGATGGAAGGCGAGGCGCTGACGCGCATGCGGCAGCTTCTGAAGGACCGTCGTCGCGCGCTGCTCGAAGAGGGCGACGTGCCCATCGAGCGCATCCGCAAGGACCCCTCGGAGATCGGCGGAGATGAAGACGAGCAGCCCCTGACCGAGATGAGCCAGGCCCTGGCGTCGAGCCGGAATCGGGCGCGAACGCAGGAACTCCGCCTGATCGACGAGGCCATCGCCCGCCTCGAGAGCGATCCGGAGATGTTCGGGCTCTGTGAGACGTGCGAGGAGCCGATCGCGCCGAAGCGTCTCGAGGCCATGCCCCACGCGCGGATGTGCGTCGGCTGTCAGAGTCAGGTCGAGGATCCGGTCAAGCGGGGTCCTCGCCGCAAGCTCACCGACTTCGTCTGAGCGAAGCGGGCGCGGTCACTGCAGGGCCATGCCCTCGAAGGAGAAGGCCCGCTCGAGCTGAAGGACGCCCCGTGCGCGGGGCTCGTCCGTGTCGAACTCGCGGACGCGGGCCCGCGTGAAGTCGACGTTGATCTGACCGAAGTCTCCGGGAATCCACCCGAGAACGGCGGCCGTCAGGTCGAAGCTGCCGGCGTCGTCCGTTTCGCAGACGATGCGGGAGCCCCACCCGTTCGCGCGGACCGTGATCCGCATGAGGTCGCCGTTGCCGGGCGTCCAGGAGAGCGTGGTCCCCGCGCGGTCGTAGTTGCCGAGGATGTCGGGCAGGACGCCGACGACGTCGAGGGGCGTCGCGATGTCCCGGGCAAACGGGCCGATGCGCATCGAGCCCGCACCATCGAACGTCAGGAGCGTGTTCTCGTCCCAGAGTTCGAAGAGATCGATCGCGGCGGGCGCCGAGGTGTACCCGCGCGGGTTGAAGCTGAAGACGATGTCCTGATCGACCGTGCCCCCGATGGTGACGGCACCGGCATCGACGAGGTCGAAGTCGCCGGCCGTCCCGAAGTCGTTGGCTGCGTACAGCCCGCAGGCACCGCTCGTCTGCTGCGGTGCCGGCTCCGTCGGGAGCGCCCGGTATTCGCGGAAGTACACGAGCATGTCGAGCAGCAGCGGATCGGGGAACGGGAGGTTGCGCTGATTCTGCGCCTCGCGGAGGTAGACGAGGCCTTGAATATCCGGTGGGGGACCGACGGGCACCCCTGCGTCGGATTCGACGGGACTCCCCCCGACTGGGCCGGGATCGCCGCCGACGGGGCCGGGATCGCCGCCGACGGGGCCGGGATCGCCGCCGATGGGGCCGGGATCGCCGCCGATGGGGCCGGGATCGCCGCCGATGGGGCCGGGATCGCCGCCGCCTCCGCCGAAGCCGCCATCGCCCGTCGCGCCGCCGGCGAGGTGACCACCGCCGCCGCTCCCGCCCACCGGGCCGGGCTCACCGCCCGCACCGCCCTGACCGCCGACGGGTCCGGGCTCGCCCCCCGTCGCGCCCCCGGTGGAGCCGCCCGTGGGAACGTCACCCCCCTTGCCGCCCTGCGGACCGGGATCGCCCCCGGCGCCGCCGTGGCCGCCAGCGCCCCCCCCATGCCCACCGCCGGCCTCACCGCCTGCGTTGCCACCGGTGCTGCCGCCGGTATTGCCGCCGGTGCTGCCGCCGGTGCTACCGCCGATGCTTCCGCCGGTGCTGCCGCCGGTGCTGCCGCCGAAACCGCCCTCGCCGCCGAAACCCGGCTCGGCGTCGGCCTTGCCGCCGGCGGTCGATGCGGTCGAATCTCCGCAGGACGCCAGGGCGCAGGCCACGCCCATGGCACAGAGGGCCTGCTCCCAAGACTTTCGCATCCCCATGCGTTTCTCCCTCCGAAGCAGCGTTTGACCGGGGACCCCCCGGGCTCAGGCGTCGAGTTCGGCGGCCTTGTCGCGCAGCATCTTCACGTAATCCGTGACCTTGACGCGGCGGTCGGCCGCCGTCGTCTTCGCCAGCTCGCGACCTTGCCAGTGGAGCTCGATCAACGGGCCGTTGAGCCGGGTGAGCCCGAGCGCATCGGCGACCGAGAGGAATCGTTCCAGATCCCGCTTGTTCAGATCCAGCCGACCGCCGAGCTGATCATGGTTCATCGAGCCGGTGTCGAGGACGTCGAGCAGTTTGTTGATCCGCAGCGACGTGAAGAGCGTATGGGCAGCCGTCCGGTGAACGGCGGGCGCCGGCGCGGCGGGGGCCGGCGCGGCGCTGCCCTCATCCGTGGTGGTCGAGGACGACGCCCGTTTGCGGGGTTCGGCGCTCGACTTGCGGGTCGTGGCGCCCTTGGCGGTCTTCGTCGCTTTCTCGGACTTCTCCGGTGCCTCCCTGGCCCGCTGCGCCTTGGCGAGTTTCTCGCGTTCGGCGCGCAGATCGGCGAGGACCTGCAGCCCTTCGATCGTCATGCCCGGGGTGGGCTCGACGTGGGACTGGCCCGCGGCCTGCCCGGCGAGCACCTGGCGGATCTTCTCGACGAAGCCGGGGTGAACGGCGAGGAGGGCGTTCTTCTCGACGAGGACACCCCGTTTGATGAGGTCCCGCATCAGCTGCGGGAAGCTCATCTCGTAGAACTTGGCCGCGCCACCGGTGAGGTTTTTGCCCGCGGCCTGACGAACCCCCGGGATGGGGCCCGGGTGCAGGACGACGGCCTCGACCAGCAGGCGGTCGAAGGTCTGCGTAATGCCCACCCGGCGCCAGAGTTGGTCATTGAGCGAAGCGAGGATCTGCGGATCGAGAGCGACCGGCTCGGTCAAGGGAAAGCTCCTGAAGCGACGGACTGGGAAAGAACGGCGAAATTCTTTCAGAGGTGCCCCGCAGACTCAATCATTTACGCTCGAAAGCGCGCGATTGGCCGGGAGCGCCGGGGCAGGGGTCGCCGCCCGCGCGCAGCGATCTCAGGGGCCGACGTCGCGGCAGACGCGAAAACCGACGTCCGGCGCCGTGCGGTCGGCGGGCATGACGTCGCGGTTCCAGAGCGGGCGGGCGCCGCCGGTCAGGTAGGAGCCGCCGCGCACGACGAGGCGAGGGGTGCTGCCGGGCTCGAGGCTCGACGTCCACTCGCGCACGCCGCCGGCGGCGTCGTAGAGGCCATAGGGCGAGCAATCGCCCGCCATCTGCCCGACGGGGGGGGGCCGTCCGGTGGCCCAGGTTTCGGCCGTGGCGGCGAACGTCGGCTCCCAGCGATTGCCCCAGGGGTAGACCCGCCCCTCCGCCCCGCGGGCCGCCTTCTCCCATTCCTCCTCGGTCGGCATGCGATAGGTGACGCGCATCCGCTCCGACAGCCACTGGCAGTATGCGCTGGCCGCGAGGTAGGTGATGCCGGTGACCGGCTCGTCCGGGTCGACCGGACCGAACTCGGAGTCGTTGCCCGGCAACTGGAACGTCGCGTGTGCGTCCGTGCGCCAGGCGAGCCGGCGGCCGTCCGCCGACCGCGGGACGTACCCCGGTGCCGCGCTCGGCGCGCGCCGGGCGGCCTCCCGGAGGAATTCGAGGTACTCGCCCGCCGTCACGTGCAACGCGGAAATGAGGAAGTCTGGAAGCGCATGCTCCGCGGCGGCGAGAAAGAAACCGGTCTGCGTGCCGCAGCGGAAGGTCCCGGCGGGGACGTGGACGAATCCCGGGGGCACTGCGCCCATCGGCAGAAGGCGCAGCCGCACCCGCGTGCTCTGCCCCGCGACGACCGCGAGCGACGCCATCAGCAGCTCGTGATCGGGGGCCTGTGCGGTCAGACGATACACCCCGGCGGGGAGGCTCTCGACCCGCGCCGGGGCGGTCCCGAGGTCCCTGGGGGTGGCCGGAACGAGGCGCCGGTTCTTTTCGAAACACCGCCACAAACGCACCTGTGCACCGCGGGGCTGCGTCTCGACCTGGAGCGCGCCGGTCCCCTCGAGGATGGCGGCGTGCTGTCCGTCGTCGTACTCGCGCAGGAGCGCCTTGTAGAAGGCCGCCGTGGCCTCTTCGCCCCGCTCGTGCGCGCGCTCGTGGCGCAGCAGGAACTGCTCGCAGAGCAGTGTCCGGGCTTCGCTGTGATCGGGGTCGAGCGTGACGGCGCGGCTCAGCAGCGCGATGGACTCCGCGTTGGCCTCGGCCACCTCGATCTCGACCGCTCGCATGCGCGATTCGGCCTCCCAGATGTCCTGCTTGCGCTCCGGGGGGTCCTGGGGATCGACCTGCGCCCTCGCCGTGGCGAGGTTGTCGCGGACGAGGGCCATGTCCTCCATCAGGGACTGCTGCCGCGCAATCGCCGAGACGCCGCGGGTCACGAGGGCCTCGACGGAGATCGCGGGGGCGCCCTCGGGGCGTTCGAGCCAGGCCTCGATGGCCGAAGAGAGGGCCCGTGCGTCCGGGTATCGCTCGCCGGGTTCGCGGGCCATGCAGCGCTGACAGATCGTGTCGAGCTCGGGGGGGATGTTCTGTTCCGGGGCTCGGACGCGCAACGCGGGCAGCGGCTCCGCCAGGACCTTCTGGACGATCTCCCGGTTCGTCTTGCCGATGAACGGGGGTCGCAGCGTGAGGAGGTGGTAGAGGATGGCGCCGAGCCCGTAGACGTCCGTCCGCGCGTCGACCTGGTCGATGAGGCCCATGGCCTGCTCGGGCGCCATGTAGGCCGGTGTCCCGATGATCTGCCCGTGGACCGTTCGCCAGCGATCGCTCGTCGAACGGGTCGAGCGCGTCGCCTCGCCGATGACTTTGCACAGCCCCCAATCGAGCAGCGCCACCTCGCCGAAGTCACCCACCATGACGTTCGACGGCTTCAGGTCCCGATGGACCACGCCGCGGGTGTGGGCAAATGCGACCGCCCGACAAAGCTGATGAAAGACGGACAGGAGGCGCATGCGCCCGAAACTGCCGGTAACGTCCGGATCGCCGCGCCGGAGGCTGGCGATGATGTCCTTCAGGCTGCGGCCCTCGATGCGCCGCATGACGAAGGCGACCTGGTCGTGGATGCGGCCGAGCTCGTAGACCGGCACGATGTGCGGGTGCTGCAACTGGCCGGTGACCTGGGCCTCCTCGAGGAAACGCACGCGGTCGAGGTCGCGGGCCGTGCTCTTGCGCAGCACCTTGATGGCGACGGGCCGGCCGAGATGGAGATCCCAGGCGGCCAGAATCCGACCCATCGCACCGCGGGCGATCTCGCCTTGAATCTCGAACCGGGCGGTGATGTCGAGGAGGCGGCCGACGAGGTCGTCGACGGACGGCTCGTCCGGGCGGCTGCGGGACGAGACGCGGGGGACGACCTCGTCGTTGATGGTCTGATCCTCGGTGCCACCCTCGACGAAGATCTCGACGGGCCGCGGTGCGATGGTCGTGGCGGCCGGGGTGACGCGGCCGGCCGCGGAGGGGGCGAGCAGCCGCTCGACGTCCGCCGAGTCGAAGCCGATCTCGAGCAGGGCGTCCTCGGGGTTGCGGCCCTCGTGCAGGATCGCGCGCCTGAGGGATTCGAAGACGCCGACGGGCAGGTGCGTCCGGTTGCGCAGGCGCTCGATCAGGGCTTCGATCTCAGTCATGCCCGGAACAGTATGCGAACGCGAACGCGTTCAAAACTGCTTCGTCGCGGACACCAGCGGGCTGCGGGGAAACCGGGCCCGGAAGTCCGCCGCGGCGGCGCGGGCCGCTGCCTTTTCGCCCGAGCGGGAGAGGCTCTCGGCGAGCCCGTAGGCGGCTTCTTCCGCGTGGATGCCCTCCGGGGCTTCGGCGAGGAGCAGCCGCCAGAGATCGACGGCTTCGCGCGGCGCATGCCGGGCGAGGAGTCGGGCGGCCCGGATCCGCAGGTTGTCCCGCGAGAGGGGGTCGCCCGCCGCGCCGGCCGCATCCGCCTGAAACCGCAGGCCATCGGCGGCACAACGCCAGTCGTCGACGATCTGCGCCGCCTCGGCGGGTGTCTCCGGGCAGGCGCCAATCTCGGCCGACTCGCCCGGCCGCAGGAAGAAGGGAGGCCGCCAGCCCGGGGGGTCCACCGAGACGAGCCCCTCGGCCACCTCGACGCGCGTGGCCGCCTCGGTCGCCCGCGTCACGGTGAACTGCGTGCCGTGCACGCTCACGAGGGCCTGCGGGGTCTCGACGAGGTAGCGCTGGCCGACACCGAGACGCGGGACTCGGGACGTGACGCCGCCCCGCAGGACCCGCAGGTGCGTGGCGTCCGCCGTCGCGACCACCAGCTCGACCTCGCCCTGATGGAGCCTCACGTCCGCGCCCCCCGGCAGCGGGGCATCGGCGGTCAGGTGCGCGGGCAGGGCGGCGACGGGCGGAGACGAAACGACCACGCCCGCTTCCGGTGGGGACGGGAGGGCGGGCGTCCCGGAGGACGCCGGCCAGAGCCCGACCGCGAGTGCCGCGGCCGCGAGTCCACCGGCAACGAGGTGCCAGGGACGACCGCCGGCCCGGGCGCCCGGTGTCGGCGTGATCTGCATTTCGGCCTGCAGTCGGCGGAAGAGGCGTTCCTCACGGTCCGGCTCGAGCGTCCGCCCCGGGACGAGCGGTGCGAGGAGTCGCTCGACACGGGGATCGGCCGCGGGCTCCGGCGCGGGGTCCGGCACGGGGGGGGCAGGGGCGGGGGGCACGTCCCGGGTGGCCATGTTCACTCTCCCTCGCCGGTGTCACCCGGCGATCCGTCCGCCTGCGCGGGGTCGAAGCGCGCGACGTCGAGCCCGGCCCGCGTCGCGAGCGCGAGGAGGTCCGTCCGGGCGCGGGCGAGTCGGGTCAGGATCGTCGACCGCGGGCAGTCGAGGACGACGGCAATCTCCCGCGTGTCGAGCCCCTCGAGCTCGTGCAGGACGAGCACCGTCCGTTTCCGGGTCTCGAGGCGGTCGATGCAGGCGCTCAGGCGCCGCAGCTGATCGCGATCCACGGTGCGCAGCTCGGGGCCGGGCCCGGGGACCGTCTGGGGGGCGAGGTGTTCGTCGCCCGCTTCCCGGCGGCGGTGCCACCAGCGTCGTCGTTTGAGCGCGCGGTTGACCGTGATCCGATAGAGCCAGGTCTTCAAGCGGGACTGTCCGCGGAAGCGGTCGAGCGCTCGGAAGGCCGCGACGAAGACCTCTTGGGTGACCTCTTCCGCTTCCGTGTCGCTGTAGACGAATCGCCGGGCGAGGCGGAAGACGTCCGGCGCGTGCTCGCGGTGCAGCGCGCGCCAGGCCATCGCTTCCCCGGCCAGCAGGCGGGCGAGGAACTCGGCGTCGGGGTGCGGTGCGCCGTCGCCCGCGGCTTCGGCCACCGGGCGGGCCGGTTTCGGGAGGGGGTCGGTCATCGGAAGGGCCAGGGCGGGCAACGTACTCTCCTGTCGGCACGGCGTCACCCCGGGCGGCGGTCGCCGCGCGGGCGCTGGGATCTCACCTCGTCTGTCCCCGGCCAGGGCGACCGTGTCTCACATACCCGAATCGCAGAACGCCGTTTTGATGCCCGGGCGTCGAGCGTCGACCGCCGAGCGTCGATCACGGCCCGAATGCGTAGCCGATGCCGACCACCAGTCCGACGCCGAAGCGCTCGGCGAGGACGGTCTCGTCGGCATCGTCGCGCAGGGAGAGGACCCAGGGGCTCAGCGCCAGCTCGAGACCGGCCAAAGGCATCCAGCGCCCGATCGACCAGCCGACGGTCGTTCCGATGCGGAGCGCACCCCGCCAGGCGTCATCGACGGTGGCGTCGCCGGAGACGACGGTCAGCGCCTCGACCGCCGCCGTCGCGGAGACGTGCAGGCGCAGTTCGTTTTCGCCCCACGCGGCGCCCACGCCCGCTTCGACCCGGGGAGACACCGCCGCCACGCCGGCCCCGATGGCGGCCGCCCAGGACGGGTGCCAGGCTGCGACGCCCAGGGCGCCGACCACCGCGAGGCCGACCGCATCCGGTGATGCGCCGACGGGGAGCGTCCCGCGCAGGCTTCCGCCGAGCGCCAGCGGGCCCGGCACGCCCGCCTCGAAACGGAGCGCGCCGCGCGGCTCCTGGTGCCCCGGTGCGCCCCGGGCGGCGTCGGGACCGGCGGGTTCGGTGAGCTGATCGGGCGTCGCGGCGACGCCGAGGGGCGCGCGCCGGGCCCCGGGCAGGGCAGAGACCGTCACCTGGACCTCGCCCTGCGGTGGCGGGGGCGCCGGCGGGGCGGGCACGGGGGGAACCGTGAACGCCGGGAGCTCGGGCCAGGGATCGGGCAGAGGCGCCTCGAGCGCGGCGACGAGCTCGGGGCGCAGCGTCGGCAGGGCGGGCTCGGGCGGCGGCCACGGACGACCGGCCGAGGGCGGCAGCGAGACCAGGAACTGGAACCGGAGCCAGAGCGCCTCCGAGACGGCCGCTCGGGGCCCGACGGGCTGCGGGATGGCGCTCTCGTGCAGGACCCGGTGCCGGGCGTCCCAGTACCGGAGGCCGAGCCGGTCGTCGGGCAGGCGTCGAATCCACAGCGCGCCTGCGGCACCCGCCCGCTGAACGGTCTCCGGGACGTCGTCGGCTCGGGGCGCCGGGGCGACCATCAGGTTCAGCCTCGCCGGTGGCGAGGTCAACGACGGCCTTGCGATGTCCGGCCAGGGCGCGAACGCCACCAGGCGTTCCGGAGCGTCCGGCGGCCAGGGGGACTGGCCCGCGGTCGCGGCGAGCGCCGACGTGGCGAACGCCGACGTGGCGAACGCCCAGACCGCGGCCGTGCAGCGCCGTCGCAGGACGGGGGAGGCGTCGGGACCGGTCGGCCGGCGGGCGGCCGGCGGCGGGGAGGGGACGGGCACGCCGGCACACTGCCCGAGCCGGACCCGGGGGTCAAAGCGGTCGTCGGTCCGGCGATTCGGGTTGTGTCCATCCGGGGGCGCCTCTACCGTCCGACGCCGATGACTCTGCGCCGCCCCGCTCCTTTGCGCCTCGCCCGCGCAGCGACCCTGCTCGTGGTCGCGGGCGCGCTCGGCTGTGGGGCTCGCCCTGCGCCCGCCCCCGAGCCCTCGACGCGGCCCCGGCCTGCGCCGGCGACACGGGACGTCTTCCACGACGTCTATCTGCGCGGTGGAACAGCCGCGGCGGGGGCCCCGCCCCGCGTGGCGCTCACACTCGACGGCCTCGGCGCGTGTGCCGGGCCGCTCCTCTCCCGCCTGCGTGCGCCGACCGAAGGCGCGGCGCCCATGCCCGCGACATTCTTCCTCGCCCCTGCGGAGCTCGAGGTCGAGCGCGCCGCCGCGCCCGAGGTCACCACGGCCGCCCTGCGACGCCTCGCGGCCGAGGGACACGGGGTCGGCCTCGCGGTCCGGGCCCTGCCGGCGACGTGGCGGCAGACGCCGGCGGACTTCCGCGCCGGGCTCGCCGGGGAGGGGCGACGCCTCGCGTCCAGCCTCGCCGCCGGCGAGGGGCCGATGCCTCCCGCCCCGCTCGTCTGGCGCGGGCCGGTGGACGAAGGCGCCTTGATCGGCTGGGGCGCGGTCGTCGATCGTCCTCAGGTCTACTGGAGCGTCTACGTCGACCTCGAGCGAAGCTCGGCGGCGTCCATCGAGGCGCAGATCGTCGCGACCGCACGGGACGGCGACATCCTTCACCTCGCCCTCCCGAGCGCGACGAGCGGCCCGTCGGCCTGTGCCGCCGTGGACTCGGTGCCCGCGCTCGCCCGCGGCCTCGAGGCTGCGGGGCTCACGGTCGTGCCGCTGCACGCGTTGCTCGCACCCGAGCTCGGTCGGTACGAGGTCGCCCGGCTCGCACGTTATGACGGCCCCGGACTCTCCGCCCCGTGTCGGGCCGCGCTCGGATTGCCCCCGCCCGGGCCCGGCGATGCGGTCGCCGAGCGCCGCCCCCGCTACGGGCTCCGGGTCGGCGACCTCGGCGGGCAGACGCGCGTGCTGCCCCTCCCGGGGACGGCGGGGTCGCTTCCGGGCCTGCTCTCCGGTGAGCGCGAGGCGGCGCTGGCGCTGTGGGCGCGTCGCGGGGAGTGGCGTGCGTTGCCTGCCTGCGTGGTGCCGGTCGACGAGGCCCGGCAGCTTTCGCCGCTGACGCCGGACGGGCGGCTCTATGTCGTCGGACCGGAGGGGGTCGCGCGCCGGGATGCCCGCGCCCTCGGCGCACCGGAGCGGCCCGCCGTCTTGCCGACCCGCGCCGATCTCGTCCGGCTCGAGGCCCGACAGCGGCTCCCGTGGCGCCTGCGCGGTCTCGTGGCGCAGACGCTTGCCGGGCTCTCGCTCGACACGCCGCTGCTCGTCGAGGCGCGATCGAGCGTCGCCCTGGTGGTCGGCGCGCATCTGACCCCCGATGCCGGCCGCGACCCCGCGACGCTCCAGGGCGCCATTGCAGGGTACGTCCAGCTCTCGGAACTCTCTCTCGGCGAGTACCTCTTTCTCGCCCGCCTTTTTCCCGCGGACGCCGATGTCCTCGCCCGGGCGGCGCGCGCGGCCGAGGGGTTTCTCCGCCCGGGGCCGCACCTCGTGCTTCGGGGCGGGGCGGGAGAGGCGCCGAGCCCGGCGCGCCTCGGGGTGACGGGCGGGCCCGATGCCCCGTTCGATCCCGTGGGTCTGCTCGCCCGCGCGCTGAGCGCCGGCGTGTCCCTTTCGCCCGGAGATGTCCTCGCCGCCGCGCCGATCCCACCGTTCGGGGGACCGCCGGCGACGGCCGGGCAGGGCGCCGGGACGGGCCGCGGGGCGGTGCGCCGCTTGCTCGCCGGCTCGGTCCTGAGGGGCGCGACGAGCCCGACCTTTCTGCGGCCCGGGACGCCCGTTCAGGCCGAAGGGGACCTCCTCGGCGCCGTCGAGTACCGGGTCGTCGTGCCACCCGGCGTTCAGCTTCCCGAGACGGGAACTCGGCTCGGCGCACATGGCCCGGGGACCGAGGCCCCTTGACCGCGCGCCCGATCCGATCCAGTTTCGCCCATCGGACCCCGGCCGGAACGAAACCCGTGGACACCCTCGAATGAGCGAGCTGACGGACCGCATCGCGCGGAAACACTACGAGCGCGGGCGGATGTTCGAGCTGCAGGACAAGACCGACGAGGCCATTGCCGCCTATCGCGAGGCCTGTGCGCTCGGACCGGAGTTTCCGGAGCCGTGGTTCTGTCTCGGCCGGCTCGAGGCGACCAGCGGTCGGGACGAAGACGCCCTGCAGGACGCCCTCGCGATGCTCGACCGCGCGCTGGGCTTCGGCGACGACCCCGAGATCGTCGAGTGGCGCGGCTACGTCAACGGTCGGCTCCGTCGGTACGATGCCGCACTCGAGGACTACCTCGCCGCCATCCCCGGCGGCGCGCCGGGGGTCCGGGTCAACGCCGGTCGCATGTTGATGGCGCTCGGCCGCTACGACGAGGCCGAACAACTCCTGAGAGAGGCCGAAGAGCCCGCCGCCGCGCCCCTGCTCGACGCCCTTCCGCGCTACCGCGAGTTCATCGAACCGGCCGGGAGCGAGCGCGGGGGCCCGCACCGTCCGCCTCGCGATCCGGTGGAGGAGGCCCGCGCCATGCGGTACCTCTTCGGGTCGACGCTCGTCCTCGGGACGCTCGGCGATGGGGGGCTCGAGCTGCGCTTGCCGCGGTATCAGCTCCTGAGCTATCGGCACTGTGCGCTCACGCTCGGACGCATGATGCGCCTCGTTCGGGAGCGCGATTGGCGGTTCGACGCCATCGGAGGCGGCGGCCCGCACCACGGTCCGGTCGCCGCCGCGCTCGCCGAGCTGCTCGAGCTGCCCTGGCACGACAAACCGGCCGGCGCCGGACGCGTGCTGCTCGTCCACGGCGTCGTCCGCACGGTCGACGAGGCCCAGCAGTTGCGGCGCCCCTGGGTCAGCGCCGGCGCGCGGGTCACGCAGCTCGCGCTCGGGTACGCCCATCGCGGGGATCCCTCGCCCCAGGAGCCCGAACTCATCGGCCTTCCGGCCCCGAGCGCCGTCGAGTGGTACCGGGTGGAACCCTGGGCGCGCCTCGAGGCCGACGACACGGTGACCTCGGGTGAGTTTCCGGGGTTCCGGGTCGGCCCGGCGTTCTTCGACAGCAATCAGCCGCGAGTGACCCAGGCGCTCGTCGAAGCCTGCCGCAAGTATCGGGGGGATGCCCTCGCGGGCGCCGTGCTCGACTACTACCGGCGTCATCCGCAGGTTCGCGCGTTCGCGTCGCCCGAGGGCGCCCCGTCGCCGGGTTCTTCGTAGGTCCACCACATGACGCTCCGGAACACCCGCCGACGCCTCGCCCGCCGCGCCCTCCTCGCCTTCCTCGCCCTCGACGTCCTTGCGGCGTGTGCCGAGCCGCCGGCGCCACCCCCGGCGGCGCCGCCCCCGATTGAACCCGCCGCCCCCGCGAGCCTCGCCCCCGCGCCCCCGCCGACGGCCGCGCCGTCCGCACCGGACGCCGGCGACGGCTTGCCGGTGATTACGGCCGGGCTGCCGACCATCGTCGCCGAGGCGCCGACGGTCACGGCGGAGGCTCGCTCCGGCGAACCCGCCCGCGCACGCAGTCCCGGCACGCCCGCCGCTGCGGGTCCTCGTCCCGCGCCGGCCCCGGCCGCCAGACCCGGCCGAGCCGCCGAGCAGACGGCGCAGGGGGTCATCCGCAGCCACTTCTCCGATGTCGAGGCCTGTTATGGTCCCGTCGCTCAGAAGGACCCCAGCGTGGCCGGCCGCATCGTCGTGCAGTGGACGCTCGGCGCGGACGGCCGACCGACCGCCGTCGCGATCGTCAACGATACTCTGCGTTCACCGGCGGTGACCGAGTGCATTCGCGCCCGCGCCCGGACGTGGCGATTTCCGCCCCCCGGGACCGGCGTGAGCGTGGTCCGCTACCCCTTCGATCTGAGAGTGCAGTAGGTGAATCGCCGGGTCCGCTTCGCCGCGTTCTGTCTGCCGCCGGCGCTCGCCGCGCTCCTGGTCGTGGCGGTCGAGGTCCTGCGGTCCGCCCTCTTCGGCGCCGTGGATTGGGGCGGGACCGGTCCGGCACTGGTCTTTGCGCTGTGCGTGGCCGGCCTGCTCGGTGCGCCGCTCGTCCTGGCGGGTCTCGTCGTACGCGGCGCGAGCGCGCTCGTCCGAGCGGGTTGGCGATGGGGACTGACGGGGGCGCCGGTCGTCGATCCGGCGCTCCGCGCCGCGTGGGTCGTCTTCGGGGTGCTTTGCCTCGGCGCGCTGGTCCTGTCCGTCCAGCTCTCGGTGGTGCAGTTCGTCGCCGTGATGCGCAAGCCGGTCTATCAGGGGCTCGCCGCCGGCCTCGTCGGGGCAGCCGTGCAGCTCGCCCTGTTCGCCTTCGCCGGACCCGTCGTCGGCACGCTCGCCCGCGCCCTCTCGGCAGTCCGGCGGTGGCTTCCACCGGCGCTCGATCCGACGAGTCTGCGAGGCGCGGCCCTTTTCGGTGGGGCCTTCGTCCTTCTCGGCGGCCTCGCACTGCCGGCGCTGATGCCCGAGTTGCACACCGTCGACCAGCGACCGATGTGGCTCGCGCTCTGCTTCGCGTTCGGCCTCGTCCTGGCCTCGTTCGGCGCGCAGCCGTGGTCTGTGCGCTTCCCGAGGGCGGTCGTCCTCGTGGCGGTGCTCGGCGTGGCGCTCCCCGCCGCCGGGGTGGGGGTCGCGGCGGCCTGGGTGGGCGCGCGGCAGTCCCGCCTCCTCGCGCTCGATCGCGACACGCTCCTGACGGGGCCGGTCCTGCGCCGTCTCCGTGCCCTGGCCGACGCCGACGGCGATGGGGTCGCCGCGGTTCTCGGCGGGGGCGACTGCGACGACGCCGATCCCGCCGTGCGGCCGGGGGGCTACGACGTCCCGGACAATCGACGCGACGAGAACTGCAACGGGGCCGATCTCGAGCTGCGCCGGGATCCGCTGGCGGCGCCGCCCCGCACGGCCGCGGCCGGTCCCGCGCAGCCCTGGCACGTCGTCTTCCTGACGGTCGACACCGTGCGGGACGACCTGGCCCGACAGCACATGCCCAACCTCATGGCCCTCGCCGCGGAGAGCATGGACTTCCGTCGGGCCTACGCCCACGGGGCGGCCACGTACTGGTCCATTCCGGCGCTGATGGGCGGGACGATGCAGAGCCGCCTCGAGTTCGGGTCCGACCAGACCCCGGTGGAGAAGGAGCTGCTGCTCGCCGAGGTCCTGCGGGACGCCGGCTGGCAGACGGCGCTTTACGCGAACGTGACGATCTTCTTCGTTCGGGGCCTCAAGCAGGGGACGGAGTACCAGAACTACGAGACCAGCGACTTCACCAAACACGGCGAGTTCCCGGGGGCGGAGCACCTGACCCGCGGCCTGCTCGGGTACGTCGACCGGTTCCTGAAGGACACCCGGCCGACCCGCAAGGACCGCTTCTTTCTCTGGGGCCACTATTACGACCCGCACGACCCCTACGGTGAGGTGCCCGGTCACCCCGCCGCCGACGGCTCCGACCGCGCGAAGTACATCGCCAACCTCGAGTACACCGATGAGCACCTCGGGGCGCTCTTCGCCGGTCTGAAGGCCCGCGGTCTCTGGGACCGCACCGTGGTGGTCGTCACGTCCGATCACGGCGACGAGTTCGGTGAGCACGGGCACCGCTTCCACGGCGGGACGCTGTACGAGGAGATGATTCACGTGCCTCTGCTCATCCGGGTTCCGGGGCTGCCTGCCCGCGTGTCGGATGTCCCCATCGCACACCTCGACGTCGCCCCGACCCTGCTCGACCTCCTCGGCGTGACCACGCCGCCCCGCTTCGTCGGGCGCTCACGGGCGGAAGAACTTCGTACGGGCCATGCCCCGGCGCCGTACCCGGTCTATGCGGAGGTCCTGCCCGACTCGAATTACGACCGTCACCAGATCGCCGTCATCCTCGGGCAACACAAGCTCATCCAGCGATTGGGGGAGGGCTACGGAGAGCTCTACGACCTCGCGGCCGACCCCCACGAACGGGAGAATCGCGTCGACGACGATCCCGCGATGGCGACGCTCGGGCCGCTGGCGACCACCTACGCCGACCACCATCTGTATTGGGTTTCACAGGGGCGGACCGGGGCGCGGATCCCGGTCGTCAAGAAGCCGGCGAGCGGAGCGCCCGCGCGGCGGTGACCGCAACCGAAAAGCCGCGCACCCGCCGTTGAGTCGGGGCGCCGGCGTGCCGATAGGGTGACCATGCTGAGCTGGCCAATTCGGCGGGGCGAGACCCCGAATCTCACCGACGTGGACGACCTCGAGCTCGTGCTCGCCCGGGCGCTCGACGCGCAGGGCTGGGCCGTGATGTTCGTCGGCAACGGGCTCGAGGTGTTGGCGGGCAACCCGGCAGCCGCCGAGGTCATCCGCGCGGCCGGCGGCGGGACGCTGCACGGTCTCCTCGCCACCCTGCGGGCGGGGGACGGGGCGACGCCGTTCTTGCCGGGCACGTCTCCGCTTGCCCGCCTGGAGCGACAGGAGGCCATCGACGAGGAGCAGGTGGCCCTGGCGGCGCCGGAGGGCACCGCCCGGTTGTTCACGCTGACTGCGCTGCCGCTTCGGACGGCCACGGGCGCTTGGCGCGGCGCGCTCGTTCTCCTCAGGGACCGGGGTCGGCAGACGGCCGACCGCCTGCGGCTCGCCGTCCGTGCCCACACCGGGGCGGTCCGGGGGTTTGCGACGAGCGTCGCGCACGACGTCAACAATCCGCTCGTCGCCCTCGTCGCTCACCTGGACTTCCTCAATCAGGAACTCGACTCGCTCGGGGCCGTCTCGTCCGGGCGGGACGACGACGCCGCGCTCGTCCGGCTGCCGGACGCGACGGCTCAGATGACCGAGTCCGTGCGGGCGGCGCGGGAGGCGGTCGACCGCATCCGCCTGACGATCCGTGACCTTCGCCTGCTCGGCCAGCCGCGGCAGTCGTCGACGGGCGTCGCGGACGCGGTCCGCGCCCTGGATGGCGCGCGCCGGCTCGCCTCGGTGGCCGTTCTGCAGCGGGCCCGACTCACGCACGCCTACGGACGCCTGCCCGCCGTCCGGGGGACGGAGTCGGACGTCTGCCAGCTCGTCGCGTCGCTGCTGATGTGGGGTGCGCGGCGTGTCCCCGACGGACAGGCCGAGACGGCGGATGTGCGTCTGCTGGCCGCCGTCGAGGGAGACGACGTCGTGATCGCGGTGGCGGTGAGCGCCGCATCGTTTGCGGTCCCCACGTTCGTCGAGGGCGATGACGACGAGGGGATCGCCGAAGCGTCCGGCGACATGACGCTCAGCATGTGCGCCGCCATGGCGGCCGAACTCGGGGGGTCCCTGGTCGAGACGGCCGATGAGACGACCGGCGCCGGTCGAACCCGGGCGTTCCGGTTGCGGCTGCCCCTCGCCGACGGCGCCGTCGCGCCCGCCCCACGAACGACGGCATCGCACCCCGCGGTCGGTCAGGGCAACCGCGCCAAGGTCCTCGTCATCGACGACGAAGAGGCCGTCGGCACGGTGTGTCGCCGCATCTTGCAGCGCGAGAACGACGTCACGGTGCTCACCCGCGGCGATGACGCGCTGGTGCTTCTCCTGCAAGGCGCCCGCTTCGACGTGATTCTCTGCGACATGATGATGCCGGAGATGTCGGGGCCCGAGTTCTACGAGGCCCTGCGGACCGGCCGCCCGGACGTCATCGACCGCGTGGTCTTCATGTCGGGGGGCGCGTTCACCCCACGCAGCCGCGACTTTCTCGACCGGGTCCCGAACAGTCGCATCGAAAAGCCCTTCGATCCGCAGGTGCTCAGCTCGCTCGTCCGGGACCGCGTCACCGGCCGCAGCCCCTGACCGCGCGCCACGGCGTCAGGGCGAACCGCCGCTCCGGGTCCGGTTGGCTTCGAAGAGGCGCGTCGCGGCTTCTTCCGTCGCCAGATAGTGCACCAGCGCCCGTCGCAGGACCTGCGTGACGGGCGCCTCTTCGAAGTGCGCGATCTTGCGATACGTGTCGAGGACCTCGGGCGGGATCCGCACGGCGACGGATTCGAGGCGGGCGAGCAGAGTCTCGAGCGCCTCGAGCGCCGACGACAGGCGGGAGACGCGGAAGTCGCCGGCCTGGATCTTCGTCCGGATGCGCTCCGTGAGGTCCGCGGCCGACAGCCACTCTCCATCGAGCCGGACCGTCTCGCGGTCGATGTCGAACTCGAAGTCGCTCATCCCTCGCCTCCGTTCGCCGCCACGCAGAATCGGGCTCATATCACGCCCCCCGCCGGAACGCCCGGCGATTCGCGCTCGCGATCGGCGGCTGCCCGCCGCAGGCGGTCGTTGAGGGCCTCGCCGAGGCCGGTCTCCGGGATCGGAGAGACGGCGATGGCGCAGAACGCGTCCCGGTCGAGGGCGCGCAGGCCGGCGAAGAGCCGCGCGGCCGCCTCGCCCGGATGACCGTCGCGGCTCAGCCAGAACACCTCGGAGTAGCCGGCGGTGTCGACGGGGCCGAACGCGAGCAGGGCCTCCCCGGGGCGGGCGGCCGTGGCATCGAGGCGGACCGGCAGGCTCGGCGCGTAGTGGCTCTCGAGCTGCCCGGGCGAGCGCGGGCGATCGGTCGCCGTCGGCGCATCGAGGCGGCCGATGCAGGCGACGAGCGCGTCGCGGGTCACCGCGCCGGGGCGAAGGAGCGTCGCGACGGGGCCCGAGAGATCGACGACCGTGGACTCGACCCCGATGGCACATGGCCCGCCGTCGAGGATGGCCAACGGCGTGCCGCCGAACTCCGCCGCCACATGCGCCGCCGTCGTCGGGCTGACCCGCCCCGAGCGATTGGCGCTCGGCGCCACGAGGGGCCCACCGAAGGCGCGCAGCAGCGCAAGCGCCACCGGATGAGCGGGTTGCCGCACGGCCAGCGTCGGGAGCCCGTCCGCCGCCAGCAGGCTCACCGGACACTCCGGGCGGCGGGGCAGCACGAGCGTCAGCGGCCCGGGCCAGAAGCGCGCCATCAGCGACGCGGCGCGTGCGTCGACCTCGACCAGGCTGCGAGCGGCGTCGGCGTCGGCGACGTGGGCGATGAGGGGGTTGAACCGGGGTCGCCGCTTCAACGCGTAGATGCGGACGACGGCGGCATCGTCGGTCGCGTCGGCCCCGAGCCCGTAGACCGTCTCGGTGGGGAAGGCCACGAGTCGACCGGCGCGCAGCGCCCGGGCCGCCCCGTCGAGCGCGTCACCCGTCGGCGTCAGGATCGTCGGCTCGGGCGATGCCGGCGTCACCAGGCCTTCTCCAGCCGGCTGCCCGGGTAGTACGTCCGCAGAATCTCGGCATGCGGACGGCGCTCCAGGGCCTGCCCGATCGCGCCGTGCTGGCACATGCCGACGCCGTGACCGAAACCGCCGCCCCGGAACGTCCAGGTGGCGGGGGCCCGGCCGGGCACGCCGTCCCGCTCGACGACCCAGAGCCCGCTCTTCAGATGCCCGAGGAGCTTGCGGTTCGCGTACTCGCCGGTGACGGTGTGGCGGCCCGTCGTCCCCACGTACTCCACCGCGAGGGCGCGGCCGCTGCGGCCCCGCTCCACGACCCGCAGCGAATGGACTTCGCCCACGGCGTGCAGTCGGTTCACCGCGGCGTCGACCTCGGCCCCGGTGCGCGTCACGCGCCACCGGAAGACGCCCCGCTCCCGTCCGGTGACGGCGCAGTACGCGCCCGTGGGGGGATGATCGATGTGGTGGGCGACGGCGGCTTCGTCCGGGCCGACCGGGCTCGGGGTCGCGGCCCCGGGCGGCGCGTCGACGACCCCCTCCAGCGTGGGGTTGCGCGTCCCGCCCCACATGCGCTGGAACGCCTCGGAGTGTCCCCCGCAGTTGCTGCTGTAGACCGTGTCGACGAGCCCGCGATCGTCGAAGAGCAGCAACCCGCGCGTCGCGCGGACGGCCGCCGTCGTGCGAGCGTGCGCTTTCGTCTCGCCGCCGTAGACCTGGCAGTGGGTGTCCGCGCAGAGGAGGTACGGATCGCTGCGGTGGCGAGTCCCGACCTTCGCGAGGAGCTGGCCGCGGGCGGCGATGGCCTGCGCCTCCAGCGCCGCCTCGGGAGACGAGGCCGGGATCTCGCTCGGGACGGTGCCCTCGAGCAGCGTCTCCGCGCTCGCCACGTTGACGACGGCGAGCAATCCGTCGTTGCCGAGCGCCAGATACAGGTCGCCGGCATACCGGCGGTCGGCTTTGCCCGGTCGCGCGGTGCCCCGCCCGAACTCGACGTCGGCGACGTTGATCGTCTGTCCCTCCGCGGGCGAGAGCCAGAGGAGGTCGCGGGCCCGGACTTCGACGCCGCTCTTGTCCTCGCGGGCGACGATCCAGCCCCCGGGGCGCTCGACGGACTCGGCCACCACCTCGCCGAGGATGCTGACCTTCGCTTCGAGCGCCTCTGCGGCCGCCTCGGCCTCGGCGCGGGTCGGCTTCGGATCCACGACGATGCTCAGAGAGCGCGTGTCCAGGGTTCGACCGGCGATGCCGATGAGCGCCCCGCCTTCGAAGACCGCGACCTTGTGACCCTCGTCCTGCCAGCGTTTCCGGCTCGCGGCGGCGGCGGCGAGCTCGCCCGCGGGCAGGCGCTCGACCACGACCCAGAATTGCTCACGGCCGCGGCGCGCGTCTTCGACCGTGACCGTCCAGCCCGTGCCGGCCGGGGCGCGAACGCGGGCTCCATCGTCGGCGGCGGGCAGCATCGTGAGGGGGCCGCCACTGCGGAAACGGACCTGTGCCTGCCCCTCGGTGACGCGGACGCTGACGAGCGGCTCTCCGGAGCGATCGAAGATGACCTGGTTCGAATACAGCACGGCGAGGCGGTCCTTGCGCGACATCTCCAGCGCGGGGGCCTTGCTGCGACCCGTCGCCGGGCCGGCCGCGAGGGCGAAGGCGAGGCACGAGAGCGTCGAGGAGAGCAAAAACGACCGGAACGACACGGAAATCCCCGGAGCCGGGCCGCATGGCAGCCTTGTTTACGAATGCCCCGAGCATGTTAGAGTCCGCGGGCCAACGGAACAACCCCGGGTACGCCCTGCTTTGAGCGACGCTCCCAAGTATCAGCCCCTCCCGCCCGATCTCGGCGAGATCTACGGCCCCTCTGCTCCCCGCGACCCGACGCGCCAGATTTTCGTGAACCGGAATCTGAACATGGCGCGCATCGAGACGGTCGGTTTCGACATGGACTACACGCTGGCCCCGTATCACCAGCATGCCATGGACGCCCTGTCGATTCAGATGACCGTCGCGAAGCTCATCGCGAACAAGGGGTATCCGCAGGAGATCCACGAGGCGCGGCTCGACCACGCCTTCATCATCCGCGGTCTCGCCGTCGACAAAGAGACGGGCAACATCTTCAAGATGGACACCCATCGACAGGTCGGGCGGTGTTACCACGGCTACCAGGCCGTCGCGCCCGAGACCCGGCGCGAACTCTACGCGGGCACGCCCATCAAGCTGTCGAGCCCGCGCTTCGCCTGGGTCGATACGCTGTTCAGCCTCCCGGAGGCGACGCTCCTCGCCGGGATCATCGAGCACTGGGAGGGCTCCGGCCGCACCTTGCCCTGGTCGTATCGGCAGCTCTTCGACGACATCCGCGAGAGCATCGACGAGGCGCACCGCGACAACTCGATGAAGGCGGTCATCACCGCCAACGTGCCGACCTACATCGACCGCGATCCCGACCTGCCGCCGACGCTCCACAAGCTGCGCAGCGCCGGCAAGCGGGTGTTTCTGCTGACGAACAGCGAGTGGTTCTACACCGACGCCGTGATGCGCTACCTGCTCGACGGGGCCCTGCCGTTCTACAAGAGCTGGCGCAACTACTTCGACTACATCGTGGTCAGCGGTCGCAAGCCGTCGTTTTTCATCGACACCAACCCGTTCATCGAACTCGACGTCAACGGCAACGCCATCGGCGAGGCGACGACGCTCGAGCGAGGCAAGATCTACGAAGGCGGCAACGTCCGCGACTTCGAACGCATGACCGGCGTCGCGCCGGACTCGGTTCTGTACGTCGGCGACCACATCTACGGCGACATCGTCCGCTCCAAGAAGCACAGCGCCTGGCGCACCGCGCTGATCATTCAGGAGATGGAAGACACCCTGCGCCTGACGCACGAGCACCGCGAGGGGATGCGGCGCGTCGATGCGCTGGAAGAGATGGCCATCCGGCTCGATCACGACATCAACTACCATCTGACGCTGCTCAAGAGCCTCGGCCGCTGGGCGGACATCCCGGGTGGCCTGACGGGCCCGGAGTCGCGCGTCATCGAGGCTGCACGCGAGCGCTCCAAGACGGAACTCGACGTCAAACGCGACCTTTCCCGCCGCACGCTCGACGAACTCGAAGAGCTCGAGAGCCGCATCGACCGCATGTTCAATCCCTACTGGGGTCGCCTCTTCCGCGAGGGCAACGAGCGCAGTCTCTTCGGGGGTCAGGTCGGCGACTACGCCGACGTCTACACCAGCCGCGTCAGCAACTTCCTGAGTTACTCCCCGGTGCAGTACTACCGTTCGCCTCGCGAGGTCATGCCCCACGAGCGGGGCTACTGAGGCCGCACGCACCGTCTCATGTGATGCCAGGGCCGGCCGACGGGGCCGGCAGGAGCCCACGATGTCCCGATACACTTCTCGCCCGCGCCGCGACTCGCTGTGCGCGCTGTTCATGGTCACCGCGTCGCTGGTGACGACGGGCTGCAAGGACGACGCCGGTGGTGAGACCGCCGTTCTGCCCATCGATGCCGGCCCCGGGACGGGCGGCAGCGCCGGGGCGGACGTTTCCATCATCACCTCGGGCGGGACGCAGGGCGGCAACGCCGGCGGCGGCGCGAGCGGCGGCTCGGCCGGTGGCTC
Source organism: Myxococcota bacterium (assembly GCA_023150895.1). Classification (GTDB taxonomy): domain Bacteria; phylum Myxococcota_A; class Bradymonadia; order UBA7976; family UBA1532; genus CAINDO01. The sequence continues at coordinate 2,285 of JAKLJY010000015.1, read as the reverse complement.
GCCGACCCCGATCGGGGGCGAGGGCGGTGGCGGCGCCGCGGGTGGGGACCAACCGCCGCCCGGCGGCATGGTCGCGCGCGACTGCGAGCCCGGCCGCCAGCGGTGCGTACAGGAAGGTGAAAGCACGCTCGAGGTCTGCAACAACGACGGGCAATGGAGCCTCGACGTCTGCCCGGACGGCGCGCCCTGTTACGCCGACCGATGCCTGCCGAGCCCGGCGGAGTGTGTCGCGGGGGAGCGCATCTGCATCTCGGAGACCACCCCCGCGGTGTGCAATCCGGGCGTGAGCTGGACGCCCGAGGCCGACTGTGCGGCCGGCGAGGTCTGCGCCAACGGGACCTGCGCCTCGCAGGCCTGCGCGCTCGCGGCGCTCAACCGCAGCTATCTGGGGTGCGATTATTGGGCGGCCGAACTGCCCAACTCCGCCTTCAGTGCGCTCGGCGGCACGACCCCGGACGCCCCGATCGGCATCGTCCTCGTCAATCCGGACGAGGTGGAGACGGCGCGCCTCACGGTGCGCGGACCCAACGGCGACATTGCGCAGCTCGTCGGGCGCGTCAGCATCACGCCGCCGCCGCCCCAGAGCTTCGATCAGCCGAGCTTCCAGCCCGTGACCGTACAGTCCGAGGTGCGTGACGCCGACGGTCGGGCCGTGGCCGAACGCGTCGAGACGGCCGAGGGCCTCGAGGTGCCGCCCGGTGGCCTCGCGACGCTGCTTCTGCCCCGCGTGACACAGTACGACGACAACTCGCAGGTCGGCGCGCTCGCATTCCGCATTCAGACCGACCGCCCCATCGCCGCGTACCAGTTCAATCCGCTCTGCTGCAATTACTCGTACAGCAACGACGCCAGCCTGCTCATTCCGGCGTCGGCGTTGGGCACCGACTACCGGTTCCTGGGCGTGCCGGCCTGGTCGTCACAGCTCGGCGGGGGCGTCGAGCCGACCGCGATGGCCATCGTCGGCACCAAGGATGCGACCGAGGTCACCGTCACGCTGCCCCGCGGGGCACGCGTGGCCGCCGATCGACGCAACCGGGTTCGGCAGGCCGGTGGTGTCGTCTCGCTGACGCTCGACGCGCACGAGGTCGCCGTCCTGCAGAGCACGGGGGGTGGCTTCGGTCAGCCCGGTCCGGACTTCAGCGGCGCGGTCATCACCAGCACGGCGGAGGTGGGGGTCTTCTCCAGTCACCGCTGTACGTTCTACCCGGAGGCCACGCCGGCCTGCGATCACGTCGAGGAGGCCATCTTCCCGGCCGGCACGCTCGGCCGCCAGTACGTGCTCACGCCGCTGGCGTTCCGGCAGCGCAACCCCGCGCGGACGGACGTCGTCTTCTGGAAGATCCTCAGCACGACGGCCGGCAACCGCATCACCCTGAGCGTTCCGTTCGCCGACCTCGGGGCCGTCGCCCCCGGTTTTGCAGGCGTGCCGAACTGCCGCGACTTCCTCGAGCCGGACGGCCAGACGCTGGTGCTCGGCGAAAACGGCTACTGCGAGTTCGGGACGCAGCGCAGCGTCTCCCTCGAAGCCGACAATCTCATTCAGGTGCTCGGCATCGTCGTCGCGCAGGAGGCTGCCGCGCCCGGCGCGCAGTTCGGCGCGCATGCGGGTGACCCGGCCATCTTCATGCTGCCGCCGGATCTCCAGTATCGCGACGACTACGCGTTCCTGGTGCCGGGCACCTACGAAAACGACTGGCTGACGGTGGTCGCCGACGCCGACACCGCGCTCGAACTCGACGGGCAGCCCGTCGACCTCGCCGGCGCCGAAGCCGTCCCGGGTACCACCCGGGTCTACAAACACATCACCCTGGGCGACGGGGGCCACCGCATCCGGGGGGACAAGCCCTTCGGCATCATCGTGTACGCGTTCGACGACTACGTCAGCTACGCCTTCACGGGCGGCCTCAACCTGCAGAAGCGCTGAGAGCCCGACAGAGATTCGCCCGCCGGCTCCGCGGGTCGATCCATCCCGCCCCGCCGCGTTGCGGGGACCCCCAACCGCTTGGGCGGTACCTCGGGTACAGCCACGAGCGGTTGTGCACTCCGCGCCTTGCGGGGCGGGCGGCTCGACCACGCTCGCGTCGGCGTCCGAATTCCCGTCAGGCTCTGAGAGGGTGTTGACATAATATAAACTTCGCGGCAATCTCTGAAAAACAGAGGCCGCCATGGACAACATTCGAGTTGAACCTGATTCGAGTTCGCCAGCCATTGCGAAAAAGCCTGTCGGCAGGCCGAGAATCCTGACGGCAGAGCACTTGGAAGTTCTGGCCGAGTTGGCTCGGGAA
>JAKLJY010000159.1 GCA_023150895.1 Myxococcota bacterium | reverse complement strand
CGACGCTGGGTGCCCCGCCGGCCCCCGCCCCGGCCTGGGACGCCCCCGCGCTGGATCTGGAGAGTCCGCCGCCCGTCGGGCTGGACACCAGTCTGCCCTTCGTTCCGGCGGCCTCGGTCACCGGTCACGCCGGGTTCGCGCCGCCCCGGGCGCCGGCGCACGACCCCGCCGACGCGCTCGCCGCGCTGCTGGACGCCGGGCGGGCCGTCGAGCTGGAGCGGCGTGGTCTGGGCGAGGTCCTGGCCGCGGCCGCCGAGGCCGCCCTCACCGGTCGCCTCGAGGTCGCCGCGGGGGGCGTGCTGCGGCGCGTCTTCCTCGACGGCGGGGCCCCCGTCTATGCCGACAGCAGCGAGCCGGCGGAGGATCTCGCGACCTTCCTGGCGGCGGAGGGACGCTTCACGCGCGCCGTGCTCGCAGAGGCCCGCGACCGGGCCCGCGTCGTCGGCGCGAGCACCGAGGAGGTGCTGATCGAGGCGGGCTACCTCGCCCCGGACGACGTCTATCGCGCCCTGCGCACCCATGTCATCGACCGCGTGCTCGCCCTGTTTTCCCTCGAGGCCGGCGAGGCCACGGTCATCCGGGGTGGACCCCGCCCGCTGGATCCGGTCGATCTGGGCATGCACCCGGGGCGCCTCGTGCTCGACGGCATCCGGCGCAAGTACGGGCGCCTGCGCCTCTACCGCGCGTTCGGCACCCCGGCGACGGTGCCGAGACCCCGGACCTCGTTCCGGCCGGACATGCCGGGTCTCGTGCTGCGGCACGACGAGACGGTCATCCTGAGCCTCGTGGACGGTCGCCGCACGGCCCTCGAAATCGCGCGCACCGCGCAGATGCACGAGATCGACACGCTCGCCGTGCTCTTCGCGTTCGGCGTGTTACGCCTCATCGACGCGCCGGTGGGCGTGCGCCCGGTGCAGGGTCTGCCCGCGCTCGACCCCGAGGCGTTGCTGCGCGCCGGTGCGCCGCGGACCGACGACCAGATGCCTGGTTTCACCGAGCTGCTCGCGCGCAAGTACTCGGAGATTCAGGCCGCCGACTATCACCAGATTCTCGGCGTGCCGCGCGGCGCGACCGGCGCCGAGATCCGCAGCGCCTGGGAGCGTCTGAAGCGGCAGTTCGACCCCCACCGCGTTCGCCGCGACGGCCCGCACTGGCAGCAGGTGCGCGAGGTCGCCGCCGTGCTCGACGACGCCTTCACCATCCTCGGCGATGAGCGCCTCCGCGCGCGTTACGAAGCCCACCTGGAGTGACCCTTCGGCCATGGCCCTGCTCGAAATCCTGACCCACCCGGACCCCCGGCTGCGCCTCGTCGCGCAGCCCGTGACCCGCATCGATGCCGACCTTCAGCGCCTGATCGACGACATGATCGAGACGATGTACGCGGCGCATGGCGTCGGCCTCGCCGCCCCTCAGATCGGGGCGAGCCTGCGTCTCGTGGTGATGGACGTCAGCCGCAAGGATCCTGAAAACGACGAGTGGGTCAGCGATCTGCAGGTCTTCATCAACCCGCGCATTGCCGAAGCCGACGGCGAGATCACCTGGAAAGAGGGTTGTCTCAGCGTGCCCGGAGTGAACGCCGAAGTCGTGCGCTGCGGGCGGGTGGTGCTCGACTACCTCGACCGATCAGGCGCACCGCAACGGCTCGAGGCCACGGGCCTGCGGGCGGTGTGCATCCAGCACGAGCTCGACCATCTCGAGGGCACGCTCTACGTCGACCGGCTCGAGCCCCTCGAGCAGAAGCTGACGCTCGCGGACTACGAGCGGCGGCGCACGGAGACGGCGGCGGGGGTGCAGTGATGGCCCTTCGCGTCGTTTTCATGGGCACGCCCGAGTTCGCCGTGCCCTGCCTGAACGCGATCATCGAGGCCGGCCACGAGGTCGTCGCCGTCGTCAGCCAGCCGTCGAAGCCGGTCGGCCGCGGTCAGATCGAACGCCCGCCCCCCGTCGCGGAGGCCGGCCTCACCCGCGGCCTGCCGGTCTACCAGTGGCCGCGCCTCTCGGACGAGAGCTACGGCGTTCTGCGCGCCCTCGCACCCGATCTCTGCGTCGTGGTGGCCTACGGCAAGATTCTGCCGCAGCGGTATCTGGACTTGCCCGTGCACGGCAGTCTGAACGTCCACGCGAGCCTGCTCCCCCGCTGGCGCGGCGCGGCGCCGATTCAGTGGGCCGTGATCGAGGGCGACACGCGCACGGGGGTCTGCATCATGCGCATGGAGGCGGGCCTGGACACGGGTCCCGTCGCTCGCACGGCCATGACGGCCATCGGGCCGGACGAGACGGCCGGGGCGCTGCACGACCGCCTGTCGTTGCTCGGCGCCGAGGCCCTCGTGGAGACGCTCGCCGACGTGGAGGCCGGGCGCGTGCGATTCGAGTCGCAGCCCGAGGCGGGCGTGACCTATGCCGCGCGTCTGGAAAAGACGCACGGGTTGCTGGACTGGACGTGGACGGCGAAGCGCCTCCACGACCGGGTGCGAGGCACCTCGCCCTGGCCCGGGGCCTACGTGGAGCGTGCCGAGGGGCCCCTGAAGATTCTGGAAAGCCGGCCCTGCCCGGAGACCGCCCCGGACGCCGTTCCGGGCACCATCGTCGCCCACGAGAACGACGGCCCGCGCATCGCCTGCGGTGCGGGTTCGCTCGTCCTGACCCGCCTGCAGCGCGCCGGTCGCAAGGCCGTCGCCGGCGCGGATTTCCTGCGTGGGGCACCGGACTTCCCGGTCGGGGGGCACCTGTGAGCCGCCCGGGCAGTGCGCGCGACGTCGCCCTCGACACCTTGCGGGCCGTCGACGCGCGGGAGGCGTTTCTGCAACAGGCGCTGGAGTCGGCCGCGCAGAAGGCCGGCCTCGACCCCCGCGATCGCGGTCTCGCGCTCGAGCTGACGAGTGGCGTCCTGCGGCAGCAGCGGCGCCTCGATCATCGCCTCGCGCCCTTGCTGCGCCGCGGCCTGGAAGCGACCGCGCCGGCGGTGCTGAATGTCTTGCGGCTCGCCGCGTATCAGCTCGGTTTCATGGACCGCGTGCCGGCGCGGGCGGCCGTTCACGAGGCCGTCGTGCAGGCCCGCATGGTGGCCGGCGAGGGCGGCGCCCGGTTGGTGAACGCGGTGCTGCGGGCGCTGCCGCAGACGCCCGAGACGCTGCCCGAGGGTGAAACGCCCGAGGCCGTCGGTGTCCGTCTGAGCCACCCCGATTGGCTGGCCGCCCTGGCGATCGACCGCCTGGGCCCGGCCGAAGCGGAGGCCCTGCTGGCGGCCCACAACCGCCCGGCCCCGCTGACGGTGCGCGCGCCCGGCGACCCCGCCGCGACCGCGGCCCGCCTGACGGCAGAGGGCGCGACGCTGACGCCGTGCGCGTTCGCCCCCGGGGCCTGGCATCTGGAGCACCGCGCGCCGTTCGCCACCGCGGCCTTCGCCGAGGGCCTGTTTCGCGTGCAGGACGAGGCGGCGCAGCTCGTGGTGCACCTGCTCGCGCCGCAGCCGGGCGATCGGCTATGGGACGCCTGCGCGGCGCCGGGGGGCAAGAGCCAGCACATCGTCGATCTCGCACATGCGGCCGGCCGGCTGGCGCTGCTGTCGACGGATGCCCACCCCGGCAAGGTGCGACGCCTGGCCGAGACGCTCGGCCGGGTCACCGGGCTCGAGACGGCGGTACACGACGCCGGCGAGCCCCTCGAACGAACGTTCGACCGGGTGCTGCTCGACGCGCCGTGCTCGGGCCTCGGCACCCTGCGCCGCCACCCGGAGATCCGCTGGCGACGCACCCCCGAGTCCGTCGCCGAGCTCGCAGCGGCACAGGCCGTGATGATCCGGCGCTGCGCCGACACCGTCCGCCCGGGCGGCACGCTGGTCTACAGCGTCTGCACCCTCACCGAGGCCGAGGGCCCGGCCATCGTCGAGGCGTTCCTGCGCGATCGCCCGGAGTTCGCGCTCGATCTGCCGTCGCCCGGTGAGGGCGGCATCGATTGGGGGCCGTTGCTCGGGCCGCTCGGGATTTTCACCTGGCCGCATCGGCACGACATGGACGGCTTTTTCGCCACGCGTCTGCGCCGGAAGGCCTGAAGCGCGCCGACTTCGGGTCAGCGTTCGACGCGAATTCGCGCGAGGGCCAGATGCGGGCCTTCGAAGGAGAACAGCGTCCGCCCGCAGCGGACGTGCGTGCCGCCGCGGTTCGCCTCGGTCGTACACGCCGCGTCGGTGACGTCGGCCGGGCGCGTCGCCGCGGTGAACACCACGGACCGCCCGGAGAGGCAGACCCGCCGCGTGCCGATCTCGAGCTCACCGGGCACGCCGGGCGCGGCGGGGGGCGCGCGCCGACCCGTGACGTCGACGGGTCCGTCCGCGTCGAGCCACGTGTCGCAGGTGGCCGTCGGGGCCGGGGGGGCGTCCGGGCCGCTGCGCATCGCGAGGCGGTGTTCCACGCCGGACGCCCCCACGCTCGTCACCAGGGAGAGCCCCGCGCAGGGGATGAACGTGCCCCCCTCGCGGATGTCCTCCGGGCCGCACGTGCCGAGGGCGGCGGCGAGGGACCGGAGCTCGGCCGTGCGGACTTCGTGCGGTTTCGGCGACGGCAATGTCACGCACGCGGGCAGCGGCGCGTCGAACGCCGTCAGGACCCCGGCGGTGTCGAAGCGCAGGCGGGTCGACTTGCCTGCGGGGTCCTTCGGGCGCGACCAGCCGGGCAAAGCATCCGGCTCGACCGAATCGGGGGCGGTCAGCTTCGTGCCGAGCGAGAAGCGGCCGAGGGCCCGGCCCGGCTCGAGGCGGGGGCAGGGTTCGGCAGCGGGCGCGGGCGCGGGCGCGGCGCTCGGGGCGGCTTGCGCGGCGCCGGTCGAGAACGTCGCGAGGAGCAGGGCGAAGGCGGCGGCAAGCGGGTGACGGGCGCGAAACATCATGATCGACTCCATTGGGGGGGCACGGCCTTCCGGCCTCGTGCGTCTTCGACGTAACACGTCCGGCTGACCGATCGGATCCAAAGCGCGTTCGATCCGCGTCAGCCGAAGACCTCGCGTGCGGCGCGGTAGGTGCCGAGATGCGCCTCGATCGTGGCGTCGATGGGCTCGGCGTACCCGCCGCCGAGCGTATAGACCGTCGGGAGTCCGGCCGCCCGGAGCGTCTGCAGAATCAGCAGATCACGCATGTACAGACCGGCAGCGCTGACGGCGAGCCGGCCGAGCCGGTCGGCCTCGAGGGGGTCGACGCCCCCTTGCACGAGCACGACGTCGGGCCGGCCGCGTCTCAGGCTCTCCGCCAGGGCGCGCTCGACCGCGGCGAGGTAGGCGCCGTCGTCCGTCCCGTCGGGCAGGTCGACGTCCAGATCGCCCGCGACCTTGCGGAACGGGAAGTTCGCCGCCCCGTGCACGGAGCAGGTGAAGACGCGCTTTTCGTCGGCGAACAGGGCAGCGGTGCCGTCCCCCTGGTGAACGTCGACGTCGAAGATCAGGACCCGGCGGGCGTGGCCGTGGTCGAGCAGCCACCGCGAGGCGATCGCCAGATCATTGAAGGCGCAGTACCCCGCGCCGAAATCGCGGTGGGCATGGTGCGTGCCCCCGGAGAGGTTGCCCGCGAAGCCGTCCTCGAGGGCCGCAGCCGTCGCCGCGAGGGTGGCGGCGACGCTGCCGCGGGCCCGGTCGACGAACGCTTCGGAGCACGGTAGGCCGATGCGACGCTGCGCGGCGGCCGGCAGCGTGCGCTCGACGACCGCGGTCACGTAGTCGGGTGCGTGGACGGCGAGCAGCGGCTCGAGCGCTGCCGGCTCGACCGGGGTGATCTCGCCCGGACCGAGCAGCCCCGCGGACACGAGCGCACGGCGCAGGCGGCCGTACTTCTCCATCGGGAAGCGGTGCCCCGGGGGCAGGGGCACATCGAGGTGGTCACAGGCGAAGACGCGCACGGGGGCATGATGCCGCACGGGCCGGCCGGGCCGCACGCTTGACGCGACCGGGCTTTCTCCCACAATGCGCCGCAAACGCCGGCCCGGAGGAGAGGCAGATGTCCGCCACGTCCGAGAACATCCCCGTCGTCGACCTGCGAGACCACGACGCCGGCGGTGCCGCCCGCGCCACGTTCGTCGAAGCCCTCGGGCGCGGGCTCGAGCGCTGGGGTTTCGTCGCGGTCACCGGCCACGGCCTCCCGGATGCCCTCCTGGCCGACGCGTACGCCGTCGCCGCGCAGGTCTTCGCCCTGCCCATGGCCGAGAAGCTCGCCTGCGAGCGCCCCGCGACGGGCCGTCAGCGCGGCTACACGCCGTTCGAGGTCGAGAAGGCCAAGGACCAGGCCGTGCCCGACGCCAAGGAGTTCTGGCACGTCGGTCGCGAGCTGCCCGCGGGCTACCGGGGTGAAATCCCCGAGAACGTCTTTCCGGCGGCCGTCCCGGCCTTCGCGACCACGATGCGGGCCTTGTACGCCGCTCAGGAAGCCTTCGCGCTCAAGCTGTTGACCTCCGTCGGGGCATATCTCGGTCTGGCCGACGGGTTCTTCGATGCCATGGCCGGTGAAGGCAACAGCGTGCTGCGCATCATCCACTACCCCGATCCGCCCGGCGGCCGACCGACTCCGGGGCAGGTGCGTGCGGCGGCGCACGAGGACATCAACCTCATGACCGCGCTGCCCGCTGCGACGCGCCCCGGCCTCGAGATCCTCACCCGCGACGGCGACTGGCTCGCCGTGCAGACGCCCCCCGGCTGCCTCATCTGCGACACCGGCGACATGATGCAGTACCTCACCGGCGGCCGCATGCCGGCCACCACGCACCGCGTCGTCAACCCGCCCGAGGGGGGCGATGGTGGGCGCCATTCCATGCCTTTTTTTCTCCACCCGGCCCCCGAGGCCATCCTCGCGCCCATCACGGGCGGGGCGCCGCCCGTGCGCGCCCACGACTTTCTGATGCAGCGGTTGCGCGAAAACGGCGTGATGTAATCGCCGGGTGCATGCCCGCACGCGACGCCAGAATCGAGATTCCGAAAATGCGCATCGACGCCATCCCCGTCGGCCACGACGCCCCGAACGAAGTCAACGTCATCATCGAGGTCCCCATCGGGGGCGAGCCCATCAAGTACGAGATGGACAAGGCCGCCGGCGCCCTCGTCGTCGACCGTTTTCTCTACACCTCCATGCGCTACCCGGGGAACTACGGGTTCATCCCGCACACGCTCTCCGACGACGGTGATCCCTGCGACGTGATCATCGCCAACACCCGGGCGATCGTCCCGGGCGCCATCATGTCCGTCGTCCCCGTCGGCGTGCTGCACATGGAGGACGAGGCCGGCGGGGACGAGAAGATCGTCGCCGTCCCGGCGCCGCGCATCACCCAGCGCTACGCCCACGTGAAGAACTACACCGACCTGCCGCAAATCACCCTCGACCAGATCCGCCACTTCTTCGAGCACTACAAGGACCTCGAACCCGGCAAGTGGGTGAAGATCGTCCGTTGGGGTGACGCCGAGGACGCCCGGCGCCTGATCAGCGAGGGCATCGGCCGCGCCCGGGCCGAGCTCGCGTCGCGGCGGTACGCGCCCTGAAACAACCGTTCCCCGTCGACGGTCGGCGACGGACGGCGGGACCTTTGGTGGTGCTCGTCGTCGCCACGGCCCCGCTCTACGATCGCGTTCGACGCTCTCCCGAGCCGTAAGTCCGCAGAGCGCGCGGCGATCCGGGGTCGCCCTTGAAATTCGCCGATAAAAGTCACCATGATTCCGCCTGGGACTGGATACTTTATCGGACGCCATGAACCCGACCGACCTCGAGATCATCGACCTCTTGCAGCGCGACGCCCGCGCGACGCAGGCGCAGATCGCGAAGGCCGTGGGGTTGTCGCAGCCCGCGGTGGCGGAGCGGGTGCGCAAGCTCGAGGAGCGCGGGGTCATCAAGGGGTACGTCGCCCGCGTGGATCCGGCGGCGCTCGGGCTCGACGTGACGGCGTTCATCGGCGTCACCATCGAGCACCCGAAATACTTTGAAGCGTTCGGACGTACGATTGAATCCATGGAGGAGGTTCTCGAAGCCCACCGGGTCGCCGGTGAGGATTCGTACCTCCTCAAGGTCCGCACCCGGAACACCTCCACGCTCGACCAACTGCTCGTCGAGCGCCTGCGGATGATCCCCGGGGTCAACCGCACCCAGACCACCATCGTGCTGTCGTCCATCAAGGAGAGCACGCGCCTTCGGCCCCAGACCGACCCCCCACGGGAGCGCCCATGACACCCGAGCCCCCCCCCCGCCTCGCCACACTCGAATCCCAGTCTCCGGCCCCGCTCGCGCTCGCCCGGCGCATGGCCAAGATGCCCGCGTCGGCGGTCCGCGAGATCCTCAAGGTCGCCGAGCGACCCGACGTGCTCTCGTTCGCCGGCGGGCTGCCCGCGCCCGAGCTCTTCCCCGTCGGCCCCATCGCCGAGGCGTTCGCGCAGACGCTCGCGCGGGAGGGCGGTGCGGCACTCCAGTACAGCGTGACGGAGGGGTACGGTCCCCTGCGCGACTGGATTGCCCGGCGCATGGTCGGCAAGGGTGTCCGCGCGGAGCGGGAGACGGTGCTCATCACCTCGGGCGCGCAGCAGGGCATCGACCTCATCGCGCGCGTGCTCATCGATCCGGGCGACGTGGTGGCGGTCGAGGATCCGAGCTACCTGGCCGCCCTGCAGGTCTTCCGCGGGTTCGAGGCCGAGCTTCTGCCCATCGCGAGCGACGACGAGGGCATGCGGGTCGACGATCTCGAGCAGAAGCTGCGGCACACGCGGCCGAAGATGATCTACCTGGTGTCGAACTTCCACAACCCGAAGGGCACGACGCTGGTGGCCGAGCGGCGCCGCATGCTGGCGCGGCTCGCGGCGAAGCATCGCATCCCGGTGGTCGAGGACGACCCCTACGGCGAGCTGCGCTACCGCGGCGAAGCCCCGCCGCCCATCGCGGCGTTCGATGACGGGGCCGGCGTGGTCGTGTACCTGTCGACGTTCTCGAAGACGCTCGCCCCCGGCCTGCGCCTCGGCTGGATGGTGGCCCCCCCTGCGCTCGCGCGGCAGGTGACGGTGGCGAAGCAGGCCACCGACCTCCACTCGGGCACCCTCGCGCAGCGGGCCGCGGCGACGCTGCTCGAGACGTTCGACTACGACGGACACCTCGCGGGCCTGCGCCGGGCCTACGGCGCGCGCTGCGACGCCATGCTCGACGCCCTCGAGCGACACCTGCCGGCGGGCACCACCTGGACGCGCCCCGAAGGCGGCATGTTCCTGTGGGTGCGCCTGCCGGAGGGCCTCACGGGCGAGGGCCTCTTCGACGACGCGCTCAACGAGAAGGTCGCGTTCGTACCCGGCTCGAGCTTCTTCGCCGGCACGCCGGACCCCCGGTTCGTGCGGCTCAACTTCTCGAACCGCACGCCCGAGCTCATCGACGAGGGCATGCGCCGCCTCGGGCGGGTCATCGCCGCGCGCATGGACGCCGGGTCGAAGCGCAGCTGAGGCGCCGGCCGGGCCCGGCCCTTACTGGACGACGGTCGCCTTCAGGCCGTCCGCCCAGAACTTGCGGTCGTCCGTGTAGTACAGGTACGCGCTGCTCGCCGGCCCGGTGTAGTCGCCGGGCACCGTCGCGACGAGGTCGAGGGGGATCTCGCGCACCTGACCGGGCTTCATGTCGCGGAAGTAGACGATGACCTCGCGCGCCCGGGTCTCCCACTGGTCGACGACGCCCTTCTCCTTGAGCTCCTTGAGCTGCCAGGTCTGGAAGGCGAGACCGCCGGGCAGGCCGATGCGGGCGATGGTCATGGGCTGACCGGCGTCCGTGCGGTTCTTCACGGTGGCGGAGAGGCGCACGTTCTCGCCCATCTTGACGCTGCTCTTGTCGAGCTTCGTGGTCACCTCGACGACGACGTCGGGGTGCGTGGCGGGCTTGATCGTGCGGTACTCGACGGCCATCGAGTAGGGCAGGCTGTCGCGCCCGACGTGCACGAGCTCGACGGTATTGCTGCCCGGCTGGAAGTGCGCGCCGAGGTTGTCGAAGACGAGCGCGTCGCGCCGGCCGGCCTCGTAGGGCATGTCACCGACCTTGCGACCGTTCACCAGCAGCACCACGGAGCCGCTGCTCTGCGTCTGCCGCGAGGCGAGCGCGTACTCGGTCGAGGCCTTGAGGGCCAGCACGGTGGCCTGCGTCGCGCCCCACTCGCCGAAACCGCCGCGGTTCTTGTTCAGCCAGTCGACCGCGCGGCGCACGGCGTCCGGGTTGTTCTTCGCCTCGAGGATGGCCAGCGCCGCGAGCGACGTGGTCTCGATGTCCAGGTTCATGCCGCCGCTGCGGGTGATGCTGTGATCGGCGCCGGAGAAGACGCCGTCGGGCTTCTGCAGACCGGCGAGCCGGGCGGCCGCCGCCTGACCGTCGGCCACGCGAGCGGGCACGTTGAGCAGCGTATTGGCGGCGAGCGCCAGCAGGTAGGGGTCCTTGGTCTCCTGCGCGCGCTTCGCCTGCGCGGCCAGCTCCTCGGGGAACTGGTCGATCATGCCGGCCTCGCTGATGGCGTAGGTGATGTACGCGTCCGTCACGACCGGATCGGCGCGCCCGAAGCTGTCGAGGGCCTGACCATCGCGCTGGAAGCCGCCCTTGCCGTCCCGGCGCGACTTCAGCCAGGCGACGGTGCGGGCGAGCATGTCGTCGTCCACGCCGCCGTAGATGCGCTTCATGTCGATGAACTCGAGCACGCCGTAGGCCGTCAGCGCCTCGTGGGGGGGCGACTGGCCGAACCACTCGTAGCCCTTCTTGGGCGTCTCGAAGCTGACGAGGCGCTGGTAGCCCTTGTCGATGAGCGTACCGGCGCGCTGCACCAGCGCGGGATCGGCCACGTCCGCGGCTTTGAGGTACTGCAGCACCATCACGTTGGGGTAGTTGGTGCTGCTCGTCTGCTCGAAGCAGCCGTAGGGCTCGCGCAGCAGGCCGTCGAGGCCGCTCGTCAGCGTGGCGACCGGGCTGGGGTACAGTTTGATCGTGGCCTGCGTGGTGCCGGCCATCGCCTGCCCGAGGTCGAACGTGGCGGTGACGCGGTCGGTCAGCGTGCCGGCCTGGCTCGTCTCCATCGGGAAGCCGAGGGGGACGACGTTCACCTCGCGGATGAACTCGTCCTTCAGACCGCCGGCGTCGGCGGCGAAGCGCACCTGGCTCTGACCCTGAATGCCCGTGACCGTGACCGGGTAGAAGAGGCTCTCGCGGGCCTTGCCGGCGAGCGCGGGGCCCTTCAGACCGGCGCTGCCCTCGAGCTTGAGCAGATCGCCGAAGCTGGCCGTCAGCGAGACGGGCAGGGCGTCGTCGCGCTCGTTCGTCAGCGTCAGGGGCAGCATCAGCTTGTCGCCGGCGCTGACCTCGACGGGCAGCTTCACGTTCATGCTGAACGGCAGGTTGCTCTTGATGACCTCCTCGTGGCGGCCGATGAGCCCGCCGCCGGCGCCCTCGGCGAAGACCCGGAACGACGTCACGGCGTCGGAGGTGTAGAACGTCAGCGTGGCCTGACCGTCCTTGCCGGTGCGCACCGTCGGGGCCCAGTGAATCGTCTCGCGGAAGTCCGTCCGCGGGCCGTCGTAGGCGCCGTCGTAGGTGGGCGCGGGGAAGACGCGCACCGGGGCGATGGCCCAGTCGTCGCCGCCGCGCAGGTCCACGTCGTCGGCCTCTTCGTCGGCCATCTCGTTGCGGTCGAATTTGGCCTTCTTCTTGTCGGCGGCCCAGTCCTTGTCGCCGCGGTCGTCGCGGGCGACGCCGCCGGCGGGCTGATCGGCGGGCTCGGCGGCCAGGCGGGCGCGGGCGGGCATGGGCTTGGCGGCCACGATGGGCTCGGGCGCGGCGCGCTCTTTGGCGGCCTCGGCCTCGGCCTTGGCGGGCGCCGGACGGCGCTCCTGCTCCATGGCCTTCGCCTCTGCGGCGGGCGCGGCCTGCGCGGCCATCTCGCGCGGCGGGGCCGGCGGCGGCGGAGGGGCCATCGGCGCGGCCGGGAAGGCGTCGGGCATCGGTCCCGCGGCGGGGCGCGCGGCCTTCGGGGGCGGTGCGGGCCGAGGCACGGCGGCGGCCGGTACGGGGGCCATGGCCACCTCGGCCTCTTCGACCGCGCCCTCGGCGAACATGTCCGCGGCCTCGGGCGCGCCACCGGGGGCTGCCCCCAGGCCTCGGCCCTTGCCGCCGCCACCGCGACCGGCGCCGCGCATTCCCAGGCCGCCGAAGCCGATGGCCTCGCCGCTGCCCGTCGCCATCGGCGGGGGCGGGTTCAGCACGGGCTGCCACTCGAACTTGCGCCAGCCGCGGGTGCCCATCAGCAGGTCCATCGCGGTGGCCGACTTCTTCTCGGTCAGGTCGAAATAGACGTTGGGCTCCTCGACCTTGCCCGGCACCTCGGGCTCGAGGAACAGCTTGCTGAGCATGTGCCCCGTCTTGTCGTCGGCGAACGAGACGACCGTATCGTCGACGATACTGACCGCGACCTCGGACGGGATGGGTTTGCCCTCGGCGTCGGTGGTCTCGATCTTCAGCGCCACCTGCTCGCGCGGCGTGTAGCTCTCCTGATCGGGCTTGATCTTCACCTGCAGGGACTGACGGCGATTCCTGTAAACGAGACGTTCGGCCAACGGGACGAGTTTCTCGTCGAAGAGAGTCACGCGCGCGACGCCCTGCGCCTTGGCCAGCGCGGCGTCCGCCGATTTCAGGTGGACGATGGCCGGACCGTTCGCCGGGACGTCGACCGCGGCGGCGTCGAGCAGGTTCTCGCGCACCACGCCGGCGACGATCACCTTGCGGGGCGACGAGCAGCGCACGGCGACGCGCAGCGCGGCCTCCTGCCCGTCGAAGTCGTCGAAGCTGCGCAGCGAGCAGCCCTCGGCGGCGGCCATCGGCAGCGCGTACTTCTCGGTGATGCCGACGGGTTTGGTGATCTCGGCGAAGTAGGTGCGGCCGGTATTGGGCGTGAGGTCGAAGCGGCCTTGCCCGTCGTGGTAGCTCGAGAACGTGCCGACGGTGTTGCCGACGTCGTCGACGATGCGGCCCTCGACGTCCGCCGGCTTGCCGATGGTGTTCTTGGCGGCGAAGTAGACTCGCCCCGGCTGCCCGGCGACGAGCTGTCCGGCCTCGGGGTAGAAGTCGAACTGCAGCTTCTTGAGCAGAATGGGCACGCTCTTGCTGACCGACTCGGTGACGCCGCCGTCCTCGACGAGCACGGTCAGCAGGCCGTCGCCGCGGGCAATCTGCCCCGGCAGGGAGAAGCGCACGAGCGCCCCGCCCTCGGCGTTGGTCGTCAAGCGCACGCGCGGGAGCTCGACGTCGTCGAGGCGGACGATGGCCTCGAGGCTCTTGTTGGCGAGGGGCTCGCCGGTCGGGCGTTTGATCTCGAGCGTCGCGGTGACCTCGTCGCCGGGGCCGTACGCCTTGCGCACGAACTCGAGCTTCTTCTTCACCCGTGGGGGCTCGTAGGTGCTGATGATGATGGGCCGCTCGACCTTCACCCCGTCGTCGGCGATGGCGCGGATCTGGTACTCGCCGCCCTGAACGCCCTCGGGGATCTCGAAGTCGTTGGTGGCGGTGCCGAACTTCATCTCGACGCGCTTCTTGAGCACGACGGCGCCCTTGGGGCTGACGAGCTCGTAGCGGATGGCGTTGACGTTCGGCGAGCCCTTCAGGTCGCGGGCCTGGAGGTCCCAGGTCTTGATCCAGACCGTCTCGCCGGGCTTGTAGAGGGGCTTGTCCACCTGCACGTGGATGCGGCGCCCGACGTTGCCCTGGAAGAAGCTGGGGATCTTGGCCTGCAGGTCCTTCAGCGGCGGCAGATCGGCGAGGCGCGGGCTCTCGGCGGGGGCCGTCTCGGCCGAGAGCGGCGGCTGCACGACCTTCACGCCGGGGGCTTCGGCCTCGGGCGGCACGGAGGGCACGCCGGACGTCGGCGGCTTGCCATCGGGTTTGAGGGCCTTGTCGTCCGAGTTGCAGGCGCCGAAGCCGGTGGCGCAGGCGGCCAGCAGGGCGGCCGCGCGGGCCAGGGAGGCGGAGAGCCGGGAGCGTGTCATGGAGACTCCGGTCGAGGTGGCGGGGTGCACGCTACTCCACGCACGGGGTCCGCAAAAGATCTGCCGGGGGGATCGACACGGGGTGGAATTCCCGGGGGCGGCGCATCGGCCCGGTCGGGCCGTCGGCCCCGTCACCCCGCCGATCGCAGCAGGCGTCGGCCGGCCAGGCCGGCGGTGGCGCGCGCGGCGGCGGTCAGCGCGAACAGCACGACGAACGAGGCGTAGGCGTCCGTGCCCAGGACCCGCATGAGCGCGCCGCCGAGCAGGGACGACACGAAGAGCGACAGGCCGCCGGCCAGGTTGAAGAGGCCGAGGCCCGCGGCCCGCAGGCCCTCGGGGAGAAGCTCCATCGGGCGGATGAAGACGGCCTGCGTGTAGCCGCCCCAGAGCAGGCCCGCGAGGCAGGCATCCCAAAGGACCAGCGGGCGCGCATCGGGCAGCCACCCCGCGCCGACGACGATCCAGTCGAGTGGCGTCAGCGAAAGGCCGAGCGCGCAGCCCGAGAGCACGCGGGCAGGGCCGAACCGGGCGATCACCCGCCCCCAGAGCGGGGCGGCGAGCATGCGGACGAGCAGCCCGGTGGCGGCGTGCGTCGAGATGAGCAGAAACGACAGGCCGAGATGTGCCTGCATGTAGACCTGCCAGAACGCCCCCGGCAGGCCGATGCCGACGTTGAAGACCACCGTGAAGAGCGCCAGCCGGCGCAGGCCCGGCAGCGCAGCGACCGACCGCATCTGTGCCCGGACGTTCAGCCGGGCCCCATCGGCCCCGGACGCTGCGGGCGCTGCGTCGGGGAAACGACGCAGAATCAGGCCGCCGGCCACGCCGAGCGCGGTCGCGATCAATCCGATGACCGCGAACGTCTGCGCACGGTCGGCGGGCTCGGGGGCGCGGTCGATGACCGCCGCCGCGGCGACGAGACAGATCACCATCGCCAGGGCGCCGGCGCGGTGACGCGGGGCGAAGGCCCGAGCGCGCGCCTCCGGGGGCACGAGGGCCGCCATCCAGACCGTGACGCCGTTCTGCCCGAGGAGGTGCAGGCATGCCGAGAGCGCGACGGCGGTCACGGCCGCGGCCACGGGGAGGGGACCCTCGGCGCCTACAAGCACGAGCAACGTCGGCACGAGCCACAGCGCCCGGCCGGCGGCGACGGTGGAGGGCAGCCATCGCCGTCGGTCGGGGGCACGCGCCTCGACGAAGGGCAGGGCGAGCTGCGCGAGCTGCGCGAGCCACGGCAGGCCGACCAGCAGCGACAAGGCGAGCGGTCCCGCGCCCAGCGCCAGGGCCATCGCCACCAGGAGGGCGCCGGTGCTCAGTGCGTTGTACGCGTCGGTCAGAAAGGCTTCGGCGGCGAACAGGCGCACCCGATGCGGGTCGACTTCGGGGCGGGTGTTCTCGGGAGGGTCGGCGGGCGCGGCGGCAGGCACGCCGGGAGCTTACCGTCCACCCGGCCCTTGCGGTGATGTCATCGTATGTTTATTGTTTGTTCAATGTTTGAGCAGCCTGTATTCAGCGCCGCCCTCGCCGCGACGGGCGCCCACCGTCGGTCCCTGAAGGGTCGCAGGCTCGTCTACGTGCCCTACGACCAGCTCGGGCGTTTCGGGCTGCTCGCCGACCCGCCGGAGACCCTGGCACTCGTTTTCGTCGAGTCGCCCGTCAAGGCGGCCCGCCGGCCGTATCACCGGCAGAAGTTGGCGTTCATTCTGGCGAATCAGCGCCAATTCGCGCTGGAGATGGCCCGGGCGGGTGCGGCAGTCCGGTATCTCTGCGGGCGCGACGACTACGCGACCCAACTCGAGCGCTTCCTGCGGGGCGGTGACCACCCGGGACCGATGGAGGTCATGACCCCGGCCGAGCGCGAGTTGCGGGTCGAACTTGCACCGCTGCGGGCTGCCTTTGCCCTCGTCGAGCGGCCGCACGCGGGGTGGCTGACGACGCGCGACGATTTCCAGGCAGGCGCCGGGGCCGGGCCGCCCTGGCGGATGGACGCCTTCTACCGGCACGTCCGGCAGCGCACGGGCGTGCTCATGACCCGGGGGGCATCCGGCCGGGCGGCGCCGAAGCCCGAGGGCGGGCGCTACAGCTTCGACGTCGACAATCGCCTCCCGTGGGCGGGTACGCCCGATGCGCCACCCCCGCCCGTCTTCACGCCGGACGCGATCACGGCCGAGGTCGTCGACTTGGTGAACACGCGGTTCGCCGACCACCCGGGCCGCGTCGACGTGTCCTCGTTGCCGACCACCGCGGCGGACGCGGAAGCCTTGTGGCGGTGGGCGCGCGAACGCTGTCTGCCGCACTTCGGCCCCTACGAAGACGCGCTCTCGCGCCGCTCGCGCACGCTGTTTCACACCCGCGCCTCGGCGCTGATCAACGTCCACCGTCTCCTGCCCGCGCGCATCCTCGCCGACGCCCTCGACCCCGCGCTGCCCCTGCCGCTCGCCTCGCGGGAGGGGTTCGTGCGGCAGCTGCTCGGCTGGCGCGAGTACGTCCGGCACGTGCACGTCGAGACCGACGGGTTCCGGCGGGGCGTCGCCGAGAACGCGCTCGGGGCGTCGCGGCCGCTGCCACCGGTCTACTGGGGCGGTGCGCCGTCGGGGCTCGCCTGCCTCGACGCCGTGGTCGACGACGTCTGGGCCGAGGCGTGGACACATCACATCGCGCGCCTGATGGTGCTGTCGAACATCGCACAACTGCTCGACGTCGACCCGCGCGCGCTGACGGACTGGTTCTGGGTCGCGTTCGTCGACGCCTTCGACTGGGTGGTGGAGCCCAACGTGCTCGGCATGGGCACGTTCGCCTGTGGCGACGCAATGACCACCAAGCCGTATGTCTCGGGCGCGGGGTACCTGCACCGGATGGGCGACTTCTGCGACGGCTGCGCGTTCCGACCCGAGCGGGACTGCCCGCTGACGCCCCTCTACTGGGCCTACCTCGACCGGCACGCCGAGGCGCTGCGCCCGGCGGGACGCATGGTCAACCCGCTCGCCGGCCTGGCGCGGCGCGGACCGGAGCGCCGGGGTGCCGACCGGGGGCTCTTCGAACGCGTCTCCGCCGCGCTGACCGCCGGCGAACGCCTGTCGCCGGCATCGATCTCGCCCGGCGCCGCGCCGGATTCGACCTATTCTCGTCAACAGGAGATGTTTCCATGAAACAGAACACCCCCGATCTCACCGTCTACTTCGACGGCCTCTGCGTGATCTGCAACGCCGAGATTCAGCATTACCGGCGGCGGGACCGCGACGGCCGCATCGCCTTCGTCGACATCGCCGCGCCGGCCTTCGACGCCGAGGCCCATGGGCTCGATCCGCGAGAGGTCGTGCGGGTCCTGCACGCCCGCCGGGCGGACGGGACACTGATCACGGGCGTGGACACCTTCGTGGAAATCTGGGCGCGGGTCCCGGGTTTCGGCCCCGCCGCCCGTCTCGCCCGCCTGAAGCCGGTGCGGGCGGCGCTCGAACTCGGGTACCGCGCCTTCGTGCGCGCCCGACCCTACCTGCCGCGCCGGAAGGCGGGCGAGGGCGCCGCCTGCCCCGACGGCCGGTGCGCGGTCGGCTGAGGAGCCGACGGCGCCACGCGGTCGAAAAATCGCGCATGCAGACCCCCGGCGGGGAGATCCTTCGGCGGCGCCGTGCGTTTCCAGCACGCAGGTCGAACGGACCGACGCCCCTGTCACCGCCGGAACGGGAACGAAAATGCGCCCTCGCACCTTCAAGACCACCCTGAGCCTCTACACCCTGACCGCCCTGACCGCGCTCCTCGGCGCGTCCGCTTGGGGCTGTGCCACCC
The DNA here is from genome assembly GCA_023150895.1 of Myxococcota bacterium. Taxonomy (GTDB): domain Bacteria; phylum Myxococcota_A; class Bradymonadia; order UBA7976; family UBA1532; genus CAINDO01. The sequence goes on along the minus strand of JAKLJY010000159.1, from coordinate 843 downwards.
CGCTCAAGGGCGAGCCCCTCCGGCCCTTCGACGGCGACGGCGTGCCGCTCACGTCCGTCGCGGCGGGCTACTCGCTGCGCCTCGAAGATGCCGGGGGCAACGGCCTGCCGACGCACTTCCACCGGGGCGGCACCTTCATCGAAGGCCGCATGGGCGAGGCGTACGCGGTGCGGGTCGACAACCCCACGGGCCGGCGCGTCGAGGTGGTGGTCACGGTCGACGGGCGCGACGTCGTCAGCGGCGATCCGGGCGACTTCCGCCGGCAGCGCGGGTACATCGTCGAACCCTACGGGCACGTCCGCATCGACGGCTTCCGGCGCAGCCTGAGCGACGTGGCGCAGTTCCGCTTCACGACGCCCGGCGACAGCTACAGCGCCCGGCGCGGCACGCCCGAGAACGTCGGCGTCATCGGCGTCGCGGTCTTCTCGGAGAGTGCCCCCCCGCCCCCGCCGCCCATCGCGGTGCCCTACGGCGGCTACGAAGAGCGCGAGAAGGCCTCTTCGACGGGCGACGGCGCCGGGGCGCCCCGGGCCGAAGCCGCCCCGGCCCCCTCGAACCTGGGCACGCGGTACGGCGAGACGCGCTACGCCCCGGTTTCGGAAGTCCCGTTCCAGCGTGCGAACGCCACCGAACCCGACGCGCTGCTGGCGATCTACTACGACGACCGCGCCGGTCTCGTGCGCCGCGGCATCGTCCCCGCGGACGTCTACGGGATGCCCGGGCCGCAGCCCTTCCCCGAGAGCCGGAAGTTCGCGCCGCCGCCGCCCTATTAAGAAACGCAGTTCGGGCTCCTGCCCGAACTGCTCTCGCTGCGGGCGAGTGAATCGCCCTTCGCTCGCGGGT
>JAKLJY010000158.1 GCA_023150895.1 Myxococcota bacterium | reverse complement strand
GCCGCGCAGGCACCGGCCCCCGTCGCGCAGCCGACGGCGACCCGAGGCCGCGGTGCCGGGGGCGCCGCCGCGACGCCCGCCGCCGAGGTCGATCCCAACACCCGCACTGCGAGTTACCGCCGCGAGCCGGCCGACTTCAGCGGCCTCGCCGAGGTGCGCGACTTCGCGCGGTCCCTCGCCGTGCGGCAGGCCGAAGCCCTGACCTCCCAGGGGGCCGCCACCCTCCGGCACGCCCGGGGCGAACTCCAGAACGCCGTCGGGCAGGAGGCCGAACGTACCTCGCTCGCGGACGCCGGATTCAGGCCGGGTCGACGATTGGCCCGCGGCCAGCGAGGCCCCTCGGACGCCGTGCGACGCCACGCGCGGCAGCAGGGTGCGGCAGCGCGTGACGCCGTGCCCACGGATCCGGAGCAGCTGCGCGCCGCGATCGAGGCTCGCGCGATGGAAGACCTCCAGCGGCGGTGGGCGAGCGCCATCCGGGGTCGCCTCGGCCGCGAGCGGGCCAACGGCAACATCCAGCGCTTCGCACAGTATTGGATGAGCGAGGAGCAGGAGCGCATTCTGGTGTCGGTCGACCGTCGGCGGGACGGAGAGGCCCGCCTCGGCGGCTACACCCACTACCTCGAGCCGGGGGCCGGCGAGCTCGCGCGCATCGAGCGGGACTCGCGGGCGCGACACTCGGGCCCCGACGTGCAATGGCGCGGACCCGACGATGAGCGGCCCTTCACGCGGTACACCGAGACCTACCAGGGCCAGAATCGGGAAGGGCAGCCCGTCACCCGGCACCGCATGTTCGGGTTCGGCGAGACGTTGCCACTGCACCCCGACGCGCGGGGTGGCGGCCGCGTGTCGGAATACACCAACCGGGTCGTCCCGCTGATCCGCGCGGCCTGGAACGGCCCGTGGCGTGCGGACACCTACTCGGGACACGGCGCCGGCGCCTGGCAGGGCGCCGGGCTCTGCCTCGACTTCTACGTCGACGAGACGCGCCGCGACGACCGCGGGTTCTTCAACGCGGAGCTCGTCATGCAGCTCCTCGCGGCCATCGAGGCGGCGTCCCGCCAGATCGGCGGCGACTGGCAGGGCTGCTACGACGACCACCGCGTCTTGCACGCCGTCCGGGAGCGCTACGGCGCCAACAAGGTCGTCTATGTGAACGACGCGGCGGCGAACAACCACGGGCCGTTGCTGCTCCACGTCCACGTCGACCTGTTGCCCCCCGGTCAGGGCGGGCGCCCGCCGCTCCCCGGCGCCGGCGCCGCCGAGGTCCGGCCGCGGCAGTAGGGGGGATTCGCCCCATGTACCACCCCCCCCTCGCCCACGCCCATACGACCGGCTTCGCCGCCCACGCCCGCGGGGCGCTGCCGGCCGTGTTGCGGCGTCTTGCGGCGGGGCCGGTCTCGCCGCGGCGTGTGTATGATCTCGGTTGCGGCGCAGGCGAGACGACGCGGGCGCTGGCCGCCGCGGGCTATGACGCGATCGGGATCGATGTGTCGGCGGCGATGATCGACCGGGCGCGGGCTGTTCCCGGCGGGGCGGACGCCGGCTTCGTTCATGCGTCCCTGTACGACGTTGCCTTCAAGACCTGTGTCGGCATCATCGCGATCGGCGAGCCGCTGACCTACCACCGGCCCGAGGTCGACGCGTTTGCTCGCCTGACGGGTCTGTTCGCCCGTGCCGCCGCGGCGCTCGTGCCCGGAGGTCTGTTCACCTTCGACGTCATCGTTCGCAGACCGGAGGGGCCGGCACTCGACGCGACGGGCGTGCGCGAGGGCGACGGCTACCGGGTCGAGTGGACGACACGGGATCTGGGCGACCGGCTGGAACGGCACATTCAGACCGGGGCCTGGCTCGACGGCGTGTGGACCGAATCGACGGAGGTCCACCACGTGGCGGTGTTCGACGCGCCTCGGCTCGTCTCGTTGCTCGGGGCGGCCGGCTTCGAGGCGACGGTGTCGACGGGCTACGACGACTTCGCCCTGGCCGTGCGCCGGATTGCGGTGTTCGCGACGCGGATGCCATCTTGACACTGTCATGGCGCAGCGCAAGAGTCGCGCCATGGAGTTCACCGACGTCATTGACCTCGACGCGCCACCCGAGCGCGTGCGCGCGGCCGCGCTCGACCTCGAAGCCTTCGGGCGCTGGATGCCTGGATTCGTCCGTCTCGAGCGCCTCGACGGTGAGGGACCGGGGCCGTTGCGCATCGGGAGCCGCTGGCGCGAGACCCGCAAGATGTACGGGCGCGAGGCAAGCGAGGTGTTCGAGGTCCGGGCCCTCGCCGACGACCACTGGGCGCTCTACGTCGACGGGCGCCAGGGCACGACCGGCAAGGGCGAATTTCACTTCGAGTACCGGCTGGCACCGGAGGGGCACGGCACCCGCCTGACGCTGCACGCGCGCATCGACATGGGGTCGGGTCTCTTCGTCCGGCTGATGTTGAAGCTGATGGGCGGCACGTTCCGCAAGGCGGTGGCCAAGGATCACGCCTGCCTCAAGGCCTTCATCGAGGCGTCGCGCTGAGACGGACGCCCCGGGGATCCGCCCCGCGCCGCCGATCGAAAAAAGCGCACCTCGGGGGTGACAGATTCGCCCGGGTGCGGTGTTCCATCGGGTGAATCCGCTGCGGAAAACGCCCCCGAGACGTGACCCCGAGCCCGACGAACACCCCGAACCCCGCGCCGCGCGACCCCCAGGACGTCGAGGCGCTCTATCGGCGCTACGGCCCGATGGTGCTGCGGCGCTGTCGCGCCCTCCTGCGCAATGAGGACGACGCCGTGGACGCGATGCAGACGACCTTCGTGCGGCTGGTGCAGGCGGGTGACCGCCTCGACGACCGCGCGCCGTCGAGCCTGCTGTACCAGATGGCCACCCGCACGTGCCTGAACGTGTTGCGCACCCGGCGGCGGCATCCGGAGGCCCGGGCGGCGGAGACGGACGCGGATGCGCTCTTGTCGCGCATCGCGGAGGCCGGTGACCTGGGCGCCCGCTTCGTGGCGTTCCGGGTGCTCGACCGGCTCTTCCGGGACACGCTCGACGACACGCGGTCCCTGGCGGTGCTGCATCTGCACGACGGCCTGACACTGGAGGAGGTCGCGCTCGTGAGCGGTCTGTCGGTGTCCGGGGTCCGCAAGCGCCTCGCCCGCCTGCGGGCGTCGCTGCACGAACTGGAGAGCCTGTCATGAACCGGAACCTGCCCGAGCCCCTGCTGGAGCGCCTGCATCAGGGTGACTTGCCGCCCGAGGCGGCGGAGGCCCTGGAGGCCCGCCTGACCGCCGAGGACCGCGCCCGCCTCGCCGCGCTTTCGGCCGACGACGCCGCGACGTTGCTGACCCATCCGCCGGCCCGGGTGGCGGCGGCGGTGCATGCCCGCGCCGGGCGGTCGCCCTCGACCCGCGCGTGGGCGCTGCCGGTCGGGGCGATGGGGGTGGCGGCGGCCGCCGCGGCGCTGGTCTTCGCGCTCCTGCGGCCGACGACCCCGGCGCCCGGCGTGCTCCCGGGCGACCCCGATGGGCCCGAGACGGCGTCCGCCGACGTCCGCGCCAAGGGCGACGATCGCCTGCTGGTCTTTCGCCGGACGCCTTCGGCGGCGGAGCCCCTGCCCCCGGGCGCCGTCGCGGCGGCGGGCGACGAGCTGCGTCTCGGTGTGTTGCTCGATGCCCCCGCGCGGGCCGTGATCGTCAGCTTCGACGGCCGGGGGGCGGTGACGCGCCACGTGCCGGTCGGCGAGGTGGGTGACCCGCGCGGCGCGCCGGCGGTCCTGCCCCGCGGGCGGACGCTCCTCGACTTCGCCTACGCCCTCGATGACGCCCCGGCCTTCGAACGATTCGTGCTCGTCACCGGCCCGGATGTGACCCCCGGCCCCGTCGAGGCGGCGGCGCGTGCGATCGCGGTGGCGCCCGACGCCGAGACCCGCCCCCTGACGCTGCCCGCGGGCTGGCGTCAGGTCGATTTTCTGATTCGCAAACCCAGGCTCGAGCCCAAGCCGGCCCGGCCTTGACCCGGTCCGCGCCCCGCGCGGCCGTGAGGCTCATCATGACTTCCCTTCCTGTTTCGAACCCCCGTTCCGTCCTGCGCATCGCGGTCCTGACCGCCACCGTCGCCTTCGCGGCCGCCCTCGCTGCGACGCCGGCGCCGGCCCGCGCGGCCCCGAGTCCGGATCCGGGCGGAGGTTCGAGCGCCGCCCCGACCCCGACCGGCCTCGTCCCGATCACACGTTGGGCGCTGGTCGTCGGCGCCAACGACGGTGGCACCGATCGACCCCGCCTGCGGTTTGCCGCGGCGGACGCCGACGCCTTCGCCGAGGTGATGGTCCGGTACGGCGGCGTCGAGCGCGGGCGGGCCGTGGTGTTGCGCGAGCCCCGACAAGCCGCGCTGCGTGAGGCGATCGCGGCCCTCGGGCGGCGCATCGGCGCGGGCACGGCGGCGCGTTCCGAGGTCGTCTTCTACTACTCCGGTCACTCCGACGAGCAGGGCCTCCTGCTGGCCGGCGAGCGACTGCCCTACGGTGAGCTGCGGGCGGCCATCGAGGCCCTGCCCGCACAGGTGCGCATCGCGGTGGTCGACAGCTGCGCCTCCGGGGCGATGATCCGGGCGAAGGGGGGCGAGCGGCGTCCGGCTTTCCTGGTCGATCAGGCCAACGCGGTGCGGGGCACGGCCGTGCTCGCCTCGGCGTCGGCGGACGAGGCGGCGCAGGAGTCCGACCGGGTTGGGGCGTCGTTCTTCTCGCACGCGCTGCTCACCGGGCTGCGGGGCGCGGCGGACGTCACGGGGGACGACCGCGTGACGCTGAACGAGGCCTATCAGTTCGCCTTCGCGGAGACGCTCGGGCGCACGCAGCAATCGGCGCTCGGACCCCAGCACGCGAGCTACGACATTCAGCTCGTCGGTCAGGGCGACGTCGTGCTCACGGATCTCTCAGCGGTCTCGGCGCGCCTGCTCCTCGAGGAGCGCATCGACGGGCGCATCTACGTCCGCGGCGCGGGCGGGGCGCTCGTGGCGGAGCTGCGCAAGCCCGCCGGTCGCGCGGTGCAGCTCGGCCTCGCCCCCGGTGAGTACGAGGTGCTGGTCGACGACGGTCGCACGAAGCGCCTCGGCCGCGTGACCCTCTCCGACCGCGCACCGACGCTGCTGCGGCTCGAACAGCTCGCCCCCGTGGCCGCCGAGGTGGCGCGCGCCCGCGGCGACGCCGGCCCGCCGCCGCCCCCCGAGTCGAACTGGGGTCTGTCCGTCGTGCCGGGCCTGAGCACGGACGGCGAGGTCTCCCGTCGCTTCTCGCTCGGTGTCTTCGGCGCGGCCCCCGACCGGGTCGACGTCCTGGGCGTCTCGACGCTGTTCAACGTCGTCGAGGGCGACTCGACCGGGCTGCTCGGCTCGAGCATCTTCAACGTCACCGGCGGCCGGAGCGAGGGCGCGGCGCTCAGCAGCGTCTTCAACTGGGCCGATGAGGGCGGCGCGGGCTTCCAGGGCTCGGCCGTGCTCAACGTCGCCAATGGACCGTTCGAGGGCGTGCAGGCGAGCAGCGTGATGAACTACGCCGGCGAGCCGCTCACGGGCGTGCAGGCCTCGTCCGCCCTCAACCTGGCGGGGGACTTCACCGGCGCCCAGCTCGGCATCATCAACATCGGCGGGTCGGGCACCGGCGCGCAGGTGGGCATCATCAACATCGGCGGCGCCCTGCGCGGCGCGCAGGTGGGCCTCATCAACGTGGCGCGCTCCGTCGAGGGCGGCTCCGTCGCCCTCATCCCCGTGGTCGTCGAGGGGCGCCACCACCTGACGGTGCACGGCGGCGAGGTGGTGCATGCCGCCGCCGCCTACCAGATCGGCGCGACCCGGACCCACGCCTTCTTCGGCGTCGGCACGCGGCTGGTCGGGGACGAGCGCCTGCTGCCCTTCCTCGGGCTCGGTTTCCACAACCCCCTCGGCCCCGGTGCGCTGGACATCGATCTTCTGACGCACGCGATGCTCGACACGAGCGATTTCGGACACGAGCCGCCCTCGCTGCACACGCTTCGCATCGTCTACGGCTGGCAACTCCTGTCGCGCCTGGCCGTCTTCGCCGGACCCACCTGGAACGCCATGGTCTCGCGGACCGAGCATGGGACGCCGGATCTCGGCTTCACGGCCCCGCTCATCCACCGGGGCGACGAAATCGTCGTGCAGCAGTGGCCGGGGGCGGTGCTCGGCGTGCGGATGTAGGACCGTGAACGGGCGCGCGCCCCGGGGAAGATGCCGACGAGCCACGTTCGTGCCAGGATGCGGCCCATGCGATTCCCCGCCCCCTGGCCTCGCCTCGCTCTGCTCTCGCCCTTTGCCCTCTTTGCGGCCGCCGCCGTTTCGGTCACGCCCGGGTGGGCGCAGCCCGTTTCGGCGACGCCGTCGGCCGCGCCCGACCGGCAGGTGATGACCGCCGGGGGGCAGACGTTCGAGTTCCTGCGCGTCCCCGGCGGGTCGTTCACGCAGGGCAGCCCGACGACCGAGCCGGGCCGCGGCACCGACGAGAACCCGCGCACCGTGCGCCTGACCCGCGACTTCGGCCTGCAGGTCGGGCCGGTGACCCGCGGTCAGTTCGCCGCGTTCGTGGCCGCGACGCAGTATCGCACCGAGGCCGAGGTGGGCGACTCCGGGGGCTACGGGCTCGTCGGGCAGGTCATCGAGCAGCGACCCGAGTTCACCTGGCGCTCGCCCGGGTTCCCGCAGACGGACGCCCACCCCGTCGTGCTGCTCACCTTCGCCGACGCCAGCGCCTTCGCCGCGTGGGTCTCGCGCGAGACCGGGTACGCCGTGCGCCTGCCGACGGAGGCCGAGTTCGAGTGGGCGGCCCGGCGGGCGTTGCCCCCCGACGCGACGGCGCTCCCGGGCTACTTCAAGGACACCCAACCCCTCGGGACGCGTGCCGTGGGCGAGCGCCCCGCCGACGCCGCGGGGTTCTCCGACCTCGTCGGCCATGTCTGGACGTGGTGTGCCGACGTGTACGGGCCCTACGGCCCGGCGGACGCGACGGATCCGGTGGGCTCCACGCCGCCCGCGGGCGAGCCCGTGCGGCGGGTGCTGCGCGGCGGGTCGTTCCTGAAGGACCCCCGCAACGGGCGCCCGGCCTCGCGGTTTCGCAGCACACCCGGGACGCGCAACGCCGACGTCGGCCTGCGCCTCGCCTTCACCTGGGGTGAGCGCCTGCCCGTCGCCGCCGCGCCGGCCTCGGGTGCGTCGAACCCGGCCACCGCAGGCCGCACCTCGCCGCCGCCGCCGCAGGGCTCGAACCTGCCGCTCGGGTTCATGGTGCTCGGTCCGCTCGTCGGGGTCGGGGCCATCGCCTGGGCGTTGACGCGCCGAAAGGGGGCGGCAGCCGCCGCGACGCCGCGGACCGGCGAAGGCAGCGTCGAGCTGCGCCCGGACGGATTCGTCTATCACCTGCCCGGCGGGCGGGCCGGACAGCGCGCGCGGTTCCGCGGTGTCATCGGCGGGCAGCCGGCGACGCGCGAGTTCGACCTCGCCGGCCCCGAGACGTTCGTCTACACCGGGGACCGTCCGGAGCGCATGGCCGTGTTGCTCGTCGCGGCCGACGAGCTCGCGAACACGACGGCCGCCGCGGTGCCGCGGAGCACGTCGCACACGGTCGACGACGACCCGCCCTTCCGGGGTTACCCCGGGGCGTACTGACGCCCGGGCATCACGCCGTGGGCGGTCGGACCCCATACGAGATCGTCGTCTTCATCGGCCCCGATGCCGGCGCGCCCGCGTCCGTGCTCGTCGCGCGCACGCGCCGGGCGCTCGGGGGGGACGCGGCGGGCATCGACGTCGTCGCGGCCGAGGCGCTGGAAACACGGCTCCGACGCGCGCACGGACCCATCTGGCTCCTGCGCGCGGGGTCGGTGCCGCCGGCGGGGCGACCGTTCCGGGTGCCGTCGAGCGCGACCGGCCGGCCACTCGTGGCCTTCGGGGCGTTGCGGGGCGACCCGACCTGGGACCGTGCCCTGGGCGCCACCGGCGGGGAGCTCGCCCGGTTCGCCGAGCCGCTGCCCGTCGAGAGCGTCTACCTCGAGCGTCCGCGCGCCCTGCCGCCGTTCGAGCCCGGCCGCGCGCCGACGGCCGCTCTCGACGCGCTGCGCCGGTCGCCGGGGCTGCGGGTCGTGCGCCTCGACGCCCTCGACGTCCTGCCGGCCGGGCCGCCGCGGATCGCACAGGTGGTCACCGCATTGCACGACGGGGGCGCCGAACGGATCGCGCTCTCGCTGCACGCGCGGTTGCCGGCGCACGGGTTCGAGTGCCGCCTGTACGTGCTCGACGCGCCGCGCCGCGCCGCGCTGCCGGCCCCGACGGACGCCGTTCTGCTCGCGGACGCCGGCCGCTCGCGGGTCGACCGCGTCGCCGCCCTCGCGCGCGGACTGGCCGGGGACGGCGTGGACCTCGTCCAGGCCCACCTGCTCGACGGCGACGAACTACGCATCCTCGCCGCGAGCGGCGTGCCGGTGACGTCGACGCTGCACAACGACCGCGCCGGCTGGCCGGCGGGGCTCGGGGACCTCGAACCCGGCGTCGTCCGTTCGTGGTTCGCCTGCGCCGAAGGCGTGGGCCACGCGGCGCGAGCAGCCGGCCTGAGTGGCCCGGTGCGGGTTGTGCCCAATGGCATCGAGCCGCCGGCGCCCGCCCCGGAGACGGATCTGGTCATCGACCGCGCCCGCGCCCGCGCCCGTGCGCGCTGGCGCGACGCATGGGGGATCGACCCCGATGCGATCGTCGTGCTGGTGGTCGCCAACCCCCGGCCGCAAAAGCGCCCGGACCGCGCGGTCGCGACGCTGGCGGCGCTGCGCGACGCCGGGCACGACGCGCACCTCGTCTGGATCGGCGGGCCGCTGCCGGCGTTCGAGGATGTCACCGTCGCTTCCCGCGCGCTGGCCGTCGAACTCGGGGTGACAGGCGCATACCACGAGGTGGGCGCCGTGCAGGATGCGCAGTCGCTGGCGGAAATGCGGTCCGCGGCGGACGTGGCGCTGGTGTCGAGCGACTGGGAGGGCTCGAGCCTGGCGGCGCTGGAGGCGGTCGCCGTGGGCCTGCCGCTGGTGACGACGGCCGTCTCGGGCGCCGACGAGCTCGCGGCGGCGCACGCGGGGGTGTTCGTGGTGCCGTTCGAGCGCGAGCCGCTGGCCCCCGCGCTCGCGGCGGCCATCGATGAAGCCGTGGCCGCCGGCGGCACGCGGAGGTCTCCGACCGGGCTCGCCCCGCGGTTCACGGCAGCCGGCATGGCCGCGCGGCAGTCCGAGGTGCTGCGGTGGTGCCTGGCGCCCGTGCCCGCGGGCGGGCCCGTCGTCCTCGTGACCAACAACTTCGCGACCGGCGGTGCGCAGACGAGCGCCGCCCGGCTGTTGACCGCCTGGCGCGCCCGCGGGGTCGACGCACGGGCCTGGGTGATTCAGGAGCAGCGGGCCTGGCCGACGCCAGGCACCGTGCGCCTGCGCGCCGCGGGCGTGCCGGTGGAGGTCGCCGTGCCCGAGGCCGGACGGGCCCCCACCGCGGCGACCGTCGAGGCCGTGCTCGCGGGGCTGCGCGAGACGGGCGCCCGAGCGGTGCTGTTCTGGAACGTCATCCCCGAACACAAGGTCCGCCTCGCCGACGTGCTCGCGGGCGAGATCCCGGTCTTCGACGTGAGCCCGGGGGAGATGTTCTTCGCCTCGCTCGACCGCCTCTTCGCCCGGCCGCCGGCGGATCTGCCGGTGTCGTCCCCTCGGGCGTACGGGGGCCTGTTGACGGGCGTCGCGGTGAAGTTCGCCGCCGAGGCGGAGCGCGCCCGGGCGGTCCTCGGCGTCGAACCGGTGGTCATCCCCAACGGTCTGCCGGTCGCGGCCTTGCCGCCCGCGCGCCTGCGCCCCGCCCCGACCCCCGATGCGCCCGTGATCTTCGGCACGCTCGCCCGACTCGCCCCGGACAAGCGGCTCGATGTCCTGATCACCGCGGCTGCGCGGGCCGCGACCTGTGCCGCGCCGGGCCTGCACTTCGAAGTCCGGATCGCCGGCGGGCCGGAGCCCGACGCGCCCGACCATGCCGACACGCTCCGGGCGCTCGCGGAGCGACTCGGCGCGCCGGTGCATTTCGTCGGTGTCGTCGAGGCTGCGGTGTTTCTCGAGACCCTCGACGCGTTCGTCCTGGTGGCCGAGCCCGAGGGATGCCCGAACGCGAGCCTCGAAGCGATGGCCGCGGGGCTGCCCGTCGTCGCGACGGCGGTCGGCGGCGTGGTCGACCAACTCGCGGAGGGCGCCGGACTGCTCGTCCCCCGCGGCGACGTCGATGGGCTCGCCGACGCGCTCGTGCGGCTTGCGGCCGATGCCGCGCTGCGGGCCGAGCTTGGCCACCGGGCGCACGCTCGGGCGCGGGTCCGGTACACCCTCGACGCCATGGTGGCGGCGTATACCCGCCTCTTGAATTTGTAATGCTTTGTCTAATGTTTGTCTAAATGTGGAATTGAACGGCCGATTCGGAGACACTGGCCCCATGAAAGCGCCTCACCTCGCCGTCTTGCTCCTCGGCGCGTCCGCGATGGCCGCCGCGGGATGCACGTCCGTCAACCCCGATCGCCTTTCGGCGCTGGCCCGCGCCTCGGCGGACGCCGGTCCGCTGAACGACGCCGCCGGTGGGGCGACGACGCCGGCCGACGACGACCGGGGGCAGGGGCCGTCCCCGACGCCCATCGACGCGCGCGTCGGGGATGCCGATGGCTCGAACCAGACCCCGAATCCGAAACCCGACGGCGGGGAAGCGCCGCCGCCCGACCCGGACTCGGACGCCGCCGGCCCCGGGCCCGACCCCGAGCCGGACGCGGCGGGCCCCGGCCCCGGTCCCGACCCCGAACCGGATGCCGCCGGCCCCGGCCCCGGGCCCGATCCCGATCCCGAACCGGATGCCGCCGGCCCCGGGCCCGGTCCCGACCCCGAGCCGGACGCCGCCGGCCCCGGCCCCGACCCCGACCCCGAGCCGGACGCCGCCGTGCCCCCGCCCGACCGCGACGGGGACGGCGTGCCCGACGCGCTCGACGTTTGCCCGGACGTCGCCGATCCGCTGCAGGTCGATGGGGACGGCGACGGCCGCGGCGACGCCTGCGACGCCTGCCTGAGCCCTGATCCGGACGACGAACTCGACAGCGACGGCGACGGCGTCACGCCCTGCGACGGCGACTGCGACGACGCCCGGCCCGACGTGCGCCCCGGTCTCCCCGAGATCTGTGACGGTCTCGATCAGGACTGCGGCGGCGAGATCGACGAGGGCGTGCTGAACCGCTGCGGCGTCTGCGGCCCCGAGCCCGCCGAGGTCTGCAACGGGCAGGACGACGACTGCGACGGGCAGGTCGACGAGGGGGTCGCCAACCGCTGTGGCGCCTGCGGGCCGGAACCGGCCGAAGTCTGCAACGAACAGGACGACGACTGCGACGGGCAAATCGACGAGGGACTCGACTGCCGCCCGCGCGAGGTCTGCGACGGTCGTGACCAGGACGGCGACGGCCTCGTCGACGAGGACACGCCCCGGCCGTGCATCGTCTGGATTGCCCAGACCGAGGTGGGCGCTCAGGGGCGGGGTCTCGGGCGCACGCTGGCCACGGGGCGCGACCTGAACGGCGACGGCGTGCTCGACGTCGTCGCCGGCGCGCCTTTCGACCCCGATCAGGGTCCGGCGCTGTACGCCTTCTCCGGTCGGGACGGCGCGACGCTCTGGCGCATCGACGGCAACGAGCGCCTCGGCGCTGCGGTGGCGATGGGCGACTTCCTCGGCAACGGGAGCAGCACCATCGTCGCGACCGCCCCCGACGAGCGCGAGTTCGGCGCGCGGGGCCGCCTCGACCTCTTCGACGCCAACGGCGGCCGCCTGGACTCGGAGAGCGGCTTCGGCGGGGCGCGCTATGGTGACGCCTTGGCGGTGGGCCGCTTCGCAAACGACGCGCGGACGATGATCGCGGTGGGCGAGCCGGGTTACGACAGCTTCCAGACCGAGAACCTCGGCCGGGTCCGCGTCGTCACCTACGGCCGAAGCATCATCGGCACCCTCGACGTCGACGGCGTCGACGACTGGACGGGCAGCTTTGGTCAGCAGCAGGTCGGCGGACGGGTGCACACGCTGCGCGGCCTCGTGCCCGGCGGCTTCGACGCGTTCGTCGCCACCCGGCGCTTCGACGCCGGGAACGGCGCTATCGATCGCGAGAGCGCCCTCTATGTCGTCGGTACGGGAGACACGCTCGGGGTCGTGCGCTCGGAGGCGTTCACCGCGGAGACGTTCGCCGAAGCCGTGACCGACGGGACGTTCACCCCCGACGGGTCGACGATCTATGCCTTCGGCGCCCCGGCGCGGAACGACGGCGACGGCGTGGTCTCGCTGATCGGCGGCGACGGCGGCCTGCTCGGCACGGTGGCCGGAGCGAGCGACGGTGGTTACGGTGCGGCCCTCGCCACGCTCCCGGTCGAGGGGCCCGATTGGCTGATCATCGGTGGCTCGTCCGCCTCCGAGGCCTTCCTCGTCGATCTCCCGACCGGGCAGGTCTATCCCGTCGCCCCCCCCGCCGAGGTGCCGCCCGACGCGGCCTTCGGGCGTGCGCTCGCGACGTTCGGGCCCCTGCCCGACGGCACGAGCCGCCTCTTCGTCGGCGAACCGGGGCACGACGACGACCGCGGCCGCGTGCACGTCTTCTCGATTCGCTGAGATCGGGCCGCCGACATCGGGCCGCCGACAGTCGCAAGGGGTTGATCCGGAGCGGCGACTCGGTCGTTGATCACCGCATGTCACGCACCGCCCGACTTACATTCGTCACGCCCCTGCTCATCGCCGCGTGCGGCGGGGGCGGCGGCGACTCGGACCCCTCGCCCGCCGATGCCCGGACCGGCCCCCCGGCGACCGAAGACGCCACCGGTGGCGATCACGACGGGCCGTCGCCGCCCGAGGCCGATGGGAGCCCGATCCCGGACGCCGCGCAGCCCGAGCCGGACGCCGCAGTCGGGCCCGGCGTCGAGGTCTTCACCCTGGGCACGCACCGCGTCGAGATCGCCCGCGACGGGCGCTTCTCGGTCTTTCGCGAAGGGGCCGACGCGCCCCTGCTGACGTCCGCCGCCTCCGGGCCGGTGATCGAGACCGGGCAGGGTGAGCCCACCGTCGTCGAGCGGTTCGGGGCCTGGCGGGTGGGGCTCGACGCGTTGACCTGGACGGCGCCCGCGGGTGATCCGACCATCACGGGGGACCCCGGTCAGGTGCGCCTCTTCTGGCCCGACGGCGCCGGACTGCGGTTCAGCGCGCACGCGTCCGGGGGGCTGCTCGTCGAGCTCGTGACGCCCGAGGCCGAGGGTCCGCCCGCCGGGACGCTCCGACTCGCGTGCGCCGCGGACGAGGGCTTCTTCGGCCTCGGCACCCAGGTCGTCGGCCTCGACCTCCGCGGGCGGACGTATCCCCTCTGGACGCAGGAGCAGGGCATCGGCAAACCGGAGAACGGGGCCGGGTTTCCGCTCAGCCACGATCCGGAGGCCGCCTACGCCCCCATGGGCGTCTGGCACTCCACGGCCGGTTTCTCGGCGCTCATCGGCCACGACGCTTACTCGGAACTCGACCTCTGCGAGGCGAGCACGGACGCCTGGCGCCTGCGGTCCTTCGGGGCGGCGCCGTCGTTCCTGCTTTTGCCCGGCACGACGCTGCCCGAGCGCCTGCGCGCCCTGACCGACGTGATCGGGCGCCCGTCGATGCCGCCGGCCTGGGCATTCGCGCCATGGAACGACGCGGTGGGTGGCCCGGCGCGCCTCGCGGAGGTCGCCGACCGGCTGCGCACGGAGGGCATCCCGTCGTCGGCCATCTGGTCGGAGGACTGGATCGGCGGCGAGCAGACGGACAACGGGTTCCGCCTCAGCTACGCCTGGGCCTGGGACCCGGCGCGCTACCCGGACCTGCCGGCCGACATCGAGCGCCTGCACGCGCGGGGCTTCGCGTTTCTGGCCTACTTCAACCCCTTCGTGCCCGACACGACCCGCATGTGGGACGAGGGCCTGGCGGGCGGGTTTCTGGTGGAGAATGCCGCGGGCGAGGTCGCGTCCTTCGTCGATCCGGGCTTTCGGAATACGGGGCTCGTCGATCTCTCGAACCCCGAGGCCGTCACCTGGCTCGAGGGGTATCTGCGCACCGCCATCGCCGATCTGGGCATCGACGGCTGGATGGCGGACTTCGCCGAGTGGCTGCCCTGGAACGCCGTGCTGCACTCCGGTGAGGCGGGTTACCTGGCCCACAACCGCTACCCGCTGGACTGGCAGCGCGTGAACCGGCGGGTGATGTCCGAAGCACGGCCGGACGACAGCCCGGGCTGGCTCTACTTCGCTCGCTCGGGCTGGGCCTCGCTCAACGGCGGCACGGCCGGCATCGCCCCGTCCCTGTGGGCGGGGGATCAGAACACCGATTGGGACCGCGACGACGGACTGCCCACGGTCATCCCCATCGGTGTGCACGCGGGGCTCTCGGGCGTGGCGATGTACGGCTCGGACATCGCCGGTTACACCTCGGTCCTGAACGCGAACACCACGAAGGAGCTCTTCTTCCGCTGGGCGTCCCTGGGCGCGTTCACGCCGCTGATGCGCACCCACCATGGCTCCGACGAGTGCGGCAACTGGAGCTTCGATCGCGACGCGGACACGCTCGCCCACTATCGCCGCTACGCGGTCGTCCACACGCTGCTGTATCCGTACCTGCGCGCACTGCTGACGACGGCGACCGAGACGGGCCTGCCGGCGGTGCGGCACCCGGCCCTCGCCGCACCCGAGGTTCCGGCGCTGTGGCGCGAGGGGCGGGACGTCTACTTTCTGGGCGACGCGCTGTACGTCGCGCCGGTGGTCGAGCGCGCGGCGGCCGGGCGCACCGTGCACCTGCCGGGCGCGGGGTGGTGGCCCCTCTTCGGCGCGGCCCCCCGGCCCGACGGCGGCGCAGTCGAGATCCCTGCCGGCCCCACGGAGATCCCCGTCTTCGTGCGGCCGGGTACGGTGCTGCCCCTGCTGCCGAGCGCCCCCGACAGCTTCTACCCCGCCACGGAGCCGGGTGTGACGACGCTGGCGGACGTCGAGGACAAACGGCGCCTCGCCCTGTACCCGGACGCGGCCGGCGCCGTGTTGGGTGAGTACCCCGGACTGCAGGTCGTGGGCGGGGGGCTGACCCCCGACGCGCCCCCGGACTGGTCGGCGGCCACGGTCGACGGCCTGCCGCTGCCCCCGTGCGCCGAAGCGACCCCCGACGCGCACTGTCGCCTGGACGACGGGGTGGTCTTGCGCGGCATCGGCGGCGAGGTCGCGCTCGAGGGCGCGCACGTCACGGTGGTCGGCGAGCGCCCCGGGGAGTGGCAGCTCATGTGGGCCGGCGCGGCGTTCGGCGCCTGGGCCGAGCCGACCGCGGTGGGCGATATCGAGGCCGTCGTGCCGCCGCCGTGCGAGGCCGTGGAGTAGCCTCAGCGCGGTTCAGCGGCAGACGAGCGAGTGGTAGGAGCGGCCGCCGCCCCCGATGGTCCCCAGCAAGCCCTCGCCGGCGACCTCCCAGGCGATGCGTTTCGCCCCGCCGGCGCGCCGGCACAGCTCGGCGTGCGGCAGGGGCAGGTCGAACTCGACGTCGTCCCCCTTGGGCTTGAAGGCGCGCTCGAGGCCCTTCTGCACCCAGGTGGGGCGTATCGCCCGTCCGAGCGCCTTGTCGTCTGCGCCGACGAAGTACCGGACGGAGAGCGTGGCGTCGCGCTTCGCGCAGTCGAACCATGCCTTCGACGCCCGACCCCGCAGGCGCGTCGCCGCGGTCAGCGTCGAGACCATGGCGCGGCCTTCATAGAGCCCGAGCGACCCCGCATCGCGCAGCCCCTGGCAGGCCTCGCAGTGGACCGTCGTGCGTTCGGTGGCGGAGAGGGCGGCGAGGTCGCCGGTGCCCTCGAAGACGGCCTCGACCGTGACGGCGACGGCCGGTCGGGCCCGAACGCCGTCGTGCTCGGGGGCGAGCGTCACCGGCGCCCCCGCGACGCGCGCGCCGTCGCAGAACTGGCTGCGGGCGATGGGGGCGTGAAGCGAGGTCTCGCGCGGCCAGCGCCCGCGGGGGGCGACGTCGCCCTTGCGGGTCTCCATCGTGCGGCGGGCCCCGCCCTCGACGGCGTCGAACCGCAGCACGTAGGCGCCCTTCGCCTCGCCGGCGCATTCGAACGCGCGCCGGAAGATGGCCATGCCGTCGGCGTGCCCGAAGACCGGGCGGCCGCCCGAATCGACCCAGGCACACTCGGGGGCCACGGTGCGGGCCGAGGCTTCGGCGGCCAGCGTGGCGTTGGCGACGAGACCGACGAGGCCGACGAGACCGGCGCTCAGGGCAGGGGTGAGACGCATGGCAGCCCCTCCGCGAGCGCGCGCTCGTACAGGTCGTGGCGGTTGACGAGCGAGAGACCCTCGTCTCCGAGCACGTCGGTCAGGCAGGTGCACACGAGCGCCCCTTGGCCCCGCGTCGGCCGTCCGGCGTCGGCGAGGGCTTCGAGGTCGTCGGCCAGCCCCAGGCAGCGGGCACGGCGGTCTGCGGGCTTCTCGGGGAGCACGGCGAGCGCCTGCGTCATGCGGTCCAGGAACGCCTGTCGCTCTGCCTCCGTCGCGTCGCGGTCCCCGCGGTTGAAGACGTCTTTCAGAAACGGCCACGTCAGGTGCGCACGCACGTCGGGGGGCAGAACCCCCTCGCGCTCGACCTCGAGCAGGAGGCCGAGATCGGCCGGCAGGACGTGCTCGAACCGCCGCACCCGTTTCGGCCCCTCGACCCCGG
Source organism: Myxococcota bacterium (assembly GCA_023150895.1). Classification (GTDB taxonomy): domain Bacteria; phylum Myxococcota_A; class Bradymonadia; order UBA7976; family UBA1532; genus CAINDO01. Next base: position 1,900 of record JAKLJY010000158.1, on the reverse strand, counting down.
CGAGCGCACGCTCGAGCGCCGCCTTGAAACGCGTCCGCCGCGTCGCGCCGCCCCCGTGGTCGCGCACCTCGAGCCCGCGCCGCGTCGCCGGGCCGGTGACGGGCGTGCGCATCAGATACGCCCACTCCGCGGCGTCGATCACCCCACCGACGGAGAAGAGCTGCGCCATGGTCATGTCCTCCGGGTAGGCCGTGCCCTCCGGCGGGTACTGCTTCATGAGCACGTCGCGCACGGGGGAGACGTCCGTCGACGGGCTGAACCTGCGCGACGACCAGCGATCGTACAGGGCCGATGCGGCGAGCATCTGCACGCGGCGCACGCCGTACGCCTCGTCCGGCGAAACCGCCTCGCAGGCCCGGGCGATGCGCTCGACGGCGGCCTTCGAGTCGAGATCCTCCGGCTCCGAGGCCTCCACGACGTCCATCAGCAGGGCCTTGTGGGCCGTGTATCCGCGCAGGTGTCGCAGGCGTGCGACGAACTTCGGGTCCTCCTCGTAGCGCTTCCAGAGGGGCGCGTCCGGGGCGAGCCAGTACCGCTTCAGCCAACCCGGGGTGTCGGCCTCCGGGCGGTTGAAGATCGCCATGCCCGCCTTGAGCTTCGCGTCGAGCGACCCCATCAGCGGCGTCGGCCGGACGTCGATCTCGGCGCAGTCGACCATCGCCCGGTCGAGCAGGGTCGTTCGGCGGCGGAAGCTCGCGGCGTCGTACCCGGGCACGCGCGAGAACGCGTCGATGGTCTCCTGACACGCTTCGGGTCCGGCGAACTTGCCGTCCTCGAGCCGCTGACACGACTCGTCCTTCTGCGCATCCGTGTACCGGAGCTGAATCCAGGCGATGCAGCCCGCGGGCCCGCAGTCCACGCTCTTACGCGTGATTTCCGGCTCCGCCGTGCGGATCATGCGGCAGCGCTCGACGACCTTGCGCTTCAGCTCGACCCCCGTCAGCGTCTCCTCGGCTTGCACGACGGACTCGACCTCGACGCCGCAGAGCTTGCAGATCTTGTCGTCGCACAAGGCGCCCGCCGTCGTCAGCGCGTCGGCCTCCGTCTTGCCCTCGCCCTGACAGACGAAGAGAGAGGCCTTGCCCTCGCGTTCGTCGCCGGCGCGGGCCCACCCGGGGGCATTGTCGTCCGCGATCGCGAGTGTCGGTTTCGCCCGACCGCCGCCACCGCCGCCCCCGCCGCAGGCGATCAGCATGAGACCCGCGAGGGTTGAGGAGAAGCGTGCGCCCGGAGAGCCGGCGTTCATTTTGCCCCCTCGGCGTCCGAAGCCTCGCCGGTCAGATGCCGGACGGCGGCGGCGAGCGTGGTCGGCCCGGCGGTCGCGAAGACCGGCCCCAGGAGGGCCTCCGCCTCGGCGGGTGTGAGATCCACGCGGGAAGCCACCCGGAGGCGCGTCCCGTCGGCGGCGGCCCGGGCGCCGCGGGCGCCGATGGTCAAGCCGGGCAGTGCGGCCTGCGCGCGTTCGAGGCAAAGGCGCCGCGCGTCCGTCTCCGCCTCGGTGACGTGCGCGAACGTGAGCGTCGAGATGCGCGTCTCGAGCAGCCGGGCGAGCTCGGCCCGGGCGGCGGCATCCGTCAGCGCGAACGCCGCCTGCAGCCGGCTGCCCGCCGGGAGCTCGGCCTGCCCGAAAGCGCTCACGCCCTGCGGACCAAAAACGACGGGTCGCGCCGGGAGCGTGTCCGGATCGAGCGTACCGGCGACCAGCGTTTCGGGGGTGTTCGCGCCGCCCGCCGAACCGCTGGAGGCCGCGCCGCCGCAGCTTGCGAGCAGGATCAGAGCGACGAGCAGTGCGGCCCGGGTGGACTGCCTCGTGAGGGGACGCAGCATTGGTAGATCTAGCTTCTCTTGGGCGCTGCAGCGCCGGTTTGAGTCGCAAGACCCCCTTTCAAACCGTGCGTGC
>JAKLJY010000157.1 GCA_023150895.1 Myxococcota bacterium | reverse complement strand
CCGGCAGGTCACGCCACCCGGACACAACGTCCGGCGTCAGGCCGCCCGCTTCGGATGGTCAGGGTGTGATAACGGCACGTAGTTCGACAGGAACGGGGCGGAGACGCCGATGTCGCGCGCCACCTCCGCCTGGGTCACCCCGAGGAGGCGGCAGGCGACCGGGACGGCGAGGCGGAGGTCAACCGCCCGGGCGGCTTCATGGAGGGCTTGGTTCGCGTCCATGAGGCGAGTGGACCACCTCCCGGAAACGCATTTCCGGATTTGGAAACGAGTTAATTACGATCTTCACCGCCCGATCTTGTGGTACTCGAATCCGTTTGCTTGTCATCGTCTTTGAGCCATCGGCGGATGGTGTCTTCCGACACATTCTTCGATGGATACTGGCGGGCAAGCTCGATGCTGACGGCTTTGAGCAGGCTGCCGCGCGGGCGGAGGAAGGCCGCGATGGCTTCCTCGGCCAAACCGAGCAGCGGTGCAACGGCGGCGGCGAAGTCTCTGACGTTTGCCCGCCGAGGCGCCTTCTTCACGTACTCGTCCCACAGCCGACGAGCCACGAGCAGGCTTGTCTTCTTCAGGGCCGTCGTGAACCTGAGGTTCCCCGGGTCGATGCCCCCCGACACCTTCAGAGCCGGATCGGCGAGGAGCTTGGCCGCTCGCGCGGCGCGATCCACGTTGGCCTGCCGGCGGGCGGCGAAGCTCGGGTCCACCTTCTTGGCCCACTCCGGGATGTGGGGATCCTCCGCGGCGGCAAGGGATGTCTTGCGCCACGTCACCAACCGAAAGGCCACCAGCGGGTGCATGGCGAAGGCGATGTCGCGTTCCAGGAGCTGAATGGCGGCGTCGGTGTCGTACTCCCCTACCTTGCGCAGCAGGTCGGCCGCCTCCTCGTCGATCTCGACCCGGGTCAGGGTCTCCAGGAACACGCGCCCCAGCCACTTCAGGAACTCGCGCTGGGCCTCCATGAAGTAGCCCCGATCCTTGTCGGCCACCGCCAACAGCTCCTTGATGGCGTTCAGGACTTCACCCCGCGGCAGGCGTTGCGCGTCGGGGGACAGGTGGGCGGCGACCGCGGCAGCGATCTCGGCCTGGAGCTGGCGATGGGCCGGGTCGGTCAGGGCAAGGCGCAGGCCACGCAGGAGCCCTTCACGGGACGCCTCGATCTCGTGCGCCTCCAGTCGCCGCCGGATCTCGGCGGCCACGAGGTCGGTGACGGACCCGCGGGACTTGCCGTCGAGCAGGGCCTCCACCTCAGGCCGGACGAGGTCGAACAGCTCCCGCTCCCTCGCCAGGTCGAGCACGGTGAGATGCGGCATCGGGTCGTATGGCTCGAACTCGTCCTCGTCGTCGCTCATCCGGGGCCTCCCAGGGGCGGTGCGACAACATCTTTCCACGCACGGGGCGGGCTCGCAGCCACTACCTGCGCAACGCCAAGCGCATCCCGTTGAGGATGATCAGCACCTCGCTGCCCTCGTGCCCCACGACCGCGGCGAACATGCTCAGGTCCGCCAGGAACGTCCCGGCAACAAGGACAACGACGATGAGCAGCGCCGCGGCGATGTTCTGCAGGATGACTCGCCGAGCGCGACGCCCCAGGAGGATGACCTCGTGGAGCTTGGAGAGGTCGTCGCCCACGAGCGCCACGTCCGCCGCGGCGAGCGCCGCGTCCGAGCCCCCGGTGCCCATGGCGATGCCCACGGAGGCGGCGGCGAGCGCCGGCGCGTCGTTGATGCCATCGCCCACCATGACCACGCCGCCGTATTTCGCGCGGAGCGCCGAGACGTGCGCGACCTTCTGTTCGGGGAGGAGGCCCGCCATGACCTCCGTGAGCCCCGTCTGGGCTGCGATGGCGTTCGCGGTGCCGGGATTGTCGCCGGTGAGCATGACGACGTGCTCGACGCCTGCGGCGCGCAGGTTGGCCAAGAGGCCGGGCGCCTCTGGTCGCACCGTATCCGCGAGCGCGATCAGGCCCAGCAGGTGTTCACCGCGGAGCACCATCACGACCGACCGTCCGGCCGCTTGCATCTCCGCCTGCCAGCCCGCCGCGTCCTGCGGCACCTGCAGGCCACGCGCTTTCGCCGCTTCCGGCTTGAGCACGGCGACCTGCGCCCCCTCGACCTCCGCGGTGACGCCGGCGGCGGTGAGGGCCGCGAAGTGGCGGGCACCGGGCACGGTCTCCCCTCGCGCGCGTGCCGACTCGACGATGGCGCGCCCGAGGGGGTGCTCCGAGAACTGCTCGACGGCCGCGGCCGTGCGCAACAACGAGGACTCGTCACCCTCCAGGGCCAGCGTGTCGGTGACCTCGGGGCGTCCGTGCGTGAGCGTGCCCGTCTTGTCGAGGGCGATGGCCCGCGTCCGTCCCAGCGCCTCCAGGACGACGCCGCCCTTGATGAGCACTCCGCGGCGCGCCGCGGAGCCGATGGCGGCCACGAGCGTGACCGGCGTGGCCACAGCGAGCGCGCAGGGAGAGGCCGCCACGAGGAAGCTCACCGCCCGCCCGGCCCACCACGCCGCGTCCCAGCCGGCGAGCAGCGGCACGAGGGCGAGCAGGACGGCCACCCCGAGGACCGCCGGGCTGTAGATTCGGCCGAACCGCTCCACTATGAGCTGGGCGCGGCCTTTCTGGGCCTGCGCCTTCTCCACCAGGGCGATGATGCGGTGGACCGTGTTGTCCTCCGCGGGGCGCGTGGCCTCGACGACCAGCGCGCCGTTGCCGTTGACCGTCCCGGCGAAAACCTCGGCCCCGGGCTGGCGGTCCACGGGCATGGACTCCCCAGTGACCGCGCTCTCGTCGATGGCCGAGGCGCCCTCGCGGATCAGGCCGTCCACGGGGATCGCCTCGCCGGGCCGCACGACGACCCTCTCGCCCGCCTGCACTTCCTCGACCGGCACCTCGCGCTCGCCGCCGTCCCGCAGGACCCGGGCCGTGGGGGGGACCAGGGCCATCAGCCCGCGGATCGCGTGGCGCGTCCGGCGGAGCGTGTAGCTCTCCAGGGCCTCGGAGATGGAATACAGGCCGGCCACGAGGGCCGCCTCCCGCCACTGGCCCAGGGCCGCGGCGCCGGCGATGGCCACGGTCATGAGCAGCTCGATGCCGATCTTCCGTTCGCCCAGCCCATCGACCGCCTCGCGGGCGAAGATGAACCCCGCCGCGACGATCCCCACGGCGTACAGGATGGTGGCGATGCCCGTGGCCCCGAGAGCGGAGCTGACGAGCGCCGCGACCACGAACGCCCAGCCCAGGAGCGAGGCCAGGATCTCGGGCGTGTGGAGGAGGCGGGGCGCTTCCACCGGCGCCTCCGAGTGACAATCGTCGGTGCAGGCCATCACTGCTCCTTGCCGTCGTCGGGGGGCAACGGGGTGGTCCCCGTCGCCAGATCGAGGAGCACGCGGGCGCGCCCCGCCTCGGCCACGGCTTCCAGCAGCTCCCGCGCGGCGTCGCGCGTCTGCTGGCGCACCAGCAGCACCTCCGAGGGGGCGATCTTGCCGGCCTCGGCGGCCTGCCGGAGGAGGTTGGCGCTCTCTTCCAGGGTGGCCATGTTGCCGCGCAGGGCCTCGACCGCGCCCATGGCGGAGGCCAGCTCGGCCGCGGCCTGCACGACCTGCGACTCGATCCGGAGCGAGATTGCGGCGCTCTTGGCCCCGAGACGGGCCACCTCCGTGTGAGCCTCCGCCACCCCGCCCTGGTTGCGGTCGAACACGGGCAGCGGCAGGGACAGACCTCCGCCCACGATGGTCTCCCGGCCGCCCTCGCGCTGCACGAACGCCGACAGCCCCAGATCCGGCACGGCCTCGGACTCGGCCGCCTCCACCCGCCGCTGCGCCGCCTCGCGTGCGGTGTTCAGGGTCAGGAGCTCGGGGCGGTGCTCCTTGGCTCGGGCGAGCAGCGCCGGCATGGAGGGGATGGGCGCATCGTCTGGCGCTTTCAGGACATCCACTGGTTCGACCCCGACCGCGGCGGCCAGCCCCACGGCCTCGGCGAGGGCGCCGCGCACGACGCGGTAGCGTCCTTCCGCGCCGCGAGCCCGCGCCTCCGCGCGCCCGCTCTCCGTGCGAGTCACGTTCAGCTCCAGGCGCGTCGCCGCGCCGGCCTCCAGCCGCCGCTCCACCGTGCCCGCCAGCTCGCGGGCCAGGGCCGCCTGCGCCGTCTCGATCTGCAACAGGTCCCGCGCCCGACACGCCTCCAGGTAGGCCAGCCGGACTCGAGCGGCCAGGGCGCGCCGGGCCACGTCGCGCTCGGCGCGCGCCCGCTTGACCTCCGCTTGCGCCGCGGACTCCCGCTTGCCCGTCTGCCCCGCCAGCTCGATGGTCTGCCCGATCTCAATGCCCCAGTCGGCGGCCGTGTCGTCCGGCCCCGTGCGCGCGCCGGCCTCGCCGCGCAGCTCGGGGTTGAAGGGGTACGTCCCGGCGGCGAGGGCGCGGGCCTCGGCGGCTTGGACCGCGGCGTCGGCCTCAGCCAGGGCGGGGCTGCGCTCGAAGGCGGTCCGCAGCGCGGCGTCGAGCGTGAGGCCCTCGTCCGCGAACGCGTGGAGCGGCCACGAGAGGACCAGTGCGAGGAGCCATTTCATGCCGCCGCCTCCCCGGCCTCGGCCGCGACCGATGCCTGGGGCGCTCGCCGCGCCGCCATGACGACGTACAGCACCGGCAGCACCACCAGCGTGAGCAGCGTGGAGGAGATCACGCCGCCGATCACCACCGTGGCCAGCGGGCGCTGGGCCTCGGCCCCCACACCCGTGTTCAAGGCCATCGGCAGGAAGCCCAGGCTGGCCACGAGCGCGGTCATCACCACGGGCCGCAGGCGCCGGTCGGCGGCCTCCAGGACCGCCTCCCCGACGGGCCGCCCCTCGTCCGTGAGCTGGCGGATCGTCGAAACGAGGACCATGTCACCCAGCACCGCCACGCCGGACAGGGCCACGAAGCCCACCCCGGCCGAGATGCTGAACGGGATCTCTCGCAGCCAGAGCGCCACCACCCCGCCCACCGCCGCGAAGGGCACGCCGGTAAACACCCGGGCCGCGTCGAGCACCCGCCCGTAGGTGATGTACAGGAGGCCGAAGATCAGCACGAGCGCCACGGGCACCACGATCATCAGCCGCGCGCTGGCCTCCTCCAGGTGCTCGAACTGGCCGCCGTACCGCACGAACCATCCCGCCGGCAGGGCCACTTCTGTTTCGATGCGCGCCCGCGCCTCGGCCACGAACGAGGCCACGTCCCGCCCCCGGATGTTGCACTGCACCACGATGCGGCGCTTGCCCCACTCGCGGTTGATGGTCGCCGGCCCCTCGTCCGCGCGAATCGTCGCCAGCAGCGAGAGGGGCACCTGCTCCCCGTTGGCCGCCGTGACCAGGATGCCGGCCAGGGTGCCCGCGTCCAGCCGGTAGCGGTCGTCGATCCGCACGGCGATGGGGAAGCGGCGGTCGCCCTCCCGCAGCTCCCCCACCTTGCGCCCGCCCACGGCCTCGACGAAGGCCAGGATCTCCCTTGCCGGGATCCCGTGACGCGCGGCGGCGTCCCGGTCCACTTCGACCTGCACCATGGGCTGGCCGGTGACCTGCTCGGTGCTCACGTCATCGGCGCCGGGCACGGACTTCAGCACCGTCTCGATCTCCCGGGCCTTGGCCTTGAGCTGCTCCAGGTCGTCGCCGAAGAGCTTGACGCCCAGGTCCGAACGCACGCCGGCGATCATCTCGTTGACCCGCATCTCGATGGGCTGGAGGAACGAGGCGCGCATGCCTGGCAGCGTGGAGATGACTTTCTCCATCTCCTCGACCAACTCCTCCTGCGTCTCGGCGCGCTTCCAGTCCTCGACGGGGCGCAGGGTGACGAACACGTCGGAGAGCTCCACGCCCATCGGGTCCGTGGCCACCTCGGGCGTGCCGGTGCGCGTCCAGACGCGCTCGATCTCGTCCGGGAAGCGGTCGAGCAGGACGCGCTCAATCCGTGTGCCATAGCGTACGGACTCCTCGACCGAGACACCCGCCAGGCGCACCGTGTTGACCACGAGCGTGCCCTCGCGCAGACGCGGGACGAACTCCGCGCCCAACCGCGTGGCCAGGAACGTGGCGTTGGCCACGACGAGCAAGGCCCCCAGCAGCACGGCCGCGCGCCAGCGCAGCGCGAAGCTCAGCACGGGACGGTACGCGCCCTTCATCACCCGCACGAGCCACCCGTCGCGCTCCGAAAGGCGGCGCGGCAGGGCGAAGCTGGCCAGCACCGGCATGAGCGTGAGCGAGAGCAGCATCGAGCCCACGAGCGCGAAGACCACCGTCAGGGCCATGGGGCGGAACAGCTTCCCCTCGATGCCCTCCAGGGCCAGGATCGGCAGGTAGACGATGAGGATGATCAGCTCGCCGAACATCGTGGGCTTGCGCACCTCGATGGCCGCGTCCCGCACGACCTCCAGCCGGCTCCGGTTCGATTGGTCGTGGGCGAGCCGCCGCACGGCGTTCTCCACCATGATCACCGAGCTGTCCACCACGAGGCCGAAGTCGATGGCGCCCAGGCTCATCAGGCTGCCGGCGATGCCCACGCGGGTCATCAGGTCGAAGGCGAAGAGCATGGACAGGGGGATGGCCAGGGCCACGATGAGGCCGGCGCGAAGGCTGCCCAGCAGCGCGAACAGCACCGCGATGACCAGCAGCGCGCCCTCGATGAGGTTGTTGCGGACCGTGTGGAGGACCTTGTCCACGAGCCAGGTGCGCTCGTAGACGGGCGTGGCCGCGATGCCCTCGGGGAGGGTCTTGCTGACCTCCGCGAGCCGGGCCGCCAGCGCGCCCGTCACCTCGTGGCTGTTCTCCCCCATGAGCATGAAACCCAGGCCCAGCACCGCCTCGCCCTCGCCGCCGGCGGTCACGGCCGCCCGGCGGATCTCGCGGCCCTCGACCACCCGGGCCACGTCCGCCACCCGCACCGGGACCCCGTCGTGCGCGGCGATGACGATCTTCTCCACGTCCTCGGGCCGGGTGATGCCGCCCAGGCCCCGGAGCAGCTGCGACTCGCCGGCGAGGTCGAGCGTGCCACCGCCCACGTTCAGGTTGTTGTGCTCGATGGCCTCCACGAGCTGGGCCAATGTCAGGTCGTGTGTGCGCAGATCGGAGGGATCGACCACCACGTGGATCTGGCGTTCGTCGCCGCCCCAGCCGTTGACCTCGGCGACGCCGGGCACGGAGCGGAGCTGCGGCTTGATGATCCAGTCCTGGGCGGTGCGCAGCTCGGAGAGCGAGTGCCCGTCGCCCGTGACCAGGTAGTGGAAGACCTCGCCCAGGCCGGTGGCCACCGGGCCGAGCTGGGGCTTGTCGATGCCCTCGGGGAGGTCGGCGTTCCCCAGGCGCTCCGAGACCACCTGGCGGGCGAGGTAGATGTCCGTGCCGTCCTCGAAGGTGAGGGTCACCTGGGAGAGCCCGAAGCGGGACAGGGAGCGAACCTCGTGCAGACCGGGGAGCCCGGAGAGGACCTGCTCCACGGGGGCGGTGATCTGGAGCTCGATCTCCACCGGCGAGAGGGCCGGCGCGACGGTGTTGACCTGCACCTGCACGGGCGTGGTGTCGGGGAAGGCGTCGATGGGCAGGCGGCGGAAGGCCAGCACGCCGGCGGCCGCGACGCCCAGCCAGAGGAGCACGACGGCCACGCGGTGGCGCAGAGACCAGGAGATGACGGCGTTGAGCATTTCAGTCCCCGTCACTGCAGCCGGCGCCGATGCTGTCCTTGAGGGTCTCGGTCTTGAGCAGGAAGCTGCCCTCGGTGGCCACGACCTCCCCGGCTTTCAGGCCGGCGGTGACCTCGACCGACTCGGCGTCGGCGAAACCCGTCTTCACACGCCGGGCCTCGAACTCGGCCTCGCCCTTGCGGACGAAGACCAGCGGCACCCCCTTGGCCCGCTGGAGGGCCGTGCGCGGGACGAGCACCGTGGGCTGGTCGGCGGCCAGGGCAATCCGCGCATTGGCGAACATGTTGGCGCGAAGCTTCCCGTCCGGGTTGGGCACCGTCGCTCGTGCCTGCACCGTGCGGGTGCGGCGGTCCACCTCAGGGGCCAGGTACTCGATGCGGCCCTCGAAGGTGCGGCCCCGGACGGCGTCCAGCTCGAAGGTCACCGCCTGACCGAGCTCAACGCGGGCGGCCTCCCGCTCCGGCACTTCGATCTCCGCCCAAAGGGTGCTCGTGTCGGCCACCTCGAAGAGCAGCTCCTCCGGACCGACGAGTCGCCCGATGCTGGCCTGCCGGCGGATCACCACGCCCGCGAGCGGAGCACGCAGCGTGAAGCGGCCGGCCCCGCCGGTCCCGCCTACCATGCCGAGCGAAGCGCGGAGCGACTCCAGCTCGGCGCGCGCGGCGTCCAGCTCGGTGTGCGCCGACACGGCGTCGCGTCGCGAGCTGACCCCGTCCTCGACCAGCTTCTGCTCCCGCTCGTAGGTGGCCTCGGCCGCGCGGACACGGGACTCCGCCGCGCGCAGGCGGCTCTGGTCGGCGCCCACCGTGGCGCTCTCCACGACGGCCAGGGGATCACCCATCTTCACCCGGGTGCCGATGTCGGCGTCGATCTCGCGGACGACCCCTGCGGCGCGAGCGTTGATCTCCGCGCGCTTCGTGGCGTCGAAGGCGAGGCGGGCGAGCGCGGGCAGGCTGGCGCCGCCCGGGCGCTGCTCGACGATGACCGTCTCGATCCCCGCGAGGCCGGCCGTCTCCGCCGCCTTGAACCGGACCTTGGTGCCGTCGGCCGGGGCGCCGTCGGCCGCGACCGCCTCGACCGGTCGGCCGCCCCGCTCGGGGTGGCAGATCGGGCAGAAGGACTCGGGGAAACCGTGCTCGGCGCACCAGTCGCCCTTGGCCTGGAAGACCGCGATCAGCTTGGGGTTGCACTTGGTACAGACGGCTTCGAGGACGCCGTGTTCTTTGCATATGTCGGCGGCCAGAGGGGCGGCGGTCGCAGGCGGGTTTTTCTGCGGCTCGGGTGATGGCGTGCTCCGAGCGCACCCCACCGTCGCCCCCGCGAGGAGGCAGAGGATCGTGAAACGCATGGCTCAGTTCCCCGCTTTCTTGGGCGGGCGGGTGATCTTCAACGCCGGGTTGCACTTGAGGCACTGCGACTCGGGCACGGCATGCTCCTCGCACCAATCCTTGGTGGCCTTGAAGGCCGGGATGAGGCTCGGGTTGCAGCCCGTGCACTGGGACTCGGGGACCTGATGCTCGTCGCACCAGTCCTCCCAGGTGCCGGGCTTCGCGGTGGCCGCGGCGTGGGCCTCGGCCGTCGGCCCGGCCTTCTGGGCTGCCGTGGGCTCGGACTTGGGGGAGCAGGCCGCGAACGCGGCGGCCAGCAGGCAGAGGGACAGGGAGCGGATCATGGGAGACTCCTCTCGCGGGCGCGTCGGCGCGCCGCGGATGGCGGCGCTGCGGCGCCGGACTTCGCGGTTCCTGTGGAAGACCTCACGCGGGGGCGGAGGTCACCGGGGGACGCGGAGGAGCTTGCGGGGATCGGGCGGCGGAGGCGCCGCCGGGATGAAGGGGAGGGGCTCGTCGGGGGCGCATTCGGGCAGCACCCAGGTCGGCTCGGGCGTGAAGCTCACGGCGGGGACCCCGACCGCCAGCGGCGCCCCGCAGACACAGTGCGTGCAGGTGGGCGGGCAGTGCTTCTCCGGCCCGTCGTCGGGGCACGACTCCGCGCACTCGTCAGACTGCGCGGCCGCAAAGACCCCGGTGGCGTGGCCGAGGAAACCGAAGAACAACACGAGCCAGAGGAGCCTGCGCATAGACGCCGCGACTGTATCTCACCGCGCCGAGGCGAGCAAGGCTCCAGGCGCATCCCCCTCCGTCAGGACTGTCAAGCCCTGGCGAGAGTGTCGCGCACCCGCAGAGGTCGGGCGCGCACCTCCGTGCCGACGGTCTCCAGCTCGGGACGCTCGGCCGGCGCGAGGACAGCCGCCGGCTCCATGAATCCCATCACGTTTCGGCCATCCTTTTCCCGCGGGACGATGACGTTGCACGGGAGGAACAGGCCGATGTCCGGCTCCGCCTCGATGGCCCGGTGGGCCAATGGCCGGTTGCACGCGCCGAGATTTCGGTAGGGCAGGCGTTTCACACCCAGCTTGGCCTTGAGCGTGGCCTGCACGTCGATGTCGGCGAGGACGCCGAAGCCCTCCCTTTTCAACTCCTCGGGCACGCGGGCGACGACCACCTCGAAGGCACCCGGAATCCGGATCGTGAACCCGTACATCTCGTCCTCCTCACGTTGCTTCCGCGGGACCCTACCAGCAGTGAGGGCAGCCGCCCTCCATCCGGCCCATGGCGCGGTCGTCGTCCCAGTCGTCGCAGGACCAGGACGAGCCTGCGCCCTGCCGCAGCTCTCGCCGGTGGGTGCGCATTTGACCGAACAGGGCGTCCATCGCGCCCCCGTGGCGGAGCTCTTCGGCACGGGCGGCGTCCAGGTCGTCCAGGTCGTCCATCCCCTCCATCGCCCCGAAGTGCCGCTCCAGCTCTCCACGGGCCGAACCGACCTCGTCCGCGAGCGCGTCCGTGTGGGTGCCCATGCCTTCCATGCCGGCGCCGCGCATGCACGCGCCCATCATCTCGCAGATCGAGCCGAGCGTGTCGAGGTGCGCCCGCATGCGGTCGCGGTAGTCACGCTCCAGGCGGGCCACGGCGTCCAGGCTGGCCGCGCCGTCGATCTCGTCCCGGTGCGCGGTCAGGCCGGTCTCCACGGCCGCCGTCTCGTCGTCGAAGTGCCCGTACACGTCCGTGGCCGACGCGGCGCCGTTCGACGCCCCATCGTCGCCACACCCGAACACGAGCAGCCCCAGGATCGTCGTCGTGAGCTTCTTCATGGCCACCACCTCCAGTCCCGGCCCGCCAACCCCGGAAGTCGTGCATCCGGCGTGCCTGTCTCCAGGCCGCCCGGGGCGGTCTCCGCGTCACGCCCCGGTCACGGGGCGATCCCCGGGCGAAACGCTTGCGGCCGCGCGCCGCCCCCAGAAGCGCGCGTACAGCGCGGGCAGCACGAGCAACGTGAGCAGCGTGGAGGTCACGAGCCCGCCGATGACCACCGTGGCCAGGGGCCGCTGCACCTCGGCCCCGGCGCTCGTGGCCAGGGCCATCGGCACGAAACCCAGCGAGGCCACAAGCGCAGTCATCAGCACCGGGCGAAGGCGCGTGCGGGCAGCGTCCAGGGCGGCGTCGCCCGGCTCCAGGCCAGCCCCCCGCCGCTCCACGATGTAGGACACCAACACGACGCCGTTGAGCACCGCCACGCCGAACAGCGCGATGAACCCCACCCCCGCCGAGATGGAGAGCGGGTAGCCCCGCGCCCACAGCGCGACCAGCCCGCCCGTGATGGCCAGCGGCACGTTGAAGAAGACCAGCGCCGCCAGCCCCTCCGAGCCGAACGCCGTGAAGAGCAGCACGAAGATCAGGACCAGGGCCAGCGGCACGAGGATCCCGAGCCGCTGCGACGCCGCCTCCAGGTTCTCGAACTGCCCGCCCCACTCCACGGTCCAGCCCGGCGGGACCTGCACCTCGGCCTCCACCCGGCGCTGCGCCTCGCGCACGAAGGAGGCCAGATCGCGGCCGCGCACGTTGACCTCCACGTTGATGCGCCGGCTGAGGCGGTCGCGGCTGATCTGCGCCGGGCCGTCCTCCACCTCGATCTCCGCGAGCTGGGACAAGGGGATGAGACGGGTGCCGCCCTCCGGCGCGGGGCCGATGACCTTGAGGTCGCGGACCCGGTCGGGATCGCTGCGCGCCTCAGGGGCGAAGCGCACCAGCAGGTCGAACCGCTTCTGACCCTCCAGGATCGTGCCGGCGCGTTTGCCGCCCAGGGCCTCGATCACGTCCAGGACCGCCTCGGCGTTGAGCCCGTAGCGTGCCAGCGCGGGACGGTCCACGCGCACCCGCAGGAGCGGCAGGCCGGCGGTCTGTTCGGCCTTGGCCTCCGCCGCCCCGGGGACCTCGCTCAACACGCCGGCGATCTCGTCGCCCTTGGACTTGAGCAGGGCCAGATCGTCCCCGTAGACGTGGACCGCCACGTCCGAGCGCACGCCGGAGATCAGCTCGGCGACGCGCAGCTCGATGGGCTGGGAGTAGCTGAAGATGGCCGCGGGCACGTTCTTCTTGAGGGCCTCGTCCAGGGCGGCGACCAGGGACTCCTTGGAGTCGAAGCGCCAGCCCTCGCGCGGTTTGAGCATGACGTACACGTCGCTGATCTCCACGCCCATCGGGTCCGTGGCGATCTCGGCGCGGCCGGTCCGGGAGACGACGGTGGACACCTCGTCCCCGAACTGCTCGACGATGACCTGCTCCGCGAGGGTGCTCAGCGCGTTGGACTGCTCCAGCGAGATGCTGGGGACCCGCCAGATCTGCAGCGCGATGGCCCCTTCGTCCAGGCGCGGGATGAACTCGGCCCCCAGCAGGGGCACGATGCCCAGGCTCCCCGCGAAGAGGGCCACCGCCAGCGCGGCGGTGCGACGCGGGCGGCGCATGACGGCCTGCAACACCGGCTCGTAGCGGCCCCGGACCCAACCGAAGAGGCGCGGCTCGCGCTCGGCGACCCGCTTCAGGAGCAGGCTCGCCAGCACGGGCATGAGCGTCAGCGCGCACACCAGCGAGCCGGCGAGGGCGAAGACCACCGTCAGGGCCATCGGCGCGAACATCCGCCCCTCGACGCCCCGCAGGGCCAGGATGGGCAGGTACACGATGACGATGATGCCCACGGCGAACACGACCGGCCGCGCCACCTGTCGGGCAGCCGCGCGCACCCGCTCCAGGTGCGGCACGCCCGGCTCGGCATGGCTCAGGACGCGGACGATGTTCTCGATCATCACCACCGAGCCGTCCACGATGAGGCCGAAGTCGATGGCGCCCAGGCTCATGAGGTTCCCCGATAGCCCCGCGGCGCGCATGCCGATGAAGGCGAAGAGCATGGACAGCGGGATGGACAGGGCCACGATGAGGCCGCCGCGCAGGTTGCCGAGCAGCAGGAGCAGCACGGCGATGACCAGCACGCCGCCCTCCGCGAGGTTCTTGGCCACGGTGTGGATGGTGGCCCGGACCAGCTCGGTGCGGTCGTAGAACGCGTCCAGGGTCACGCCGGGGGGCAGACCCTTGCGCAGCTCGTCGGCCCGGGCGTTGACCCGATCCACGACGGCCCGCGCGTTCTCGCCCATCAGCATCATCACGATGCCGACGACGGCCTCGCCGCGGCCGTCTCGCGTGACCGCGCCCTGGCGGATCATGGGCGCGAACTCGACGCGGGCCACGTCGTGCACGTGGACCGGCGCGCCTTGGGACTCCGCGCGCAGCACGATGTCGCCCAGGTCCTCCGGGCGCTCGACCAGCCCCTCGCCGCGGACGAGGTACTGCTCGCCGTGGTGCTCGATGTAGCCCCCGCCCGCGTTGCGGTTGTTGGCCTGGAGTGCCGCGAAGACCTCGCCGACGCTCAGGCCGCGGGCGGTCAGCTTCTCGGGATCGACCGTCACCTGCCACGTCTTCAGCTCGCCCCCGAACGGGTTGACCTCGACGATCCCGGGCACGGCGCGGAGCTGCGGGACGACGAACCAGTCCAGGATCTCCCGCAGCTCCATCGGGGAGTAACACTGCGGCGTGTCCGGCGCCCCGGCCGCGCAGGCGGGCTCGCCGCGCACCTCGAACTGGTAGATTTCGCCCAGGCCGGTGGAGATCGGCCCCATCTCGGGCTCGCCGTAGCCCTCGGGGATCTCCTCGCGGGCGGCGGCGAGGCGCTCGCCGACGAGCTGGCGCGCCCAGTAGATGTCGGTGCCGTCCTCGAAGACGACGGTCACCACGGAGAGTCCGAACTTGGAGACCGAGCGCACCTCCTCCAGGTCGGGCAGGCCGCTCATCGCGTACTCCACCGGGACCGTGATGAGCCGCTCCACCTCCTCGGGGGCGAGGCCGGGGCTGTTCGTGAGGATCTGGACCTGGACGTTGGTCACGTCCGGGACGGCGTCGATGGGCAGCTTGCGGAGCGCGTCGAGACCGGCGATGGCGAGCAGGAGCCAGAGGATGACGACCAGGGCGCGGTTGTTCAGGGAGGCATCGACGATGCGGGTGATCATCTCTCCTCCTCAGTGCTCGTGGCCGCCGCCCATCGAACCCTTGGCGGCCTCCGACTTCAGCAGGAACGCGCCCTGCACCACCACGGGCTCCGCCGGCTGCAGGCCGTCCAGGACCTCTACGTAGTCGGGGGTCTTGCGGCCGAGGCGGAGGCGCCGGCGCTCGTATTTCCGTTCGCCCTCTTGCACGAACGCGACGGGACCTTCCGGCGTCCGCTGGACGGCGGCCGCGGGGATGACCAGCGAGCGGCCGTTGGCGGCGGCGTGGGGATCGGTCAGGCGCACGCGGGCGAACATGCCCGGACGCAGCAGCCCGTCGGGGTTCTCCACCTCGATACGCGCCCGCCCCGTGCGCGTGGCCGGATCGACCTGGACGGCCACGAATGACACCTTGCCGCGGAAGAGGCGCTCCGGGAAGGCGTCCAGCCGGACCTCGGCGGTGTCGTCCATGTGGACCCGGCCCAGGTCTCGCTCGTACACGTCGATCCAGATCCACACCCGCCCCGTCTCGGCGATGGTGAAGAGGCGGTGCTCGGGATCGACCAGCTCGCCGCGGGTGAGGTGCTTCTCCACGATCTGCCCCGGGATGGGCGCGCGCACCTCGAAGAGCGCCGAGCGCGCATCGCCCGAGCGGGTGCGCTCGATCTGGGCGGCGTCGAGGCCGTAGAGGCGCAGCATCTCGCGCGCGGTGTCCAGCCGGGAGCGGGCCTCGGCGTCCTCGGCGCGGGCCTGGGCCAGGGCCTGCGCGGAGACGATCTGCTCGCGCGCCAGCTCCTCCTGCCGGGCGAGGCTCTGCGCGGCGAGGTTGGCCTGCGAGCGGGCCTGGAGGTATTCGGCGCGCGCCCGGCCCAGCTCCGTGGAGTCGATGACCGCCAGGACCTCCCCGGGTGCGACTCGCTGACCCAGGTTTCCCCGCACCTCGTGCACGCGGCCGCCCAGCCGCGGCGTCACGTGGGCCAGATGGTCCTGGTCGAAACCCACCTCGGCGGTGGTGACGATCTCGCCCAGCAGGTCGCGGGCCTCGACGGGGGCCGTGGTCACGGTGATCCGGGCCGCCGCCTCGGGCGTCAGCTCGACGTGATCCGACTCGGCCTCGGCGTGTTCGTCGTGT
Source organism: Myxococcota bacterium (assembly GCA_023150895.1). GTDB lineage: Bacteria > Myxococcota_A > Bradymonadia > UBA7976 > UBA1532 > CAINDO01. The sequence continues at coordinate 3,514 of JAKLJY010000157.1, read as the reverse complement.
TCGTCGCCGTGCGCCTCGTGTTCGTCGCCGTGCGCCTCGTGTTTCTCGTGCTCATGCTTCTCGCCGCCCTTCTCGGGTGGGGCTTTGGAGCAGGCGGCGGCCAGCAGGGCCAGGGCGAGCAGTCGTCGTGCGCTCATGGGGACTTCTCCGCAGGGAGGGTGAGGGTGCCGGTGGCCAGCTCCAGCCGGATGCGGGCGCGCTCGGCGGCCGCGAGGGCTTCGACCAGCTCGCGGCCGCGCTCGCGGAATTCGCGGCGCGCGACCAGCAGCTCCGTGCCGCCGATCTCGCCGGCCTCGAAGGCGCGCTGGAGCAGCCGCAGGTTGTCGTCCAGGGAGCCCGCGACCTGCCCGAGCAGGGCCTGGGCGGCCTCCTGGGCCGCCGTCCGCTCGGCGGCGGCGACGAGCACCTCCTGATCGACGCGCAGCCCCGCGGCGGCCTGCTCGGCGGCGAGACGGCGCGCGGCGGCAAGGGCCTCCTGGAGCCCGCCCTGGTTGCGGGCGAAGAAGGGCAAAGGCCAGCTCAGCGCGCCGCCGGCGATGGTCTCCTCGGCGCCCTCCCGGCGGAAGAACGCACCCACCTCCAGGTCCGGAAGGCCCTCGGCCCTGGCCGCTTCGATGCGCGCCCGCGCCGCGTCCAGCCCATGCCGGACCGCCAGCAGCTCAGGCCGATGTTCGGTGGCCTGCCGGCGGAGGGTTTCGAGCGGCGGCACCGCAGTTTCGAGCAGCGTCAGGTCCCCGGCCACCTCGACGGTCGCCTCCGCGCCCAGGCCCAGGACTTCGGCCAGCAGGGCCAACGCGACCCTCTCGGCGCCGCGGGCGGCGGCCCGCTCGGCCCCCGCGCGCCCGGCCTCGGCCCGCGCGAGATTGAGGTCCAGGCGCGTCGCGGCCCCGGCGGAGAGGCGCTTCTCCGCCGCGTTGACGTGCGCCGCGCTCAGGTCGGCCAGCGCCTCCTCCAGCGCCCGCAGGTCCCGCGCCCGCAGGACCTCGACGAAGGCGATGCGGACCTGCGCCGCGAGGCTGCGGCGGGTGGCCTCGAACTCGGCGCGGGCACGTCGCAGGTCGGCGGCCGCCGCGGTCTCCCGCTTCCCGGTCTGTCCCGCCAGCTCGATGCCCTGGGCCAGCTCAATGCTCAGGTCCGCGGCCGTGTCCCCGGGGCCGCGGCGCGCGCCCGCTTCGACGCCCAGCACGGGGTTGAGGGGATACGTGCCGGCGGAGACGACCCGGGCCTCGGCCTCACGGACCGCCTCGCGCGCCGCAGCAAGGGTGGGGCTGCGCTCGAAGGCGGTGGCGATGGCCCGCTCGGCGTCCAGGGGTTGGGATTGGGCCAGGGCCGGCATCGCTGCCAGCAGCCAGGTGAAACACCTACGATGTACCATCGTAGATTGACTCCGAAAAAAGGCGGACTGTCGCCCGCCGTGGAAGGGATCCGGTCGGGATCAGGACAGGAGGTGGACGCCCTCCTCGACGAGGCAGTGGAGGGACAACAGCGCCTCCCCGGCGAAGGCGGAGCACGCCGCGGCGGCCAGGACCAGCGCCGCGCAAACGGCCAGGACGGTCGGGGCGTCCGACTCGCCGGTCTGGCGGTCAGCGAGGAGGCGTTGGACGCGCTCCGACAGGGCGAAGCCGGCACCATCGACCAGCGCCGGCGCCCACCACGGGGGCAAGCGGCGCGGAAGCCGGGCCGCGGTCACGAGCGATTGCGCCAGGGCGAGCGGATCCGCGCCGTCGCGTACGGCCTGCCCGTCGCAGAGGATCTCGCGGTCCAGGTGCCACAGCGTGGCCAGGGCGCGGCCGGCGCCGGGCCACGGGGACAGATGCCGGCCCAGCGTGATGCCCAGGCTCCACAGGCCGTCCCGCCGCTCGAAGTGGGCGCGCTCGTGGCGCAGGACGGCGTACAGCTCATCCGGTCCCAGCATGCCGAGCAGGTCCGCGGAGAGCATCACAGTCGGCCGCCGGATGCCGAAGACAGCCGCGCCGCCACCCAGGGAGGGGATCACCACGACGCGGGGCGGGGCCTCTCCGCGCGCCTCGAACCGGGCCAGGGCGCGGTCGAGGCAGGCACGATCCGCCGGGGCCAGCGTGACGCTGGCGCGCCGTCGTGCCCAGAGCAGCGGTGCGCCGAGGCGGGCGAAAACCACCCCGAGGGCCACGGCCAGCGCGCCCCCGGTCAACCCGTACACCAGCACTTCCGTGGCGGAGTCGCTGCCCAGCAGGAGGTCGCAGTGCGTGTGGATCCGATGGCACCACTCGATGACCGGGATCCATCCGGCCGCGCTGCCGATGACCACGGGCAGGACGACGGCGAGCGCCAGCGCCGGCGGCAGCGCCAGGAGCGCCGCCGACCATGCGGCGCGCCGCGCCGGTGCGAGCCGCAGCAAGCGCGCGCGGTAGAGCGGGCGCGCCGCCTGCTGGATCAGCACGCTCCACGCCCCGTTCAGGACGAGGAAAAGCAGCGCGAACAGGACCAGGGCGGTAAGGCCGTTCACTTGCGCCCCAACGTCCGCCGGCGTTCGTCGATGAGTCGCTGCAGGCGGTCCAGCTCCGCGGGATCGGCCTCGCCCACCAGCTCCACCAGGAAGGAGAGCGCCGACTCGCGACCCATCGCCGGGGCCGCTGCGGCGAGCTGACGGGCCACGGCGGCCAGGAACTCGGCCCGGTCGATGGCCGCCCGGTAGACGTATGCCTTGCCGCTGGTTTCCCGCGCCAGGATGCCCTTGTGGGCGAGGCGGTCCACGGTCGTCATCACCGTCGTGTAGGCGATCTCCCGGCTCGCTTCGAGCACCTGGAGCACGTCGCGCACCGTGAACTCGCCGGGGAAGCGGTCCCAGACCACCTCCATGACCGCGGCCTCCAGGTCGGGGAGGGCCGCGCGGAGGCCGGTCTCTTGCGGCCGCAGCCGTTTGAGGGTGAACTTCATGGTCTACGACGTAACATAGTAGAACCGCTGCGGCAATCGGTTGATGCGCGGCGGGTGCTGCGGCGTCGGCTACTGCAGTCGTGGGGCCGGTTCAGCGTCGGGCGCTGGCAACGCAAGCCCCGCGCGCCGCGCGACGATCTCGACGAGCCGCGATCTGAACTCCTCGCGCGGCACCGATTCATCGAGGGCCAGCTCCTCGACGGACGCGGACACGATCCGCAGCACGCCGACGAGCTCGCCCCGTGTGATCCCCGGCCGCTCACTCGGATCCAGCCGATGCCGCAGCGCAATGACGCGCTGGATCTGGTTCAGGACCCGCTCGACGGCGAGCAGGGCCGCCAAGACGGCCGGCGTCGTGCTGCCCTTGGATTCGCGGCGGGCGTCTTCCGCCAAGCCGTCGCACTGCTCCAGGAGGACCCACAGACGGGCGGCGACGGCGTCGAGGCGGTACAGCTCCTCGACGGACGCCTCATACTCCGCGGCGGCGGCCTTCAGGGTGCGAGGCAAGCGGTTGGCGTAGATGCGCTTGTCAACCGCCTTCCATCCGAAAACATCCGGACGGTCTGCCTGAGCCGCTCCGCGGTTGGTGGATGACAAG